>JAEYRD010000140.1 GCA_023435725.1 Pseudomonadota bacterium | reverse complement strand
CGATTCAAGCTCTGTCCCTACCGCAACGAACTGCCGGCGACCGCCGACGAGTTCCTGTGGGGCAAGAGCATGTTCAACACGCTCGGGCGCTTCGAAGGCATGAACGACGAGATGGGCTACATCGTCGTGCATTCGCTCGCCGACTATCCGGCGTGGCAGGCCGGCGCGGCATTGCGGGCGATGGGCCAGCAACTGCTGCATGTGGCGACCGGCGAAGGCACCAGCGGCTGGATCCCGCACACCTACGGGATCATCGAGCGTTACATCCCCGCGCAAGTCGCGCCGATGCGCGCGGCACGGCAGCAGCACTGGGACGTCAATTTCGACTACGTCAACTGGCTGCATGTTCCCGTCGCGCTGGCCTCGATGCTGGCGCTGGTCGGCCTGCTCGCACATTCGCTCGCGACCCGCCGGCTCGACGATCTGACGCTGCTGGCTGCGACCGTCACGCTGGCGCTGCTCGGCAACGCCTTCATTTGCGGCGTGATCTCGGGCCCGCACGACCGCTATGGCGCGCGGATGGTGTGGGTCGCGACCTTCGTGGTGCTGATGGCGCTGGCGCGTCGACTTGGCGACGACCAGCCGGTGGACGAGACCTCAGCCGCGGCGTGACAGGAAATCGAGTACGCCGGTCTTGTAGACCTTGTCGCCGACCGCGCGCATGTGGTCGCGGCCCGGGATATCGAGCACTTCCGAACCGGGAATGATCGCGCCGAGCGCGCTGGCGGAGCCTGCAACATCGTCGCTGGTGCCGACCGCGATCAGCACCGGCAGGTCGATGCGCGCGGCCTCATCCCTCGTCATGAGATCGCGTGTGCCGCGCAGGCAGGCGGCGAGCGCACGGTGATCCGAGCGGGTCTGATCCGCGAACGCTCGAAAGGTGCGGCCGACGGGATCGGTGACGTCGTCGAGCGAGGGCGCTTCCAGCGCCTTCGCGACGTTCTCGCCGGGCCCGGTACCTTCGATCAGGCCGCCGACGCCGATGCCGCCGAGGATCGCCGAGCGCAGGCGCTGCGGCTCGTTGAGGGAGAGCCACGCCGTCATCCGTCCCCCCATCGAATAGCCCATGATGTCCGCCTGCGGGATGGCGAGATGGTCCATCAGCGCGAGCACGTCGCCGGCCATGGTCGGAATCGAATACTGCGCGGGCTCGTAAAGCTTCGCACTTTCGCCATGGCCACGATTGTCGAGCGCGATCACGCGGCGGCCGTTCTTGCGCAGTTCCGAAACCCAGGTTGGATAGACCCAATTCACGTTCTTGCTGGAGGCAAAGCCGTGAACCAGGATGATCGGATCGCCCTCGCCTTCGTCCAGATAGGCAATTTCAACGGCGCCGTTGTGGAAGCTCGGCATCACTTAGTTCCGCTATCTTGAGGGGGAGAGGTTTATCTTAGAGCATGATCCGGAAAAGTGTGCAGCGGTTTTTCCTCGCGACAAACGCGGAACCGCATCTGCGCGGAGATCATGCTCAAACAATAGGCTTGATGGCTGCGTCCGCCAGAGCGGCCTCAGCGGTGATTTGCGCGCGGCGAAGCCGCCGCGCCCGTCTGCGATCACACCACGCCTGGGTGAGGCGCTCGGTCGTCGCCTTGATCGAGGACAGAAGCCCGAACAGCGTCAATGCCGCGCCGAACAGCCACAGCGCCAGATCGAACGCGCCGCCGACGAGCAGCAGCGCGCCGCGACCGAGCAGTTTCATGATCGCGCGCGTCTTGCCGCCCTGCGCTTCGGCAAGGCGCGCCGCGCGTGTGACATCCTTCGGGCCTTCGGCGATGCGTAAGCTATCCATGGCGCCACGCGCGCCGGTCTTTTCGGCAACGCGCGTGACGTCCTTGCCGAGGCGAACGAGCGCACCGGCCTTCTCGGCGCGGAACGCGGCCCTGATCGCACTCACGGTCTCGCCCGGACGCAGCACCGAGCCGGAGGCGACCGCGTTCTGAAGCATCGGGGTATCGACGGCCTCGCGCGCCGACCGGCCGGCCCATGCCGCAAGCCCTTCGCCGAGCCGCCCGACCTTACGCGCATCCTTCACCAGCGTCAGCCCGGCGCGCACCGGCGCAGCGCCACCGATGGAGGCGTAAGTTGCCGCCGTCACCGCAAGACCAACTGCCGCCAGACCCAGCACCAGACGGTCGGTGTCCTCGCCCGTAGCGAGGTGCTTACCCTCACGCACGACGTCCCTGATGTCGCCGATCACGAAGAGATCGCCGGCCACCGTCCCGGACAGGCTCGCGACATCGTCGGCGTTGCCGGTGACGAGACCGGTGGCGAACCGCTTTGCGAAATGCGAGGTGGAGTTTTCGCCCTTGACCGCATCGCTCACGCGATTGAGGACGTCGTCCGGCAGCGCGATGTTGCGTTCACGCGCCAGCGTTACGAAACTGTCGGCGAGATCGGCGTCGCCCGCAGCGAGCGCGGCCTCGATGTTGTCCTGAACCAGGCGGTCGTTCTGCCGCAGCAGCGCGTCGAGCTTGAGCTCGGAGAGCACGGCCGGATCGTCCTGGGCAGCGAAAATCGCACCGGCCTGGCGCGCATGCGGCGCTACCTGCACGAGCATGAAGCTGCATGCCGCAATACCGGTCAACGCTGTGCTGATTCGCAGCCACTTCATGCGGAAAGCCTGGACGGTCCTGAGGTCATGCACGCCGGATAGTTCGTCTTTCGTCGCAATCCAACCCGTCCACAGAAATAGTATGCCAAAATTGCGACACAACGTCCTCGACGAAAGAAGGGCTTCTCTGAGGCGACAAGATTGTGTCGAATTTGCATGAGCAAATGAGCATGGGGCAGTTGCGAACCTTTCGGTTCCGCTGGACTAGCAATCATCTGCACGCCCCAGTATGGTCCGCGGCGCTAAAAGATGCTGCAGATCAATCTGATTGTGTTTGCTGCCATTGCCACTCCAGGATGAACTACGATGTCCGACCATGTCGTCCCGCACTTCCATAACGATGCCGGTGTCCCCGTCATCGAGATCGGCTCGCAAGAGTTCATGTGTGTGGGCGCCAACCCTCCGTTCGATCATCCGCACGTCTTCCTCGACCTCGGCAACGACAACGAGATCATCTGCCCTTACTGCTCGACGCTGTATCGCTTCGCCACCGATCTGAAGGCGGGCGAAGCCCGTCCGCCGGAATGCGTCCTGAAGGACAAGGTCGCCTGACCGTTCCCATCGGTCAGGGGTGGCGCTCTCCCGAACGATTGTCATCGCTGGTGCCGGAATCGGTGGACTGACGGCCGCGCTTGCGCTCGCGGCCCGCGGCTTCCGCATTGTCGTGCTGGAAAAGGCCGAGCGCCTCGAGGAAGTCGGCGCCGGCCTGCAACTCTCCCCCAATGCCAGCCGCGTGCTGGTCGAGCTCGGTCTCACCGAACGCCTCGAGCTGCGCGCCGTGACCCCGGAGGCGGTCTCGATCATGAGCGCGCGGGCCGGCGGAGAGCTCCTGCGCATGCCGCTCGGTGAAGCGGCATCCGCGCGCGCCGGCGCCCCCTATTGGGTGGTGCACCGCGCCGACCTGCAATCCGCGCTCGCCGGCGCAGTCTCCGACCATCCCGATATCGACCTGAAGCTCGGCGCGACCTTCGAAGACGTCGCACCTCACGCCAAGGGACTGACGGTCGTCCATCGCAGCGGCACGATACGCCGCAGCGATCTGGCAAGCGCTCTGATCGGCGCCGACGGCATCTGGTCGACAGTACGCCAGCATCTGTTTCCCGAGGTGCAGCCGCGCTTCTCCGGGCTGATCGCCTGGCGCGGCACGCTCGATGCCACGCAACTGCCAAAGGACTACGCCGCGCGCCGGGTGCAGCTCTGGATGGGCCCGAACGCCCATCTCGTCGCCTATCCGATCGCGGGCGGACGCCAGATCAACGTCGTCGCGGTGCTGCCGGGCACCTGGAACAGGCCGGGCTGGAGCACGCCCGGCGATCCCCTCGAGGTGATGGACGCTTTCGCCGCGCCGCGCTGGCCACCGCCGGCACGGATGATGCTCGCCGCGGTCGATACCTGGCGCAAATGGGCGCTGTTCGGCGTGCCCGACGACTGCCCCTGGAGCAAAGGCCCGGTCGCGCTGCTCGGCGACGCCGTGCATGCGATGCTGCCGTTCGCCGCGCAAGGCGCCGGGATGGCGATCGAGGATGCCGCCGTGCTCGCGCGGCAATTGAGCAGCGAAGCTGCCGAGAGCACCGCGGGCATCACTGCCGCGCTGAAGCAATATGGCCAGGCACGCCAGGCGCGCGTGCGGCGGGTGCAACAGACCGCGCGGCAGCAGGGCCGCATCTATCATTTCAGCGGGCCGCTTGCGGTCGCGCGCGATCTTGCGATCCGCGCGCTCGGCCCGGACCGCATGCTGGCGCGGCAGGACTGGATCTACGGCTGGAAGCCCTGATGCGGCGCGCTTGACGCTCAGCGCACCGTGCGACCGGATTTTGGGGCGGGCTTGGCGGCGGCCGCAGACGGCGGCGCGGCAGGCGGTGTCGCCTCCGGCGGCGTTTCCCGACACCTGTTGCGGCGCCAGGCATCGTCGACGAGCTGCAACTGCCCGCGCACCGCGAGGTAGTCATTGCGATAGGCGAGCTCGGCCACGACAGCGCCCCCCGCCCCTGTCTCCGCCTTGTCCATCAGCCTCTGTAGATCCGCAGCGCGGGTAGTGAGCGACTTGCGCTCGGTCTCCAGCTGCTTGCAGTCGTACAGTTCGTATTTGCCGGGATCGGCGAAGGCTGGAGCGATCGTTTCGCTCATACCGGCGCAGCCGGACAGCGCGACACCCGCCACAAACGGCGCGAGCAGCGCGCCAAAGACGCGCAGGCGATGGGAAAGCGAAGCAGCCATGCCGGATGAATAGTCCCCGTGGATTGAGAATGCCTAAAGCAACAACAGATGTCCGGATTGAGGCTTTGCCTTATGCGGCCGGCTCACTTAAGGAAGAACCGTCCATCCGGCCCGGAAGGCCCCCAGCCCAGACGGCCGGACAGGGACTTAAGTGTTTGATCTCGTTGGATCAAGCGGGCATGGCGGAATTGGTAGACGCAAGGGACTTAAAATCCCTCGGTGCGCAAGCGCTGTGCCGGTTCGACCCCGGCTGCCCGCACCACGAGAGCTGATGACGCCGACTGCGCGCCCAACAGGATCCAGAAGCAGACGAGCGCGACCGTGAGCAGGTCGAATCCATCCACGAACGCAATGCTCGAGACCGCCACCACAAACGGAACGGCGATCGAGATCGTCAGCACGACCGCCACCATCATCGCAGGCAAGTCGACAATGAGGACGGCCGCGTAGAGCGCCGCCTCGAAGAAGGCATATACCTTCAGCCTCGGCGCGCAGAGATAGAGCGCGTACATCGCCAGCACGGTGATGCGCATCGCAGCGTCAGGATGATCCATCAGCCAGTCGTCGAGCGCCTGAAGCGGCGAGGTCTTCGCGGCCGGGTCCTGTGCCCTGACCATGCGCCACAAGAAAATGGCGAGCGGCGCGATGCGATGGATTATCCTCGGTCCCCGGCGAATGCTGTCCGGGAATCTGGCCGAAGATCGCGCTCAACCAGCTCGAAAACAGCTCCGTGTAGAACACCATCGAAACCAGAATCGGCAGCGCGAACATGCCGACCGCCACGGCGATCAGGACGAGTCTGCGACGTCTTGGCTGCGGCAGGAGATAGAGCGCAGCGAGTACCGGGAAGAACACCAGCTTGAACGAGGTGACGAGGCCGAGCAGGGCCGCACCGGCAAGCTGCGGCAGGACACTCCCGCCGCCCCGCCGTTCGGACTGCGCCGGACGCAGCAGCAGCGCAAGCGATACAGCCGTCAGCAGGCCGCTCAGCATCGCGAAATTGCCGCTCGCCATGACCCATTCGAACCCGAGAAAGCCGCCAAGCGCGAACACGCCACGCAGCACGACATCCCGCAGGCCCGTGTGGATACTGCCGAGACCGGGCAGCAGCAGTGCGCAGATCAGCCCAAGAACGAGATAGATGGCGTTGTAGTGCGCGACGAGAAAGCCGCCGGCACAGAGCGGCCGGAAGGCATCGAGGGTGACTGGAAGATAAGGATAGGAAAGATCGGTGTTCTTCAGGTTCTTGACGAAATAGGGATCGAGTCCCTCGCGATAGGCGTCCACCGCCGCACAGTTCACCCGCGCGCCGAGCCGAATGTCTTGTTCACGCTGAGATCGACAGCGACGGCCGTGGGGAGCAATACGGCCAGGATCAGTATGGCGCGGCTCAGCCAGCTCCTCCGCGGCGCCACCGCGGCAAAGAGCCGTTCCTCCCCGGCATTGGCGGATGAGGCGACACTCGTCATGGACGCACATCCTCCGGCTCGAGGTCTTTCGGCTCGGCTCGACAATCAACGTTGCGCTTGCCGGCCATGTCGACCGATGGTCCCGACCATCGTGCTGTCCGGGTGATGTCGGACACGTCTGATCCCGCCTGTTCCTCGAGGTCCCTCGGCGCCTTCCCGGCGTTCGGTCGGCCCACATTGAACGGGATGCGTTGCGGATTCATCTCCCCGTCGGGCCGTCCCCGCTCTTATGGTGAATCCCTGGTTTCCAAACCGCGCCTGACGCGACGCGCGGGCGGCCAGCCAGGCATCGAGCGCCTCTCTCGTGTCCTGCGTCGCCGCCGTACGCGCGAACTGCTCGCTCTCGATCGCGAGGTCTTCTGAGATCGAGACGTTGAGGCCCCGCGTGGCGGCCGTGATGCACAATCGTAATTTACTCCACCTTAGATCGTTTGCCCCTAAAGCGAACGATGTCTGCGGCTGTCGAGACAGATCGTGGAAACGCAGAGCCCGGTCCGGCTGTGTTCGACCGTGAGAGAGTTGGAATGGACGCGCGCGAGAATTGGTCCCGCTCCGGGATTGGCGGGGCGCCCACGGCGTTCGGTCGTCACCTGTGCGGGCTCGAAGTCTACGTCTTCCTGATCGCTTTCCTGTCCGTGTTCTACCTTTCGAACGGGCCGGTTCTGCTCGGCCATTATGACCTCGGCTGGCATCTCGCCGCCGGAGACCTGATCAGGGAGCGAGGCGAGGTTCCGTTCCAGGATCCATGGGCGTTCACCCTCGGAGACAAGCGATGGTATAATCTGTCGTGGCTCTGGGACGTGATTGCCAGCGTGCTGTATCAGCATGCCGGGCTTGACGGCATCGTCCTGCTGGTCGTCGCCTGCGGCGCGATCATTGCCGGATATCTGACGTTCTGCGCTCTGAGCAGCGGTGCATCGGCCCCGGCGGTCTGCATCACGGTCTTCGCCTCGTGCCTGCTCTATCCCTGCTACGAGTCGGCGCCCAACATGTATCTCGCGGCGTCTCCGAATGTCGCGACCATGCTCTTCTCGGTCATTTTCTACGGGGAATGCCTGCGGCGGCGCAGATTGTTCCTGTTGCCGGTGATGATGATCCTCTGGGTCAACCTGCATGGCGGCTTCATGCTTGCCTTTCCCATCATCGGCGTCTTTTGCGGCGTAGCCTTGCTCCGGCGGAACTGGGCAAATTTCAGGAACTATTGCTTCGCGGGCGTCGGGTGTTTCATCGCGATATTCGTCAATCCGCTGGGATGGCATGTCTACGACGGCGTCACAGCGACGCTAGGCCACTTCATCCAGGCCGACATCGGCGAATGGCGTCCCTATTTTCACAACATGGAGATACCGGGAAGCATTCCCGGCATCGCCTATGCATTGACGTTCGTCGCGCTTGAACTGCGATACCGGAGCTCAACGTCGATTCCTCCGGAGTCGCGCCTGCTCGCATGGCTTTTCCTGGTTCTTGGCCTCTATCAGTTCAGGTACATCGCGTTCTTCTTCATCTTCTCGACGGTGCCGCTCGCGCTCCACCTCGACCGGCTGTTGGCCGCACATCTTTCGAAGTTCGGCGTCCCGCGCGCGATGCTGGCAGCAGGCGTCGTTGGCGCCTTGATGCTGCCGATCACTTTCACGCAGGTGAAACCGGCCCTGGCATTGCCCGAGATGCTCTCGGAGGAGGATGCCCGCTATCTCCAGGCGCATGCGTCGCATGCACGCCTGCTGAACCACTGGAATGTCGGTGGGCTCTTGATCTTCCGAACGCGCGGAACGGTGCAGCTTTTCGTCGATGGCCGGGCCGCGACCGCCTATCCGGACGAGCTGTTGCGCGACTATCTCAGGCTGGTCCGGTGGGACATCAACGAGGCCACCTGGGACATGGTGATCAGGAAATACAAGATCGATGCCGTGTTTTGGATCAAAGGGCATGAACAGCTGAGGCAGTTCCTCGTCGGCCGGAGGGGCTGGAGCGAAGACTACACCGGAGCCTATATGAGCCTCTACACCGCGCAGCGGAGAACCTCGACCGAGGGCCTCAAAGAGGCCGCTTCGCGGTAGGGTTCACATCCCCCGCGGCTCGCGCAGTTTTGCCGCGGGGCCTGTCGGCTCGGCGCGAAAATCGAGCAGCACGATCCAGAAGCAGATCAGCGCGACAATGAGGAGGCTAAAACCGCCCTCTACCGTATGCCCAGTGATCGAGATCAGCGCGGGAATGAGCAGACCGACAGTGAGAACGGCAGCGAGTGCCAGCGCCGGAAGATCGACGATGAGAATCGCAGCATAGAGCGCGAGCTCGAAGAAGGCGTATTCCTTGAGGCGCGGCGAGCTGAGATAGAGCGCAAACATCGCGAGCACCGTGACGCGCGTGGCCGCGCAGGGATGGTCCATCAGCCAGCGATCCAGTCGCATCAGAAGCGATCCCCCTCCCCGCGCGGGTCCGCTCCCGACCGCACGCAGCACGGACAGGGCGAATGGCACCAGCACGAGTGCGGACGCGCCGAGCACATAGGCCGCGAACATGGCCGGCTTGCTGTCGCCGAACCCGGCATGATCCATGAGGCTATGCGCCAGCAGCAGCAGCGACGGATTGACCTCCACGAGATCGACGGAATGCTGGTTGGGAATCTGTCCCGCAATCGCAAGCAGCCAGCTCGAGAACAGGTCGGTGTAGAACACCTTCGATATCAGGACCGGCAATGCGAAGCTGAACGTCGCCACCGCGATCAGCACCAGCTTGCGACCACGCGGCAGCGGCAGGAAATAAAGCGCAGCCAGCACGGGACAGAACACCAGCTTGAACGAGGTCACGAGGCCGAGCAGCGCGGCGCCGGCGAGGCGAAAGGAAAAGCTTCGGTCCCCCCATACACCGGATGCAGGTGGACGCAGCAGGAGCTTCAGCGCGATTGCGGTCAGCACGCCGCTCAGCATCGCGAAATTCCCCGACGCCAAGACCCATTCGAAGCCGACGAACGCGCCGAACGCACAGAGCATCCTGAGCGCAACATCTCGCCAGCTCGTTCGCGTTCGGCCGAGACCTGGCAACAGGAGGCCACAGAGTACGGCGAGGACGAGATACACGCCTCTGTAATGATCGACGAGAAGGCCACCCGCGCACAGGGGGCGGAAGACGTCCAGCGTCACCGGTAGGTAGGGATAGGAAAACCTGGTGCCCTTCAGGTTCTTGACGAAATAGGGATCGAGCCCGTCGGCATGCGCGTCGACCGCCGCGCAATTGACGCGAACGTCCCAGCCATATTTGACATCGAACGTGGCGTCGTTGGCGAGATTGCCGAGCACCAGCAGCGCGGTCAGCGCGATCAGGCAGGCAAGCCAGATGTTGCGCCTCGCGGTCATGTCGACCGGGGGTCCCAACCATCGTGCTGTACCGGTCACGTCGGACACCGCGAAATACCTGTCTTGCTGGGCTGCCTCGGCGCCGTGCGCGGCGCCTCGTCAGGCCACAATGGACAGGATGGGTTGCGGATTCATCTCCCCGACGCGTCGTCCCCGATCTTATGGTGAATGGCTGGTTGCCGCCTCACGGCCCGGACGGTAGCGGAACTGGTCGCTCGCCATCATGGCCGCCCAAGCAGCCAGGCGGCGCCTATCGCGACGAGCGGGCGGCGAGCCACGCGTCGAGCGCTTCGCGCGTGTCCCGTGTCGCTGCCATGCGCGCGAACTGCTCGCTCTCGATGGCGAGGCCTTCCGAGATCGAGACGTTGAGGCCCCGCGTCGCAGCCGTGATGACTCGGGCAACCGCCAGTTGCGAATGCCGCGTGATGCGATCGGCCAGCGCGAAGGCTGCGTCCAAGAGCTGTTCGTGCGGCACGACACGGTTGACCAATCCCATCTCTTGAGCTCGCTGTGGTGAAAAAGAATCTCCGGTCAGGAGGTATTCCAGCGCCCGCTTTCGGCCTGCGAGCCGCGGCAGGCGCTGCGTGCCGCCGAAGGTCGGCGTGATGCCGATTGCAATCTCCGGCTTGGCGAAGCTTGCGCGCTCGCTCGCGACGGCGAGATGCACGGCTTCCGTGATCTCGCAACCGCCGCCGAAAGCGATGCCGTTGACCGCAGCGATGATCGGCTTTGGAAACGCCTCCATGCGCGCCGTCATCGTCTGCCCGCGCCGCACGAAATCCTTCACCGCAATATCCGGCCCGGCCTTCACGCTCTCCGAGAACTCGGCGATGTCGGCTCCGGCCGAGAAGGCTCGATCGCCCGCGCCGGTCAGGACGACGGCTCGAATATTCGCATCGTCCTCGATGCGGTCGAGGATCGCCATCAGGCGGTCGATCAGGGCGTAGCTCAGTGCGTTGAGCTTGCTCGGGCGATTGAGCGTGAGCAGCGCCACGGCGCCGCGTGTTTCGGAGAGTACGAGATCGGACAAGTGCAGGCTCCTTCCAGATCGAACGGGCCGGGAAGTCAGCACAGCGGTCTTGTCGTGTATACTCACTAGGCGGTATACATTGATCGATGTCCAGGAATGGTGACAACACGCGCGAGCAGATCGTCGTCGCGGCGACGCGTCTGTTCTATGGTGAAGGCATCCGGGCGGTGAGCATGGATGCGGTCGCCGAGAAGGCGGGCGTTACGAAGAAGACGCTCTACTACCACTTCACCAGCAAGGACGAGCTCGTCGCGGCGACCATCGCGTCCAGGGACCAGCCGACGCTCGAGCTCTACATGCGCTGGTTCGCGGAGACCGAGGGCACGGTGGCCGACAAGGTCCGCGGCCTCTTCACAAAACTGGGACGGTCGGTGGATACGCCACGCTGGCGAGGCTGCGGATTCCTGCGCACGATCGCCGAGCTCGCGAACACACCGGCACATCCCGCGGTCAAGGCCGGCGCGGCGCACAAGAAACGTTTCGAAGCATGGCTCGAAACGGAATTGCGCGGCCACGGCATTCCCGATGCATCCACGCTCGCACGTCAGCTCATGATCCTGCTCGACGGCGCAACGACCGTGATGCTGATTCATCGCGATCTCGACTATGTCGATACCGCAGGACAATTGGCGCTCAGCCTCGTCGAGGCGGTCCCGAGGGCGGAGTGAGCTCAGGCCGCCAGCGCTCCCTCGACATGCGCCTCGATCCGGTCGCGCCCCTGCTGCTTCGAGCGGTAGAGCGCAGCGTCGGCGTTCTGGAGAAGCGCATCGAGGGCCATAGCGGCGGCCGACCGGCGGGCGATGCCGATGCTCAGCGTGGGCCGGACCTTGAGAACGGCATGCTGCCCGTCAATGGCCGCGGCAAAGGCATCGCTGATGCCGCGGGCCATACCTGAAGCATCGCCCAGCGAGGCGTCGCAAAGCAGCGCGACGAACTCGTCGCCTCCCATCCGCGCTACGAAATCGCCGGGCCCAAGACGGGTCCTGATGACCTCCACGAGCAGCCGCAGCAGCGCATCGCCTGCGGCATGACCATGCCTGTCGTTCAGCGCCTTGAAATGATCCATGTCGATGAGCAATGCCGTGACCCGCGCCGTCCCGAACTCGGCATAGGCGCGGGCGAGACCCGCGCGGTTAAGGGCGCCAGTCAGTGGATCATGGCTAGCAAATTCCGTGAGCTGGTGGTGATTTCGCTCCGCAGCCATGAGCATCATGACCATGTTGCGCAACACGATGAAAAGCACGGCGAACACAGCGAGCGACGTGTGAGGGCTGCTGCCGTCGAACAGCTTCTGCCGGCCGATCTCGCCCGCCGTCGCCAACAGGGCCCGCGCCGCAAAGATCAGCGCCGTCGGCAGATACAGCGACGCGAGAATCCACGCCGAATAAAGCCGTTCGCGCCGTCCCAACAGGACACCTTCGCGCAGAATGACGAGGTCGACCGCGCAGGACAGCAGCGAACCGAAAATGATGCGACCTCTCGTGTCAGAGGCGTCACCAAACACGCAAACGGATACGAGAACGGCGGCAAGCGCCACAACGAGCACATAGCGCAAATGAGCGGGACGGTTCGCAAACACACGAACGGCCGGGACCATGCACACGTAACCCGCCAGCGTCGCGGAGTTGCCGAGGTCGATCGTGACGAAGTCCGGTGCGAGATCGCGAAGGGCGATACAGAACGTCCCGATCCCGGTCAGAATGTTGCCAAGGCCCCACCACAGGGGCCAACGGCCGAAACGGCCAATGAAATAGCTGGCGAGTTGAAGCGCGCCCAGCAAGGCCACGGTTAACGAAGTGACAACGTAGATCGTTCTGAGATCCAGAGCCATGGCCTCGCGCTCCCCAACGCCTTAAGCACGGCCTACAGGAAACCGGTTGGTATCCGCTTTAGGATGTCGCTAAACTGCCGAAGATTTCCGTGCGTGGCGCTTACAATGGGTGCCGCCGGACCAGCTAAAGCTGCTTGGCTTTTCATTTTGCCTCGGATTCCGGCCGCCTCACCAATTCTTGTCCGCCCCCGCCCTGCCTGACAGCCATCCCGAAACATGGGTTGTGCGATGCAGCATAAGAGATAGAAAAGCCCCTGATTTTCAGAGGTGAGCTTCCTTGTCCGACGTGAATGCCGACAGCTGGGTGTCCTCGGGACACCGGCCCATGGGTTTCCCCGAATTCGTCATCGTGATCGCGTCCATCATGGCGCTGAACCCGCTTGCGATGGACATGATGCTGCCGGCGCTGCCCAATATCGGGGCAGCCTTCAATATCCCTGTCGCCAACCATCTTCAGCTGGTGCTCTCGATCTTCCTGATCGGCTTCGGCGCCGGCCAGTTCGTCATGGGTCCGTTGTCGGACCGCTTCGGCCGTCGTCCGGTGCTGCTCGGCGGCATGGCGGTCTACGCGGTGGCGAGCGTGCTGGCGGTCGCGGCACCCTCGTTCGAGACGCTGCTGCTCGCGCGCGCGCTCCAGGGGCTCGGCACTTCGGCGACACGCGTGATCGCGACCTCGATCGTGCGCGACTGCTATGTCGGCCGCCGGATGGCGAGCGTGATGTCCCTCGCCATGATGGTGTTCATCGCCGTGCCGGTGATCGCGCCCTCGTTCGGGCAGGCGGTGATGCTGGTGACGCAATGGCGCGGCATCTTCTTCGTGCTGATGCTCTACGGACTGCTCGCACTCGCATGGTGCGTGCTGCGGTTGCCGGAGACCCTCCCCGATACCGAACGCAGGTCGCTTGCGCCCGCCGACGTGCTCTCAGCTTTCCGGCAGACCGTGACCAACCGCCAGACCATCGGCTACGCAACGGCCGCCGGCAGCGTCATAGGCGCCCTGTTTGCCTATGTGTTCTGCGCCCAGCAGGTGTTCACCAGCATCTATCATCTCGGCCATTATTTCCCGATTGCCTTCGCCGCGATCGCGGCCGGCACCGCTATCGCCGGCTTCCTCAACGCCAGGCTGGTCGGACGCCTCGGCATGCGCGTGATCTCGCACGGAGCGCTGACGCTCTACGCCGCTGTGGCGAGCGTGATGTTGCTGACGGAAATCCTCGGCATTCTGCCGCTCGCCTTGTTCATGGCACTCTCCGCGCTGATGATGTTCTCGTTCGGCATGATGGTCGCGAACTTCACCGCGCTCGCCATGGAACCGCAGGGCCATATCGCCGGCACCGCCTCCTCGCTCTACGGCTCGATCACGACGCTGATCGGAATCGTGGTGGGCATGGCAATCGGCCAGAGCTTCGACGGCACGCTGCTGCCGTTCTCGGTCGGCTTTTTCCTGTCGACGCTGGCCGCGCTTGCGATCGTGCTGGTGGTGGAAAAGGGACGGCTGTTCAAGCCGCATCATCGCCCGATCCCGTGAGGAACTTCCCGGCCACATCGATGTTGTACTGCAGCAATTCGAGAGGCCACCTCAATGGAATCTGACCACCGCGAAGATCAGCACACTTCGGAACCGCAAGCTACGAAACGATCGGAATCGAACACCGACCGAGCGGCGTTCACCGCGCCTTTCGCGGGCGAAGGCCTCGAGCGGGTGCGCGACAGCCACTGCTGAGCGCAGAACCTAGTTCGCCGTACGCCTGTTAGCGCTGAAATCATCTGCGGCACTCTCCGGCCCCGCGCCCTCTCCGCGCGGCGGCACTATGAGCACGATCACCCCCCGCGTGAGACCCGGCCGGCCCCACAGCGTTGCCTGCACCGTGAACTCGCGCCTGACGAAGTGTCCGGCGCGCCCGGACACCCATTCCATCCACCGGCTGCAATCGTTCTGGTCACGGAAACAAAGCGCGGCCCAACCGCGGTCCAGCGTGGCCCTGCGCGGCAAGCCCCACGTGTATTGATACTCGAACGGCCGCGCGTAATTCGGATGGTCGGGACTGTAGAACGCCGTCGCAAAGGCCAGCGTGTCGTCGCCACTCACGGCGCTCAGCCGCTCGCCGGTCAGTTCACGCCACTCGCGAGTCAATTCGCTTGCCGCCTGCATGTAGAAATTCCGGCCCTCTTCGTAGCCGTAATTGTTGCGATAGACGGCGTGGATCGGCGCAGCAACCAGAACGGCGGCGAGCGCAACGCCGGCCACGATCACCGTGAGGTTGACGGTGTAGAAGCGCTCGATCGGATAGCGCGCGCCGCAGACCACGAGAACGGCGAACAGGAACAGCCCTTGCAACGCCCACAGCGACGGCAAATCCGTCCCCATCGCGAGCGAGGTCAGGACCGGCAGCACGATCGTGCCGATCGCAACGTAGAGGAGAAGTCGCAGGCCCGGACTCATTGCAGCGAAGTCGGCCGCAAACTGTTTCAGGCGCGTCCCTGCGATGAACACCCAGATCACGGCCGATACGCTCATCGCCGCCATGAGCCCCAGCAGGAAGTTCCTGACATCACCGAGCTTGCTCACGGCGTCGCCGTTGGCGTGCGCCATCGCATAGGTGAAGGTCGGGGCCCCCGTTGTCGCGAGCCAGTAGATGTGCGGCGACAACACCGCGAGCCCGGTGACGGCCGATATCCAGGGCGAAGCGGAGGTGAAATAGGCCCGCCGCGCCGGATGCGCGAGCGCCGCAAACGCGAAGCTCGCCACGAGGAAGATCGAATAATACTTGCCGACCATCGCCAGCGCCGCCGTACATCCGGCGGCAATCGCCCAGGATGCACGACGGGTCTCGAACGCGCGCAGAAAGCACCAGGTCGCCAGCGGCCAGGTCGCGAGCAGCACCGCATTGGCATTGAAGCGCTGGGCGTGGAATTGATAGGCCGGCGTCAGCATCAACAGCAGCAGCACCAGGATACGCTTGTGCCCGGTCACGAACTGCCGCGCGATCAGATCGACGAAGAACAGCGCAAACCCCGCATTGACCATCGCCATCAGTTGCAGCGACCAGTCGCGCAGCGGAAAGACGGAAGTCCAGGCGGCGGCAACCCAGCCCATCAGCGGTGGATGCTTGTGATAGCCCCAGGCGAATCGGCGCCCCAACGTCCACGCCTCGAGCGTATCGGGATGCAGGCCGCCGCCGGCATAGGCGATGGCCAGATAAAGCGTCCAGATCGCAACGAAGCAGGCGATGAGAACCGGGACGGCCCAGCCCGCCTCGACACCATCGAGCCAGCGCAGGAAGGGTTGGCGCCATCGCGCCGGCGTGCGATCCGACCGTTCGGCCATCGCCTGGAATGCAAAATCGATCGGCACGGGAATCAAATCGAGCAAGGAAAGTGATATGCGAGCTGCGCACATCTATTTCAGGACAGAAACAAATAGCAACAATTTGAAACTGGAAGAGTTAAAAGTTCCGCCGCTTTCTCAACCTTACACGAGGCTGACAAACGACAACGGCGCCGCTGGTGACAGCGGCGCCGCATGTTGATCGGGACGAAAGGCGCCAGAGGCGCCCTCGCCTTAC
Source organism: Pseudomonadota bacterium (assembly GCA_023435725.1). Taxonomy (GTDB): domain Bacteria; phylum Pseudomonadota; class Alphaproteobacteria; order Rhizobiales; family Xanthobacteraceae; genus Bradyrhizobium. The sequence continues at coordinate 8,498 of JAEYRD010000140.1, read as the reverse complement.
TCGGACTTGTCGACGTTCCAGAACACCGGGGTGGCCGGACCGTCGAGCACGCCGGTGAGCGACTTCCGCCAAGCGCTCGGCGCCAGATACTGGCCGAGCGGCACGTAGATCACCTGATCATAGGCTTCTTTCTGGATCTCGGTCGCGATCTTCTTCTGATCGTCGAGCGAGGCGGCGCGGACAAAGTCTTCCTTGAGCTTCTCGATCTTGGGATCTTCCGCCCAGCCGAACCAGCCGCCCTTCTTGCCCTGGCCGCCGATCGAGAGATTGGCGATCGGGTTGGAGACGTCGGCGCTGACCCAGTTCGTGAAGAACATGTTCCAGCCGCCCTCCTTCGGGGGCTTCTGGCTGGCGCGACGGCTTACCACCGTCTGCCAGTCGGTCGCCTGAGCGTCGACCTTGAAGCCGGCTTCGCGGAGCAACTGCACGGCCACCGTCGGCTGCGCCTTCAGCGTCACGACGTCCCCGGGCACCATGACCACGACGGGCGTGCCGTCATAGCCGGACTCGGCGAGCAGCTTCTTGGCTTCCGCCATGCCGTTGCCCTTGACCAGCGATTCCGAGCCGACGTCGGAGGCGAACGGCGTGTCGCAGATGAAGAACGCGCCGCAGATCTTGTAGTACTTGGGATTGCCGACGAGCGCGTCGAGCACGTCCTTCTGGTTCATCGCCAGCAACGCCGCTCGGCGGATCTTCAGATTGTCGAAGGGCGGATAGAGGAAGTTCATGCGACCGAGGGTCTGGTAGCCGAACTTGTTCAGCACCTCGACCTTGAGGTCAGCATTGCCTTCGAGCACCGGCAGCAGGTCCCACGGCGGCACTTCCATGAAGTCGATGTCGCCCGACTGCAACGCGTTCACCGCGGTCTGCGAGTCCGGCATGGTGATCCACTCGACGCGATCGACCTTGACCACCTTGCCGCCGGCGGTCCAGCTCGCCGGCTCCTTGCGCGGGACATAGTCGGTGTTCTTGACATAGACCGCCTTCACGCCGGGCTGGAATTCGCCCTGCACGAACTTGAACGGACCGGAGCCGATCTGCTCGGGGATCTGCTTGTCCGGCGGCGTCTCGGCGAGGCGCTTCGGCATCATGAAGGGCACGCGCGAGGACGGCTTGCCGATCGAGTCGAGCACGAGACCGTAGGGCTCCTTGAGCTTCAGCGTGATGGTCTTGGCATCGGTCGCCTCGAGGCTCGCGGTGAAGTCCATCAGCTTCTGGCCCATGCCGTCGACGGCGCCCCAGCGCTTCAGCGATGCGACGCAGTCCTCCGCCGTCACCGGCGCGCCGTCATGCCATTTCAGGCCATCGCGCAGCGTGAAGGTATAGGTGAGCTTGTCGTCGGAGATCTTCCAGTCCGCCATCTGCGGCTGGATCTTGAAGTTCGCGTCCGTCGTGATCAACGTGTCGTAAACCATGTAGCCATGGTCGCGCGTGATGTAGGCGGTCGTGAAGATCGGATCGATGATGCGCAGATCCGAATGCATCACCGCGGTGATGGTCTTGCCGGCAGCAAACACCGGCGAGGCCATTGCCGTCGAAAGCGCGACGACCGACAGCGCAAGTTTGGAGGCGAACGCGCGACGCCCCCGGCGCATCAAGCTCAACATAGAAAGTTTCTCCTGACGTGAAACTGTTCAAAGGCGGGTTATTGATTGAGCATTCGGTTCGTTCTTTAGGCGAACCAACCTCATGCAATGCCTTTATCTTTCGAGACTTGCAGACAGTGTTGAGCGCGTCAATCCGGTTTCGTTGCAGTCCGTCGCGGCGTGCAGACGGGCTCCACAAAGATCGGTTTAGCTCTACAACACTATCCGCTCATCCGCCGTTGCGGATGCAATGCGCGTTCCACCTTTCAAAGCCCGAGAGACACCCAGATGAACCCAGCCAATCTTCCCTTTGATTCCGAGGCCATGCTCCAGGGTCTGCGCAACTGGGTCGAATGCGAGAGCCCGACCTGGGACGCAGGCGCCGTCGATCGCATGCTCGATATCGCAGCGCGGGATATGGCGATCATGGGTGCGACCATCGAACGCATCGCCGGCCGGCAAGGCTTCGGCGGCGTCATCCGCGCGCGCTTTCCGCACCCGAAGCAGGGCGAGCCGGGCATCCTGATCGCCGGACACATGGACACCGTCCACCCCATCGGCACCATCGAGAAGCTGAAATGGCGGCGCGAGGGCAACAAGTGCTACGGCCCCGGCATCTACGACATGAAGGGCGGCAACTACCTCTCGCTGGAAGCAATCCGGCAACTGGCGCGGGCCTCCTTCACCACGCCCTTGCCGATCACCGTGCTGTTCACGCCGGACGAGGAAGTCGGCACACCCTCAACGCGCGACATCATCGAGGCGGAAGCCGCGCGCAATAAGTACGTGCTGGTCCCCGAGCCGGGTCGTGCCGACAACGGCGTCACCACCGGACGTTACGCCATCGCTCGCTTCAACCTGGAGGCAACAGGCCGGCCGAGCCACGCCGGCGCGACGCTGTCTGCGGGACGCTCGGCGATCCGTGAGATGGCGCGGCAGATCCTCGCAATCGACGCGATGACAACGGAGGACTGCACCTTCTCCGTCGGAGTCGTGCATGGCGGCCAATGGGTCAACTGCGTGGCCACGACCGCGACCGGCGAAGCGCTCTCCATGGCCAAGCGTCAGGCCGACCTTGATCGCGGTGTCGAGCGGATGCTGGCGCTATCCGGCACAGCCAATGATGTCGCCTTCAAGGTGACGCGCGGCGTCACCCGTCCGGTGTGGGAGCCGGACGCGGGCACGATGGCGCTGTATGAAACGGCGCGCGGCATTGCCAAGTCGCTCGGCGCCGAACTGCCGCATGCGAGTTCCGGCGGCGGCTCCGACGGCAACTTCACCGGCGCGATGGGCATCCCGACTCTCGACGGCCTTGGCGTGCGCGGCGGTAATGGCCACACGCTCGAGGAGTTCATCGAGGTCGACAGCCTGGTTGAACGCGGGCGCTTGATGGCCGGGCTGCTCGCTACGCTGGAGTAATTCAATCATCTCGCACTGCACAATGCACTAGCAGTCGTGATTGAAATTTAGCCTTGTCTAAAAATGAGGCGCAGCGTACTGCTCGATTGTCCGCGCGACGATGCGGGAGAGATCGCAACGAAGGTTTTCGGCTTTCGTTGCGGCGCCGACGGAGCAACCGCCCCGGAAACTCTCAGGCAAAAGGACCGTATCGTCAGGACGATCTGGAGAGAGACGGCACGATTGAAGCCGATCGTGACGTCCACCGAAGGGGATAGTCCGCCCAGACCTTGTTGAGGTCCGCGCCGGATCAAGCTCTCAGGTAACCGTGACAGATGGGGCGCCGCCAACGGCCTTCGGCCGGCGGTTAGCCGATTCTAACGCACGGGAGCCCCGCACCTGCCCATGACACATATCGCCATCATCGGCGCCGGCATCACCGGCGTAACGACCGCCTATGCCCTGCTCGAACGCGGCTACAAGGTGACGGTGCTCGACAAGCATCGCTATGCCGCGATGGAGACCTCCTTCGCCAACGGCGGACAGCTCTCCGCAAGCAATGCCGAGGTGTGGAACAGCACCGCGACGATCCTCAAGGGCTTGCGCTGGATGTTCCGGCGCGATGCGCCACTGCTGATGAACCCGCGGCCGAACTGGCACAAATATTCGTGGATGAGCGAGTTCGTCGCCAACATCGGCAACTACCGCGCCAACACCATCGAGACGACGCGGCTCGCGATCGAAGCCCGCAAGCATCTGTTCGAGATCGCGACACGCGAAGGCATCGACTTCGACCTCGAACGCCGCGGCATCCTCCACATCTATCACGACAAGAAAGGCTTCGAAGCCGGCCTGCAAGTCAACGCGCTGTTGCAGGAAGGTGGCCTCGATCGCCGTCGGGTGACGCCGGAGGAAATCCGGAGCATCGAGCCGACGCTGCACAAGGATTATTACGGTGGCTTCTACACCCCCTCGGATGCGACCGGCGATATCCACAAGTTCACCCGCGGGCTCGCCGAAGCCTGCAAGCGGCGCGGCGCCACCTTCATCCACGAAGCCAACGTCGATTCGATTGCCCGCGCCGGCGGCGGCTTTGTCATCGGCTGGGCCGATCTTGCGGCAACCGAAGCACGCGGCATGTTGAAAGCGGACGGCATCGTGGTCTGCGCCGGCGTTGCCAGCCGTCACTTCGCCGCGCTCCTGGACGAGCGCGTCAACGTCTATCCGGTGAAGGGCTACTCCATCACCGTGCAACTCGACAGCTCCGCAAGCCGCAATGCGACACCGACCGTGAGCCTGCTCGACGAAGCCGCAAAGATCGTGACCAGCCGGCTCGGCGCAGATCGCTTTCGTGTTGCCGGCACCGCCGAATTCAACGATTTCAACCGCGACATCCGCGCCGATCGCGTGCAGCCCCTGGTCGACTGGGTGCGCAGCAATTTCCCCGCCATCGAGACGTCAAAGGTCGTACCCTGGGCCGGGCTGCGGCCGATGATGCCGAACATGATGCCGGTGGTTCGCGCAGGACGGATGCCGGGCGTGTTCTTCAACACCGGCCATGGCCATCTCGGCTGGACTTTGTCGGCCGCAACAGCGCAGATGATTGCCGGAACCATTGACGGCTGGCGCGGGCTCAACGCGCCGCCCACCGTGCGCGGGGCTACACTTGGAGTTGAACGCGAGTTGCGCCATGCATCCTGAGTGGTCAATACCAGACACTGGGCGGCCCCTTGATACGGCCCTGCCCTTGGCACACAATTTGCCCCACAAGATCGACTTCTCCGGCCGACCCTTCCAGTCCGAACGATAGGCGCGCATGATAGACACGACAGACTCGACGGGCGCCTCACGGCCCCACACATTCCGCAGCCGGAGATAGGTGCATGCTAGGTTATCTCATACGCCGCGTTCTGGCCGCGGTGCCCGTGATGGGCGTCGTCGCGCTGTTCGTGTTCCTGTTGCTGCGGCTGACGCCGGGCGATCCCGCCGCGATTCTCGCAGGCGACAACGCGACGCCAGAGCGGCTGGAGCGCATCCGCACCTCGCTCGGCCTCAACGAGCCCCTGATCGTGCAGTTCATCACCTGGGTAAACAAGCTGCTGCACGGCGATCTCGGTACCTCGCTGATCTCCAACCTGCCGGTGATGAAGATGATCGGCCAGCGCGTCGAGCCGTCGATCTCGATCGCGCTGTCGACCATCATCCTCGCCGTCATCGTCGCCGTTCCCCTGGGCGTGATCGCGGCCTGGAAGCACGGCACCTGGATCGACCGCTTCGTGATGGGTCTCTCCGTGCTCGGCTTCTCCGTGCCTGTGTTCGTCGTCGGCTACATCCTGATCGAGATCTTCGCCATCGACCTGCGCTGGGTGCCGGTGCAGGGCTTCAAGAGCATCTCGAACGGTTTCGGACCGTTCTTCGAGCGCATCATCCTGCCGACCTGCGCGCTGTCCTTCATCTACATCGCGCTGATCGCGCGCATGACGCGCGCGGCGATGCTCGACGTGCTCGGCGAGGACTATGTGCGCACCGCGCGGGCCAAGGGCATCAACGAGGTCGCCGTGATGATGCGCCACGCGTTGCGCAATGCCGCCGTGCCTGTCATCACCGTGATCGGCACCGGCTTTGCGCTTCTGATCTCCGGCGTCGTCGTGACCGAGAGCGTGTTCAACATCCCCGGCATCGGCCGCCTCACGGTGGATGCGGTGCTGGCGCGCGACTATCCGGTGATCCAGGCGATGATCCTGCTGACCTCGCTGATCTATGTCGTCGTCAATCTGCTGATCGACGTCGCCTACACGCTGCTCGATCCCCGGATCCGGTACTGAGGCAAGGATAAGAACAAAGATGTCGGTCGATACCCTTCCCCAGTCGTCCATCCCGATCACGTCGCCGCTGCGGCCGCGCTTCGGATTCCTCACCTCGACGCCGATCATCGCGGCGGCAACCATCTGCCTCACCCTGATCGTGCTGGTCTCGATCCTGGCACCGCTGATCGCGCCACACGATCCGATTCAGCTTGCGCCCTCGCAGCGACTGAAGCCGGCCTCGGCGCAGTTCCTGCTCGGCACCGACGCCTATGGTCGTGACCTCCTGTCGCGCGTCATTTATGGCGGCCGCATCTCGCTTCTGATCGGGATCGGCTCGGCAATCCTGTCGATCGTGATCGGGCTTGCGATCGGCCTCGTCTCCGGCTTCTTCAAGCTGGTCGATTCCGTCCTGATGCGCGTCATGGATGGCCTGATGGCGATGCCGAGCATCCTGCTCGCGATCGCCGTGGTGTCGCTGTCCGGTGCCAGCATCTGGACCGTGCTGGTCGCGATCACCATCCCCGAAATCCCGCGCGTGGCGCGCCTGGTGCGCTCGGTCGTGCTGTCGGCGCGCGAAGAGCCCTACGTCGAGGCCGCGATCTCGGTCGGCTCGTCCCTGCCCAAGATCATGTGGCGACATCTGATGCCGAACACGATTGCGCCTCTGATCGTCCAGGGCACCTATGTCTGCGCGTCCGCGATCCTCACCGAGGCCATCCTGTCCTTCCTCGGCGCCGGCATCTCTCCGGAGACGCCGACCTGGGGCAACATCATGGCCGAGGGCCGCCAGTACTTCCAGCTCAAGCCGACGCTGATCTTCTGGCCCGGCCTGCTGCTCTCGATCGCCATCCTCAGCATCAACCTGATCGGCGACGCCGCCCGCGACGCACTCGATCCCCGCATGAAGCAGCGGGAGGGGAAGTGATTTGTCTCGCCGGCCCTGCCCCTTGTTCCGTCATTGCGAGCGAAGCGAAGCAATCCAGTCTGCATCTGCGGAAAGATTTCTGGATTGCTTCGTCGCTTCGCTCCTCGCAATGACGTCGGAGTGACCTGATGACCAACATCGTTCTCGACATCAACAACCTCGTCGTTTCCGTCGGCAAGAAGCCGAAGGCTGCGAACATCATCGACGGGATCTCGATCCAGGTCCGCGAGCGCGAGACGCTGTGCCTGGTCGGTGAGAGCGGCTCGGGCAAGTCGGTGACATCGCTCACCACGATGGGCCTGCTGCCCAAGGGCACGCTGGTTCCGACCGGCGGCAGCATCAAGCTGGTCGGCGAGGAACTGCTCACCGCAACCGACCGCCGCCTGCGGCAGCTGCGCGCGACGCAGATGGCGATGATCTTCCAGGAGCCGATGACCGCGCTCAATCCGGTGGTGCCGGTCGGCCGCCAGATCGACGAGGTGCTGCGCGCCCATACCGATCTCGACGCCAAGGCACGGAGGAAGCGCATCCTGGACATGATGGAGCAGGTCCGCCTGCCCCAGGTCGAGCGCATCTTCGCCTCCTACCCGCACCGCCTCTCCGGCGGCCAGCGCCAGCGCATCATGATCGCGATGGCGCTGGTGCTGGAGCCGAAGCTTCTCATTGCGGACGAGCCGACCACCGCGCTCGACGTCACGACGCAGAAGCAGATCCTGACCCTGATCCGCGACCTCCAGCGCGATCATGGCACCGCCGTGCTGTTCATCACCCATGACATGGGCGTGGTGGCCGAGATCGCCGACCGTGTTGCCGTGATGCGGCAGGGCCGGCTGGTCGAGACCGGCCCGCTCGAGACCGTGCTGCGCAATCCGACCATGGAATACACCCGCAACCTGCTGGCTTCCGTGCCGAGCCTGGTACCGCGGCCGCCGCGCGAGGAGAGCAAGGAACCGGTGGTGCTGGAAGCCAATGACCTCAGCAAGGTCTACCGCGAGCGCGCCCTCTTCGGCAAAGGCCGCGAGGTCGTCGCCGCCGACAAGGTCACGCTGACGCTGCGCAAGGGCCGCACGCTCGGCATCGTCGGCGAAAGCGGCTCTGGCAAGTCGACCGTGGCGCGCTGCATCGTGCGCCTGATCGATCCGACCTCCGGCGGTGTGCGCCTGGCCGGCCGCGAGATCTCGGACATCTCGCGCCGCCTGCTGCAGCCGCACCGGCAGAAGATCCAGATCGTATTCCAGGACCCCTACCGCTCCCTCAACCCGCGCGTCACGGTCGGCGAGAGCATCGCGGAAGGCCCGATCAATTACGGCGTCGCGCACGCCGATGCGATGAAGCGCGCCCGCGAGCTGCTCGAACTGGTCGGCCTGCCGGCCGATGCCGTGTCGCGCTATCCGCACCAGTTTTCCGGCGGCCAGCGCCAGCGTATCGCCATTGCCCGCGCGCTTGCGCTCGATCCCGACGTGCTGGTCGCGGACGAAGCGGTCTCGGCGCTCGACGTCTCCGTGCAGGCGCAGGTGCTGGAACTGCTCGACGAGATCCAGAAGCGGCTCGGCATCGCCATCCTCTTCATTACCCATGACTTACGCGTCGCCGCCCAGATCTGCGACGAGGTCGTGGTGATGCAGCACGGCCGCGTCGTCGAACAGGGCCCGGCCGCGGAGGTGCTGACGCATCCGAAGGAGGCCTACACCAAGGCGCTGCTGGACGCCGCCCCCGGCCGCAACTGGGATTTTGCGAACTTCCAACCGGTGTCGGAAGGCGCGGCGGCGAGCGCGTAAGATC
>JAEYRD010000130.1 GCA_023435725.1 Pseudomonadota bacterium | reverse complement strand
CGACGTAACCCGTGTAGTGTCCAAGCTGATCGATCGGGTGCCTGCGGACGACCCGGCTGCCGCAAATGCGCCGTCTAAGGGCTACAATGTCGGCAACCACCATCCGGAAGAGCTGATGCATGTCGTCGGACTTCTGGAGCAGGAGCTGGGGCGGACGGCGATCAAAGAATTGCTGCCGATGCAGCCGGGAGACGTGCTGGAAACGTTCGCGGATGTCGAGGATCTGATGCGCGACACCGGCTTTGCGCCGTCAACGCCGATCGCACACGGTGTCCATAACTTTGTCACCTGGTATCGGGACTACTTCAAGGTTTGAAATGACGATGGACAAACGCATTATTCCCCTGATCATGTGCGGCGGCGCCGGCACGCGGCTGTGGCCGGCTTCGCGCGAGGTGCGCCCCAAGCAATTCCTGCCGCTGTTCGGCACGCGCTCGACTTTCCAGGACACGCTGCTGCGCGTCTCCGATCCATCGCTGTTCGATCGTCCGATCGTCATCACCAACGCGTCCTACCGCTTCATGGTACTGGAGCAGCTCGCCGAGATCGGCATCGAGGCCGACGTGATCCTCGAGCCGATGCGACGCGACTCCGGCCCCGCGATCGCCGCAGGTGCGGTATTCGCGCAGAACCGTGCCAGCGAGGCGATCGTGCTCGCGCTTGCCGCCGACCACGTGGTGCAGGACAATGCCGCCTTCGTCGCCGCGTGCCGTGAGGGCCTTGCCGCCGCGAACGCCGGGCGCATCGTCACCTTCGGCGTCAAGCCGGAGCGGCCGGCGACCGAATACGGCTATATCAGCCCGGGCGAGGCGATCTCCGGTGAGGTGCACGCAGTTGCGCGCTTCGTCGAGAAGCCGGACGCCGTGAAGGCGGCCGACTACGTCAGTTCGGGTTATCTCTGGAACAGCGGCAACTTCATGTTCCCGGCTGCTGTCCTGCTCGACGAATACCGCAAGGTGGACGCGGCGAGCGTGGAGGCGATCTCCAATGCGGTCGCCAATGCCGGCCGCGATCTCGGCTTCGTGACGCTGGAGCCGCAGGCTTTCGGCGCGGCGAAGGCGATCTCGATCGACTATGCGGTGATGGAGAAGACCTCGCGCGCCGCTGTCGTGCCGGTGTCGTGCGGCTGGTCCGATGTCGGCTCCTGGCACGCGGTGTGGGAATTGTCGCAGAAGGATGCGCAAGGCAATGCCGCGCACGGCGCTGCGGTGTTCGAAGATTCCCGCAACTGCAACGTCACCACCGACCAGGCGCTGGTCGCGCTTGAAGGCGTCGACGATCTCGTCGTGGTCGCTACCGCAGACGCGGTTCTGGTCTCGCGCCAGAAGGATACCAACGGCCTGAAGCGTCTGGTGAGCAAGCTCAAGGCGGTCGCACCGAAGGTGACCGAGGAGCATTTGAAGGTGCATCGGCCCTGGGGCAGCTATCAGTCCGTCGATAATGGCGAGCGCCACCAGGTCAAGCGCATCGTGGTGAAGCCGGGCGGGCGGCTGTCGCTTCAGAAGCATCATCATCGCGCCGAGCACTGGATCGTGGTCCGCGGTGCCGCCCGGGTGACGGTCAACGAGACCGTGAAGACGGTGCACGAGAACGAGTCGATCTACATTCCCATGGGCGCGGTCCACCGGATGGAGAACCCCGGTAAAATCATGCTGGAACTGATCGAGGTCCAGACCGGAAGCTATCTCGGGGAAGACGACATCATCCGGATTGAAGACGACTATCAAAGGTCGTAACCAGCACACTCCGAATCACGCGACCCGGGCCGAAAGAGCGGTATTTTCAGCGGCTTAAGGCCCGGGGAACGTGTAACTTTTTGAATCAAATCGTGTCCGGTCAACCAGGTCGGCATTCGCCACAAATGTGGCGTCCGTGCTAGAAGCGGGCTCGGGGATTTGCGTTGAATCGGGGTTCTATCAGATGAGTTCCAAAGGCTCTGCACCGGCAAAGGCCGGCTTGCGCGTCGGTGTCATTGGCGCGGGCGTGATGGGCAGCAACCACGCCCGCGTGCTCGCGGGTCTTCCCGGCGTCAGCCTCGTCGGCGTGGTCGATCCCTCGCCGGCGCATCGCACGCGCGCGACGGAACTTGCCAATTGCGCGAGCTTCGAGACGCTGGACCAGCTGTTCGCCGCCGGCGTCGATGCCGTCACCATTGCGGCGCCGACGCATCTGCATCACGAGGTCGCGCTCGCCTGCATCGCCAGGAACATCCACGTCCTGGTCGAGAAGCCGATCGCCTCCACGGTCGAAGAGGGCCACGAGATCGTCGCCGCCGCGCAAAAGGCCGGTGTGACGCTGATGGTCGGCCATGTCGAGCGCTTCAATCCGGCGGTCGCCGCCGTCAAGCAGGCGATCGCGGGCGAGGACATCCTGTCGATCGCGATCACGCGCGTCGGTCCGTTCCCGCCGCGCATGTCGAATGTTGGCGTCGTCATCGACCTCGCCGTACACGACATCGATCTGATCCGCTGGTTCACCGAATCCGACATCGTCGAGGTGCAGCCGCAATTGTCGAGCGCGGTTGCCGAGCGCGAGGATATCGCGCTGCTGCAGTTCCGCACCGCCAACGGCGTGCTCGCGCACATCAACACCAACTGGCTGACGCCGTTCAAGGCGCGCAGCGTCACGGTCGCGACCCGCGGCAAATATGTGATGGGCGATCTGTTGACGCGCCAGGTCACCGAGTGCTTCGGCTTCAAGCCGGACGGCAGCTATTCGATGCGGCATCTGCCGGTCGGCCATGACGAGCCGCTCCGTGCCGAGCTCATCGCGTTCCTGAAGGCCGTGCGCCATGGCGAGACGCCGGCGGTGACCGGCGACGAGGGCGTTGCCAGCCTCGAAATTGCGACTCGCTGCCTCGAGACGCCATCGCGGCCGGCGGCGATGTCGCCCGTCCGCAAGGGGCCGCGCGCCGTCGCCGGCTAGTCCTTATCCATGTCGACCGCTCAAAACTTGCAGGAAAATCGGCAAGGCGCCATGAACCAGCATCTGCGTTCCGAACCCATTCCCTTCATCGACGTCGGCGCGCAGCGCCGCCGGCTCGGCGCCTCGCTCGATGCCGCGGTCAAGCGCGTTCTCGACCATTGCCAGTTCGTCAATGGCCCTGAAGTCGCCGAGCTCGAGGCGCAGCTTGCGGCCTATTGCGGCGCCAAGCACGTGGTGGCCTGCGCCAGCGGCACCGATGCGATCCTGATGGTGCTGATGGCGAAGAACGTTGGCCCCGGCGATGCCGTGCTGTGCCCCTCGTTCACCTTCATCGCAACCGCTTCGCCGGTGGCGCGGACCGGCGCGACGCCAGTCTATGTCGACGTGGATGAGGCGACCTTCAACATGAGTCCGGAGTCCCTGAAGCGCGGCATCGCGACTGCGCGCAAGGCCGGCCTGAAGCCCGTCGCGGTGATTCCGGTCGACCTGTTCGGACAGCCTGCCGATCACGATGCCATCGCGGACATCGCGAAGGCCGAAGGCCTGTTCGTGCTCGATGACGCAGCCCAAGGTTTTGGCGCGAGCTACAAGGGCCGCAAGCTCGGCACGCTGGCGCTCGCCACCGCGACCAGCTTCTTCCCCGCAAAACCGCTCGGCTGCTTCGGCGACGGCGGCGCGATCTTCACCGACAACGACGAACTCGCCGCCACGCTGCGCAGCATCCGCGTGCACGGGCAGGGCGTGGACAAATACGACAACGTCCGCCTCGGCCTGACCGGCCGGCTCGACACCATGCAGGCCGCGATCCTGATCGAGAAGCTGAAGATTTTCGACGACGAGATCGCCGCTCGCAACAGGGTTGCGGAGCGCTACGCGCGAGGGCTCGGCAACGTCGTCACCGTGCCGCGTCTCAGCCCCGGCAACACCTCGGTCTGGGCGCAGTACACCATCCGCCTGCCCAAAGGGACCGATCGTGACGGCTTTGCCGCCGCGCTGAAGGCCCAGGGCGTGCCGACCGCGATCTATTACGGCAAGTCGATGCATCAGCAGACCGCCTACAAGCAGTATCCGGTCGCAGAGGGCGGGCTGCCGGGCTGCGAGAGCCTGTCGCAGGACGTCATCAGCCTGCCGATGCACCCCTATCTGACCGAAGCCGATCAGGATCGAATCATCGCCGCAGTGCGCGGCGCGCTTTCAACCTGATTTCGCCGTTTTGAGGTTCACCTCCCCCGCAAGCGGGGGAGGGAGCAAACCTTCGTCGCGGTTTGCACCTAGACCTAATCCCGCCATGCTCTAAAACATGCGCATGCTCGGACGGATCTTCACGGTTGGCGGATATACGCTGCTCTCGCGGCTGACGGGATTCGCCCGCGACATCATGCTCGCGGCGATCCTCGGCGCCGGCCCCGTGGCTGACGCCTTTTTCGTGGCGCTGCGGCTGCCCAACCATTTCCGCGCGATCTTTGCCGAGGGTGCTTTCAACGCCGCCTGGGTGCCGGCCTATGCCCATGTGCATGGCGAGAAGGGCGAGACGGCGGCACATCTGTTCGCCGACCGCATCTTCACGCTGCTGCTGGCCTCGCAAATCGTGCTGCTGATCGTCGCCTGGCTGTTCATGCCGCAGGCCATGAGCATTCTCGCGCCCGGCTTTTCCGAGGACGCCGAGCAGCGCAAGCTCGCGATCGAGCTGACCCGGATCACCTTTCCCTATCTCCTGCTGATCACGCTGGTGACGCTCTATGGCGGCATGCTCAACGTGATGCAGCGCTTTGCGAGTGCCGCGGCCGCGTCGATCTTCCTCAACGTCTCGATGATGATGACGCTTGCGCTCGCCGCCTGGTTTCCCAGCGCGGGGCACGCCGCAGCCTGGGGCGTCCTGATTTCGGGCTTCCTGCAATATTTCCTGCTCGCAGATGATCTCGCTCGCCATGGCGGCCTGCCGCGCTTCGCGCCGCTTAGACTTGACGAAGATGTCCGCGACTTCTTCAAAGCGCTCGGGCCGGCGACTCTGGGCTCGATGGGGACGCAGGTCGCGCTGTTCGCCGACACCATCATCGCGACCTTCCTGCCCGCAGGCGCGCTGTCGGCGCTCTATTATGCCGACCGCCTCAACCAGCTGCCGATCGGTGTCATCGGCATCGCCATCGGCACGGTGCTGCTGCCGGAGATGTCGAAACGGATCACGGCCAACGATTATGACGGCGCACTGAAGGCACAGCGCCGTGCGTTTGATTTCACGCTGCTGTTCTCGGTGCCGTTCGTCGCGGCCTTCATCACCGTGCCCGAGGCGATCATGCGTGCGCTGTTCGCCCGCGGTGCGTTCTCCAAGGCCGATGCCGCCGCCGCGGGCGCCACGCTCGCGGCCTATGCCATTGGTCTGATCCCCTTCGTGCTGATCCGCAGCGCGGTGGCGACCTTCTACGCGCGCAAGGATACGGCGACACCGGTTCGCGCCTCGCTGACCGGCATCGCGGTCAACGTCGCCCTGAAGGTTGCCTTGATGGGATCTCTCGCCCAGATCGGTCTGGCGCTGGCAACAGCCGTTGGTGTCTGGACCAATCTGCTGCTGGTGCTCTTCTTCGCAGTGCGGCGAGGCTTTCTCGTGCTGGACCGCGCCTGGTTGTTGTCGCTCGCAAAATTCCTGCTGACCGGAATCATCCTGGCCGCCGCCTTCTGGCTGATCGCGCGCTTCAGTGCGACATCTTTCGCCTCCATACACGTCTTCCGGGACGAATTGACGCTGGGGCTGCTCGCCGTCGGGGGCACAATCGTCTACGCGCTGGCGATTCTCGCCCTGTTCGGCCGCAACTGGCTGGTCTCGCTGGTGCGCGGCTAGGGCCTTTCCGTTCCGATGGAATCGGAAGGGGCTCTAAATTGTTATTCTGACGCGTTCTACTGACCTGAACCGGTATCCACGTCGCTCGAAGACGCCTGGTTTTTATCGCCAAGCCGTTTGCACTGCCACTTGTTCCACGGCAATATGCCGGCAAAACAACCATGAGGACATGGAGCGAAAATGGCTGCCCCCATCAAGTTCGGCGTTGGCCAAAGCGTGCTGCGCAAGGAGGATGACGCCCTCATCCGCGGCAAGGGCCGCTATACCGACGATTATGCGCCGCAGGCTGCTCTGCGCTGCCTGATGCTGCGCTCGCCGCACGCCCATGCCAAATACACCATCGATGTGAGCCGCGCCCGCACGTTGCCCGGCGTCGCGCTGATCCTGACCGCTGACGACGTCAGGGATCTCGGCAATCTGCCCTGCCTGTTCAATCTCGAGACTGATCCGTTCACCGGTCCGCCTTACCCCATCCTCGCCAAGGACGAGGTGCGCCATGTCGGCGATTCCATCGCCTTCGTCGTCGCCGAGACCATCGACCAGGCCCGCGACGCGATCGAGGCGATCGACGTCAAGTGGAGCCCGCTGCCGGCGGTGACCGGCGTCGTCAACGCCGTGAAGAAGGGCGCGCCGCAGGTCTGGCCGGACAAGGCCGGCAACGTGCTGTTCGACGTCTCGATCGGCGACAGAGGCGCGACCGAAGCCGCCTTTGCCAAGGCGCATGCGGTCGCCGAAATCTCCATCATCAATCCGCGCGTGGTCGCGAGCTTCATGGAGACGCGCGCGGCGGTCTGTGAGTACGACGCCAAGCGCGACCATCTGACGCTGACGGTCGGCAGCCAGGGCAGCCATCGGCTGCGCGATATCCTCTGCCAGAACGTGCTCAACATCCCGACCGACAAGATGCGGGTGATCTGCCCCGATGTTGGCGGCGGCTTCGGCACAAAGCTGTTTCCGTATCGCGAATACGCCCTGATGGCGGTCGCCGCGCGAAAGCTGAAGAAGGCCGTGAAATGGGCGGCCGATCGCTCCGAGCATTTCATGGGCGATGCGCAGGGGCGCGATAACGTCACCACGGCGAAGATGGCGCTTGCCGAGGACGGCAAATTCCTCGCCATGGATTGCGACCTGATGGGCGACATGGGCGCCTATCTGTCGACCTTCGGCCCCTACATTCCCCATGGCGGCGCCGGCATGCTGCCGGGTCTCTACGACATCCAGGCCTTCCACTGCCGCGTGCGCACTGTCTTCACCAACAGCGTGCCGGTCGATGCCTATCGCGGCGCGGGCCGGCCTGAGGCGGCCTATGTCATCGAACGCCTTGTGGACGCGTGCGCGCGAAAACTCGACATGACGCCGGATGCCATCCGTCGCAAGAACTTCATCCAGCCGAAGGCACTGCCCTACACGACGGCCACCGGCAAGGTCTACGACTCCGGTGACTTCGCCGCGCATCTGAAGCGCGCGATGGAGATCGGCGAGTGGAAGGAGTTTGGAAAGCGCGCCAAGGCGGCCAAGAAGCACGGCCTGATCCGCGGTATCGGTCTTGCGAGCTATGTCGAGGTGTGCGGCACGATGGGCGAGGAGACCGCCAACGTGCGGCTCGATCCGAACGGCGACGTCACCGTCCTGATCGGCACGCAGTCGAGCGGACAGGGCCATCAGACAGCCTATGCGCAGATCGTCGCCGAGCAGTTCGGCGTTGCGCCCGAGCGCGTCCACATCCACCAGGGCGACACCGACGAGATCGCGACGGGCCTCGGCACCGGCGGCTCGGCCTCGATCCCGTCAGGCGGCGTCAGCGTCGAACGCGCGACGCGCGAACTCGGGCAGAAGCTCAAGGAGATCGCGGCGCAGGCGCTGGAGGCCAGCGCCGGCGACCTCGAGATTTCGGAGGGGATGGTGCGGATCGCCGGCACCGACCGTTCGATCTCGTTCGCCGATCTTGCCAAGCGCCCCGGCGCCGATCCCTCGAAGCTGAACGCGAGCGCGACCTTCGCCAGTGCCGACGGCACCTATCCCAACGGCACGCATGTCGCGGAAGTCGAGATCGATCCGGCGACCGGCATCATCAAGATCGTCAACTACGTGATCGTCGACGATTTCGGCAAGACGCTCAATCCGCTGCTGCTGGCGGGGCAGGTGCATGGCGGCGCCATGCAGGGCATCGGCCAGGCGCTGATGGAGCAGGTGGTCTATGGCGCGGGCGACGGCCAGCTCATCACCGCGACCTTCATGGACTACGCGCTGCCGCGGGCGGCGGATGGTCCAGCCTTCGTGTTCGAGACCAACAACATTCCCTGCAAGACCAATCCGCTGGGTGTGAAGGGTGCGGGCGAGGCCGGCGCGATCGGCTCCTGTCCGGCTGTCGTCAACGCCATCGTCGACGGGCTCTGGCGCGAATACAAGATCGACCACATCGACATGCCGGCGACCCCGGAGCGGGTGTGGATCGCCATTAACGAGCACCATCGCCGTCACAGCCTGTGATCCCAAGCAAACGCGGAACGCGTTTTGCGGGGCAAACGCGGAATGCGTTTTGCGGGGCAAACGCGGTATGCGTTTGCGGGGAGATCGCGCTCAAACCAAATCATCCAAAGTGCGACGATTTATCGTCGCGCTCTGGATGGAATGAAATCTGCCAAGTGGTGTTGGCCCCAATATGGGGTCGGCACGATCCTGTATCACGGAAAGGGATTTTGCGAATGAAGCGAGTGTTGGTCGTCGGGGGCGCGCTCCTGCTCGGTATGGGCGCCGTTTGGGCGCAGCACGACTCCGTCAAGGAGGCCCAGACCCTCATGAAGGGCAACGGCAAGAACGCCGGCGCGATGTCGGCGATGGTCAAGGGCGAGAAGCCCTACGACCAGACCACGGTGGACACCGCCCTTGCGCAGTTCGAGGATACCGCCAAGAAGCTGCCGCACTTGTTTCCGGCCAGTTCCAAGGGCGTGAAGCTCGACGGCGATTATCACGCCTCGCCGAAGATCTGGGAGGACAAGGCCGGCTTCGACGCGAAGATCGCGAGCTTTGCCAAGATCGTTGCCGAGTCCAAGGGCAAGATCAAGGATCTCGACACGCTCAAGGCGACGCTTCCCGCGATCGGCAAGGAATGCGGCGGCTGCCACGAAACCTTCCGCGTCAAGAACAGCTGACGCGGATGCCGACGAAGAAAGGGCGGTTGCGAAAGCAGCCGCCTTTTTTGTTGGGATGTGTTCAGGCGCCGGTCGCACTGTGCGCATCGACAGATGCGGCCCAAGATCCTTTTGGAGGCGTCCTGATGGTCGCGCAACGAGCTTAGCCGGCTCCTGAAACTTTTCGAGCGACTGGCTCGCTCGTCTCATGTCCGAGTAACCACCCCAGAGCTCTTGCGGGGTTCGACCAGCGCACCTCGTCGATCTGTTCGGCGAGCGCCAGCGCATGCGCAGTCAGCACCTCGATGTCCTGAGGATTTGCGTCGGTCTTTTCCAGTAAGTCGATGCAGCGATTGAATGCTGCCAGATCCAGCTGGAGCTGCCCGATACTCGCGTAGTGATGTTTGGCCCCCACGGCCTTCCATGTTCTTCGTGCGCGCACTTTTTTCTCCCCATACGCGGTCACGCATCCGTGAGGGCTGTTTGTGGCGGCAACACGAGCACAGGTGGACGGAATCAGGGACGTTTGCGGGCGGCACGAGCCCAAGCAGAACACCAACGGGATTGAGCTCGAACGCTCGCGTGGAGACGCCTCGGCCTACGTCATCGAGTTCCGCCCCAACGGATGCCAAAGCGACCGCAAGGTTTTTCAGGCTTCGCTCAAGTTGGTGTCCGATGTCATCGACGGCAGCGACGTTTCGATCCTCCCCAAGCCACTCGGCCAGACATTTCTAACGTCGCCAAAGGGCGTTGGGATGATTGCCACTTGCGCAAAGCCACAGCGCCGCTCCACGTCGGTGACGGTTTCGCCGGCAGGACGGACATCGCTCCGTCGAACAAAATCAAACGCATAATTTGTCCGCCAGCCCTGACGGATCACTGTCAGAGTGCCGCGTATGAGCTATCTTCAATCCTAGCCGCCGCGACGTTGATGAGAGTCGGATGCCGACGCATTTCGAATCCTGATTGCTCACCATCGCAGAGTTCCAACGCACGGCGAGGATCTGGATCAAGAACAGCGAGACAGGCCATGGCAAAACCGTTTCCGTCGAAGACCCATATCGGCAACCATATGCTGCATCCCGAAACGCTGATGCTGAGCTATGGCTACGATCCGCAACTCTCGGAAGGGGCGATCAAGCCACCGGTGTTCCTGACCTCGACCTTCGTGTTCAAGACGGCCGAAGACGGACAGGATTTCTTCGATTTCGTTTCCGGCCGGCGCGAGCCGCCGGAGGGGATGGGCGCCGGCCTCGTCTATTCGCGGTTCAATCACCCGAACAGCGAGATTGTCGAGGACCGGCTTTCGATCTACGAGCGCGCTGAGAGCTGCGCACTGTTCTCGTCCGGAATGTCGGCGATTGCGACGACGATTCTCGCCTGCGTCCGGCCGGGTGACGTCATCCTGCACTCCCAGCCGCTTTACGGCGGGACGGAAACCCTGCTTGCCAACACGCTTGCGCGTTTCTCGATCAGCGCGGTCGGCTTTGCCGACGGCCTCGACGAAACAGCAGTGACGCATGCCGTAGAGGCGGCCGCGAGCAAGGGCCGGATTGCGATGATCCTGATCGAAACGCCGGCCAACCCGACCAATGGCCTGGTCGATATCGCGATGATCCGCCGCGTCGCCGACGTGATCGGCCGGACCCAAGGACACGCGCCGATCATCGCGTGCGACAATACCTTGCTCGGACCGGTGTTTCAGCGGCCGCTCGAGCACGGCGCGGACCTTTCGTTATACTCCCTGACCAAATATGTCGGCGGTCATTCCGACCTCATCGCCGGGGCCGTGCTCGGCTCCAAGGCGGTCATCAAGGACATCAAGGCCCTGCGCGGCGCCATCGGCACCCAGCTGGATCCCCATTCCTGCTGGATGATCAGCCGGTCCCTCGAGACCTTGAGCATCCGGATGGAGAAAGCCGACAGCAACGCGCACCTCGTGGCGGATTACCTGCGCGACCATCCCAAGGTGGCGAAGGTCCACTATCTCGGTCATCACGAGGAAGCCTCCGCAGCTGGGCAAGTTTTTGCACGGCAATGCCTCGGAGCCGGGTCCACGTTCTCATTCGACATCGTCGGCGGCCAGCCGGCGGCCGTGAAATTTCTGAACTCGCTTCAGATCTTCAAGCTGGCGGTGAGTCTCGGAGGAACTGAATCGCTCGCCAGCCTGCCTGCCACAATGACCCACTCCGGCGTTCCCGCCGACATCCGCCGCAAGATCGGCGTTCTCGATTCCACGATCCGGCTATCGATCGGTATCGAGAATCCGTCGGACCTGATCGCGGACCTCGCACAGGCGTTGAGTGGGGCTTGAGCGCGATGGGGCATGCGCGCACTGGCGAGCAGATCGGCGGTCTGCGCAACGGCTGATTTGTAGTCTGGATGGAGCGAAGCGAAATCCGGAAGCACGAAGAAGACTGTTGAAACCATCCGCAGAGGGAAGGTCGGCCCTCGCCGAACCTGTGATCTCTTGACAGCGAAAAGGTCGGACGCTCCTCGCGTCCGGCCTTCGTCGACGAAGCAGCTTTTCGCCTATTTCGTCACCTGACCGCGGATCTCGCCTGCCGGATTGGCCGCGGTGTGAATGTTGACGTAGAGCTTGCCGGCCAAGAGATCTGCGGCCTGCGCGTCGGTCAGCGTCGCCGAGCCTTCGACCGGGCTGGACGTTGCGTTCGGGATCGCAATCGCGACACCGGCGTTCTTGCCGGTCTCAGCCGGTCCGTGGAAATGTGCGGCGGTGGCGGGGCCGGACAGGCCGGAATAGGTGACCTTCCAGGTCAGCTTCTTGCTGGCGGCATCATAGTTCAGGTCGGCCGTTCCGGTGCCGTTGCTGGTCGTTGCCGGTACCTCTGACTTGCCGTCGAGCGTTGCTTTCAGCTTCTCGGCGCTGGCTGAGCCTGCAAAGGCGACGGCGCCAAGCGCTAGCATGGCGATGACGGTCTTGTTCATGACATTCTCCCTGTGGCCTCGTTGAACTGGCAAACTTCCAACAGTCAACGTTTCAGTTTATTCCCGTTTCCTTCGCGTGCGGGCTAAATTCTTCGTGGCTGGAGCGGCCAGGGCATCGGTCATAAGTTCGCCGCAACGAGTGGATGGACCTGAATGTTGCAACGAACAATTTTCGTGGCGCTGCTCGCCGCGGTCACTGCTGCCGGCGCCTATTGGTGGCTCAGCGCGCCGGTGGTGGCGGCCGTCGGGACCGCGCCCGCCCATGTTCCTGATCTCGCCAATGGCGAGGTGATGTTCAACGTGGGCGGTTGCGCCTCCTGCCATGCCGTCCCTGATCAGCCCGATCGTACCAGGCTCGGCGGCGGCGGCGCGATCAAGTCGCCGTTCGGAACGTTCTACGCGCCGAACATCTCCCCCGATCCGACCTACGGTATCGGCCAGTGGAGAGATTCCGATTTCGTCAACGCGGTGATGCACGGGGTCTCGCCGGACGGACGACATTACTTTCCGGCCTTTCCGTACACGTCCTACCAGCACGCCAGGCGCGAGGACGTTCTCGATCTCTTCGTTTATCTGAAAACGCTTCCCCCCGTCGCCGGCAAGGTGCGCGACCATGATTTGCGCTTTCCCTTCGACATCCGGCGCAACATCGGCATCTGGAAATTCCTGTTCATGGACGGCAGGCCCTTGGTCGCCGACGGCACGAAGTCGCCGCAATGGAATCGCGGCGCCTATCTCGTGAACAGTTTCGGCCATTGCGCGGAATGCCACAGCCCGCGCAATGCCCTCGGCGGCATCATCTCCGGACAACGCTTTGCCGGCGGGCCCAATCCGGAAGGCGAGGGCTGGGTGTCCAACATCACCCAGAAGCGCCTTGGCGAGTGGAGCGCGAAGGATATCGCCTATTTCCTCAAGACCGGCGAATTGCCCGACGGCGACAGCGTCGGCGGCGCGATGACGCGCGTGATCAAGAACACCTCGCAATTGCCGGACGAGGATCTTGCGGCGATGGCGGACTATCTCAAATCGCTGCCGCCGGTCGATGGCCCGACGCCACCCAAGCGCAAGGAGGCCAGTTAGCTCGCGCCGAATGCCTTGAAGGTGATGATGGTGAGGGTGTCCTGGATGCCGGGCAGCACCTGCACCTTCTCGTTGATGAAGTGGCCGATGTCGGTGTCCTTGTCGACATAGAACTTCACCAGCAGGTCGTAATGGCCGGCCGTGGAGTAGATCTCGGAGGCGATCTCGGCTTCGGCAAGCGCGTTGGCGACCGTATAGGACTGGCCGAGCTTGCATTTGATCTGGACGAAGAAAGGTACCATTGCAGTCACTCCGAAGGCGTATCTGGCGGCTAGAGCCATTCCGTTCCGGTGGAATAGGAGCGAGGCTCTAGATTCTTGTTTGACGCGTTTTCTTGACGCGAACCGGTATCCACTTCGCTCGAAAACGCTCTAATAGGCCAAAACCGGCCGGATTTAGCAAGCGAACTTGCTGCCTTGGGGCTAGCGCGGTAGGAGGGGCCATGACTTCGGAAAAGCTGGCTTCGAAAACGCGGAAAATCGCCCCATGACGACGCCCGTGGCGCTCACCATCGCCGGCTCCGATTCGAGCGGCGGCGCCGGCATCCAGGCGGACCTGAAGACCTTTGCCGCGCTCGGTGTCTTCGGCGCCTCCGCCATCACGGCGCTGACCGCGCAGAACACGCGCGGCGTCGCCGGCATTCATGCGGTGCCGGCGGATTTCGTCACCGCGCAGATCGATGCGGTGTTCTCCGATCTCGACGTCGGCGCCGTGAAGATCGGCATGGTGGCGCAGGCCGCCAGCATCGATGCGATCGCGGCCGCGCTGTCGCGCTGGGCGCCCCGGCATGTGGTGCTCGATCCCGTGATGGTCGCAACCTCCGGCGACCGCCTGCTGGCGTCCGAGGCGGTCGAGGCACTTCGCAAAAACCTCATTCCGCTGGCGACTGTGATCACGCCGAACCTGCCCGAGGCCGCCGCGCTGCTGGATGAGCCGATCGCGACCAGCGAGGCCGAGATCGAGGGCCAGGGGCGCCGACTGCTGGCGCTCGGCTGCCGGGCGGTCCTGATCAAGGGCGGGCACGGCGAGGGCGCCGAGAGCACGGACTATCTCGTCGATTCCATCAAGGCGATTGCGCTCGCCGCACCCCGCATCGCCACAAGCAACACGCATGGCACCGGGTGCTCGCTGTCCTCGGCGGTCGCGGCGGGCCTCGCCAGGGGCGAGGATCTCGAGCGCGCCGTGCGTAACGCCAAGGCCTGGATCAGCGCGGCGATCGGAGCCGCCGACCGCTTCAGCGTCGGCCATGGCCACGGGCCGATCCATCATTTCCACAGCTTCTACTGACCCTGGCTCGAATCGCCGGCGGCAGGCCCGCAGATTGCGGCGATTGACCCCGCTAGCTATGCAGTTCCATGCCGTTGCGGTAGCCACCGCAGCGCCATGTCGCCTGTTTGTCGCATGCGACTGATATTCGCGGGGTGGGCGAGGCAAGGTTTGATTCGTATCTGAGGGTGCCTCACAGGTTCAATCGGTCATCCCCCTGTCACGGGACATAGTTACAGGCTGGCTCATGGGAAGTTACGATGTGAGTGATGAGAGCCCGGAGCGGCGCTTTCGCACGTTGTTCATCTCCGACGTTCATCTCGGAGCCCGCGGCTCGCAAGCCGACCTCCTGCTGGACTTCCTGCGCTATCATGATGCGGATACGATCTACCTCGTCGGCGACATCGTCGACGGCTGGGCGCTGAAGTCGAGCTGGCACTGGCCGCAATCGCATAACGACCTCGTCCAGAAGCTGCTGCGCAAGGCGCGCAAGGGCGCCAAGATCATCTACATCCCCGGCAATCACGACGAATTCCTGCGCAACTATTACGGCACGCATTTCGGCGGCATCGACGTCGTCGAGAACACCGTGCACACCGGCGTGGACGGCAAGCGCTACCTCGTCATCCACGGCGACATCTTCGACCTCGTGGTGCAGAACGCGCGCTGGCTCGCCCATCTCGGTGACAAGGCCTACGATTTCGCGATCCAGATGAATCGCTTCGTCAACTTCTTCCGACGCATGTTCGGCGTGCCCTATTGGTCGCTGTCGCAATGGGCCAAGCAGAAGGTCAAGAACGCGGTCAACTACATCGGCGCGTTCGAGCAGGCGCTCGCCGCCGAGGCGCGGCGCCACGAGGCTGACGGCGTGATCTGCGGCCACATCCACTACGCCGTGATCCGCGACGAGGCCGGCATCCGCTACATGAACTGCGGCGACTGGGTCGAGAGCTGCACCGCGCTGGTCGAGCACGACGACGGCCATTTCGAGATCATCACCTGGGCGGACCATCTGCAGAAGCCGGCGCAGGTTCCGCAAGTGGCAGCAAGGGCAGCCTGATGCGCATCCTGGTCGCGACCGACGCCTGGCACCCGCAAGTCAACGGTGTGGTTCGGACGCTGACCAAGCTCGCCGACGCCGCCAAGGGGCTCGGCGTCGAGTTCACGTTCCTGACGCCGCAATCGTTCCGCACTTTCGCGATGCCGAGCTATCGCGACGTGCGCCTTGCGATGCCGCGCCCGGCCAGAATCGCTGAGCTGATCGAGGAAGCCCGCGCCGACAGCATCCACATTGCGACGGAAGGGCCGATCGGCCTGATGGTCCGCCGCTATTGCCGCCAGCGCAAGCTGCCGTTCACGACCAGCTTCCACACCCGCTTTCCCGAATATGTCCGCGCCCGCGTACCGGTCCCGGGCTCGCTGATCTGGCGGGCGCTGCGCCGGTTCCATGCGCCCAGCCGCGCCGTGATGGCGGCAACCCCGGCGCTCGCCCGCGAGCTCGGCGAGCGTGGCTTCGACAATGTCGTGCTGTGGCCGCGCGGCGTCGACACCGGCCTGTTCCATCCCCGCGCCATCGATCTCTGCCTGCCGGCGCCGGTGTTCCTCTCAGTCGGCCGTGTCGCAGTGGAGAAGAATCTCGAGGCCTTCCTCGATCTCGACCTGCCCGGCACCAAGGTCATCGTCGGCGACGGGCCGGCGCGCGCCTCGCTCGAAGAGGCCTATCCCGATGCGATCTTCCTCGGCGAGAAGCACGGCGACGCACTGGCGGAAATCTATGCTGCGGCCGATGTCTTCGTGTTTCCGAGCAAGACCGACACGTTCGGCCTGGTGCTGCTGGAAGCGCTCGCGAGCGGCCTTCCGGTCGCGGCCTTCCCGGTGAAGGGTCCCCGCGACGTGATCGGCGATGCGCCGGTCGGCGCTCTCGATCATGATCTGCGCAGCGCCTGCTTCGCGGCGCTCGACATCTCCCGGCAGGACTGCGTCGAGTTCGCCGCCAACTACACCTGGGAAGCCTCGGCCCGGGCTTTCGTGGACAGCATAAGGGCGGTCGGCGCGGTGCTGCCCGGCCGGAACGGAGCGGAGCCGGCGCGCTTCGTCGCCTGAAATACTCGCGCGGAGGTGTCTTGCCCGGGCCTTGTCGGCCACGATAAGCTCAGGCATGACCGAACAGCTCCTCCCGATCGGCCCTGCCGATATCGATGCCGCAGCGCGCGTGATCGCGCCCTTCGCCATCCGCACCCCGCTGTTGTCCTTTCCCGTGCTCAACGAGCGCGTTGGCGCAAAGGTCTTCCTGAAGCCGGAGATGCTCCAGCGCACCGGCTCGTTCAAGTTCCGCGGCGCCTTCAACAAGGTGTTCTCGATCCCGCCGGACAAGCGCGCCGGCGGCGTCGTCGCGTTCTCCTCCGGCAACCACGCCCAGGGCGTGGCGGCGGCGGCCAAGATCCTCGACATGCAGGCGACCATCGTGATGCCTGCGGATGCGCCGCTGTCGAAGCGCGAGCGCACCAAATCCTACGGCGCCGAGGTCGTGCTGTACGACCGCGACCGCGACGACCGCGAGGCGATCTCGCGCGGCATCGCCGAGAAGCGCGGCGCGACACTTGTAAAACCCTATGACGATCCCTTCGTGATCGCGGGGCAGGGCACTGCCGGCCGCGAGATCGCCGAGGACATGGCAACGCTCGGGCTCGCCCCCGATATCGTGGTGGCGCCGGCCTCCGGCGGCGGGCTGATCGCGGGCGTTGCAACCGCGGTGAAGGCCCGCTATCCGCAGGCGCAGATCGTGGTGGCCGAGCCCGAAGCCTTCGACGACCACGGAATTTCGCTGAGCGCCGGCCATCGCGAGCCGCATCCGCCCGCAGGCCGTACCATCTGCGATGCGCTGATGGCCCTGATGCCCGGCGAGATGACGTTTGCGATCAACAGCAAGCTGCTCGCGCGCGGCGTGACGGCATCCGATGCCGAAGTGGGCGCAGCCGTTGCCTTTGCCTATCGCGAGCTGAAGCTCGTGGTCGAGCCGGGTGGCGCCGTGGGCCTTGCCGCGCTGCTTGCCGGCCGCCTCGACGTCGCCGGGAAGAACGTGGTCATCGTGCTGTCGGGCGGCAATGTCGACGCCGATCTGTTCGCCGAGCTGGTGGCCTAACCGTCACTCCGGGCCTGCGCCTTCGGCGCATCCCGGAATGACGACATTTGTGAGCTGATATGAGGAAGGGGCAGAGCGTCGCCGCTCTGCCCCTTTGTCGTGTGCGCGCTGTTCGCGCGATCAGCGCATGAAGCCGCCGCGGTGGTTGTTGCCGCCGCCATTGCCTTGCGACTGGTTCATCGACTGGCGGAAGTTGTTGCCGCTGTTGTTGACGATCCTGTTGGTCGTGTTGAACTGCGGCTTCTGCTGGCTGTTTTGAATTTGCACCTTGTTCACCGGATTGTTGTTGATCTTCGCACCGTTGTTGATGCGGATCGGGTGGTTCTGCGTCTGAACGACCGGCTTTGCGTCGACAATCGCGCCGCCCTTGCCAACATTCACGGGCATGCTGACGATCTTGCCCGGGTTGCCGTTGTTCTTGCCGGCATTGTTGCTGCCGCCATTCTGCGTGGTGTTATTCGCAGGCAGGGTTACGATCTTGCCGGTGCCGCCATTGTTGGTCGTGGTGTTGGTGGGCGCGGGCAGGGTGACGATCTTGCCCGGGGTCTGCGACGGCGTGCCCTGCTGCATCAGCGGCATGTATTTGGGCTGGCCGAGATCGCCGACCTTGACGGTCGGGGCAATGTTCTGCGGTGCCAGGAACTTGGTCGCCTGCATCAGGGGGATCAGCTTCGGCTGCGCTGCGAGCTTCAGCGCGGACGGGGCATAGGGACTGCTGCCGTAGCTGTCGTAGAAGGTCTGGTAGCCGATCGGGGAGTTCGCGAGCACCGCCTTGTGCCAGGCCTGCGAGATCGTGAGGTTCGCGAGCAGCCAGCGGATGTGGTCGCACAGCGGGTCGTGCGGGTACATCCGGATGAACTCCTGATAATACTCCGGCCGTCCCTCGGACACGACGTAGTCATAGGCCTGGCGGGTCGAGCGGCTCGGCAGGTTGGAGGCCATCTGCATTACCGGCGCATTCACCGGCGTGCGGTTGGCGGCAACAGCGGTGTCGCCGAAGAAGGTGAAGTCGCTCGTCAGCGACGAGCTCTCCCACGGGATCTGCGCACCGCTGGTGGTCTGGTTCACCGCGAGGCGCACGCGCTTGAACAGCTGCTCGATCGGCACGTTGGGCTCGCGCGCGACGTTCAGGAAGGCCTGCGTGTAGGGGCTGTGGCCGCCGGTGCCATCCTGGGCTTCGGCGCCCGGCGCGGTCGAATAGCCGACGATCGAGCCGTTCGGTGCGTCGACGATCGCAAGGCCGCGGCCGGCGTCGTTGACGGAGGGGAAGGGGTTGTTGCGGCAGGCATCGAGGATGACGATGCGCATGCGGCTCGGGATGGTCTCAAGCGTCGACATCACGTCGACCAGGCGCACCGAATTGTTGACGAGCTCGGTCGGGCTCGAGACCCTGGCGTCGACGGGAACGAGATAGTTCTCGCCGGCGAGCTGCACGCCATGGCCGGCGTAATAGACCATCGCCACCGTGTTCGGACCGCGCGAAGCGACCTTGGCCGAAAAGTCCTGCACCACGCGGAGCATGTCGTTCTGGGTCAGGTCAGTCGCGGCGACCACCTCGAAGCCGGCCGAATTCAGGAACTGCGCCATCGACTGCGCATCATTGTCGGGGTTCGCGAGCTGCGGCGCGTTCTGGTAGTTCGAATTGCCGATCACCAGCGCCACCCGCTGCTCCGGGCCTTGCAGCGCGGTGGGGGCCGCCGGCTCGACCGGGGCCACTTGCGCGGAAACAGGGCCATAGGCGAAGCCGAACAGACTTCCCAGCAGGCCCGCAGTCATCAGGAGGGGCTTTAGGCGGAACATGGCGTGCTCCTTTGGCACTGATCTCGATGCGAGATTGGTTGCGAGGGAGCTTGGCCGCGTTCGAGCCTGAGGTCCGTGATCGCAGTCACCATGGCAGGGAGCGTGATCTGGATCACGCTCGGTACCTGCTATGGTCGGCAGCCGCCTGCCGGCCGCGCGGGTTCGCTGGCGCAGGACATGCTTTTGGGGGGAGTGCCGTAACATGCTGAAATCGATCGATCCGATCCTGACGCCCGACCTGCTCTGGCTGTTGGCCTCGATGGGCCACGGCGACGATCTCGTTTTTGTCGACGCCAATCACCCGGCCACCCGGATCGCACAGAGCACCACATCACAGCGCCTGATCCAGCTGCCGGGCATGAGCATGGAGACGGCCGTCTGCGCCATCATGTCGGTCTACCCGCTCGACGATTTCGATCCCGATCCGGTGCGTGTGATGATGCCGGTCGATGATCCCGATCGCGTACCCGACGTGCAGCGCGCGGTGCTGGCAGAGATCGAACGCGCCGCAGGCCATCCCGTTCGTCCCGGCAAGCTCTCGCGGTCCGATTTTTATCGCGCCGCGGCGGCGGGCTTTGGTGTCGTGCAGGTCGGCGACAACAGGAGCTATGGCTGCTTCCTGATCCGCAAGGGCGTGATCTAGAGCCATTTCCGTTCCGACGGGCTCGGAACGGGGCTCCAGGTTCTTGTCTTACGCGTTTTCCTGACGCGAACCGGTATCCACTTCGCTCGAAAACGCTCTATCCGCGACCGATGAGATGGATCGCCGAGCGCCAGGCGTGCTGCGACAGCGCCTCGAGGGATCGAACCGCCTCGACGCGAAGCAGGGCAGCGTCGGCGGTCAGTGTTCCATTGGCCACCGCACCGAGCGTCGCGCTGCGGTGGTTGCGCAGCATTTCACCGAGTTGTGCCGTGCAACGCTCGAGCTCGGCGATGGCCTCGTCGGGCGGGTCCGCGCGCGGACCGGCCATGGCGTCGCCGGCATGGGAGGCGGGCACGAACTGCGGCGATCCATCGACGCGGGGCGGCGCTGCCACACTGCGCGCGATCGCGGCGGCGCTCCGCATGACCTCTGCACATAGCTCTCCGGCGCGGATGTCCTCCGGGCCGCCCGCCAGCGAACCGAAATTGTTTCCTCCATTTGCGAGGTCCGTCAGTCGAGATGCGTGGTCGAGTGCGTGCAGCGTGCTCGTGAGACGCCGTTGCTCGTCGTCGGTGTCGGGTGGTCCGGCCACGTCCGACAGGAATATTTGCGCCTGGCGCACGGCATCGGCCGCTTCCTGCACCGAGACGGTGTCCTTTCCCAGGCGTATCGGTCCAGCGCGGCCGGCCAGTCGCGCCTCGACCGAACCGCACACCGTCAGGAGCACGCGCGCGATCGTGCGTCGTACCGCCTCTACCGCCACGATCGGGGTCTCAAGCGCCGAAGGATCGAGGTATCGCCTCAGCGGCGAGGCGCGCTCGGGCAGAATCCGTTCGACCAGTCGCGTGAACGGGTTGATCAGTGGCAGCAGGACCGCGACGCCGAGGACGTTAAAGGCCGTGTGATACCCGGCCAGCAGCGTGACGCCGTCGATCGTGTCCGAGGCGCGCAGCAGCAAAGGCGTTACGAAGGGAAAAGTCAGCAGCGCGATGAGCGCGGCGATCAGCTTGAAAAGGACGTAGGCGATGGCCAGCCGCTTTGCGGTGGCACTCGCGCCGATGGCGGCGAGCGCGGAACTCGTCGCCGTTCCGATGTTCTGGCCGATGATCAGCGCGCAGCCCTGGTCCAACCCGATCGCGCCCGCGAAATAGCCGGACAAGGTCACCGCGATGGCGGCCGTCGACGATTGCATCAGCGCGGTCATGACCAATCCGATCACGACCAGCGCCAGCACGCCGAGCAGGCCCGACCACCATGACACCCCGGGACTTCCGAGGACCGCAGGCAGGTCCGCCGGGTGCAGGCGTTCCGCCAGCCCGCCCATGCCCTGCTGCAGGGTCGTCAGCCCGAACAGCACCAGTCCGAAGCCTGCGAGCGCAGCGCCGACCCCGGAAATTCGCCCGCGGCCGAGAAGCTTGGTCAACGCTCCGACGAAGATCATCGGCAGCGCCGCGGCCGTGAGCGAGACGCGGACGCCGATCAACGCGACCAGCCAGCCGGTCCCAGTGGTGCCGATGTTCGCGCCGAAGACGAGGCTCAACCCTTGCTGGAACGTCAGCAGGCCGGCGCTGACGAGACCGATCGTCGTCATGGTCGTTGCGCTGGAGGACTGCACCAGCAGCGTGACGATGGCACCCCAAAACGAGCCAAGCAGTGGCGTCGACGCCGCCTTGCCGAGCACCGCGCGCAACGCGGAGCCGGCCAGCGTCTTCAGGCCCTCCGTCATCACGGTCATGCCGAGCAGGAAGAGACCTACTCCGCCGAGTGTCGAGATCGCCGTGGACATGTGCGCTCCTAGCGACAAAGCACCACGAATAGCAAAGCGGACTGTACAGCAACAAAGCCCCTGATAGGTCGGATCAATTATTGCACGATCACCGGCCTTTCCTTGTTCCGGCCCGCGCGAATAGCGGTCGCGGTGCCAACGATCTCAGGTATAATGGCATCCGCTTTGCAATGCATGATTTTGATGTCGGCCTCCTTGAATCGGCGAGGGCTACATGCACAAGATCTGGTTTGCCATTGCTGCTTTCATCTTCGCTTCGAGTCCATCCAACGCGGCCGAATTCGCGGTTGCAGACATCGTCCCGATCAAGGACTGCGACACTCAGCGAGAAACGCGTCCCTGTGAGGGCCGCGACGCGATCTTCTTCGTGCATGGAATTTTTGGCGGCGTCGAGACGTTCACCAGGGGAACGTATCGGTGGCCTCAGGAACTGGCGGCTGACTTTCCCGACGTCGATGTCTTCGTCATCAAATACGACACCCAGCTTCTCAACTGGCTCAACCGCGACGTCGCAACCTTCGACGAGATCGCCGAGGTTCTGATGAGCAGCATGCAGGGCCCCGTCGTCAATGACGGGGGGACGCGAATTCTTGATCAGGGCTTCGTCACCTCACGCGGTTATCGCTCCATCGGCTTCATCGCGCACAGCCTTGGCGGGAACGTCGCCGCAGCGTACCTCCATTCAGTCAAATCCGAACTCGGTCATTCCGCGCGGGCGCAGAACGCCTACATCATCACGCTCGGGACGCCTGCGGAGGGCTCGTATCTGGCGAATGTCGGCGAGGTCATCAAACAGTTTCTGGGCCAAAGAGATCCGCTCCTGACTTCGCTCGAGCGGGACAATCTCTTCCTGCGGATGCTCGCGATGTGGCGCCGTGCCGAGGATCAGAAGTCTCAGCGCTTCCATTGCCGGCCAGTGCATCTGTATGTCGGGATCGAGGGCGCGCCAACGTTTGGACTACCTGTCGTCTCCGCGGAGTCGGCAGGAGGGCCGTACAGGCGCCTTGCAAAGCAAATCAAGGTGTTCGACACCTACGATCACCTGCGCATAGCCGCGCCGGACAAGAAGACGGATCCTCTCAACGTGTGGGTGACCGGTATCATCAAGGACGAGCGCCAGCGAATGGACGATTGGAAGAGGCCGTTATGCGGCTCTGAGTTCTAGAGGTGACTCGTCGGCAATGCGGCATGCCTATTTCGTGTGTTTGGGGTCCAGAGCAGTCGTGACTTCCGCCTGGGATTCTCTGGAGGGGGGTGACCAATTGCCCACTCGGATTTGAATGGCCTTGCCGCAAGCGACTGTTTATCTTCGGCTCATGTCGAGAGTCGTGTGTCTATCTGTTGCTATCATCCTGTCGCTGCTGCCGGCCGTCGCGCCGGCTGCGTCACCTCAAAAGCGCCCCAAGCCGGTCTGGCATGGCTACGGCTTCCTGCCGGGCTATCGTCAGCCGCTGAGCAACAGCCAGCCGCTCTACGCCCAGAAGGACGCGATGCGGCGCCTGTCGCGCAACGATCGGCGCCACTGGTATATCGATCCGGTCCCGAAGTACTACGGCTGGGACGGCGAATGGCGCTATTTCGGCCGGCCTGGCTTCGGCGGCGGCCGCTACAATGGCGGCAGCTTCGGTCCGTGCTGGACGCGGACGCCGATCGGCGCGGTCTGGAATTGCGGATGAGCGGTTAAACGCGCGGCGGCTCGTCCGTCATTGCGAGCGGAGCGAAGCAATCCAGGATCTCACCGCGGAAAGGCTTTGGATTGCTTCGCTGCGTTCGCAATGACGATCCGGAGAGAGCCTGCGCCCACCACGAAGTACCCCTTACGAGAAGAACGCGATCTTTTCGGCCTGGGTCATGCGGCGGATCGGAGCGAGCGGGTCGTTTGCCGGCGCGCGGGGCTTCTGCAAAATGCCGCTGGCCAGGATGGTGGCGCCGAGCGAGGCCTCGGGGACGGGCGCGGGCATCGGAAGCGTCGCGGTCGGCGCCGCGGCGAACGTTGCTGTAGCGGCCATGGCCAGTGCGGGTTGCTCAATCACGTCGGCGGCGGCGTCCGCAATGGCGTCAGCGAGGCGCGCGAGCGAGTCCATCGCGGCAGGCGCGCTTTCGGCGGGCTCTTCCGCGACCGGGGCGGCGGCCGGCTCCGGCGCGATCGGCCGCGGAAGCTCTGCTGCAATCGGGGCTGCGACCTCGGCAGCCATCTCGACCGGCTCGAGGAGCTCGTCGAACTCTAGATCGGGCGCGGCCATCTCCAGCGCAATACGCTCGAGCACGGCTTCGTCCTCGGCTTCCGCGGCGGCATCGAGCAAGAATTCGTCTGCTATCTCTGCGAAGGCAGCGGGCTCAACCGCCGCCGCGTCGAGCGCGGCGTTCTCAAGAGCGATCTGGCTTTCGCTAGCGGTCTCCGGCTCGACGGGAGCGTCCATTGCCTCCTCGGCAATCGCGAATGCCTCGGCGGTGCCGGCCGTCTCAACGGCCGCTTCGGGCTCGGGAGCCTCTGCGACGTCCTGTGGCGTCTCCGTGAAAGCCACGGATGCTTCGCTCACCGTCGCGACAGGCGCGGCCTCGGCAGGCGGAGGTTCTGCGACAGGCGGCGTCGCTTCCTGCATCGGAGCAGGGGCGGGACGCGCTGCCCGCGGCGTTGCGTCGCCGTCGGTCTGTTCGACCCGGTCCTTGAGCAGATCGAATGCGGCCTTGAGCTCGGCGCGGGGGTCGATGATCGATACCTGCGCGCAGGCGGCCTCGATGGACGCGAGCTGCGAATCAATCATGTCGCAGATTCGCCCGTCGGCGCCGATCTCGCGCCAGCGCCAGGAGATCTCCTTGATGATGCGGATGCCGCGCGGGATCGGCGCAAGACTCGCCTCGATCGCCGTAGGATCGAACGCTGCGATCGCGATTGTTTCGGCCTCGCGGATGGCACGGCGGATCTCGACCAGCGCCTCGGGCAGGCGGTCCTCGACGACGGGTTGTCGCTGTGCCGCAAGGGTTTCTTCGATTTTTGCGACCGCTTCGAGCACCAT
Source organism: Pseudomonadota bacterium (assembly GCA_023435725.1). Lineage (GTDB taxonomy): Bacteria > Pseudomonadota > Alphaproteobacteria > Rhizobiales > Xanthobacteraceae > Bradyrhizobium. The sequence goes on along the minus strand of JAEYRD010000130.1, from coordinate 824 downwards.
GCGGGTATCCGCATTGCGGTTGCGCTTGGCGTATTCGCCGAGGAACCAGCGGCCGCGCGCGGTCTCCATGAAGGCTTCGCGGATCGCGTCGTAATCCTGCTCGTTCGGCTCGGCCGCGCGGGCAGACATGGGCGAGAGGGCGAATGCTTCGTTGGCCATGGTTATCTCGTCGCGCAAATCGCTGCGCGTTACTGTAACGATCACCACGATATCGACCGAATCGCAATTGGTTTGATGGCAAGCGAATCACAAATCCCCACGCCAGATTCCGTGAAGCGGCGATTCGCCGTGAGTCTCGCCCTGTTCTACTCGGCCGTATTCGCGGTCTCGGGTACGCATCTGCCGTTCTTTCCGGTCTGGCTCAAGGCGATCGGCATCGACGCGTCCTGGATCGGCATCATCAACGCGTTGCCGGCGATCACGCGCTTCACCACGCTGCCGCAGATCACCGCCTTTGCCGAAAAGCGACATGCCATTCGCGCCGGAATGATGGTGTCGGTGCTGGCGACGGCGATCGGCTTTGCGGCGGTCGGCCTGCAGCAGCAGCCGCTGGCGCTGCTCCTGATCTATGCGCTGACCTCCGTGATGTGGACGCCGACAACCCCGCTGACCGATGCCTATGCGCTGCGCGGTGTCGCCCGTTACAGGCTCGACTACGGGCCGCTGCGGCTGTGGGGCTCGGCGGCGTTCGCCGCCGGCTCGCTCGCGTGCGGCTATCTCGTCGACAGCATCGACGCGCGCGACCTGATCTGGGTCATCGTCGCATGGGCTGTCATCGCGGTCCTCGCCAGCCTGCTGCTCCAGCCGCTCGACGACATCCGGCG
>JAEYRD010000109.1 GCA_023435725.1 Pseudomonadota bacterium | reverse complement strand
GTAACAGCCACCGATCTCGGCGCCCTTTCGGCCAGCGAGACCTTCAACATCAACGTGGCTGCGCAGACAAACAGCCTGTTCACGGCAGCGAACACCCCGGCGCAGACGGGTCTGAACGACGGTAGCGCGCTCGAAGTCGGTGTGAAGTTCAGTTCTTCAGTCGCGGGCCAGATCACGGCGCTCAAGTTCTACCGCAGTCCCGGCGACACGGGTCCGGACATTCTCGACCTATGGACCGCAAGCGGGACCAAGCTGGCCAGCGCGACGTTCACGAATACGACCGCGACAGGCTGGCAGACGGTGGCGCTCGCGAGCCCAGTGTCGATCGCTGCCAATACCACCTATGTCGCTTCTTACCACACCAGCGGCATCTACGTGGCGACGGACAACTTCTTCACCTCCGCCTTGACGAGCGGACCGCTGACCGCGCCCTCTTCCGCTTTGTCCAGCGGCAACGGCGTCTATAAGTATGGCGGAAGCAACACGGCCGGAGTGTTCCCGACCAGCACCTTCGCCTCCGCGAACTACTATGCCGACGTGGTGTTTCGACCTCAGCTCGTTGGATGAGGGTCTCCGAAAGGGGTCGTTTCCACGCGCCCGCGCCCTTATCGGTCTGTGGATAGGCCCCTGGTCCCGATCCCCGGCTTGGGAGCCGTTCCGCGAAACAACACTCGGCATCCAACGTGGCCATTTTGGGGATTGCTGTTACAATTAAAGTCGCGCACTTCGCCATCCTGAACGACTGTGCATCCAAAGGCTCCGTCGTTGCTTCTCAAGTTTTCTCCGCAGGCCTCTCTGACGGACTGTTCTGTGGCGTAGCCGAAAGGCGCCTCGCGGCTCCGTGCGACGGCTGGTACAGCTAGCATCAAGACCGCGAGGCTCAACACGGACAGGGACGCACGACGTGCTCCCGACCAATTCGGGGCGGCTCGGGCCAGCGCCAAGAAATGCCATCGTCGCGACATGGCGTCCTCCGTCGGACTGATACTCTGCATACAAATGCGACGTATGACCAGCGGAAGAGTGGAAGACGCTGGTGGCGACCGAGAAAGCTGCGTGATTGCTTCACCAACCGAACTTGCCTGTCCAACTACAATAGTGTGCGGCGACGCCGAGCCGACATGATCACGGTCTCATCTGCTTTCGGGCGGCGCAGCCAAGCCGCGATTCATCTCGATCGGCCGGCATTCTTTACAAGTTGCATACCGGCTGAACCACGGCCGATGACAGCAAGGACACAGGCTCAGCAATCATCGGCCTGACGATGCTAATCGGACATCTTGTTATCGCGCGGCCCTTGCTCTCTAAAGGCATGCACGCACACCCTCCGGAGCCGCCGTTTGAGCTGACCTGATGTCGAGAATTTATCGCTCTCCAGAATCACGCGCGTTGCCGGCCCTTGGAGCCACTCTCGCTGATCCGAAACTCTTCCATCTTCCTTCCTGATTTCATCGCGGCGACAAGCCACCGGGGTTGCTTGCCACGTCCCGACCAGGTCTCGGAGGTCTTCGGATTGCGGTACTTTGGGAGCACTCTCGGATACTTTCGCCGCGGCTTTTCGCCCCGGAGCGTGTGAGGATCACGCGAATCCGGCATGTCAGCCACGCCCCGGCTGAGAACCGCCAGCCTCTTCTCAAGTTCGCGCTTCTCGGCCTCCATTCGGGCCGACAATATCGCGCTGATCTTCTCATGAAGTGACCAGAGATCACCAACAGACATGAACTTTAGTTCGATTTCTTTCCCCGACATGCGCTTGTCCCCGGCGCCACCCCACATAATGGGCTGTCATATTGCTTGTTTAATTTGCAATAATGGAAAAACCAAGAATTTACTGAGGCAACCTCAGACAAAATCAAACATTTACACAATTTTGTGCGGACAGGCTGCTCTGGAAGCAGAACCAAGCATGAACAACTCGCAATAGAATATATTGCGCAGTTCAAAAACAAGTAGACGGCGCTATTTGCGTGGGCCTTTGGCAGGAAGTGCGGACGACTGGCGCACTCTCTCTCACTCCTCTCCCGTAAGCGCTTTGCTCAGGCACATGAGCAGCGCAGCCGGCAGCGAGGAACCTTAGTATCTCTCAAGACGAGACGTCGAGCTCGATTTGCACCTCAAGGCCCCGATGCCCGGCAGGGCCGCGGGGCCCATGAAGGTTGGGAGAGAGGCGCAATCCCATGGACATTCAATCATCATCACCACGTTCACTCAAATACACGCATTTAATTTATGGCTACGAATTTAATTCTCGACTAATGGCTGAGGTGACATTAAATAATATTTAATTTGTAACCGGCCTGCGCTCAGCGGCCGGCGGGAAGGTGCCATGATCGGGGTCGCGAGGATGAGCCTGCAATCGCGGCCGGATGGCGCATCGAGATGCATGACTTCTCGAAGTCCACGCCCTGTCGCGAGCTCACGATCCCTTGGCGCGGGCATGCAATCAGCCGATGCCGCTCCGTATCCCGACATCGAAGCCGCCATTCCAGGACCTGCCCGACCCTACCTCTGTCGCCCCGCTTCGTTGGTCCAGGCTTATCCCTCTTCTCTCGCGAGAACACAGATATGATGAAGTTATTTCAGGAAGCTTCTGGTTGGAGCCGTACGGCGCTCGGGTTTCAGAACTGGCAACGGATTTCCCCGCGGAAGAAATCAGAGGGCGTCTCCGGTGCAGAAGACGAGAATCAGTTCTTGTCTTGGGCCCCATTGCGGTCGCAGGAAGCGTCGGCGAACGCCTACGCGCTCATAGCGCCGCTGTCCTTTGCAGGGGCGAAAGTCGGACTGGCTGCGCCGGCGGCAGGAGGTCCCACCCCGATCTCCGCGGTGGCTGAGCCCGCGACGTCGAATCCCGTCGTGATTCTCGACGGCTCTCCCTCGCCGGCCGTGACTGGCGGCCTTACCGGATCTTTGTTCGCCAAGACTTCTGCAGTGGCCACGCCGGCGAGTGCACCACTTTGCTGCGGTTCGTGCGGCTACATCAATTGCCCAACCCAGGTGATGAGTCAGGGCCACGCCAACTCAACGCAGTTGGCTGGTCAAATCGTGCATAGCGGTGGATCCGGAGCTGATTTCGCGCCGACCAGCAAGGTCGGCCTCATGGGTAGCTCCACCAGCGCCGCCATGTCGACGCAATTTGTGGCACCGTTGGCGAGCTGGAACACGCAGCTGCCTGGCGGCGGCGGAGAGACTGGCAGCACAATGACTGGCCAGATCGGGATTCTGTCCGGCTCCGTTACGACTGCGATAGCTCCTTCGGCATCGCAAGCGGCATCATCCAGCCTCCAATCGGCGGCTACGTCAACGTTCACGGCGGCTGATGCGACAACGACCGCCACGGCTGCGGCAACAGCCGTCAACCCGATCGTCCTCGAGAACCAGAAGCAGGGCAATCCTGAAAGCGAGTGGGGTATCGACGGCGCGGGCGACTCGAACATCGAAGGTTTCGCGACGGACATCAGCGTCAATCACGGCTCGACGATCAACTTCAAGATCAACACCGATTCGACGCACTACAGGATCGATGTCTACCGCCTCGGATATTATGGCGGCATGGGCGCCCGGAAGGTCGCGACGATCGATCATACCGGGCTGCAGAGTCAGCCGTCGCCCTTGCGAGACAGCGCGACAGGACTGGTCGACGCCGGCAACTGGGCGGTTTCGGCAAGTTGGGACGTTCCGGCGGATGCCGTGTCAGGCGTCTACATCGCAAAGCTCACGCGTCTGGATGGAACGGCGGGTGAGAATCAAATCCCCTTCATCGTGCGGGACGACAGCAGCCACAGCGACGTCGTATTCCAGACTTCTGATGAGACCTGGCAGGCCTACAATGGATGGGGCGGAGCCAATCTCTACGGTGGCAACGGGCCCGCGACGGGCCAAGGCGCCGGCCGCGCCTACGCGGTCAGCTATAATCGTCCGATCGCCACGCGGGGCGGCGTGGGCACGTATGCCGGACCGCAGGATTATCTGTTCGGCGCCGAATACGCGGGCATCTACTGGCTCGAGCAGAACGGCTACGATGTCTCCTATATGGCGGGAGTTGACGTCGACCGCTTCGGCAGCCTGCTGCTCAATCACAAGACCTATGTCGATGCCGGCCACGATGAATACTGGTCGGGTCAGCAGCGCACCAATGTCGAGGCCGCGCGCGATGCCGGCGTCAACCTGATGTTCTGGAGCGGCAACGAGGTTTATTGGCGCACCCGATGGGGCAATAGCATCAGCAGCGATGCGACCGCTTATCGCACTCTGATTTCGTACAAGGAGACATGGGCCAACTCCTCGATCGACCCCAGCGACCAATGGACGGGCACGTTCCGCGACCCGCGTTTCAGCCCGCCCGCAATCGGCGGCGGAAATCCGGAGAACTCACTGACCGGCACGCTGTTCCAGGTCGACGACGTCGGCGCCAACTTGGAATCCATCCAGATTCCCTACGACGACGCCAACTTGCGCTTCTGGCGAAACACTAGCGTTGCCGATCTCCAGCCCGGTCAAACGGCGTCACTGGTGAAGAACTATCTCGGTTATGAGTGGGACGAGGCGCCCGATAACAAGTTCGATCCCGCGGGCCTGGTTCGCCTCTCCTCGACGACACTGCCGGTGAACAGCTATCTGCTCGACTACGGCAATACGGTCGGCGCTGCCGACGCAACCCATAGTCTCACCCTTTATCGCGCACCTAGCGGTGCGCTGGTCTTCGGCGCCGGCACCGTCTATTGGGCCTGGGGCTTGAGCGACAATCACGACCTGCAGGCGACGGCCACCGATCCACGCGTGCAGCAAGCGATGGTCAATCTATTCGCCGACATGGGCATTCAGCCGGCGACGCTGCAATCGGGGCTCATCACTGGCGCCTCCTCGACGGACCACACAGCGCCGACCTCCGCCGTCAATCCGTTAGGACCGATTACTGCAGGCACCGCTGTCACGATTTCTGGAACCGCTACAGATCTCGGCGGCGGCGTGGTCGCCGGCGTCGAAGTTTCGACCGACAACGGCGTAAGTTGGTATACGGCCGTTGGCGACGAGAACTGGACCTATTCCTGGTCGCCACCGGCCGGCGGCACCTACACCATCCTCTCGCGCGCCGTCGACGACAGCGTTAATCTTCAAACGCCGACGGGCGGCATCACCGTGACCGTCACGGCGCCGAATTACGTCTCACTGTTCTCACCGAGCGCAACCCCAGGCGTCCTAAATACCGCGGACGCGAGCGCGGTCGAACTCGGGGTGAGATTCCAGACCTCGGCGGCTGGCACCGCAACCGGTGTACGATTCTACAAGGGCAGCCAGGACACCGGCACCCACACCGGCGAGCTCTGGTCAAGTACCGGCCAGGAGCTCGCAACCGTCACCTTCACCAACGAGACGGCCAGCGGCTGGCAGAGCGCGACCTTCGCTACTCCCGTCACGTTGACACCCGGACAGATCTATACCGTGTCGTATCACACCGAGGTCGGCCACTATTCCAACACCTTCAACTTCTTCACCTCTGCCGTGACCAACGGTCCGCTGACCGCGCCCGCCAGCGGCAACGGCGTCTTTGCCTACGGCAGCAGCAGCGTATTCCCGACGAACACGTACCAGGCGTCGAACTTCTGGGTTGACGTCATGTTCAACCCCTCCAGCGGTACAACTAACCAGCCGCCGGTAGCGGCGGACGACGTCGGCCCGACGGCAACTCAAGGCACGCCGGTCACGCTCACCGCCGCATCCCTCATCAGCAATGACAGCGATCCCAATGGTGACGCCCTGACCATCACCGCGGTGAGCGGGGCCACCCATGGGACCGTCACGCTCAACGTGCAGAGCAATCCGCAGAACAACAGCATCACCTTCACGCCAGACGCAACCTATACCGGCAACGCGAGCTTCACCTATACGGTTTCGGACGGGCGAGGTGGCACGGCCACCGCCAATGTCAGCCTTACCGTGGTGGCGCCAGGACAAGCGCCGGTGAGCCTGTTCAGTGCTTCCAGCGCGCCCGCCGGCTCCTTCCAGGACGGCACCCCGCTCGAAGTAGGAGTCAGGATCACCACCTCCGTGGCTGGTCAGATCACCGCGCTCAAATTCTACCGCAGCGCCTCCGACACCGGTCCCGACGTTCTCGACCTCTGGAGCTCGACCGGCACAAATTTGGCGAGCGTTGCCTTCACCAATACGACCGCCAGCGGCTGGCAAACGGTTGCCCTACCAACGGCCGTCACCCTCACCGCCGGCGCGACATACGTCGCCTCCTACCACACCACCGGCGCCTATGTTGCAACCAACAACTACTTTACGAGTGCCGTCACCAACGGGCCGCTGACGGCGAGTGCCACCGGCAACGGCGTCTACGCGTACGGCGGCACCAACGCCGCCGGTATCTTCCCGACCAGCACGTGGAGCGCCGCCAACTACTGGGCCGACGTCGTGTTCATCCCGTCCGTGTCGGGCGCGCCGTCGAACACTGCGCCGACGGCGGTCGCCGACGTCGCGGATGCGACCGAGAAAGGCGGCATCGCCAATGCTTCCGGCGGCTCGCCCGCCACTGGCAATGTACTCACCAACGACACAGATCCAGACACCGGCGACACCAAGACCGTCACCGCGGTCAGCTTTGGGACAACGGCGGGCACACTAGGCACCGCGCTCGCCGGTGCGCACGGCAGCCTCGTGCTCAGCGCCGACGGCACGTTCACCTACACCATCAACGAGAATGATTCCGCCGTGCAGGCATTGCGGCTGCCGACGAACACGTTGACAGACACGTTCAGCTATACCATGCGCGACACCGCCGGCCTCACTTCGACCACCACGCTCACCGCCACCATCCATGGCGCTGACGATGCCCCGGTGCTCGCGAGTCAGACCGCCAACCAGAATGCGACGGTCGGGTCCTCCTTCTCGCTGACCCTGCCCTCCGGCACCTTTACGGACGTCGACGCCGGCGACACGCTTGCCTATATGGCCACGTCCGCCGACGGCACCGCCCTGCCTACCTGGCTCGCGTTCGACGCTTCCACACGCACGCTCAGCGGCACACCGACGGCTGCTAATGTCGGCACCGCCGGCATCAAGGTCACGGCTACGGACCTTGCCGGCGCGGCCACCAGCGAGTCCTTCAACATCGCCGTGTCCACCACGCCCCCGCCTGCGCCCGTCAGCCTGTTCAGCGCCTCCAATACGCCTGCTGGCAGTTACAATGACGGCTCGCCGCTTGAACTCGGCGTGAAGTTCACCTCCTCGGTCGCGGGCACGATCACCGGATTGAAATTCTACCGCAGTGCGGGCGACACCGGTACCGACATCCTCAATTTGTGGACCGCCACCGGGACCAATCTCGCGAACACCACCTTTACCAATACGTCGGCGAGCGGCTGGCAGACGGTTCAGCTCGCGACGCCCATCGCCATAAATGCCAACACGACCTACATCGCCTCGTATCACACCATGGGTGCATATGTGGCGAGCGGCGGCTTCTTCAACTCCGCCGTTACCAGCGGGCCCTTGTCGGCGCCCTCGAGCGCGAGCGCTGGCGGCAACGGCGTCTATGCCTATGGCGGCACAAGTTCGACCGGACTGTTCCCGAGCAACACGTTCAACTCCGCCAATTACTGGGCCGATGTTGTGTTCCAACCACAAGTGGTCGGCTAGACGGGATGAAATGGGACAGCAAGGATTTGCCGAGGTCGTGTTCTCGTTTTTCAATGAGCGACTAGTCGCCGCTGGCCAACCAGACACACGTCTCGATCTCGGGGCGGTCGGCGGTTCCGGCGCGGCGCGCTCCCGGGCGCCTCTCCTGGATGATCGACTCCGCGCACCAACGCTCCATCCACAGAAGTCGGTTGATGCATTTCGAGACCATGGTTTCTGGAAGCGGGCGCTTCGGAGTAGGCCGACCGGAAAGGCCCACCCCCCCCCCCGCACGAGTGCCACCGGTTCCTCCGACGCGAGCGGTCCGCCATTTAATATATTTAATTATTTAAAGCTGGCGACATCAGCAATCTTAGGATATTTAATATTGCATTAACGACAACCGCAAACGAATAGATTTGCCAATGATTTCAAAGACTCGCATTATTCCAATCGACACGCACGGCGAGATGGCGAGATCTACCCTCAGCTCAATGATGAGGGCCAATCGTAAATGGCCGATCAGCTACAGATCAATCGAGGCAATGGTGATTTGTGGCGACCTGTTGTCGATCCTGATCGCCAGCATCCTTTCCACCCTGCTTTTCCCCACCCATGATGTCCGGACCGCGACCGACATCGGCAGGGCGATTGGCTCGGCCATTGTCGTCTCCGCACTTTGCGTCTCGCTCTTGAAGACGCGGAGCATGCATACGCCGGCCGCGTTGCTTGATTTGGGCCACCAGGTCCATGCGGTGTGCCTGTGCTGGGCGGTCGTGTTCCTTCTCCTGGGCGCAGCCGTCAGCGCCCTCAACTTGGGATCAGAATTCTTCCACGGCGCCAGCGCAGCGTTTGCTGTTGTTGGACTGGTGATGTTGATCGGACAGCGCATTTTTGTGAGGGCGCTGGTGCTGAAGGGTCTCAGCGAGCGCAAATTCTCGGGCGGAAATGTCATACTGCTCACCGATCAGGCGCGATCGCGCGAAACCGGGCTGGCGCGGACGCTCACAGCGCTCGGTTTCCGTGTCGGTGGATCGTTTTCCCTGCCTCGAACAGGTGCGAGCTCAAACCATCGCAAGCGACTGATTGATCTCGTCATCAGGCACGCCCGAGGCACCGACATCGAAGAAGTCATCGTTGAGGCGGATCCGAACCGATGGCACGAACTGCGCGAATTCATTGCTGAGCTTAGAGTTCTGCCGATTCCTGTCGTCTTCGTCCCGGTCGGAGCCGGGTCGGAAATGTTCGGGCGGCCTACGCGCGATTTCAGAAATGCCGTCGGCGTCGAGGTGCAGCGTAGACCTCTCACACAGGTCGAATGCGCTGCCAAGCGATGCATCGACGTAATTGGAGCAGGAGTTTGCCTATTCCTGCTGACGCCCCCTCTGTTGCTGATCGCAGCCGCCATCAAATTGGACTCCGCCGGACCTGTCCTCTTCAGGCAGCAGCGCTGCGGATTCAATGGCCGCAGCTTTAAGATCTACAAGTTTCGCACCATGCGGGTGCTGGAGGATGGCTGCTCAATTACCCAAGCGGTCCGCCATGACTGTCGCGTGACCAGGGTCGGAAGATGGCTTCGCCGGACGAGCGTTGACGAGCTGCCGCAACTGCTGAACGTGATCGAGGGCAGCATGTCGCTGGTCGGACCGCGACCACATGCGATAGCGCACGATACCGAGTTCGACCTGGCCGTGCAGCAATACGCCTATCGGCGGCGGGTGAAGCCCGGACTAACTGGCTGGGCCCAGATACATGGGAGCCGCGGGCCGACGCCAACGAGGGCGCTAATCGAACAGCGGGTCACATATGATCTCTGGTACATCGACAATTGGAGCCTTCAACTGGATCTGGCGATCCTCCTCCGGACTCCAATGGAGGTGCTGCGATCGCGTAATGCCTTCTGAAGCGCAATGAAATTGGCAACTATATCGCGCGCTTTGGATCCGCTTTCGAGGCTCCTTCGAACGCACAGAAGATCATGGGGCGATGGGCGATCACAGCGCAGCGGCTTCAGTGGCGCGGAGGCCCGTCATTGGCAACTCACGCGAGTTCGTCAATCGAGCTTGCCTGTCTCGATGCGTTAATACGCATGTCCACAATCAGGCCCTTCGGCGACCTTTGGTGCCAGTGTCGCCGATACGAAACTCCTCGATCTTCTTCCCGGATTTCATGGCCGCCACGAGCCATCGCGGAAGCTTGCCCCGCCCCGACCAAGTCTCGGATGTCTTTGGATTGCGATACTTCGGAAGCACTCTCGGATATTTCCGACGCGGCTTCTCCCCCTGCAAGGCGCTCATCGCATCAGGGCGATCAGGGCGACTCGCCACGCCCCGGCTCAATACCGCCAGGCGCTTTTCGAGCTCTCGCTTTTCCGCCTCGATTCGCGTTGCCAGGATTGCACTGATCTCCTCATGAAGGGACCAGAGATCATCGAGCGACATCGCTTCGAGTTCGGTTTTGCTCAATGTCATGCTCGTTCCGCGCGTCATGCCTCAGTGCGTGTCATATGACCTCATTTCTACTTTTTCAAGTGGTTTATGCGCCTGAAAGGCGCCTGAAATTTAAATATGCGAATAACTGCTCCGGAGCCCTAAATTTAGGCTATCCGGTTCGATATCTGGCCTCACAGCCAGGAGCGCCTCGCGGGTGATCCCCATTCCGTGACGCCGACGCCAGCCGCTGCCGCCTTTGAATTGCGACGCACGGCCCAGAGACCACGCCCTTGATGCGCCGCCCAACCCACGGGCGTAAACGCGAGCGAATCAACTGGATATCTCTCAAAGCCAACCGCCGAAGCTCGATCTGCGCCTTCAGCACTGAGATATCTCTCAATTCGTGCGTCGGAACAATAAAACAATCAATGATTGCACCAAGGTCGGAAAGAGGGGCTTCAACTTGGTCCATTACCAGCTCCCTACACTACAAACTAAAATCTCGGATCCAATACTCAATTTGCGCGCAAGCGGCCCACATTGCAGCCTGCCTCGAAACAACCTTTTATCAAGCATTAAATAATGACATAATATTTAAATGACGATAATGCCTACTTTCTGATGACCGATCATCGTTCGAGATAGAGAGCCGTATCTGCAGAGAATAATTTTAACCAAGCATTATCCGATGAAGAGAGCACGATGCACAAATCCGATTTGGAGGCCATGGCTTTTGACGATCTTTGGCTCCTCCACGAGGAGGTTACTAAGATCCTGTCGGAAAAGATCCGGGCAGAGAAACTAGAGCTCGAGAAACGTTTGGCTCAGCTCGCCCCTTCCAACCCGGCTTCACTAAGCGGCCAGTCACTCGGAACCGAGCGAGCCCGCCGCCCGTATCGCAAGGCGACTCCAAAGTACTTCAACCCGATGCAACCGAGCGAAACCTGGTCCGGCCGAGGCAAGCAGCCCCGCTGGTTGACCGCCGCCCTGCAATCCGGGCACAAGCTTGAGGAGTTCGCGATCGAAGCACGCGACGAGAAAACCGAAAAGCCGGCCTAGGCGCGCCGTCGTTGCCATCAACTGTGCAACTGTGGACCGAATTTCACCTCTTCGCGCGCGTGAGCAATGTGTCTCGCGAGGTTGGCACGAATGCCCGATATCTCGCCGAGAAGGACATCACACAGTTGGATTCGACAAGAAATGACGGTGGGGGTCGCCCCCTCGCCATTCAATTGATAAAGCTGGGCTTGAGCCAGCCTGATCGTTTGGAGGGAACTCCAAAGGGAAGTAGTGCCAGAGTCGTAAACACCGGTCATCGCTTCGCTTCCTCCTGCCCATACTAATAAAAAAATAAAAATCTTGGGTGAGTAATAAGGTCAAAAAAACCGACAGGCGTCCGAGACGCCTGCTTCATCCTCTCGCGATCGGCGCCTCTTTCCTCGCATTCTGATGGAATCTAAATACATCGTGCTTGCCGGTGTTAGCAAGGATCCGTAGGTGACCCAAAGTACCCCGGAACGCATTGCATCGGCCGCAAAGCACAGGTGTCGAAGAAGGAGCCCCTTCGGTAAAATCGAAACGGACACTCAGAGAACTACAAGCTTCACAAATTAACTCAAATTCGGCGCGGGAATCCATCACTGGCGCTCCTTATCCCGAATTTCAATTGAAATGAAACCACGCCTGCTAACCGGCCGGGAGGTCTCACGGCACTAATTTTCTGAAACGAACTTCATCCAATATCTATTGCCTGACTGCCTCGCACACTGCATCGACGACGCGCATGCGACCCGCTCCCCTCCAAAATTGGTGGAATGACTTGTATCGCCTCACTCATTGAAGGGACTGAACCCCGCGGCAGAATTTAATATCATTTTTGTCTTGCTGCAATCCCCGCTCGACCACTATCTTAAAATAATATTAACTGCGTTATTCATTACAGACATTATCCATTACTTCGCGATGAATAGGAAAGATGTCATGCTTGCGTCGAGCGTTGAAGATGGAGACTTCGGCTCGAAATCCTCATAGGGGCGTAGCTTCGGCCTCGGCACGCTGACTGTCTCATCACATCCGTTTCGGCTTTGCGATGGAGCGGGCATCATGAGTTCATTAAAGGCGATTTCCGACTGGCATCACCTGGCTCTCGAACGGCGGACTTGGCAGAACATCTTTCAACGCGTGCTCACATATGCCGTCAACGGAACAAACGCCGGCATGCAAGTTTTGCTGCAAGCGATCAACACGTTGAGTGGGGCCTTCAGCCATACGATGCGTGACGGTGCAGGCAACAACACCTCGAGCGCGCCGCTTCACAACGGCAACGACGCCCAGAGCCTGGTCAGCCTGTCCTCCAACCAGAAGCCAACCGTCGGGTCGCCTTTCTCCCCGAGACTGCCCGCCGCGACCTTCACTGTCGTCGATGCCGCCAATACGCCCGCCCATGCGGCAACCGCCGCCAGCGGGACAGTTCCGTCCGGCCGGCTCACATTGAACGCATCGACACGCATATTCAGCGCTCCCCCGGCTTCTGCGGATGATCGGGCCGATGTCGTGCTCCAATCCCAACTTAAGGATAAGGCCGCGACAGGATCGATGACGAGCGGAAATAAGTTGCCGACGACGGTGCTGAGCGGATTTCTCGGCGCCGGCAAGACGACCGTACTCAACCACCTGTTGATGAACCGGGACGGCTTGCGGGTCGCGGTCCTCGTGAACGACATGAGTCAGGTTAATATAGACGCCAGCCTGATCCGCAATGGAGGGGCCAACCTGTCGCATGTGACCGAGCAACTCGTCGAGCTCAGCAATGGCTGCATATGCTGCACGCTCCGCAACGACCTTCTCCAGGAAGTCAGGCGTTTGGCCGATGAGAAGCGCTTCGATTATCTGCTTATCGAAGCCACCGGAATCGCCGAGCCGCTCCCAATCGCAGCGACCTTTCAGTTTCGCGACGAGGCCGGCGCTTCACTATCCGACGTCGCGAGGCTCGATACGATGGTCACCGTCGTCGACGCGACCAGGCTGCTCGCCGACCTCGGCAGTCACAGCCTGCTACGCGATCGCGGCGAAATCCGTGACACGAACGACCAACGGACACTGATCGATCTCATCGTCGAGCAGATTGAATTTGCAGACGTCGTGGTCATCAACAAGATCTCGGACGTGACCCAGCCGACGCGCTCGAAGCTGCGGGGTGTCATCGCCGCTCTCAATCCTGGATCTCGTCAAATCGAAGCCGATTTCGGCAAGATCCTTCCGCACGAACTTCTCGGCACCAACCTCTTCGATGCGGCGAAGGCAGCGAGCCATCCCCTGTGGCACAAGGAGCTGCTTACCCCGGACGCGCATGTACCCGAGACGGATGCCTATGGAATATCGAGCTTCGTGTACCGCGAGAAACGTCCCTTCGACCCCGTCCGATTTCGGTCGTTTCTCGACCAGCCCTGGGCAGGTGTCATTCGTGCCAAAGGACACTTTTGGCTTTCCACCCGTCCGGACTGGGTAGGCCTTCTTTCCGTCGCCGGGATTCAGCGACGGTGCGCGCCCGCCGGTTTGTGGTGGGCAAGCATCCCCCCATCGCAATGGCCTACGCAGCCGGAGCTTCAGGACCATATCAGGAGTCGATGGGATGAAGCCTGGGGCGATCGCCTTCAAGAGTTGGTATTCATCGGCTCAGGCATGGACGAAGCTCGAATCCGCGCTTCCCTCGACGCATGTCTCGACCCAAGCGAAAACGGGTTCGCCCCGGAGAGTTGGCGCGATCGCGACGACCCCTTTCCTCGTTGGAGCGCCTGAAGTTGTGACGGCGAACCAGATCCTTGGGCGGCGGGGATAGATCGCAAGCGAAGCGCATAACGCTAGATACTTCTGCCTCACATTTCATCACGAAGGCTATCCAACATGGCTAATCCGACCATTCGACGAGGTTCAACGGGACAGTCCGTTAGGGACGCTCAGCAGGCGCTGGTTGATCGGGGCTACTGGATAGGAACAGAAGGTGTGGACGGTAAGTTCGGAAGTCATACCTTCCGCGGCGTCGTCGATTACCAAAGTGATCGGTCGGCAGGCGAACACTGGGCCTTTTCGTTCCCTCTCGAAGTTGACGGCGTTATAGGTCCGCAGACTTGGGGCAGACTACTCCCCGATACCATTAAGCAAGGCGATAACGGTCCAAGCGTCAGACTTGCGCAGTGGATACTCAAGGATGCAGGCGTTGCTAACTGGGATCCTGGACTCGTCGACGGTGATTTCGGTCCGAATACCAAAAAAGCAGTGACCAGCTTCCAGACGGACAACGGCATCGCGCCGGCCGACGGTGAGGTTGGACCCAAGACTTGGCTGTGGCTCTGGGGCTGACGAAATTCCGGGGCTGAACTTCGAGATTTCTTTATACCCCTCGATTTCTACGAGGGGCATCTCGCAACCGGCCCATCAAGACCCCAAGCACAAGCCTCGCTAGCTGTTCTTGACTGTCCGATCAGGAGCAGCACAGCCGCTGGCGCTCATCTTGGTTGTGGAGCATTCAGACGCAGGGTTCCTGGGCATGTCCCGGAGGTCCTGCAGGACACTTATGGCCGTCATCACCCTGACTATCTGCAGGGGCATGCTGCTGCCATTGGTCAAAAGGGCCGGTACGTTCGGTGGTTGACTCGGGAAGGACCAGCGATCAGAAGGAAAAACCTAATGATTTCTGGTCGGAGTGGCAGGATTCGAACCTGCGACCCCTGCGTCCCGAACGCAGTGCTCTACCGGGCTGAGCCACACTCCGACAAGAAGGCGGCTTATAGCGTCGGGTTTGACGCACTGCAAGCGGCCGATACGAGGAATTTTGTCCCTGTGAAAAAGGGTGTTGAGACAACGATTTTACCGGCCGGTGAGGCCGGCGCGGAAGCCGCCGCCCGGGTGTTGGCCGCTGGCGGGCTGGTCGCGTTTCCGACCGAGACGGTCTACGGGCTCGGGGCCGATGCCGCTAATGCCACCGCGATCGCCCATCTCTACGCCGCCAAGGGACGGCCGGCCTTCAACCCGCTGATCGCGCATGTCCCGGATATTGCCGCCGCGCGGCGGATAGGCCGGTTCGATGCACGCGCCCAGAGCCTTGCGGAAGCGTTCTGGCCGGGGCCGCTGACGCTGGTGGTGCCGAAGGCGGACGGCTGTCCAGTGGCGGAGCTTGCCACCGCGGGCCTGGACACGGTCGCGATCCGCATCCCCGCCCACCCGGTGGCGGAAGCGATCCTGCGCGCCTTTGGCGGGGCGGTGGTGGCGCCGTCCGCCAATATCTCCGGCCATGTCTCGCCGACGCTGGCCGCCCATGTCGAAAGCGACCTTTCGGGGCGGATCGACCTCATCGTCGACGGCGGGCCGGTTGCGGTCGGCGTCGAATCGACCATCGTGGCTTGCTTCGAGGCGCCGATGCTGCTCCGCCCCGGCGGATTATCACGCGAACGAATCGAGGCCGTGCTGGGCGCGCCGCTGGCGCGGCCGCCTGTGGAGGCCGAGGGCGACGACAACCAGCCGCTGGCGCCGGGCATGCTGGCCTCGCACTACGCACCGCGCGCGGCCGTGCGGCTCAATGCGCGCGACGTGGCGCCGGGCGAAGCGCTGCTGGCCTTCGGCGCTGCGCGCCTGCCCGGCCTCGAGACCGCCGCGGCTGTCATGAATTTGTCGCCCGCGGCTGATCTCGATGAAGCTGCCGCCAATCTGTTCGACTATCTTCGCGCACTCGACGCGAAGGGCCCGCGGGCGATCGCCGTGATGGCGATCCCCGAAGAAGGACTAGGCGAAGCTATCAACGACCGGCTGCGCCGGGCGGCTGTGGCGCGCTAGAAAGCGGAATGAAAGAAGAAGACGACATGAACATCAATAAACCTGCCACCCCGCCGCTTGCGCCCGAGCTGATCGAACAATTCCGCAACATCGTCGGAGACAGGCATGCGATCACCGATGCGGCCGACATCGAGGCCTATGTCACCGAGGAGCGTAACCTGTTTCACGGCCGCTCGCCGCTGGTGCTGCGTCCGGGCTCGACGGCGGAAGTCTCCGCGATCTGCAAGCTCGCTTCCGAGCACAAGATCGCGCTGGTGCCGCAGGGCGGCAACACCGGGCTCGTCGGCGGACAGACGCCGCACAATGGCGAGGTCGTGGTGTCGCTGCGCCGGCTCGACAAGATCCGCGAGGTCGACACCGCCTCCAACACCATGACCTGCGAGGCCGGCGTGGTGCTGCAGATCGCGCAGCAGAAAGCGGCCGAGGTGGACCGGCTGTTTCCGCTCTCGCTCGGCGCGGAGGGAAGCTGCACCATCGGCGGCAATCTCTCGACCAATGCCGGCGGCACGGCCGCGCTCGCCTATGGCGTCGCGCGCGAGATGGCGCTAGGGCTCGAGGTGGTGCTGGCCGACGGTCGCGTGCTCAACGTGCTGTCGAAGCTGAAGAAGGACAACACCGGTTACAATCTGCACAACCTCTTCATCGGCGCCGAAGGCACGCTCGGCATCATCACGGCCGCGACCCTCAAACTCTTCCCGAAGCCGCGGGCGATCGAGACCGCCTTCGTTGGGCTGAAGTCGCCGGCGGCGGCGCTGAAGCTGCTCACGATCGCGCAGAGCGAAGCTGCAAACGCACTGACGAGCTTCGAGCTGCTGTCGGAGATGGCGGTCGACTTCTCGATCCGCCACGGCATCGATGTGCGCGATCCGCTCAGCGAGAAGCATCCCTGGTACGTGCTGATGGAATTGTCCGCAGCCAGCGACGATGCCCGCACGCCGCTGGAGACGATCCTCGGCCGCGCCATGGAAGAAGAAATCGTCGACGACGCCGTGATCGCGGCCAATCTCACCCAGCGCGCCGGCTTCTGGAAGCTGCGCGACGAAATGTCGGCGGCACAGAAGCCTGAGGGCGGCTCGATCAAGCACGACATCTCCGTGCCCGTCGCCGCCGTACCCGCCTTCATCGCGGAGGCCAACGCCGCCGTGGTAAAATTGATCCCCGGCGCGCGGCCGGTGCCGTTCGGCCATCTCGGCGACGGCAATCTGCACTACAATGTCAGCCAGCCGGTCGGCGTCGACACCGCGGATTATCTCGCGCGCTGGCATGAGATGAACGCAGTGGTATTCGAGATCGTGCTCCGCATGGGCGGTTCGATCTCGGCCGAGCACGGCATCGGCGTGCTCAAGCGCGATGAATTGCCTGATGTGAAGGACAAGACCGCGATCGAACTGATGCGCTCGATTAAGGCGATGCTCGATCCGCTGGGGATCATGAATCCGGGGAAGGTGCTGTGAACGTGTCCGTCGCCCCAGCCTCGCTCGCGATTGTGGAGATCGCGGATGCCGACATCGAAGCCGTCGTGGCGCTGTGGCAGCGCTGCGGCCTGACGCGCCCCTGGAACGATCCGCACGCCGACATCGCGCTGGCGCGGCGGCGCGAGAACTCGACCGTGCTGATCGGCCGCGATGGCGGCGCGATCGTGGCAACCGTCATGGTCGGCCATGACGGCCATCGCGGCTGGGTCTATTACGTCGCGGTCGATCCTGACAGCCGCAAGCGCGGCCATGGCCGGGTGATCATGGCGGCAGCCGAGGACTGGCTGCGCCAGGTCGGCATCGCAAAGCTGCAGCTCCTCGTCCGGCGCGAGAACACACACGCCGGCGCGTTCTACCAGTCGCTCGGCTTCGAGGAATCCACCTCGGTGATGTTCCAGAAGTGGCTCGATGGCCGCGATCCCACGCCGCAACTCGTATCTGGAAAATAGCCATGACCATTTCCGACCGCGTCCGCATCAAGGACGTTCGCGTGCTCTCGGACAATTGGACCGTCCTGAAGAACACGACGTTCGAGTACCGGCGCGCCAATGGCGAGTGGCAGACGCAGCACCGCGAAACCTATGAGCGCGACAACGCCGCTGCCGTGCTGCCCTACAATCGCGCACGGCGTACGGTGATCCTGGTACGCCAGTTCCGGCTGCCGGCTTATATCCGCGGCTACGACGATCTATTGATCGAAGCGGCCGCCGGCGTGCTGGACGATGCCTCCCCCGAGGTGCGTATCCGGGCCGAGGCCGAAGAGGAAACCGGCTATCGCCTGCATCACGTCCACAAGGTGTTCGAGGCCTTCATGAGCCCTGGCGCGATCACAGAGAAGCTGCATTTCTTCGTCGCCGAGTACGAGCCGGAGATGCGGGTGAGCGACGGTGGCGGTCTCGAGCACGAGGGCGAGGACATCGAGGTGCTGGAGCTCGGAATCGACGAGGCGCTGGCAATGATCGCGGACGGACGGATCATCGACGCCAAGGCAATCATGCTGCTGCAACATGCGGCGCTGCATATTTTCCGCTAAAGCGCGATGAGATCAGGATGAATCGTCATCGCGCCTTAGGTTGTTGTCCGAGCATGATCCTTTCGGGAAACCGCTGCACACGTTTCCGGATCATACTCATAGTCAGCCTGCTCCACTCGCCCCCCCTCGCTCGCCGCGAGTGAGTACGGCAACAGAGTAATCAGGCGCTAGGTCGCGGGCCGGATCGCAACGGGCGTGGAGACGTTCAGATTGTTGCCCCAAGCGCCGCCCGTGCGCCCGCCAATGTAGAGGCCTTCCCATGGATCGGATGGCGCGGGCGGTGCGGCCGCACGGCTTCTTACGCTGGCGAAGGCAGCGGTCGGCCCGGAGGGCGGTGCAAACCTGTAGCTCATGCCGACCATCACAACCTGAAACTGCGCGTGCGCGCTCACGTTCGACGAGCTCAGTGCCGCAAGCGGGGCAGGCGCGGACATCGCTGCAAGGTTGACCGTCCCGAGGTCGACGTAACGGTATTCGAAATTGAGAATGAGGTTGCGGCTCAGCATGTGCTCGACGCCGATGCCGGCTGTCCAGCCGAACCTCACGCCGGAGGTCTGCGAACTCAATGCAGCGATCCCGGACGTCTGGCCCGAGGTGCCCAGATCGTACCTGTTGGTGAGGTTCACATCGCCGTAGGCGAGACCGCCCGTCCCGTAGAATAGGAACGAACCGTTCGTCCATCCAAGTCGCCCGCGAGCCGTCCCGTACCAGTCGATGCGCGCGCTGGTAGTCTGCGATGGATAAACGAAGGCGGTGGGGAAGCGCGGAGAAAACCCGCCGCTCGTCTCGCTCTTGAGGCCGGCCCAGGAGATATCCCCCTCGAAGCCGAACACGACGACGCCGCGCTGCCAATTGTAACCTGCGACCGCCGCGGCCAGCCAGCTCGAGCTGCTGGCGGGACCAAAGCCAACGGGATCGACGGCTGCGGGCAGCGCGCAGGCGGCTCCGGACCAAGCCAAAGCCAACAGTGCAGTGGCACCTGCGGCCATCTTGAGACGTCCGAACGATGAGCTGTGATTGTCGGCAATCATGATCTGTAGCGTCTTACCTTCTTCGCGTGTCTCTTCTTTGCGAGACCCTGCTTCTCTTTGCGGGACCGAGCTTCGTGATTCTGCTTCACGCGCACGGACCCTGCCCTGCGCGCCAGAGCAAGACAATATGCGGGTTCCCGAAACGGTGGAGTTACGAAACTCAACTCACAGATGTTGCCGATCTCCCACAGTTCGGCCCTCAAAGCGCGCATTCGTCCCAAGGCGAAGGAATCCGCCGAGCGTCGTGGTGCGAGCGCTGCAAGTCTGGCCTGCAATGCCGCGCCCGCTGTTGAGCAAGGGGCGGACTATCTCTAGTCTGGCTCCAACCAAGAACCAGGAGACGCGCCCATGTCCGCTCCGCGCGACGACGAATTCGGCTTTGCGCCCGACTATGACTCCCACGTCCCCTATATGCAGCGCACGCGCGACTATTACACCGCGATCGGCTACACTACGCCCTATCGCTGGGCGCACTACACCGAGGCCCCGTTCCAGCCGCTGAAGAAGCCGCTGGCGCAGTCGCGCGTGACCATCATCACGACTGCCGCGCCTTTCGACCCCACCAAGGGCGACCAGGGGCCGGGCGCGGCGTATAACGGCAGCGCGAAATTCTACCAGGTCTATGACGGCGACACAGCGAAGCAGCACGATCTACGCATCTCGCACATCGGCTACGACCGCAAGCACACCTCGGCCACCGACAACGGCACCTGGTTTCCGCTGCCACAGCTCTTGAAGGCGAGCGCTGCAGGCCGGATCGGCGAAGTCGCCCCGCGCTTCTTCGGCGCGCCGACCAACCGCAGTCACCGCGTCACCCTCGACACCGATGCGCCGGAGATTCTGGCGCGCTGCCTTGCCGACAAGGTCGATGCCGCCGTGCTGGTGCCGAACTGCCCGGTCTGCCACCAGACCACCGCATTGGTAGCCCGGCACCTCGAAGCGAACGGCATTCCGACCGTGGTCATGGGCTGCGCCAAGGACATCATCGAGCACGCCGCCGTGCCGCGCTTCCTGTTCTCCGACTTCCCGCTCGGCAATTCCGCCGGCAAGCCGCACGACGTCACCTCGCAGGCACAGACGCTCGAGCTGGCGCTTCGGCTACTGGAGAGCGCCAGCGGTCCGCAGACCACGATGCAGTCGCCGCTGCGCTGGAGCGAGGACGCCTCCTGGAAGCTCGACTACAACAACGTCGCGCAACTCTCGCCCGAAGAGCTCGCGCGCCGCCGCGCCGAGTTCGACAAGCAGAAGGAGATCGCGCGCGGCAACCGCGCCGCCTGACGTCCTCCGATAACGATAGTCAAAAGGGAGAGCGACGTGACGCGACCGTTCGAGGGCGTGAAGATCCTGGACTTCACGCAAGTGCTGGCCGGCCCCTATGCAAGCTACCAGCTCGCGCTCTTGGGCGCCGACGTCATCAAGGTCGAGCGGCGCGAGGGCGAGGACATGCGCCGCACTCCGCTCTCGCGCGAATGGGCCGAGCGCGGGCTCGCGCCGGCATTTCAGGCCATCAACGGCAACAAGCGCAGCCTGACGCTCGACCTGCAAAAGCCCGACGCCATCGCCATCGTGAAGAAGCTGGTCACAACGGTCGACGTGGTCATGGAGAATTTTCGCCCGGGCGTGATGGACAAGCTCGGGATCGGCTATGAAGCGCTCTCGGCGATCAATCCAAGGCTGATCTATTGCGCGGTGTCCGGCTTCGGTCAGACCGGCCCCGATCGCCTCCGGCCCGGCTACGACGGCAAGATGCAGGCCCTGTCAGGCATCATGGCGATCACCGGACATCCCGAAACCGGACCGACGCGAGCGGGCTTTGCGGTCTGCGACGTTCTGTCGGGCGCGACCGCCGCATTCGGCGTGTCGAGCGCGCTCTATCAGCGCGACCACACCGGCAAGGGCCAGTTCGTCGACGTCTCCATGCTGGAGGCGACAATGGCGTTTCTTTCGGGGCAGATCGCGGACTGGTCGGTCGCTGGCCATCGCCAGCAGCTCTCGGGCAACCAGGCGGTGAGCCGCAGGACCACTGCGAATTTGTTCAAATGCGGCGACGGCCACATTCTGCTCGCCGTCAACAACGAGAAGCAGTACCGCGCGCTGATGTCTGCGCTCGGCCGCGAGGACACACTCAATGATCCGCGCTTCGCCGACTGGTTCGCACGCAACGAGAACGAACCGGCGCTGCGCGCCATCATCGAAGAGGCGTTGGCGGCCAAGCCAGCGCGCGAATGGGAGAAAATTCTGGAAGACGCTGGCGCGCCCTGCGCAAGCATCTGGAAGGTCGAGGAGGTCATCGACCACCCGCAAATCAAGGCGCGTGGTGCAATCCAGGAACTGGATACGCCCTACGGCCGCCTGCGCTTTGCCGGCAGCGGATTCAAGCTCGCGCATGGCGGCGGCAGGCTGGACCGGATGGCGCCGGAGCTGGGCGAGGATACGGACGCGGTGCTGGGCGAGCTGGGTTTTGATGCGGCGGAGATCGCGGCGCTCAGGGCGCGGGAGATTGTGTAGGTCACCTCGCACTCCCCTCGTCGTCCCGTATCTGCGCTTCGCTTGTCCGGGACGACGGCGGAGTAAATGGCGCCAGCTTGGCTAAAACAACGACCCTTGCCCGTCATCCATCGGCCCAGCCGCAGCCTTCCGCGCGACCTTCTTCGGCTTCGGTGTCTCCGCGTCCATCTCCTCCGCGCTGATCGGCAGCAAGAGCTGCTCGTCGTCATTGGCGACGCGATTGACGCGGGTGGAGACCGGGTGCCAGGCAAATTCGCCGATGCGCGGGGCGGTCATCAGCGGCAGGATCGCGTCGATCTCGTCACCGCGGATATCCAGCCAGCGCTCGAAGTCGCGCGGGCTGATGGTCACGGGCACACGGTCATGCAGCGCAGCCAAATCTTCGCTTGCAGCCGCCGTGACGATCGCGACCGTGTCGAGCTCCTCGCCGTTCGGCCCGATCCAGGTCTCGAACACCGCAGCAAAGCCGAGCGGCTCGCCGTCGGCGCGATGGATGAAGAAGGGCTGCTTGCGCCCGTCGACCGCCTTCCATTCATAATAGCCATCGGCGGGGATCAAGCCGCGCCGCCGGCGAATCGCGTGCCTGAAGGCGGGCTTCTCCAGCACCGTCTCGGAGCGGGCGTTGATCAGCAACGTAAACCCTTTGGGATCCTTGACCCAGCTCGGCAACAGGCCCCAGCGCATCAGGCGGAAATGGCGCGCGCCATTCTCGAGCAGCACGACCGGAATCGGTTGTGTCGGGGCGACATTGTACCGGGGCGGGAAATTCGGCTGCTCCAGATAGCCGAACAATTGCCGCAAAGCCGCGGGGGCGGAAGTTATGACGAAGCGTCCACACATGCTTGGGGGCCTATATAGGATCCGTTCAGGTCCTTTTAACTCCGAATGCTAACACTGCGGCAGATGAGCTCAACGGCCTCCCAACCCGCGCGGACGCATGAACAGACGGGCCCCGAGGCTGAAGCCTGGGCTGAACGGCTGCGCAGGGCCAACATCAACCCGCGAACCGGGCTTGCCACCGACTATCTCAACCATTTCAATGAAGCCGTGATGCTGCTCGAAATGGTCCCGGACATGCCGGAATGCGCGGAAGACTTCTTGACCTGGACGCCGCTGTCCTATGCGGAGCATTTCACTGCCTCGAATTTCAAGGCACGGGATTTGGCAATCGAGGCCTATGAGAAGGCCGATCCATCCGTGCGCGCCCAGTTCGACCACATCACCGACACCATGACGTCGATCCTGACCGCGGTCGGTTCGGCCATGCGCGAGGTCGAGAAGGACACGACCCGCGTTCGCCTCGCCGAGCAGGCCACGCTCTGGGTCAAGCCGCTGATCGCGGCCTGCGGCGGCATCATCAATGGCGGCGCGGAAGCCGACGTCGACACCATCATGGCGAACTGAGCCCGGATAGGTAGAGAAATATGGCTTCGGCCGTCCAGCCCACCCATCCCCAGCTCGCGGTCAGCGCGGCGATCTTCCGCGACGGCAAGGTGCTGCTGGTCCGCCGCGCCCGTTCGCCCGCGAAAGGGTTCTATTCGCTGCCGGGCGGCCGGGTCGAGTTCGGCGAATCGCTGCACCAGGCACTGGCGCGCGAGGTTGACGAGGAGACCGGGCTCGCCATCGAGATCACCGGCCTTGCCGGCTGGCGCGAGGTGCTGCCGGCCGCTGCCGGCGCCGGCCATTACCTGATTATGTCCTTTGCCGCCCGCTGGGTGGCCAATGAGCCGGCTCTGAACGACGAGCTCGACGATTACCGCTGGATCGCCCCGGATGCCTTGGCCAGCCTCGGCGACCTCAAGCTGACCGGGGGGCTGGAAGAGGTGATCCAGTCCGCCCACCGGCTGATCGGACCCTGACGACCCCGCCTTGCGTCCACAGCCCCAAGGGGGCATACAGCCGTCGATGTCCACGCGATTTCTGGCCATTTTTGCCCTGATTCTCGCCTGCGCCGCGATGCCTTCCCGGGCCGAGGACGTAGCGGCCCCGTTTGACGCCGATTTGCAGCGGCTGGCCGAGATCCTTGGCGGCCTGCACTATCTGCGCGGCATCTGCGGTTCCAACGAGGGCAACAAATGGCGCAGCGAGATGCAGGCGCTGATCGATGCCGAAACCCCCTCGGGCGAGCGCCGCACCCGCATGATCGCCGGCTTCAACCGAGGCTATAACGGCTTTCAACAGACCTATCGGAGTTGCACGCCGGCGGCGACGGTGGCGATCCGCCGCTACATCGAGGAAGGCTCGAAGATCTCGCGCGATCTGACGGCGCGGTACGCGAACTGAGCCCCTTGTCATTCCGAAGCGCGAACCACGATGCGCAATTGCGCGTCTGAGAATCCATCAGGCTGCAGCACTGCTGGGCGATGGATTCCGGGTCCGCGCCCTTCGGCGCGTCCCGGAATGACACGCGATGGAACAGCGGCATCGTCTTTGTTCACACCCGTTAACCGTTCTTAAAGATGTGGCCTAGCGGGGGTTAATACGCGTGCTAAACCTCTCTTGCAGCGCATCGCCGTGGATCGCGCCCCAGCCCTGATCGAGTTTCATGAGCCAGCCGATTTCCTACGCCCCCGACCGCGCGCCGCTGCCCGACCATGAGCAGAAGCAGGCAGCACTGAGCTATCTGAACGAGGCCTGGGCCGAAGCGCGCCATGAAGGCGTCGACGGCGACTGCCTGGCTCAAGCGAGCCTGTTTGCGGCGTTTGCCGAACTCGTCGGCACCTATGGTGAGGACGCTGTCGCTAAGTTCGTCGAGGGCTTCCCGGGCCGCATCCGCAACGGCGAGTTCTCGGTCAGCCTCGCAAGACAGTAAGCCATTCTCGAAAATGACCCCGCCACACGGGCGGGGCCAGTCTACGGATGAATGACTTTGCGAACAGGATTTTGCGAACAGGTTCGCGAAGTCTGCCGCGTTTATCGCACGGAAGCCGCTCCGCGCGGACAAGCATTAATCTCGTGATGACCGGGAGATATTCCCGCTGCAATCGGGATGCGCTCCCCTTCCCTCATGGCTCAATCTTGAGAGTCGCTTTCATGTTGGGATGATAGCGGCAGTAATAGTCGACCGTTCCCGCCTTCTTCAAAACGAACGTCGCCGACTTCTTCGGCGGCAGGTTTACGTCGAAGTCGCCGTTCTTCGCCGTCGCGGTGTGCGCGAAGACGTCCTTGTTGGTCCACTCGACGGTGTCACCAACCTTCGCCGGCATTTCCGCCGGCGAGATCACGAGATTCTCCATCGTGATCTCTATGGTCGCGGCGTGCGCCGGGACGACCATCGGCAGGAAGGTGACCGCAAGCGCGACCGAAGCGACGCGTCCCGGCATCATCGCCTCTCCCTTATTTCAGCTCAGCCGCGACGTGCTCGGCGTGCTGCTCATGCCCTTGGAAAATCTTCAGGCCGGTCTGCAGCAGGCTCTTCAGCTCCGCATTGCTGGACGATGGAATGAGCTGCGTCTCCAGCGCGCTGTTGACCGCCTTGTGGTAGGCAACCTCGTTGGCGACATAGGCCTTGTCGAAGGCCGCGCCATTCAGCTTGTCGAGCTCAGCCAGCTTGTCGCTCGCCTGCTTCGACAGCGCGCGGCTGGTGTCGTTATCCTCCGGCGTGACGTTCAGCTTCTTGACCAGCGCCAGCGCTTGCCTGTTGACCGCCTCGTGGTCGCGGACCATGTCCTCGGCGAATGTCTTGACATCCTTGCTCTTGGCCTTCTTCAATGCCTGCTTGGCCGCGTTGATGTCGATCACGCCCGCGGTGTAGGCGATGTGGGCGATCTGCGGATCGGTAGGCTTGTCGGCTGCGCGGGCGCCTTGCAGCAGCGCGGGACTCGACAACAGAATTGCTGCGGCGATCGCCGCGCTCCATCGGGTGAACATGGCTTGACACTCCTGTGGTGCCGGACGTTTTACCGGCGCGTTGCTTCACAGGGGTTGGATGGACAATCGCCGCAGAGGTTCCCGAAAAATTCAGCCGCAGACACCGAGGCG
This sequence comes from Pseudomonadota bacterium, assembly GCA_023435725.1. Taxonomy (GTDB): domain Bacteria; phylum Pseudomonadota; class Alphaproteobacteria; order Rhizobiales; family Xanthobacteraceae; genus Bradyrhizobium. The sequence goes on along the minus strand of JAEYRD010000109.1, from coordinate 21,839 downwards.
CTTCAGCACTGACACGGTCAGGCGCTCGCAGCGCCAGCCGGCGAACGGGAACGCGTCCATCACCACCGGGCCGATCTCCTTCTCGACATTCTCACGCAGCAGGGCCCTGGCGCGGTGCAGCCGTGTCTTCACGGTTTCGGGCTTCACGCCAAGCAGATCAGCGGTCTCCTCGATGTTCAGACCTTCCATGACCCGTGCGACGAAGACCATGCGGAAGACATCCGGCAACTCGTCGATTGCGCGCTCGACGACGCGCTGGATTTCACGCTGGGCCATGGACCTTTCCGGATCGCCTGCGGAAGAAACGGGAAATTTTATGATCCGCGCCTCGAGCGCGGCTTCGGGCACCGAGCCGAGCTCGACATGCGGCTTGGCGCTTCGCACCCGGCCAAGCGCTTCGTTGATGGCAATGCGGGACAGCCAGGTCGACAATCCGGACTCGCCGCGAAAGCCGTCGAGATGAGTGAAGGCCCGGACATAGGTCTCCTGCACCACATCCTCGGCTTCACTGTCGCTGCGCAGGATCCCGCGCGCAAGTCGGTAGAGCCTGCGGTTGTTGGCCTGCATGATCTCCCGCAACGCGGCCTCGTCTCGGCCCCGTGCGCGGTCGATCAGCTCAGCTTCCGATGTCCTGACGCCGGCGGACAGGCCGGCTGCGGTCCGTTGCATGGCGGTCACCTGCTCGTTTCGCTGCATTCCGGACATTGGATGCAGCTAGGCGGAAAAGGTTCCCGGCTTTCTTACACTCATCTGGGGTAAGAAGCGCCTCTCCTTAATCCGTCTCGATCGGCAGGGTCGGGTCTCTCGCCCATTCGCCCATGGAGGCATCGTACAGCGTCAGCTTGTCGTAGCCGAGCCGCGTCAGCATGAGCAGGTCGATCGTCGCCGAGATGCCGCCGCCGCAATAACAGATCACGGTCTTGTCCCGCGTGACGCCTTGGGCGGCGAACTTCGCCTCGGCATCGGCAAGCGTCGTCAGCGTCTTGTCGGCATTGGTGAGCGTTGCGGCCGGAACGTTGACGCTGCCGGGAACGCGACCGGGCCGGCCGTAACGGCTCGGCTCGAGGCCGCTGTGAAACTGCGGTCCGAGCGCATTGACGATGACGGTCGAGGGATCGCCGATCCGCGCCTTCACTGTATTCCTGTCGACGAAGAAGCCCGCACGCGGCGCGGCCGTGAATGTTGTGGCCGGATAACCCTCCGGTGCGCCTGTTACGACCGGCCGCCCCTCGGCCTTCCATTTGTCGAGTCCGCCATCTAAGACACGCGCATCGACGCCGAGCGAGCGCAGCATCCACCAGAACCGCGTCGACCACATCATCGTGCCGATGCTGTAGGGCACGATGGTCTTGGACGCGTCGAGGCCGTGGCGGCCGAAAGCGGCCTCTAACTGGGCGACATCAGGCATCATGAAGAGCGGACGCGCGGAGATGTCGGAGAACTCCCCTTGCAGGTCGAGGAAATCGGCGCCGGAGATGTGGCCGGCCCCGAACGTCTTGTCGCCGGGCACCGCGCGATAAGGCACCTCGCTCCCCGGCGGCACCGGCTCGTTGTAGGTCGTGCAGTCGTAGAGGCGCAGACTGGGATCGCCGAGGATCGCGGCGAGTTGCTCGGTGGTGATGACAGATGCCGTTTGGCTCATTGTCGCGTCCTCCCTGCTGAGGAGACTGTAGCCCTCTCCACCCGTCATTGCGAGCGCAGCGAAGCAATCCAGACTGCCCGCCGCGGGAGGCTTCTGGATTGCTTCGTCGCTGCGCTCCTCGCAATGACGAGGTTGCGGCCCTCTACTGCTTCAGCGTCTCCAGAAACCTCACCGGCTCGCCCTGCGACGGCGTCACCAGCTCGCCCTGCCACATCACGCGGCGGCCGCGGATGAAGGTGCCGACGGGCCAGCCGGTGACGCGCATGCCGTCATAGGGGGTCCAGCCGGCCCTGGAGGCGACCCACTTATTGGTGATGGTCTCGCTACGCTTCAGGTCGACGATGGTGAAGTCGGCGTCGTAGCCCGCGGCGATGCGTCCCTTGCAGGCCATGTTGTAGAGACGTGCGGGGCCGGCGCTGGTGAGGTCGACGAAGCGCGCCAGCGACAGGCGGCCGGCGTTGACGTGATCGAGCATGATGGGCACCAGCGTCTGCACGCCGGTCATGCCGGAGGGCGAAGCGGGATAGGTCTTCGATTTCTCTTCCAGCGTATGCGGGGCATGGTCGGAGCCGAGCACATCGATGATGCCCTGCTCGATGCCGCGCCAGATTCCGGCGCGGTGATCGGCCCCGCGCACCGGCGGGTTCATCTGCGCCAGCGTGCCGAGCCGCTCGTAGCATTCTGGCGCGACCAGCGTGAGATGATGCGGCGTCGCTTCGCAGGATGCGACATCCTTGTGGTCGCGCAGGAACTCGATCTCTTCCTTGGTCGAGATGTGCAGCACGTGGATGCGTTTGCCGGTCTCGTGCGCGAGCTTCACCAGGCGCTCCGTCGCCATCAGCGCCGCGGTCTCGTCGCGCCAGACCGGATGAGAGCGAGCATCGCCCTCGATGCGCAGCGACTTGCGGTCGTTGAGCCGATATTCGTCCTCGGCATGAAATGCAGCGCGGCGGCGGATCACCTCGAAGATGCGGCGCAGGCTTTCGTCATCCTCCACCAGCAGCGCGCCGGTCGAGGAGCCGATGAAGACCTTGACGCCGGCACAGCCGGGCGCGCGTTCGAGCACCGGCAGGTCCTGCACGTTCTCGCGGGTGCCACCGATGAAGAAGGCGAAATCGCAATGCATGCGGTGATGGGCGCGCTTCACCTTGTCGGTGAACTCGGCCTCCGTCACGGTCAATGGAGACGTGTTGGGCATCTCGAACACGGCGGTGACGCCGCCCATCACGGCGCTGCGCGAACCTGTCTCGAGGTCTTCCTTCTGCTCCAGTCCGGGCTCGCGGAAATGCACCTGCGTGTCCATCACGCCCGGCAGGATGTGCAGGCCCTTGCAGTCGATCACCTCCGCGGCGGAGGCTTGCGCCGGCGCGCCGATCTCGGCGATGCGGCCATTGGCAATACCGATGTCGCGGAGGCCCTCGCCGTCCTGGTTGACCACGGTGCCGCCCTTGAGGATCACATCGAAACGCTGGGTCATGGCTGAAGGCCTCTCTCATCCCCAAGCGCAGGGCTCAAGGTCTTGTCGTTTAATCCTCGCGGGCTTACGTTCCGGAGCAACATGTCGCAAGAGATTTTCGCATGAAATCAGCGTTTCTTCCCGACCGGGGCGTGGTCAAGGTCGCGGGCGAGGATGCGCGCAACTTCCTCAACGGCCTCATCACGACCGACGTCGACAGGCTCAAGCCGGGCCTGGGGCGATTTGGCGCGCTGCTGACGCCCCAGGGCAAGATCATCGTGGATTTCCTGATCACGGAAGCGCCCGCCGGCCATGGCGGCGGGTTCCTGATCGACTGCCCGAAAGCCCTGGCCGAAGGCCTCGCCACCAAGCTGAAATTCTACAAGCTGCGCGCCAAGGTCACCGTGGAAAACCTCTCCGACGATCTCGGCGTGCTCGCGGCCTGGGATGGCCAGCCTGTCGCTCAGCCGGACCTCATCTTCGCCGATCCGCGCAATGGCGAGCTCGGCTATCGCATTCTGATCCCCGAAGAGCTCAAGCAGAAGCTCTCCGATCTCATCGGCGCCGAGCTGGTCGACGCGGCCGCCTATGAGGCGCACCGCATCGCGCTCGGCGTGCCGCGCGGCGGGCTCGATTTCATGTACAGCGATGCCTTCCCGCACGAAACCAACATGGACCGGCTCGCCGGTGTCGATTTCGACAAAGGCTGCTATGTCGGCCAGGAGGTCGTCTCGCGCATGCAGCATCGTGGCACCGCGCGCACCCGCAGCGTCAAGGTGCTGCTCGACGGCCCTTCACCCGAGCCCGGCGCCACCATTCTCGCCGGCGACAAGCCGGTCGGCACCGTCGGCTCATCGGCGCAGGGCAAGGGCATCGCGCTGGTGCGCATCGACCGCGTCGCCGACGCACTCGACGCCGGCCAGCCGCTCACCGCCGGCGGCCTCGCTGTGACGCTCGCCGAACCCGAAGTCGTGCGCATTCCAGCAAAGCAGCCCACCGCATGAGCCGCGCCCCTCGCCTGCATCCTGACGGTCTGACGCGCTGCCCCTGGCCTGGCGAAGATCCGCTCTACGTCGCCTATCACGACACCGAATGGGGCGTGCCGGAATATGACGACCGCGCGCTCTACGAAAAGCTGATCCTCGACGGTTTCCAGGCCGGCCTGTCCTGGATTACGATCCTGCGCAAGCGCGACAATTTCCGCAAAGCGTTTGACGATTTCCAGCCGGAGAAGATCGCGCGCTACAACGCCAAGAAGGTTCAGGCGCTGATGAACGATGCCGGCATCGTGCGCAACCGCGCCAAGATCGACGGCACCATCCTGAGCGCGAAGTCGTACCTGGAGATCATGGAGAAGGGCCCGGGCTTCTCGAAGCTGCTGTGGGACTTCCTCGACGGACGGCCCAAGGTCAACAATTTCAAGACCAGCGCGAGCGTGCCGGCCTCGACGCCGCTGTCGGTGCAGATCTCCAAGGAGCTGTCCGCGCGCGGCTTCAAGTTCGTCGGCCCGACGATCGTCTATGCCTTCATGCAGGCGACCGGCATGGTCAACGATCATCTCGTCGGCTGCCATTGTCACGCGACCTGCGGCAAGACGCAGCGCAAGCCGCGCCTCAAGGTCAAATGACCGCGAAGAAGACGGCGCGCGATGCGCAATCCCGCGCCTGGCAGCGCATGCTGTCGGGCCGGCGGCTCGATCTGCTCGATCCCTCCCCGCTCGATGTCGAGATCGCCGACATCGCGCATGGCCTGGCGCGGGTGGCGCGCTGGAACGGGCAGACCACCGGCGCACACATCTTCTCGGTCGCGCAGCATACGCTGCTGGTGGAAACCGTGATGCGGCACGAGATGCCGCGCGTCGACCAGCGCATGCGGCTCGCCGCGCTGCTGCACGATGCCCCCGAATATGTGATCGGCGACATGATCTCGCCGTTCAAGGCCGTGCTCGACGGCCATTACAAGGCGGTCGAGAAACGCCTGCTCGGCGCCATCCACATCCGCTTCGGCCTGCCGCCGGTGCTGCCGGACGAGATCACGCTGGCCGTCAAGGCCGCGGATCGCGGCGCGGCCTATCTGGAGGCAACCGAGCTTGCCGGCTTCAGCCAGAGCGAGGCGAGGCGCCTGTTCGGCAAGGATCCTGGCCTCTCCGACAGCGTCCGGCGCGATTATCTCACCCCCTGGACCGCAGCGCGGGCTGAGAAGCAGTTCTTGGAGCGGTTCAGCGCGGTGTTTGCGTAAGTCCCGTGGGCTAAGGCGCGTCTGCGCCGTGCCCACCATCCTTCGCGATTGCGATAAAAGTGGCGGGCACTGTTCGCTTTGCCCACCGGCCGCGGCTATAATCAAGAAAAAGGTCCGCCATGATCCACGTCTGTTCCCTCGCCGCGCTTCCCGAAACCGTCCGCCTCACCGGCGCCAGCCACGTGCTGACCGTGATGGCCAATGTCGAACAGGTGGCGCGGCCGGTGTCCGTGCTGCCGGCCAACCATCTCAAGGTATCGATGGACGACATCACCGAAGAGATGGACGGTTTTGTCGCGCCGTCCGAGGCGCATATCGATCAGGTGCTGAACTTCGTGCGGGGCTGGGACCGCAGCGCGCCCCTGGTCGTGCACTGCTATGCCGGCATCAGCCGTTCCACCGCGAGCGCGTTCGCTGCGGTGTGTGCGCTCAATCCAAATCGTGACGAGATCGAGATCGCGCGAAAGATCCGCGCAGCATCGCCCATCGCCTCGCCGAACCGGCGCATCGTCGGCCTCGCCGACCGCGCGCTCGGGCGCGACGGCCGGATGCTGCGCGCGCTCGACGAGATAGGCCCCGGCGCGATGATGGTCGAGGGGCGGCCTTTCGTGATCGAGCTCGAATGACAACTGCAATCGTTACCGCATGAGCGAGACGCAGCTGACGCCGATCGAGATCGGCCTGACCGCCGCGATCGTCGCGATCGAGGATCATGAGCCGCAGATCCTCACCGCGCGCAGCAGTGACGGGCTTGCCGGCCTGCCGTTTGGCCCGTTCGATGCGCCGAGCCACCGCACTTTCGAGATCGGCCTGCGCGCCTGGGTCGAGGCGCAGACCGGCTTGCGTCTTGGTTATGTCGAGCAACTCTACACGTTCGGCGATCGCGGCCGCCATGCGGAGGCCGGCGACACCGGCGCCCACATGGTATCGATCGGCTATCTCGCGCTGACGCGCACCGTCGATGGCGAGTTCGCAGCAACCGGCGCCAGCTTCGAGCCATGGTATCGCTTCTTCCCCTGGGAAGACTGGCGCGAGGAGCCGCCCGCGATCATCGCCCGTGACATCATTCCGGCGTTGACCAAGTGGGCCGAGGAGGAGACGCCGGAGACGACGCGCGCGTTGCCGCGCAGGGATCGTGTGCGGTTCTATTTCGGCCTCGATGGTGCGCCCTGGGACGAGGAGCGCGTGCTCGACCGCTACGAGCTGCTCTACGAGGCCGGGCTGATCGAGGAGGCTCGGCGCGACGGCCGCCCTGCGGCATTAGCGCGCAAGACGCTTCCCGCGCTCGGCACCTCCATGCGGTTCGATCACCGCCGGATTGTCGCCACGGGAATTGCGCGGCTGCGCGCGAAACTGAAGTATCGTCCTGTCGTATTTGAACTTTTGCCCGCCGAGTTCACACTCACGGAATTGCAGCACACGGTGGAAGCGATCTCCGGCCGGCACCTGCACAAGCAAAATTTCCGCCGCCTGGTCGAAACGGAGGCCCTGGTCGAACCGACCGGCGTGATCTCGACACAGACTGGCGGACGGCCGGCGGCGCTCTATCGTTTCCGACGTGACGTGCTCCAGGAGCGCCCTGCTCCGGGCTTGCGCGTACGCTCCCGGCGCTAGACTTAAGATTTGTGTGATCGGCCCCTGCCCGCCGGTTACCTGGAGGCTCCATGTTCGACGGCCCGTTTGACGTCTTCGCGGTGGTCATTGCGATCGTCGCCTTCCTGATCGCGATCAAGGCCTCCAGCCAGGCGGCCGAGCTACGCCGGCGACTAAACTCGCTCGAAGGGATGCTGTACGCGCAGCGACAGGTCCAGCCGCCACCGCTCATGCCCGCGCCGGCGCAGACTGAAGCCTCCACGTCGACTGCCGCCGAGCCACCGCCGCTTGCGCCCGAAACCGAGCCGGCGCCACCGCCCATCACCGAGGATGTTTCTCCACCCCCGCTAGAAGCCAGCACAGGGGCCGCTGCTCCGCCGCCGCTGCCCGCCCCGGCGCCCGGCTTCGAGGAGCGGCTTGGCACGCGCTGGGTGGTGTGGATCGGCGGCCTCGCACTCGCGCTCGGCGGCTTTTTCATGGTGCGCTATTCGATCGAGGCCGGTCTCGTCGGTCCCGGCGTGCGTGTGTTTCTCGGCGGCCTGTTCGCACTGGCGCTGCTCGGTGCCGGTGAATGGACGCGGCGCAAGGAAGGCATCTCCAGCATTCAGGCGCTCCCCATCGCCAACATCCCCGCGATCCTCACCGCGGCCGGTACGGCAGTGGCGTTTGCGACCATCTACGCTGCCTATGCGCTCTACGGCTTCCTCGTTCCCGCCACCGCCTTCGTTCTGCTCGGCCTCGTCGCACTCGGCACGCTCGCCGCCGCATTGCTGCACGGACCCGCGCTCGCCGGCCTCGGCGTGGTCGGCGCGTTCGTGACTCCGATTCTCGTCTCCAGCGGCAAGCCGGACTACTGGGCGCTCTATATCTATCTTGCGATCGTCACCGCCGCGAGCTTTGGCCTCGCCCGTATCCGGCTGTGGCGCTGGCTCGCGGTGACCACCATCGTCTTCGCCGTGCTCTGGATCTTCCCGGGTCTGGATGCCAGCGAGTTGCAGGTCGCGCCGCACGCTTTCCACGTGATCGCGGGCTTTGTGCTGGCCGCGCTGCTCGTCGTCTGCGGCTTCATGTTCGGCCCGACGATCAAGGACGGTGAGATCGAGCCGGTGTCGTCGAGCTCGCTCGGCGCCTATCTGTTCGGTGCGATGCTGATCGTGCTGTCGAGCGCACATGCCGATCTTGCGTTGATCGCCTTCGCGCTTCTGGTCGGCGCAACACTGTTCGTCGCCTGGCGGGCGCCGGCGGCCACGGGTGCGTTGGGCGCGGCCGCGGCGACCGTCTTCATCGTGTTCGCCGAATGGGCGGTGCTCGCCAATCCCGACATGCTGGTGCTGCCGGGAGGCCCCATGCCCGGCATCGGACCGGCCGCGACCGACGGCGCAGTGACGCTGCATCTGGTGATGGCCGCGATATTCGCTGCCGGCTTCGGTATTGCGGGTTTCCTCGTGCAGGGCCGCTCGAACTCGGCGATCATCCCGGTAGTGTGGTCGGCGGCGGCCGTCGCGACGCCGATCGCGATCCTGGTTGCGCTGTACGCCCGTATCGCCCATCTGGACCGCTCGATCCCGTTTGCGATCCTCGCTGTCCTGCTCGCCGCGGCCTTTGGTGCTGCGACCGAATCCCTCACCCGCCGCGAGGCCCGGCTGGGCGTTGCGACCTCCACCGCGCTGTTCGCGACCGGCACACTCGGTGCGCTGGCGCTAGCGCTGACTTTCGCGCTGGAAAAAGGCTGGCTCACCATCGCGCTGGCACTGATGTCGCTCGGCACCGCCTGGATCTCGTTGCAGCGGCCGATCCCGGTCCTGCGCCGGCTCGCCGCCATCTTCGCAGGCATCGTGACCGCCCGCATCGCCTATGATCCGCGCATCGTAAGCGACGCCGTCGGCACGACGCCGATCTTCAACTGGCTCTTGTGGGGCTACGGCCTGCCGGCGCTGTCGTTCTGGGCGGCGAGCATCTTCCTGCGCCGGCGCGGCGACGACGCACCGCTGCGCATGGTGGAGGCCGCCGCGATCCTGTTCACCGCGCTGCTCGCCTTCATGGAGATCCGCCACTTCGCAACCGGCGGACAGATGACGGCAGCGCCGTCGCTGCTCGAATTCGCGCTTCAAGCCTGCATCACGCTCGCCATGGCGATCGGGCTGGAACGGCTGCGGCTGCGGAGCCGCAGCATCGTGCACAATGTCGGTGCGGTTGTGCTCACGGCAATCGCCGGGCTCATCTGTGTGTTCGGCCTGCTGCTCCTGGAGAACCCGCTGATATGGCGCATCGATGTCGGCGGCGCAGTATTCAACCTGCTGCTGCTCGGCTACGCGCTGCCGGCAGTGCTGATGCTGCTGCTCTCCTATGCGGTGGTCGGCGAACGGGGAAAGATCTATGCGAATACAATCGCAGGCGGCGCGCTGCTGTTTGCGCTCGTGTATCTGACGATGGAGATCCGCCGTTTCTACCACGGCCCGATCCTCAGCAGCGACGGAACCACGGGCGCCGAGCAATACACCTATTCTATCGGTTGGCTCGCCTTCGGCGTGGTGCTGCTCGGCGTCGGCATTCTCGTCAACTCCGAGCGGGCACGGCTGGCGTCCGCCGCCGTGATTGCGTTGACGATCCTGAAGGCCTTCGTCATCGACATGTCGACGCTGACCGGCGTCTACCGCGCTCTGTCGTTCATGTGCCTCGGCGTCGTGCTCGTCGCAATCGGCTGGCTCTACCAGCGCATCCTGTTCCTGCGGCAGGTCACACCGCCGCCGGCTCCGCAGACAGGCAGTTGAGGATCAGGCCGCGCGGACCGAGTCCAGGAACTGCGCGACCTCGACCTTCAGGCGGGTACTGTCGCTCGCCAGCGATTTCGCCGCCGACAGCACTTGCGTCGAGGCCGATCCGGTCTCGATCGCGCCGCGCTGTACGTCGGTGATGTTCGACGAGACCTCTTGCGTGCCGACCGAGGCCTGCTGGACGTTGCGCGAGATCTCCTGAGTGGCCGCGCCCTGCTCCTCGACGGCGGCGGCGATGGCCGCAGACACCTCGGACAACCGTTCGATGGTGCCGCCGATCTCCTGAATGGCGCTGACGGACTCGTGCGTCGCGGCCTGGATGCCCGAGACCTGCGCCCCGATCTCGCCGGTCGCCTTCGCAGTCTGCTCGGCAAGCGCCTTGACCTCGGAGGCAACGACCGCGAAGCCGCGGCCAGCCTCGCCTGCGCGCGCCGCCTCGATGGTCGCGTTCAGCGCAAGCAGGTTGGTCTGGCCCGCGATCGTGTTGATGAGCTCGACGACATCGCCGATGCGGGAGGCCGCCTGCGACAGTGCGTTGACGCGGTCGTTGGTCCGCGCTGCCTGGTCGACAGCTTCCGCGGCCATCCGCGCTGAATCCTGCACACGGCGGCCGATCTCGGTGATCGAGGACGACAGCTCTTCCGAAGCGGACGCCACGGCTTGTACGTTGGTGGAGGCTTCCTCGGAGGCAGCGGCCACGACAGTCGCGAGCTCTTGCCCCCGCTGCGCCGTATTGGTCAGCGTCGTCGCGGAGGCCTCGAGTTCGGTCGAAGCCGACGACACGGTCCCTACGACTTCGCCGATCATGGCCTCGAACTTGCGGGTGATGGCATCGACGCGATGGCCGCGCTCGATTTTGGCCTGGGCGTCGGCCGCGGCCGCCTGGTCGGCGGCCCTCTTAGCGATCAGCGCTTCCTTGAAGATCTGCAACGCATCCGCCATCGAGCCGATCTCAGTCCTCTCGCCGCGATGCGGCACCTCGGCCGAGAGATTGCCCTCGCCGAGCGACTGCATCGGACGGATGATCGAGGCGATGCCACGCGAGACGTCGCGCACGAGATAATAGGCGGCGCCGCTCGCGATCACGACCGCAGCCACGATGATGCCGACCAGCACCCGGAAAATGATGGCGTAGCTGTCGGCAGCCTGCTTGGTCTCCGTCTCGGCACCCTGGTTATTGAGCTCGATACCTTTCAGGAGCAGCGGGTCGGCCGCCTGGGCCATCTTCGCAACCTTGGTCTGCAACATCTCGTTGGCGTCGGTCGGGAAGCGGCCGGGGCTCTTGCGCGACAGCCCCATCACGTCCTGCACGCCATTCAGGTACTCGGCCCAAGCCTTGGTCCACTGCTCATAGATGCTTCGCTCTTCGGCCGAAGTGATCAGGGGTTCGTAGACCTTCCGCGTCTCGTCGATGCGCGCGCGCAGCGAAGCAACGCGCTTCTCGGCGGCCTCCTTGCCTTCGACAGTGTCCTGCATCAGATGCAGACGCAGTGCGACGCGCAGCTCATTAACGTCGGCGCGTATGGAGCCGAGTGCACGCACGCTCGGCAGCCAGCTCTGTGCGATCTCGACGGTATGGGAGTTAATGTTCTGCATGGTGCCGATCGCCGTCACGCCGACACCGGCGAGCGAGAGTACGAGGACCGACAACACGGTCAGAAGCTTGAAGACGATCGACAACTTCGACATCACAACAAATCCCGACGATAGCTGAACGCGCAAGTCGCCTGCGCCGCGATCGTCACCACGGACGATGACACGGAGGTCAGTTCAACAATGCTGGCTGGTTCTTATCCGGTAAGATTGCGCCCATAGTTACAAACAGCCGTTAACAGGAACCTACGTAAAAATACGTAATCTGCTATCGCCGATATTATGTATTCAGCAATCATGCGTTGCGGCCACACGGACATCGCTCAGCACCACACAAGCGCACCGCATTCACGCAACGTGCCGCCCGAACGGATCGTCAGGCCGCTCGCACCGCCCCCAGGAAGCGCGCGACCTCGCTCTTCAGCCGGTTACTCTCCTGCGACAGCGACTGAGCCGCCGAATGCACCTGGGCGGAAGCGGCGCCAGTCTCGCCTGCGCCGCGCTGGACGTGACCGATGTTCGCCGAAACCTCCGAGGTGCCATGGGCGGCATGCTGGATGTTGCGAGAGATCTCCTGCGTCGCGGCGCCCTGCTCCTCCACCGCGGCGGCGATGGTCGACGAAATCTCCGACATCCGTGCAATCGTGTCGCCGATATCCTTGATCGCCACGACGGAGTCTTGCGTCGCGGCCTGGATCGCACCGATATGCTGGCTGATCTCGCCCGTCGCTTTCGCGGTCTGATCGGCAAGCGCTTTCACTTCGGTCGCGACCACCGCAAAGCCCTTGCCGGCTTCGCCCGCCCGCGCCGCCTCGATCGTCGCGTTCAGCGCCAGCAGGTTGGTCTGGCCAGCGATCGTGTTGATCAGGTCGACCACGTCGCCGATGCGGCCCGCCGCCCTCGTCAACTCCGAGACGCGCGCATTGGTGCGCTTTGCCTGCTCGACCGCGACGTCGGCGACACGTGCTGATTCCTGCACCTGTCGGCTGATCTCGGAGATCGACGTCGTCATCTCCTCGCTGGCGGACGAGACCGACTGCACGTTAGCGGATGCCTCTTCCGAAGCCGCCGCCACGGCCGTGGCAAGCCCGTTGCCGCGCTCGGCCGACTGCGTCAGCGTGTTGGAGGACGCCTCGAGCTCGGTTGCTGCCGACGAGACTGTCTCGATGATCTCGCCGATCGCGCCTTCGAACCCATCGGCAAGCCGGTGCATGTCCGCGTTGCGCTGCGAGCGGCGACGCGCATCCGCCTCCGCCTGCTCGGCGCGCAGCCGCTCGGCGTCCGCCATGTTGGTCCTGAACACCTCGACTGCGGCGGCCATCTCGCCGATCTCGTCCTTGCGCCCGACCCCGGGGAGGGAGATCGAGAGCTCGCCACGCGCAAGCCGCGTCATCGCATCGACCATGCCGGCAACCGCCTTCGAGATCGAGCGTCCCAGCAAGAAGCCGACGACGGCGAGCACGACGACGGTGACGGCGAAGGCGATCATCATCCACAGGCGCACGGCGTCACGCGTTGCAGCTTCCGCGGCGTCGGCCTGCCTGTACAGGCTCTCGACCGTGGTCCGCACCTCGTGCATCACCGGTTCGAGCTCGCGGAACGTCTTCATCATGCTCGCATCGTGAACCGCACTCTGCTGTGCAGTCTCAGCCCAGGCCACGAACTCGGACTGGTATTTCTCGAGCTTTGCCGTGATATCCGTCATCACCGCCGCAGGGACCGCGGCCGCCTCCATCGCCGTTGAGAATTCGGCCGCGACCCTCTTCAAGTCGGTGACGTATTTGGGATCACGCCTCAGCATGAAGTCCTTTTCGTGCCGGCGCATCATCAGCATCGAGCTCGTCAGCCGCGGATTGTCGATCTCCTTCAGCTTAGCCTCGATATCGTGCACGGCGGCGCGGAGCGAGCCGGACAGGCCGAGCGTCTCCTTCAGGCCGAGCCTGATCTCGGCGACGGCGACCGATCCGAACTCCGCGGCATACCGCTTGAAGCTCTCATGCGACTGCCGAACCTTGTCCGACAGAACACGCGTATCGCCGGATGAAGTCATCCGCTCGAGCTCGTCGAAATCGCGATTGATCGGCCCCATCAGATCGGCATGCGCCTTGGCGTAGCTTTCGTTGCGGCGTTGCTGGAAGTTCTTCTCGTTACGGCGCGCTTCCAGCATCTCGATCGAGAGCTGCTTGTTGAGGTCGGCGATCACGCGGGCGCGGTTGGCAAGGTTGCGTGACGCGTCCTGGGAGAGGCTGCCGATCTCGTAGATCGCGCCGAAGGCGACGAGACCGACAAGGCCGAAAAGTCCGATCGCCATGACCTTATGGGTGAGGCGAATGGAGAGGGCGCTCATGGACGAGCTCCAAAGGGCTTGGGATCAAATGGCGGGGCGGCAGCGAATCGTGCCGAGAAATTGGGCAGATGATGCCTGCTTCACTTTTCCGGAACGTTAACCCTGCGCGTTATTCGTTGCGGCACTGCAACATGAACGCGAACGACCGCCGCGCTTTCAGGCGCGGCGGTCGTTGGATCGCGTCTGTGCTGAGCCGGACTTAGGCGGCGCGCACGGTGCCGAGGAACTTGCCGACCTCGAGCTTGAGGCGGTTGCTGTCGCCGGACAGCGACTGCGCGGCCGCCAGCACCTGCGACGATGCCGAGCCGGTTTCGCTCGCGCCGCGCTGGACGTCGGTGATGTTGGAGGACACCTGCTGGGTGCCTTGCGAGGCCTGTGCGACGTTGCGGGAGATCTCCTGCGTCGCCGCACCCTGCTCTTCCACCGCAGCCGCGATCGCCGAAGAGATCTCCGACAGCCGCTCGATCGTATCGCTAATGTCCTTGATCGCGCCGACCGAATGCTCGGTCGCGGCCTGAATGCCAGCAATCTGTTGCCCGATCTCGCCGGTCGCCTTCGCCGTCTGCTCGGCGAGAGCCTTCACTTCGGAAGCAACGACCGCAAAGCCCTTGCCGGCTTCGCCGGCGCGCGCGGCCTCGATCGTGGCGTTGAGCGCCAGAAGATTGGTCTGGCCCGCGATAGTGTTGATCAGCTCGACGACGTCGCCAATCCGGGTTGCCGCCTTCGACAATTCGCTGACCCGGTCGGTCGTGGTGCGGGCCTGGCCGACGGCCTCGCTCGCCACGCGCGCGGATTCTTGCACCTGGCGGCTGATCTCGGTGATCGAGGAGGACAGCTCCTCGGTGGCGGATGCGACCGACTGCACGTTGGTAGACGCCTCTTCCGAGGCCGCCGCGACCATGGTGGTGAGCTCCTGTGTGCGTTCCGCGGTCGAGGTCAACGTGGTGGCGGATGCTTCGAGCTCCGTCGAGGCTGATGACACCGTGCCGACGATTTCGCCGACTGCACCCTCAAAACTGTCGGCGAGCCGGCGCATCTCCGACTTGCGCTGCTCCGCTGCGATCTGATCCTGGCGCATCTTGGCTTCGGCTTCCGCGCGCGCCTTCTGCTCGGACACGATCTTGAATTTTTCGACGGCGCCCGCGACCTCGCCGACCTCGTCCATGCGGCCGAGGCCCGGCAGCACCACCGAGAAGTCGCCGTCGGCAAGCTTCTCCATCGCCACCGTCAGCGCACGCATGGGCCGCGCAATGCTGAAGACGGAGAAGATGCATGCGCCGATCAGGACCAGCGCGACCAGCGCGCCTGTGACGAGCGATGTCCGCGCGACCGACGCAGCTTCGGCCTCCGCTTCGGCGCGGGCTTCGACGCTCTTCTGCTTGGCGAAGTCGGTGATCTGGTTGGTCAGTTCCGAAATCTCTTCGTTGATCGGCGCCAGCGTCCCCTTGCGGATGCGGTCGACCTCGGCCACCAGCTTCGCGATCTGAGCGGCCGCGTCACCATCCTTCTTCGCGTCGAGCGCGAGCTCCTGTTTGCGGATCGCCTCGATCTGCTGCTCGCCTTTGCTGAAATTGTCGATCAGCACGGTCAGGCGATCGATCCGCTTGTGGTTCTCAGGCGAGCGCGACAGCTTCGCCATCTCGCCGGAGAATTTCTGGGCCGCCGTCTGCCGGTCGTTGAAATAGATGACCGCCTTCTGCATCTCGGCGGGCGAAGTGGACGTCAGGATGTCGCGAATGCCGATCTGCATTCCGCGGACAGACGCCTTCGCTTCCGCAGCGTTTTGCGCGATCGCCTGCTGTGCCGATGCTGCGTTGTTGAGCCTCTGGACCTCGGCGCCACCGCTCATCTCGAGAAAGATCATCAGCGCGACGAGAGCGATGGTCAGCGCGGAGGTGATGGCGAGCTTGGTCCCAATTCGCAGGTTCTGAATGAACGACATCAAAATATTCCCGGGATATGCATTGCCGCGCGACGCGCGTGAACAGCCCGAGAAGGCTAACCGCCAGATTCCTCATTAACGTTAAGTACCGACACTGCGGCCTGGGTAGAAATACGGAAAATGCTGCTCAAGCCATCGTACTTGCACACTTATCGCGTGCAGAGCTTCGGCGCTTCGCGAATTTGCAGGCGCCGCGTCCGTTAACCTCCGCCCGCCGCTTTCGGCCGTCGACTCACCGTCTCGCCGACCAGGCTGATGTGAAGATCGGCTTATCGTTCGAGGGAGGCTTTTAACGACAAGCTGCGCGAACGCCCGCACAGCCTTCTCACTGCGTCGAGCGACGCAGCTCCAACGGGGCCTCGGTCTTGGCGGGCTCCGGTTTCACCGGATCGAGCCGGCTGCTCTCGACACGCGGCGTCTCGACGCGCTGGGCGACTTCGGTGTTCGACGCGCCGACCGTTCCGGTGTGCTCCGAGGCACGTAGCGAGCGCGGGCGCGCCACCGCGCGCGCCATCAGCATCTGGTTGCCGCCCTGGTGGTGGAAGTCGCAATAGGCGAAACCCATACCCGACACCGAGCCGCGGAAGCTGCGATCGTCGGTCTTTTCCAGGTTGAAGCAGGGCTCGAACGGAATGCCCTTGATCGAGGCGCAGACGTTCTGGCCGCGGATCTGGAGCGTATTGCCGGGCAGGCGGAGATGGCGCACCGGGCCTGCGCCCGAGAACTGCACCGCGCCGGCGGCGCCAAGATCGTCGAGGATGCGGCCTGCACCGCGGGTGCCGTCGAAACAGGTGAAGGCGAACACCTTGCCGGCGACGAAGCGGCGCGCCTCGTCGGCATTCATGCTTCCTGCAATGGCCGGCGCAAACGTCGCTGCCGCCGTGACAGCCCCCAACATGATACGCGCAAGCATGCTCAACTCCGAACTCAACCCCCGCAGCGGGCGATGCCCTATCTCTTTACCCACTGCTTACCATACTAACCAAGGCAACATTGGAGCAGCTTGGTTGGTAAAGTCTTAAACGCCGTTAGACAATTTTAACCACGATGCGGCCCCGGACTTGGCCGGCAAGGATCTTCGCGCCCCACTCCGAAACCTCGTCGAGCGAAATTTCCTTAGTGATTTCAGATAGCTTTGCCCGATCAAGATCGGACGCGAGGCGTTGCCAGGCAGCCTTCCTGAGCTCGATCGGGCACATCACGGAATCGATGCCAAGAAGGCACACTCCGCGCAAAATGAAAGGTGCGACAGAAGACGGCAGGTCCATGCCGGCCGCAAGGCCGCACGCCGCGATCGCGCCGCCATATTTGGTCATCGACAGAAGATTCGCGAGCGTGGTCGAGCCGACGCTGTCGACGCCGCCCGCCCAGCGCTCCTTGGCAAGGGGCTTGGCCGGCGCCGACAATTCGTTGCGGTCGATGACCTCGGCCGCACCGATCTCTTTCAGATAGTCCGCTTCCGAGGCGCGGCCGGTGGACGCAATGACGTGGTAACCGAGCTTCGACAGCACGGCCGTCGCGACCGAACCGACGCCGCCGGCGGCGCCCGTTACCACCACGGGGCCGCTCTTCGGGGACAGACCGTGCTTCTCCAGCGCCAGCACCGAAAGCATCGCAGTGAAGCCGGCGGTGCCGATCGCCATGGCGTCGCGCGCCGACAGGCCCTGCGGCAAGGCGACCAGCCAGTCGCCCTTCACCCGCGCCTTCTCGGCGTAAGCGCCGAGATGGGTCTCGCCCATGCCCCAGCCGGTGCAGACGACCTTGTCGCCCGCCTTCCATTGCGGATGCGAAGATTGCTCCACGGTGCCGGCGAAGTCGATGCCGGCGATCATCGGGAAACGGCGCACCACCGGCGCCTTGCCGGTGAGCGCGAGGCCGTCCTTGTAGTTCAGGGTCGACCACTCCACGCGGACGGTGACGTCGCCGTCCATCAGCTCGGCTTCGTCGAACTGCGTGAGCGCGGCGGTCGTGCCCTTGTCCGCCTTGTCGATCCGGATCGCCTTGAATGTGGCCACAGCTGAACTCCCTGACTTGTCTCAGGGAATGTTTAGCCGATCAGGCCGGCTGCGCAACTGGCGCTCCAATTCCGAAGTTCGCAAACCCTATCGGCACCACAGGAGCGAACTTCGGAATTAAGAGGAGCACCAGCAAATACATGATCCTAGTGCCGGTTATCGATTTGAAGTTCCTGAACGAATTCGCGGCTTGCTCTGCAGGAACTTCAAATCGCCGGCACTAGTCGCTGAACGGGTTTCTCCACGATCGGAAGATTGATCAGCGCCGAGAGCACGCCGAACAGGATCGAGAGCCACCAGATCGGCGTATAGGAACCGAACCGCTCGAATACGATGCCACCGAGCCAGACGCCGAGGAAGCCGCCAACCTGATGGCTGACGAAGGCGAAGCCATAGAGCGTCGCCAGCCAGCGCGTACCGAACATCAGCGCCACCAGCGCTGAAGTCGGCGGCACCGTCGACAGCCAGGTCAGGCCGGAGATCGCGCCGAATGCGATCGCCGAGAACGGCGTGATCGGGAACGAGATGAAGGCGAGCGTCGCAAGCGCGCGCGTGAAATAGATGGTCGACAGGATGTAGCGCTTCGGCAGACTGTTCTGGAGATAGCCGACGCTGAGCGATCCCACCATGTTGAACAGGCCGATCGCCGCGATGACCCAGCCGCCGGTTTGCGCCGAGACGCCGCGGTCGACGAGGAAGGCCGGCAGATGCACGGTAATGAAGGCGAGCTGGAAGCCGCAGGTGAAGAAGCCGAGCACCAGCAGCACGTAGGATCGATGGCCGAAGGCTTCGGCGAGCGCCCTTGTGAAGGTTTGCTCATCCGCAGGCGCAGCATTTGCCGTGCTTGCGACCGGCGGCGTCGACAGCGCCAGCGACAGCGGGATGATCAGCAGCATCAGGAAGCCGAACACGGTGAGCGCCTGCTGCCAGCCAAAATTGTCGATCAGCGCCACGCCGATCGGTGCGAACAGGAACTGTCCGAACGATCCCGCAGCGGTGCCGGCGCCGAGCGCGAGGCCGCGCTTCTCGGCCGGCAGGAGCTTGGTGAACGCCGACAGCACCAGATTGAACGAGCAACCGGCAAGACCAAAGCCAACCATGACGCCGGCGCCGATGTTCAGCGACAGCGGCGTCGAGGAGTAACGCATCAGGAGCAAGCCACCGGCATAGAGCAGAGCGCCGACGCACATCACCCGGAACAGGCCGAAGCGGTCGGCGACCGCGCCGGCGAACGGCTGCCCCAATCCCCACAGCAAATTCTGCACGGCGATCGCGAGACCGAACACGTCGCGGCCCCAGGCGAATTCCTGGCTCATCGGTTGCACGAAGAAGCCGAGCGCCGAGCGCGGGCCGAAGCCCAGCATGCCGATCGCACAACCGCAGAGAATGATGACGGCTGGCGTGCGCCAGTTGGTAGAACGCGAAACCGGACCGAGCTCGCCCACTTGCGTCGACATGCACTTCCTCAATCTGTCGTTGGCGGGTCCGGAATAGGCAGCCGCGAGTCAGGCGTTTAATGCAGATGCATGAAAATCCCAAGTCAAAAATGACTGCGTTCCACGAAGGGCTGCCGCGGGAGCATTGCGTTTCATCGCGGCCTCGCCTGACGCGTCCGGCACGACTTGACGGGAATGTGTGCGGCACCACCTAGCAGCCTCTCGTGGGGCATGCTATATTTGATTTACTCATATTGAGCATATTTGAGTCCGATGGATCTGACCCGGCCTTTCGGCCGGATTTCTCAGGCCTCATATATACTCATATAGAGCATAATTAACTTACGGGAGGCTTCAATGCCGATCACTGGAATTTACGGCCCCGACGACTTTGCCAACCGGCCGCAGGGCCAAGCCATCACCCTCCCCCGCGCCGCGCCGGCGCGAACGGGACCCGCACTGCCGATGCCCGCGCTGGAATGGACGGCGGAAATCGAACGCGCCACCGCGCCTCTCTATGATCGCGTGAAGCACGTGATCCCGCCGGTCGAGTGGCCGCTGATGGCGCCGGCGATCAAGGCGATCAACGATCTGAAGCAGGCACGGGGCGCGGTGATCCTCGCGCACAATTACCAGGCCCCGGAAATCTTCCACTGCGTCGCCGATATCGGTGGCGACTCGCTCCAGCTCGCGGTCGAGGCTACCAAGGTGAAGGCCGACATCATCGTCCAGTGCGGCGTGCACTTCATGGCGGAGACGTCAAAGCTGCTCAACCCGGACAAGACGGTGCTGATCCCCGACGCACGCGCCGGCTGTTCGCTTGCCGCCAGCATCACGGGCGCCGACGTGCGGCTGCTCCGCGAGAAATTTCCCGGCGTGCCCGTCGTCGCTTACGTCAACACCTCCGCGGAGGTGAAGGCCGAGGTCGACATCTGCTGCACCTCGTCGAACGCGGTGCAGGTGGTAGAGAGCCTGGGCGCGCCAAGCGTGATCTTCCTGCCCGACCGTTATCTTGCGACCTATGTGGCCTCGAAGACCGATGTGAAGATCATCGCCTGGAAGGGCGCCTGCGAGGTGCACGAGCGCTTCACCGGCGAGGAGCTGCGCTCCTATCGCGAGGCCGATCCCTCGGTGCAGATCATCGCGCATCCCGAATGTCCGCCGGACGTGCTGGCGGAAGCCGACTTCACCGGCTCGACCGCGCACATGATCAACTGGGTGCGCGCGAAGCGGCCACGGCGGCTCGTCATGATCACCGAATGCTCGATGGCCGACAATGTGCGGGCCGAGCTGCCGGATGTGGAGATGCTGCGCCCCTGCAATCTCTGCCCGCATATGAAGCGCATCACGCTCGCCAACATTCTGGAGAGCCTATTGACGCTTCGCGAGGAGGTCACGATCGATCCGGCGCTTGCGATGCGCGCGCGGCGCTCGGTCGAGCGGATGATCAATCTGAAGAATTGAGGGCATACCATGCAGGACAACATCCACAACCTCACCCGCGCTACCGACGACGTCGTCATCGTCGGCGGAGGCCTTGCCGGACTCTTCTGTGCGCTGAAGCTCGCGCCACAGCCGGTGACGCTGATCTCGGCCGCACCGCTCGGACAGGGCGCCTCGTCCGCATGGGCGCAAGGCGGCATCGCCGCCGCGGTGGCCGAGGGCGATACGCCGGAAGCGCATGCCGCCGACACGATCGCGGTCGGCGGCGGCCTCGTCGATGAAGCGGTCGCGCTCGGGATCGCGCGCGAGGCCGCACCGCGGATCCACGACCTTCTCGCTTATGGCGTGCCGTTCGATCGCGATCTCGAAGGCAGGCTCGCAGTCGGACGCGAAGCCGCACACTCGGCGCGGCGTATCGTGCACGTGCGCGGCGATGGCGCGGGCGCCGCGATTATCGCAGCCTTGAGCGAGGCCGTGCGTCAAACGCCGTCGATCCGCCTGATCGAAGGTTTCGTCGCCGAGGTGCTGTTGACGGAGGACGGCGCCGTGACCGGTCTTCAGATGCGCGAGGCGGGCAATCCCGCCGCACGACCGATCCTGCTCGCTGCGCGCGCGGTCGTGCTTGCGACCGGCGGCATCGGCCATCTCTATGCCGCCACCACCAATCCGCTCGAGGCCAGCGGATCGGGCCTAGCGATTGCCGCGCGCGCCGGTGCCGTCATTGCCGACCCTGAATTCGTGCAGTTCCACCCCACCGCCATCATGGTCGGGCGCGATCCGGCGCCGCTCGCGACCGAGGCTCTGCGCGGCGAAGGCGCGACGCTGATCAACGGCGAAGGCGAGCGCTTCATGATCGCGCGCCATCCGCTCGCCGAGCTTGCGCCGCGTGACATCGTGGCCCGCGGCGTATTCGCGGAGATCGCCGCCGGGCGAGGCGCGTTCCTCGACGCGCGCGAGGCGTTGGGCACGCGCTTCGCCCAGAAATTTCCGACTGTGCATGCGAGCTGCACCGCCGCTGGCATCGATCCCGCCACGCAGGCCATCCCGATCGCACCGGCTGCGCATTACCACATGGGCGGCATCGCGGTCGACGGCCGCGGCCGCAGCTCGATCGACGGGCTCTGGGCTGGCGGTGAAGTATCGTCCACCGGCGCGCATGGCGCCAACCGCCTCGCCTCGAATTCGCTGCTGGAGGCCGTAGTTTATGCCGCGCGTATCGCCGAAGATATCGCTGGCCGCGCGATCCGCCCGCCCGCCCGCCTTCCCGACATGCTGGTAACGCCGCGCAGCGGCGAGCCGGATGCTGCGGCCGTCAAGCGGCTGCGCGCGATGATGAGCGCGCATGTCGGCGTGATCCGCG
>JAEYRD010000105.1 GCA_023435725.1 Pseudomonadota bacterium | reverse complement strand
GATGGACGACGAGATCGAAGACCTGCGGCTCCACGGCTACGGGAACCTGCTCGCGGCTCAGCTCGCGCCGGTCGGTATCGAGAAGGTGATCCTGGAACAGAAACTGCACGTCGAAAACTCAGGCCTCACGATGAAATCAGGCAACCGTGAAATAGAAATTCATTTCGACTTGAAGTCTGTGAGTCCGCCGAAGGGCCTGCCAGGTTCACCGCAATTGTGATGGCTGCCATGCTGTTTTCGAGTAGGAGTGCAATCTCACCTGCAATGTGGCGATCTGGGTCAGATTGACGCGGGGCTATACTCCTTCTCGTCATTCCGGGGCGCGCTTTGCGCGGACCCGGTGGCGCGCCCCGGAATGACGGCAGTGGCGGTCTTTCGAGGCGATGACGGCGAAGATGCGCGCGCCATCCAATATGTGGCTTACGGCGGATGTCCATTGCCGAACAGCGCGGCCCGCGTAAGCTGCGCACCGCATAAAACACCAACCACGAAGAAACGCCCATGCCCGCTTTTCCCGCCTCCACCACCGTGCTCGACTCCATGCTCTTCCGTGACGCCTTCGGCACGCCGCAGATGCGCGAGGTGTTTTCCGACGTCGCGCTGGTCGCGCGCTATGCCGAGGTCGAGGTGGCGCTGGCGAAGGCCGAGGCGAGGTGCGGCGTGATTCCGCAGGACGCCGCGGACCAGATCGCGGCGCGAACGGATGTCGCCGCGCTCGATTTCGACCTGCTGCGGCAGGAGACCGACATCGTCGGCTATCCGATCCTGCCGCTGGTGCATCAGATGGTGAAGCAGTGCGGCGAGGCCGGCCGCTACGTGCATTGGGGCGCGACGACGCAGGACATCATGGACACCGCCGTGGTGCTGCAATTGCGCGCCGCGCTCGAGATCGTCGAGCGGGACATCGCCGAGCTCCGCGGTATCCTCGCTAACCTCTCGAAGCGCTATCGCGACACGCCGATGGCGGGCCGCACCCATCTCCAGCAGGCGCTGCCGGTGACCTTCGGCTACAAGACCGCGATCTGGCTTGCGATGTTCGACCGCCACGCCGAGCGGCTCGCGCAATTGAAGCCGCGTGTGCTGGTCGGCCAGTTCGCCGGCGCGGCGGGCACGCTGGCCTCGCTCGGTGACAAGGGCTTCGCGGTGCAGGAGGCGCTCTGCGCCGAGTTGAAGCTTGGCGTTCCCGCCTCGACCTGGCACGTCGCGCGCGACGGCTTCGCCGAGGCCGTGAATTTCCTCGCGCTGGTCACCGGCTCGCTCGGCAAGATCGCGCTCGACATCATGATCATGGCCTCGACCGAATTCGCCGAGGTCTACGAGCCCTTCGTCAAGGGGCGGGGGGCCTCCTCGACCATGCCGCAGAAGCGCAACCCGATCTCGTCGGAGCTGATGCTCGCCGCGTCCAAGGCGGTACGCCAGCACGCGGGCCTGATGCTGGATGCGATGGTGCAGGATTTCGAACGCGCCACCGGACCCTGGCACGCCGAATGGATGGCGATCCCCGAAGGTTTCGTGCTCTCCGCAGGCGCCTTGCACCAGGCGAAATTTGCGCTCGCCGGCCTCATCGTTGACGAAAAGAAGATGGACGACAATCTCGCCGTCAGCCGCGGCCTGATCGTGGCCGAGGCGGTCATGATGGGGCTCGCGCCGCAGCTCGGGCGGCAGGAGGCGCATGACGTGGTCTATGACGCCTGTCGCCACGCCAACGAAGAGGGCAAAAGCCTCGCTGATGTGCTGTCCGCCGATCCTCGGATATCCAGCCGCATCGACCGTGCCACAATCGACGCGCTCACCTCACCGAAAAATTACCTCGGGCTTGCGCCCGCGATGGTCGACCGGGTGCTGAAATCGGCAACGCGTTGAAAACCAAGATACGCCAAATTGCGTATCTTTCATGTGTCGCAGGACGATCGCACACTTGTGTCTCGCGATGCTAGACTTAGATTGAACAGTGAGTTTCGGCAGAGGGCCCCGCATGACTGATCACCGCAATAGTTCGACTTCCATCGATCCCGCGAAACTCGACCGGCTGGCCGAGGTGGCGGTGAAGGTGGGCCTGGGCTTGCGGCCGGGACAGGATCTTCTCTTGACGGCGCCCGCGATCGCGCTGCCGCTGGTGCGGCGGATCGCCGTGCACGCCTATAAAGCAGGCGCCGGCATCGTGACGCCGATCCTTTCGGACGAGGAGATGACGCTGGCGCGTTATCGCCACGGCCACGACAACAGTTTCGATCGCGCCGCCGGCTGGCTCTACGAGGGGATGGCGAAGGCCTTCTCGGAAAATACCGCGCGGCTCGCCATCGTCGGCGACAATCCGATGCTGCTGTCGGGCGAGGATCCGTCGAAGGTGGCGCGTGCGAGCAAGGCCAACTCGATGGCCTATCAGCCGGCGCTGGAGAAGATCGTCAATTTCGACATCAACTGGAACATCATCGCCTATCCGAGCCCGTCCTGGGCCAAGCAGGTGTTCCCTGATGATCCCGAGGACGTTGCGGTCGGCAAGCTCGCGGATGCGATCTTCGCCGCGTCCCGCGTCGACCGCGAGGACGCGATCGGCAACTGGGCGAGCCACAACGCGGTGCTGCGCGAGCGCACCAACTGGCTCAACGGCCAGCGCTTCCGGGCGCTGCAATACTCCGGTCCGGGCACCGATCTCACCATCGGCCTTGCCGACGGCCATGAATGGGAGGGCGGCGCTTCGCTCTCCAAGAACGGCGTCAGCTGCAACGCCAACATCCCGACCGAAGAGGTCTTCACCACGCCGCATTGCCGGCGGGTCTACGGCCATGTCGTCAGCTCGAAACCGCTGTCCTACCAGGGCACGCTGATCGACAACATCGCGGTGCGCTTCGAGGACGGCAAGATCGTCGACGCCAAGGCCTCGCGCGGTTCAGAGGTGCTGAACAAGGTGCTCGACACCGACGAGGGCGCGCGGCGGCTCGGCGAGGTGGCGCTGGTGCCGCATTCCTCGCCGATCTCGCAGAGCGGACTGTTGTTCTACAACACGCTGTTCGACGAGAACGCGGCGTCGCACATCGCGCTCGGCCAATGCTATTCGAAATGCTTCGTCAACGGCGCGCAGCTCACGCCGCAGCAGATCGCCGCGCAAGGCGGCAATCAGAGCCTGATCCATATCGACTGGATGATCGGTTCGGCCGAAACCGATATCGACGGCATTCTCGCCGACGGCAGCAAGGTGCCGGTGTTCCGCAAGGGCGAGTGGGCGAAGTAACGCCAACGCTCTCTTCTGCGGCGCATCCTTCGAGACGCCCGCCGGTGGCGGGCTCCTCTGGATGAGGTCTCGTTTCGCGGAGAGGTGTTTGACCCTCATGGTGAGGAGCGTCGCCTTGCGGCGCGTAGCGGACGATGCTTCGCATCGCTGCGAGAACCAAGAAGGCCGAGCGCATTGGAATCCTCGAAGCCTCTCTCACGCCGCCGCGTTGCGCAGCATCGGGTTGTTGTCGATGCTGAAGCGGTTGAACAGCGTCGTGAACGGGCTGCCGTCGGTGGCCCGCACGATGGCATCGGAAGCGGCCACCGCTTCGTAAAGCGCGCCGATGGGATCGTCCGTCTCCGCCAGGTCGAGTGCGCCGCGAATTTCCTCGCGAGCCTCGTTGATCTCGTCCTCGTCGTCGAGCGTCGTCTCCAGCGCATCCGCCGCGCGCCGCATCTCCGCGAGGTCGCCGCCGGCCGAGAATTTCAGGATGTCGAGCCAGTAGGGGTGGGCGACGACCAGTTGGACGAGCGCCTCAAAACTCTCCGCGATAATTCCTGCGCGGCCCTCCGATGAGACGTAGAGCACATTCTGCGGCGGCAGCAACACGAACGCGCCGCCGGTGGCGTCACTGCCGATCTGCCGGGGGGCGTCGACACCGTCGATACTGAACCAGGGTTCCTCGTCCGGCGCGAAGGAGACATCGAGGCTGCCAAGCCAGGCGACGACCTCGGCCTGGGCTATCAGGACTTCCGGGGTGAGGGACATCGGTCGGGCTCCTTCCATGGTCAATTCCGCGCACTTTGTCGCACCCCGGAGAAAATGGGTTCATCTGCACGAATTTGCAGGGAAATCGGGACGTTAACCGTTTCGCATCTGCAACTTGCGGCTGATTGTCGGGGCCGGCGTAAGGAAGAATTAAAAGCGGGCTACTAGCGTTCCCGACATCTTTCGAAACAATCCCGGCCGAGACCCGGCCATAGCTATTATATTCCCTGGGAATAAGAGATGTCGCACGCATTGATTGAAGTCGGTAGTTGCAACGTGGATCTCGAGCTGCGGCCGATCGAGCCGTCCTGGATCATCGAGGGCGACCCGGTGTCGCGCTCGCACATCCTGTCGACCAGCGCCGATGGCACCGCCTCGACCATCATCTGGTCCTGCACCGAAGGGCGCTTCAACTGGTACTACGACATCGACGAGACGATCATGATCATTGAAGGATCGATCGTGCTCGAGAGCGACGGCATGCCGCCGAAGCGCTACGGCCCCGGCGACGTCATTTTCTTCCGCGACGGCGCCCATGCCAAATGGCATGTCGAAGGCCACGTCAAGAAGATCGCGTTCTGCCGCAAGACCAATCCCGTGATGATCGGCTTCCTGATCCGCGTCGTCAACAAGCTCAAGCGGATGTTCGTCTCCACCGGCGAGCGCCGCCCCGCCTCGCTGATGGGGGCCGGCTAGTCATATTCAAGGACGCTTCCCAGCGGCCACGACGGAGGAGGGGCCGGGACCAGCATCCCGGCCCCTCCTCTCGTCATGACGGCAATTCAAGCCGGTAGAAATCGGTCGCGGTCTGCGAGAACAGCGCCGTCTTCTCGGCCTCGCTCAAAGGTGCCGCAATGCGCTTGAAGGCGTTGAAGATCACCTGGTAGCTGCACTGGCCCTTGTCCGGCGGGAAATTGCTCTCGAACATCGCGCGCTTCGGCCCGAACGCTTCGATGCAGGTCTCGACATAGGGCCGCCAGGCCGCGGCAAGCTGCTCGGATGACGGCGGCCTCTCGCGCAAATGGAAGTCGTAGCCGAGCAGGCACATCGCGAGCCCGCCGAGTTTCACCACCACGTTCTCGCATTTGGCGATCTCGCGGATCGAGGCGCGCCATTGTGGAAACACCTCCTCGCGCCGTCCGGCAAAGCGGCCGACGCCGGCCGGGCCGCCGCAATGGTCGAGCACGATTCTGGTGTTGGGGAAGGCGCGCGCAAGCTCGGTCAGCTCGCCGATCTGGGGATGGAATAGCCACGCATCGAAGCTGAGGTTGAGCGGCGCGAGGCAGGCAAAGCCCTTGCGGAAGGTCGGGTCCTGCAAGAGTCCCTTCGGCCGGTTCGCATACATGCCGGCGACGACCGGGTCTTCGTCCCAGGCCGAGGAATGCCTGATGCCGCGGAAGCGGCCGTTGCCGGCGGCAATCTCCGCTTCCAGCACCGGCTTGGCGGCGTCGCCCAGCAGCAGATTGGCGTGGCTGACGATGCCGGCGCAGATCGCGGCCTTGCCATAGCCGCCGCTCGCGCTCATGGCGGCGACACCGTTGGCGAATTCGACTTCGCCGACGGGCCGGAACGCTTCGGGCCCGTGCGCGCGGTACATCGAGCGGCAATCGACATAGACGGTGGCGATGACGTTGTGGCCTGAGGCGATGTCGGCGGCCATCTCCTCGATCAGATAGCGATGCCCGCGATTCCAGAGGTGGTGATGGGGATCGACGACCGGTCGCGCCGGATCGATGATCTCCTCCTGATATTGCGCGAGCCAGTCCTCGCACGGCTCGACAAACAGCCCGCTCGTATTGGCGGGCAACCCGCTTGCAGCCATCGGCGTTAGCTCCCTTTATGTTTCTATGGTGGGAGCCTAGCACCTCATCTCGTCACGCAGCAGCGCGCGTTGCGCAACGGCACCCGTCATCGTGAGCGCAGCGGCGCCGTGACCTACGTCAACTGGGCTTGGTTCGATTGCCGCCACACGGAAGGCGCGCGCCCTCCGCTTGCGGGAAAGGCTGGGGTAGGGGCGCGCGGACCTGGAGAGAATTGCGCGTCAGACGCCGTCGAGGATGATCACCGTCGGTGTCGTCGGCAGCGCGTCCCGCGACATCCGGAACGAGCGCTCGCTGCGCCGGTCGATCTCGAACTGCTGGCCGATGCGGCGCATGAATTCGTCGAGCGGGGTGGCGAAACGGTGCATCGGCAGCACCACGGAGGCGCGCAGCCGCTTGGTGATCTCCGAGATACCGTCCAGCGACATGGTGTAGGTGCCGTCGATCGGCACCATCACGATGTCGAGCCGTCCGATCTGGGCGAAATGGCTGTCGTCGAGCTTGTGGTGGAGATGACCGAGATGGCCGATGCAGAGGCCCGCGACCTCGAAGATGAAGATCGAATTGCCGTCGCGGATCATGTCGACGCCGGCATCATCGCCGAAATAGCGGCGGATGTCCGTCGTGACGTTGCGGATGAAGGTGTCGCCGATCCGCTCCGACACGATGGCCGGCTTGCCGTCCTCCCCCCAGCCATGCAGCACATGAGGAATGCGCTTGTCGGGAAAGAGAGAGTAGTGGGTGCTGTGGGCCCGGTTCATGGTGGCGACGTCGGGCAGCCGCCCGATCTGATAGGCGCCGCTATAGTCGGTCGCGATGCGCACGCCGCCAGGCGTGTCGATGAAATAGGTGGAGTGGCCGGCATAGGTGATCTCGACCTCGGCGGCAGCCGCGGCTTGCCGGAACGCGACCGGCATCGCGCGAGGCGCAGCGTTGGCCATCGCCAGGCATTCGCTGCGCTGAGGTGGCTGCTGGGCGAGGGCAGGTGAGAGGAATGCGCCGAACAGCGCCAGAGCCGCCGAAACAAGTCGCCACATATCCGTCCCCGATGACTTCAGGGGAAAGTCTAGCGTGCAACGCAGCGGGTCGCCAATGGGCTGCGATCAACAGCGCGTCAGTGTCGCACCTCTCACTCCCGCCTTTTATTCTCGTCTCGGGCTGAACTTCCAGGTCACCACGACGAGGCCCGCGGTGATCAGTCCGCTGACGAGGCCGGCGATCGGAAGGGCGAGCAGCAGCGCGGCGGTGGCGGCCCAGCCGATCGAGGAGAAGGCTTCGGCGAAGGTTGCAAGCCGCGAGGAGGTCTGGCGGCGGCGGAATTGGCTGCGCCGGGCCTGCACCCGGAACCAGAGCTGGATCGCGGTCGCGGAGGCCGCGCTGATGATGATCGCAGCGGCGCTGATCGCGGCCTGGAATGGCGAGGCGAAGGCCAGCACCCCGATCAATGGGCAGAAGATGATGGCGATCGCGATCAGCACCACCTCGATCTTCGCGCGGACGACGCGGGACGGTGTCAGTGGCGCGGTCGCGACGAGATCGGGGGCGTCCTCGCCCGAGATCGTCAGCCAGGCGAGTCCGCCGGCGAGCTGTCCCGCCGCCATGACGATAACGGGCGTGATGAGCGTCACTGCCGCCGAGCTGTCGGCAAAGCTGCGCCAGAGCAGGAGTGCCGGCGGCACCAGATAGAGAAGCTGCATCAGGGTCTGCGAGATCAGCCAGGGATCACGCCAGAGCAGCATGAATTCCTTCCGGCGAAGCGCGTGCTGCCGCGATCCGCCGCGGAACGGACGCTCCTTCGCGCTTCTGCGGCCGGACTTGCCATAGGCGGCGGCGTCGATCGCTGTGTCGGCAAAGCGGCCCGAGAAGATCGCCATGACGCTTCCGAGCAGGACGAGCCCGAGTGCCAGAAGCAGCAGCAGCGCCTCGCTGTCGCCCATGGTCGCCCGTGCCGGCCACCACCAGATGCTGTCGACGTCGGGGGCGTAGGTGGCCGCGGCGCCGGAGGTCAGGATGGTGAAGCGCGACAGCGTGCCGTACGACATGATCGCGGCGACCTGCAGCGCGATCACGAAGCCGGCGCCGATGATCGCCGCCAGGATCTGGGCCACGAAGCGCGTGCGCGCCGGGCCGATCAACCGGAACAGGAGGATGGTGACGGCGATGGCGATCGCCGCGGCCGACAGGCCCATGGCGACGACGACGCCGAACGCGGTGAGCCATCGCGCGCCGCCGCCGATCACCAGCACGTCGATGAAGGGCGTCGAGAACAACAGGGCCATCACCGTGACGGTGAGCGCGATCGCGGCGATGCGCACCGAGAACAGATTGGCCAGCGTCGCCGGTGATGACATGATGAGGTCGAGATCGGCGCGGGCGTAAAACACCCGCGTCACCGACTCGATCGCCTGCGACAGCATTAGCGTCCAGGCGAGAAAGATCGTCGCCGAGATGACGATCAGCGAGGATTTGTCGAGCGGCAGTTGCAGGTCGGCGAAGCGGCCGATCACGGCCCAGGCCGGCACGTGCAGGAGTGCTGCAAAGAACAAGAGGCCGATCATTGCTGCGCGCGCCCGCCTGCGTCGCCCACCGGTCATCATGGTGAGCCATTCGCGCCAGGCGAGCCGGAGCTCGTGACGGGCAAACCAGGAGAGCGCCGTCGCCGAGCTCATGCGGCAGCCTGGAGCGTCACCAGCGCGATGAAGAGATCTTCCAGGCTGGTGTCGGCCTGGCCGTTCTGCTGGCGCAACTCGGTCAGCGTGCCCTCCGCGACCAGGCGACCCGATGCGATCACGCCGATGCGGTCGGCCATGCGCTCGGCAACCTCCAGAATATGCGTGGTCATGATGATGGTGCAGCCGGCCTGAACGCGCTCGCTCAACAGGCCCTTCACATGGCGGGCGGACACGGCATCGAGCCCCGTCAGCGGCTCGTCGAGAATGATGAGGCGGGGATCGTGCACCAGCGCGCCGGCCAGCGCCACCTTCTGGCGCATGCCCTTGGAAAAGCCCTCGCAGCGTTCGTGCCGATGCGGCTCGAGCCCGAGCGAACTCAGCAGTTCTTCGGCGACCGGTTCCGAAACAGAAGGCGCGATGCCCCAGAGGCCGGCGACGAATTCGAGATATTCGAGCGGAGTGAGCTTGTCATAGATCATCGGTTCGTCGGAGATCCACGCCATCACCTGCTTGGCGGCGACGGGGTTCTGGAGCGCATCGATGCCGAAGATCGAGACCGCGCCGGCATCGGGCCGCAGCAGGCCTGCAACCATGCGCAATGTGGTGGTCTTGCCGGCGCCGTTGGGACCGACCAGTGCATAGAACTCGCCGGCATGAATGGTGAGATCGAGGCTATCGACCGCCAGACGGTCAAAACGCTTCGTTAACCCTCGGATTTCCAGTGCCGAGTTGTCCGGCATCATGACGGCCACACCCATGCGGTTTAGCATTGCCGGCGACCATGCCCCGAAGATGTTTCGGCACCGTGAATCGCGCCGCCGCAAATGCGGTCATCTGGAAATGGTAGCGCCGAAGCAATCCGTGAAGAGCGCCTATGATCCCCCGCTTGCGGTGCCTGAATTCACCGGGGCCAGCTCGTCTTCCCGGCAGCGCCAGCCGTCGGTGGCCTTCACGAAGGCGAAGGTGCGCTGGATCCTCAGGCGGCGTGTCACGTTGAAGGCTTCCGCGGAGCGTTCCTTGTTGCCGGCTCCGGGCTGCGGAAGACCTGTCCTGGCGTTCCAGCAGGTGCCGGTGCAGGTGGAAGCAACCTTGCTGCAGGTGGTGAAGGGCGCCAGCACGACCATCTCGATCTCGCCGGTGACCTGAGCCTCCTGCTCGGTCACCTGGCTGTCGACGGCGTAAACGCGGTTGATGCGGAGGAAGTTGCCGCACGAATTGGCGGCGTGGATCCGCGCGGCGCAGAAGTCGATGGCGTTGGTGTCGGGCGACCTGGCCGCGACCTGCCGGCCGAACACCTTCTTCGGATCACCCTTGGCGGCGGCGATCTCGCCGGATTTGTGCTTGAGATAGTCGGTGAGACACTCTTCCGCGAACTCGAGCTCCTGAAGCGGCACGTTCTCCTTGCCGACTAGATTGCACTTGCGATCGCGCTCCCTCGTCCACCGGCCATATTCGGAGAAGGCAAAGCGTGCCGCAGTCGGATCCAGCTTGCTGATCAGGGCGAGCACCTGGCTGTTGAGCTCGGTTTCGGTCAGCGCCAGCGACGGGTCCGCGCAGATCAGCGCGCCGGCCGCGGTGTTGGCCGCGAGACAGTCGAAATCCGGATCGCGGAGGAGCGCGGCGCGTTCCTCGGTCACCTTGAGAAGGCAGGCCTTCACCCGATCGAAATCCTCGAAACGGATCGCGGTCTGGCCGACGATGCCGCAGCCGAGGTTGCGCTGACGGATCCAGATCGCATTCTCCTCGATGGCAGGCAGGCGGTCGGGCAGGCGGGCGAGACGGGCCTCGATCGCCGTACTCAGCTTCTCGGCGGCAGCGGCAAGCTCGGCATCACCGCAGAACAATTGATTGCCGGGATCGCGAATCTGCTGGCAGTTGTTCCTGGCGAACAGTGGCAGCTTGTCGGCGATGGACCGGTCGGATTGCGCGAAGCCCGGTGCCGCCGGCAACGCCAGCAGCGCAAGCACAGTCAGTACGATGAACCGCATTCCCGTCGCCCCCCCGCATAGCCGGAGCCATGCTAGCGCTCCCGTACGCGCGGCGAAATGGATTTATGGGGGAGCGATCGGCGAGAGGCAGTAGCCCGGATGGAGCGGAGCGCAATCCGGGATTCGTGCACCAGGCGATAGAGACCCGGATTTCGCTGCGCTCCATCCGGGCTACGAGATCAGCGCGCCTCGGCGGCAGCCATCGAGAGCCGCACGGGCTCGTCGACATATTTCAGCACGGCCGACTGGTAGAGCACGAACAGCGGCTGGTAGCCCCGGGCATCATCGTCCTCGACCATGGCCATGCGGCGATTGTCGAGCATCAGCCAGTGGCCGTCGAGCCGTGCGGCGGCAACCGCATGCGCTTCGCCGGCGCGGGTGTCGCGCACCACGACGATGCGGAGATCTTCAGCCGCAACGCCCGCAAGGCGCAGCGCTGCGAGCTTGGCGATGGCATAGTCCTCGCAATCGCCGGCGCCGCGCTGGAAGGTCGCAAGCGGCGAGCTCCAGACATCGTCGGTGCCGTCATTGGCGGCCCGAATGGTGAGGTTGATCGCGCGATTGGTCTCGCCGAGCCGTGCGCGGCCGTCACGGGTACGGGCCTGATCCACGATGGCGAGCAGCTTGAGTGCCGCGGGCGATGCGCAGTGATCCCGGTCGCCATCGCACAGCGCGAGCTGCACCATGTCGTCGTCGAGCTTGTCCTTCAACGCGAACCATTTCTGCTGCAGGCTGCCGGAAGAGATGGCAAAGGCGAACACGCCGAACGGCTCGGCCGATTTGCGCACGAGGAGGCCTGCTCCCGGCGACAGCAACGTGCCGGCGCGAAGCTCGGCGGCCGATCCGAACAGAATCAATCCGCACAGGACAAGGATTGCGCGCCAGGCGCGCGAGCGAGCAGCGGTCTCCATCTGACATCCCCTTCCGGCTTCGCCAGGTCCCCTCGACCTGTGCGTGCCGGGCTTTGTTGCTTTCGCGGAGATAGTGCGAGACGGGCCGTTTTGTTCTGTTTAACGCGCTCTGCAGGGGCGCCAAAACCGCAGGACAGGCTGAAGCGGGCCTGCCCAAATTGCGTAAAATTTTACGATTCGGCAGTTAGGGAGGGCCCCGCTGCCGCGAAGGAGCACAAACTGCAGGCAGAAGTTGTGGGAGCAAAGATTCTGCGTCCTATGGCTAACGGCCCGCTATTTCACGGGTTCTGTTAGTTGGGTCACAGATTTAGCTCCTTATTTGCCGCAATGTGCGGCGGGGTACTGCGAAGAAAAGGTGACGTAAGTATCTGTCGTTGAATTTATACGACGAATTACTTTGGATGATTGGAAATGCCTGCAGGTAAGCTGAATTCGACTTCTTGTTTCTTCAAGTATTACTTTGTCTTCTCCATGAAGGTTCCGCTCGACGGGGGCTCCTACGGTCAAGTGACGCGAAATCACACAAGCAATAGACGGTTTCGCTAAGGACTTGGTAATGCTAAGCAAGCTTAGGCGAGCGATACTTACTTAAATTTTAACCCTTTTTACGGTGCCCAATTGAATTACGCCGGCAAATTTGACGCCGCGATTTCCTTGGATGGTCAGGGTTCCCGCTCGCCCGCCTATGTCCACGTCGATTCGTTTACGGCCAAGGCACACGGTCACGTGCCGGATGGCGCGTTCGTTGTTCCCGATCCGAACCTGATCTTCAACGGCGAGTTCAAGCGCACAGGTCTCGACCTCGTGCTGTCCCACGAGGGACACGAGTTCGTCGTCCACGACTATTTCAGGGGCGACAAGCGCGCGGCGATCGCTTCGCCCGATGGCGCTCACCTCACCGGCGACGTCGTCAACGCGCTCACAGGCCACGTGCAATATGCGCAGGCGGCGCCGGGTGCAGCTGCTGCGCAGGTCATTGGCCACGTCACCAAGCTCTCCGGCAGCGCGACCGCGGTCCGCAACGGTGTCTCGGTCATCCTGAACAACGGCGACAATGTCGAGAAGGGCGACGTGGTCGCGACCGGCGCGGATTCGACGCTAGGCATCACCTTCATCGACGGCACCGTGTTCGGCCTGTCCTCCAATGCGCGGATGGTGCTGAACGAGATGGTCTACGACCCCAACGGGTCGAACAATTCCTCGCTGCTCAGCCTTGTCGCGGGCACCATCACCTTCGTTGCAGGCGAGACCGCCAAGCACGGCGACATGAAGGTCGACACGCCGGTCGCCACCATGGGCATCCGCGGCACCGCGGTGCTGACCCAGATCGACTTCGTCGTTCCCTCCGGCGGCGGCGATCCGCAGCCGCAGGCGAGCTTCCAGGTGCTGGTCGAGCCGAACGGCACGACGGGCTCCTACATCCTGTTCGACAAGGTCACGCTGCTGCCGATCGCGACGGTCAACCAGGCCGGCCAGATGATCCAGATCAGCGGCGGCAACGTCTCGGTCACCAACGGGCTGTTGTCGCCGGACGTACAGAAGCTGATCACGGACGTGTTCACGCTGAAGTTCACCGACAACACCAACACCAAGCTGGCCACGAACTTCACCGACACGATCACGCAGACCAGCGCCGGCATCGTGATCAAGACGCCGGCTGGCTATGTCGCGACCGCGGTCTTCACGAACCTTAATCCGCAGGACCCGCACGGGCCGGGCATTTCCACGTCGAACGCCGACCGTATTCCCGGTCCGCCCCTGGCTCGAAGCCTCGATCTCAATGGCAATGTGAAGTCCGAGTTCTCGCTGACCGAGCGCACGGACACGACCGGCGACTCCAAGGATTTCGACACGATTTCCGGCCGGATCACCTTCCTCGATCAAAACCTGGGCGACCGGCCGACGGTGTCGGTGAACCTCGCCGATGCGCCGAACTATGTCTACAAGAACGCCGGTCAGCAAGACGTCACCGGCTCGCTCACTGCTCTCCAGAAGCAGGACATCGCGGCGACGCAGATCAAGATCAACGTTGTCGCCGACGCCGGCAATGACAACGGCGGCTCGGCGGTCTGGACCTATACGATTCCCGACCACGTCTTCGACTTCCTCGCGGCCGGCGAAACGCTGACGCTGACCTACATGGTCCGCGTCGACAACAATTTCACGATCAGCCCCGAAACCTCCTACATCCCGATCACCATCACGATCACCGGCACCAACGACAAGCCGGTGCTTGCCACGTCGGGCGGAACCGTCATCGAGAAGCTTGGGACCGGTAACACGGCTCTGGACACCATCACCGGGAACGTCACCTTCAGCGATGTCGACCTGACGGATCGGCCGGTCGTGAGCGCGGCGCTCTCGTCCACCCATCCGTTCAAATATCTCGATGCGCATGGTCACGACATCACGGCATCACTGACGCCGGAGCAGCTCGCCGCGATCGCTGCCGTCGAAGTGCCGTTGACCGTGGTGCAGGGTGCCGGAAACACCAACAACGGTTCTGCCACCTGGACCTACAGTGTCCCCGACCACCTTTTCGATTTCCTCGCCGAAGGCGAGACCCTGACGCTCAACTACGTGGTGACGGTCGATGACGGGCACGGCGGCGTCGTCCGCACGCCCGTCACCGTGTCGATCAACGGTGCCGACGTCAGTGTCGGGGGCACCAACGATGTTCCGACGATCGTCATGGACTCGACAACGCCGACCGGCACGCTGACCGAGGATGCCGCGGCGACACTGGTTGCGAACGGCACCATTGCCTTCCGCGATCCCGACCTCACGGACACGCACACCGCCAGCTTCGTTCTGAAGTCGTCGGATGCCAGCGCAAACCTGCCCGGTTACTCCGAGACCGTGCCTCTCAGCAAGATCGGCACGTTCGCGCTCACTGCGGTAAACGAGAGTCCCGGCGTCAGCTCTCTCGGGTCAGTGGGCTGGACCTTCACGCTCAACGACAACGATCCGGTGCTGCAGTCGCTGGCCGAAGGCCAGACCATCACCCAGGTCTACACCGTCACCATCGACGATCATCATGGTGGAACGGTCACCCAGGACGTCACTGTCACCATCAAAGGCAGCAACGACGCACCGGTCATCACCAGCAGCGCCGCGGCGGCGATCGGCAAGGTGACCGAGGATGCCGCCACGCCGACGTTGTCGACCGGCGGGACGCTGGCGATCCAGGATGTCGACCTGATCGATACCCATACGGCGACGGCGGTGTTCAAGTCGTCGACGTCCAGCGCGCACCTGCCCGGCTTTGTCGACGGCGCCATGAACATCGGCACCTTCACGATCGATCCGTCGGTGACCGAATCCAACAGCGACACCGACAACGGCGCGACGCTGGGCTGGCACTTCACGCTCAACGACAACGATCCGGTGTTGCAGTCGCTGGCCGAGGGGCAGACCATCACCCAGGTCTACACGGTCACCTTCACCGACAATCACGGCGCGCAGGTCTCGCAGGACGTCACAGTCACCATCAAAGGTACCAACGACGCGCCGACCATCACCAGCTGTGCTGCGGCGGCGACCGGCAAGGTCACCGAGGATGCCGCCACGCCGACGCTGTCGATCGCCGGTACGCTGGCGATCCAGGACCTCGACCTGATCGATACCCATACGGCGGCAGCCGCATTCAAGTCGTCGACCTCGAGCGCGCATCTGCCGGGCTTCAGCGACGGCACCTCTCTCGGCACCTTCACGATCGATCCGACGGTGACCGAGCTCAGCACTGACACCGTCAATGGCGCCACGCTGG
>JAEYRD010000099.1 GCA_023435725.1 Pseudomonadota bacterium | reverse complement strand
AACGGGGGGCGTGTGGGTTGCTGGTCGGGGACACGCTGCGCGCTGGGTGTCCCGGCGGTCTTGTTCCGAGAGCTTTCTGGCCCCCCTTGAAGCCCACCGCGCCAGCGGGCACATTGCCCGCCCAATCAAAAGCGTGGGTGGAGCATGAGCACGTTCGAACACATCATCGTCGAGAGCAAAGGCGCGGTCGGCATCGTCAAGCTGAACCGGCCGAAGATGCTCAACGCGCTCTCCTTCGGCGTCTTCCGCGAGATTGCCGCGGCCGTCGACGACCTCGAGGCCGATGATGCCATCGGCTGCATCGTCGTGACCGGCAGCGAGAAGGCCTTTGCCGCCGGCGCCGACATCAAGGAGATGCAGCCGAAGGGCTTCATCGACATGTTCTCGGAGGACTTCGCCGCGATCGGCGGCGACCGCGTCGCGCGCTGCCGCAAGCCGACCATTGCCGCGGTCGCAGGCTACGCGCTCGGCGGCGGCTGCGAGCTCGCCATGATGTGCGACTTCATCATCGCCGCCGATACCGCCAAATTCGGCCAGCCTGAAATCACGCTCGGCACCATTCCCGGCATCGGCGGTACCCAGCGCCTGACGCGCGCGATCGGCAAGTCCAAGGCAATGGACCTCTGCCTCACCGGCCGCATGATGGACGCCGCAGAAGCCGAGCGCAGCGGCCTCGTCAGCCGCATCGTGCCGGCGGACAAGCTGATGGACGAGGTCATGGCAGCGGCCGAGAAGATCGCCGCGATGTCCCGCCCTGCGGCCGCGATGGCCAAGGAAGCGGTCAACCGCGCCTTCGAAACCACGCTCGCCGAGGGCATGAGCGTCGAGCGCAACCTGTTCCACTCGACCTTCGCGCTCGAGGACCGCTCCGAGGGCATGGCGGCGTTCATCGAGAAGCGGAAGCCGGTGAACAAGAACCGGTGACGCCGACGAGTTGTAAGGTCGATGTAAGTCTTTGCCGCGTTCCAGCACAAATCCTGTGACGCACCTGCAACAAGCACGGAATACATGGGGGTTTTCCCCGCGGCAGTTTGCCTGCGGGACCCCGGCTGGATAAACAGTTAAGAGGGCCGCCGTCGGCGGGGGCGGACAGCCGGGGTTTAGCGGGATTACATGATTGGGCGTGCCGCCAGAACTGGTCGCGTGATGATGCGGCGTCGATCGGGCGTGGGTCCTGTGCTTGCGACATGGACCACGCTGGCGCTCTGTTGCGCCCTGTCCTCGGCCGCATGGGCGGAAGCCCTGCCGGAGGCGCTCGCCAAGGCCTACCAGACCAATCCGCAACTCAATGCCGAACGCGCGCGGCAACGCGCGACGGACGAGAGCGTGCCGCAGGCGCTGGCCGGCTATCGGCCGCAGATCGTGGCGAGCCTCAGCGCCGGCCTGCAGACGGTGCGCAATTTGCTGCCCGACAACACCATCCAGACCGCCAGCCTGAAGCCATGGGTGATCGGCGTCACCGTGACGCAGACCCTGTTCAACGGCTTCCGTACCGCCAACAGCGTGCGGGTCGCGGAACTCCAGGTGCAGTCGGGCCGCGAGGCGCTGCGCAATGTCGGCCAAGGCGTGCTGCTCGACGCGGTCACCGCCTACACCAACGTGCTGGCGAACCAGTCGCTGGTCGAGGCGCAGCGCTCCAACGTCGCGTTCCTGCGCGAGACGCTCGCCGTCACCCAACGCCGCCTCAATGCCGGCGACGTCACGCCGACGGACACGGCGCAGGCCGAGGCCCGTCTCAACCGCGGCCTTGCCGATCTCAACGCCGCCGAAGTCGCGCTTGCCGTGAGCCAGGCGACCTACGCCCAGGTGATCGGCAATCCCCCGTCGCAGCTCCGGCCCGCCGAGGTCGTCGACCGCTATCTGCCGAAGAGCCGCGAGGACTCGATGACGATGGCCATCCGCCAGCATCCGGCGGTGATGGCGGCAGGATTCGACGTCGATGTCGCCTCGACCAACATCCGCGTCGCGGAAGGGGCGCTGCTGCCGAGCGCCAGCCTCCAGGGCAGCGCCAGTAAAAGCCGCGACAACGACCCGTCGCTGAGCACCGTCGCCGAGAACCAGGCATCGATCGTCGCCAGCGTCACCGCGCCGATCTACGACGGCGGCACGGCCGCCTCGCAGACACGCCAGGCCAAGGAGGTCAAGGCACAGAGCCGGCTCGTGCTCGACCAGGTGCGCAACCAGGCGCGCACGGCGGCGGTCAGCGCCTGGGTCGCCAACGAGGGCGCCAAGATCGCGGTCTCGGCCTCGGAGTCCGAGGTGAAGGCGGCGACCGTCGCGCTCCAGGGTGTGCAGCGCGAGGCTGCCGGCGGACAGCGCACGACGGTCGACGTGCTGAACTCGCAGGCTGACCTGATCCAGGCCAAGGCCCGCCTGATCGGCGCGCTGCGCGACCGCGTTATCGCCTCCTACACGCTGCTCAGCGCCGTCGGCCATCTCGACGTCAAGACCTTGAGCCTGAACACGCCGGACTATCTGCCCGAGGTGCACTACCAGCAGGTCCGCGACGCCTGGCACGGACTGCGCACGCCGTCGGGGCAGTAGTTTCAAACCTTTCTGGCCGATGCCGATGAAGAGCCGCCGCATCCATCTGATGGGAGCTTCGGGCTCAGGCGTGACAACGCTCGGCCGTGCGTTGGCAAACCGGCTTGCGCTTCCGCATCACGACAGCGATGATTATTTCTGGCTGCCGACCGTGCCCCCCTACCAGACGACACGCCCCATCCCAGATCGGCTGCATCTCATGCGCGAGATGTTCCTGCCGCGCCTCGATTGGGTGCTGAGCGGATCCGTCGCCGGCTGGGGCGACGAACTTGTCCCGTATTTCGATCTCGTCGTCTTCGTGGTCACATCGCGTGAGCTACGGTTGGAGCGCCTGCGTGCGCGCGAGGCCGCGCATTTCGGCACTGATGCTGTCGCGCCCGGCGGCTGGCGTCATGATGAGACCGAAGCCTTCGTCGAATGGGCCTCACACTACGAAGCCGGCGATCGCGAAGGCCGCAACCTCGCAAAACATGAGGCGTGGCTCGCAGGCCTGCCCTGCCCGGTCGCACGCGTCGACGGCGCGCGGCCCGTTGCGGAGCTCGTCGATCAGCTATGCAGCGACGAAAGGCGACTGCCCGGCTGACGTGATATCGTCCTGCTTGCCTTCCCCGCCGCCGGAGTAGCCATGACCGACAAAGTCCACGTGCGCGCAGCCCAACCCGCGACGCCGATCAATTTCGACGTCCCGGCGCATGCCTGCGACTGCCACACTCACATCCA
Organism: Pseudomonadota bacterium; assembly: GCA_023435725.1. Lineage (GTDB taxonomy): Bacteria > Pseudomonadota > Alphaproteobacteria > Rhizobiales > Xanthobacteraceae > Bradyrhizobium. The sequence continues at coordinate 7,517 of JAEYRD010000099.1, read as the reverse complement.
TGGCGATGTCGAACAGTTTCCATTCTACACCGGTCGGGTCTATACGCCGGGGCCGGCCTCGCCGGAGGAGATGGCGGCGCTGCACAGGGCGCTGCATATCGAGCGCGTGGTGATCGTCACCCCCAGCGTCTACGGCACCGACAATTCCTCCAGCCTGTTCGGCATGAAAGCGCGTGGCGCGACCGCGCGCGGGGTGGCCGTGATCGACGACAGCACGACGGAAGCCCAGCTCGATGCGATGCAAGCGGCCGGTTTCCGCGGCATCCGCATCAATCTCGCAACTGACGGCGTTAACGATCCCAATGTCGGCCGAACCCGCTTCAGCGCCGCCGTGGAGCGCATGAAGGCCCGCGGCTGGCACGTGCAGCTCTACACGACGCTGCCGCTAATCTCCGCGATCAAGGATCTCGTCCTGGCCGCGCCCGTGCCGGCCGTGTTCGACCATTTTGGCGGGGTTGAAGCCTCACTCGGGCTCGAACAGCCTGGATTTTCCGATCTGGTCGAACTCGTGAAATCCGGCAAGGCTTATGTCAAGATCTCCGGCGCCTATCGCTCGTCAAAGCTCGCGCCCGATTATCAGGACATGGCGCCCTATGCGCGGGCGCTGATCGCGGCGAACGCAGACCGCATTGTCTGGGGAACCGACTGGCCGCATCCCGACTCCGTTCCAGTGCCCGGACGAAAGGCGACCGACGTCGCGCCGTTCTATGACATCGACGACGGCCGCCTGCTCAACCAGCTTCCGGTGTGGGCGCCGGATGCCGATGTGCGCAAGAAGATCCTGACCGACAATCCGGCGCGCCTCTACGGATTTTGATTCGCAACGTCCGCTGAATTTCCTCGCAGCTTCGCCGCGAGGCGGGACTTGATTCCCGCTCGCGAGTGCGATCGCATGCATCTATCACATTATCTTGCCGCGCCAGCCTGATGCTGCTCGGATTAGGTACTACGATGCTCGTGCGGATCGCGCAGCGAGCGCTGGGCCAAATGCGATCACCGCGCGCGGCGGGAGAAGAAGGAGATCAGGACCGGCAGGGTCACCAGGATCACGACCGGCGCCAGCATCATGCCGGTGACGACCACGACCGCGAGCGGCTTCTGCACCTGCGAGCCGATCCCTCCCGACAGCGCCGCCGGCAACAGGCCGACGCCGGCGACCACGCAGGTCATCAGCACGGGCCGAAGCTGCAGTTCGCCGGTGCGTATCACCGCGCTGATGCGGTCCATGCCCTCTTCGATGAGCTGGTTGAACTGCGAGATGATGATGATGCCGTCCATCACGGCGATGCCGAACAGCGCGATGAAGCCGATCGCCGCGGAGACGCTGAAGGCGGTGCCGGTGATCAACAGCCCGAGCACGCCGCCGAAGATCGCCATCGGAATCACGCTCATGGCGAGCAGCGTGTCCGTCATCGAGCCGAAATTGAACCAGAGCAGGATGGCGATCAGCGCCAACGAGATCGGGACCACGATCGACAGCCTCTTGATTGCGTCTTGCAGATTGCCGTACTCGCCGACCCAATCCATATGCGAGCCCGGCGGCAGCTGCACCTGCTCGGCGATCTTCTGCTGCGCCTCGCGGATCGCGCTGCCGAGGTCGCGCTCGCGCACCGAGAACTTGATCGGCAGATAGCGTTCCTGCTGCTCGCGATAGATGTAGGCCGCGCCCGCGACGAGGCTGATATTGGCGACCTCGCTGAGGGGAATCTGCGTGACGGTGCCGTTCGGCCCGGGCGCGCCGATCCGCAAATTCTGGATCGCCTCGGCGCTCTTGCGATATTCCGGCGCGAGGCGGACGATGATCGGGAAGTGGCGGTCGCTTCCCGGCTCGTAGAGATCGCCCGCCGTGTCACCGCCGATCGCGACCTTGATGGTGGCGTTGATGTCCCCCGGGGCAAGGCCATAGCGCGCGGCCTTGGCGCGGTCGATGTCGATCTGGACGGTCGGCTGGCCGAGCGAGGTGAACACTGCAAGGTCGGTCACGCCCTGCACGGTGGCGAGCACCGACTTGATCTTGTTCGCGGTATCCGTGAGCGCCTGGAGATCGCTGCCGAACAGCTTGATCGAGTTCTCGCCCTTCACACCGGAGACGGCTTCAGAAACGTTGTCCTGGAGATATTGCGAGAAGTTGAACTCGACGCCGGGGAAGCGGTCGTCGAGTTGCTTGAGCAGTTGCGCGGTCAGCTCTTCCTTGTCACGCGTACCGGGCCACTCGCTCGCGGGCTTGAGCGGCGCGAAGAACTCGGCATTGAAGAAACCGGCGGCATCGGTGCCGTCGTCGGGACGGCCGTGCTGCGACACCACGGACTCCACTTCGGGCCGGGCGCGGATCAGCTTGCGCATCTCGTTGACATAGCTGTTGCCTTCCTCGAGCGAGATGGTCGGCGGCAGCGTGGCGCGGATCCAGAGATTGCCCTCTTCCAGCTTGGGCAGGAATTCGAGGCCGAGCAGACGTCCGAGCGCCACCGTCATCAGCACGAGGCCGACCGCGCCACCGAGCACGATGTTGCGGTTGGCGACGGCCCAGTTCAGCACCGGCATGTAGAGCCGGTGCAGGATCTGCATGATCCTGGTCTCGGTCTCCTCGACATGCGCGGGCAGGATGATCGCGGACAGCGCCGGAGTGACGGTGAACGTCGCAAGCAGACCGCCGGCCAGCGCATAGGCATAGGTGCGCGCCATCGGCCCGAAGATGTTGCCCTCGACGCCGGAGAGCGTGAACAGCGGCAGGAAGGCCGCGATGATGATCGCGGCGGCAAAGAAGATCGAGCGGGAGACGTCGGCCGCGGCACTGAGGATGGCATGGCTCTTCATACCGAACAGCGTCTCGGGCGACATCTGTTCGGATTCCGACACCGGTGTCGTCTGCGTCAGGCGGCGGAAGATCGCCTCCACCATGATGACGGTGGCGTCGACGATCAGGCCGAAGTCGATGGCGCCGACCGACAACAGGTTCGCCGATTCCCCGCGCAGCACCAGGATGATCACGGCGAAGAACAGCGCGAAGGGTATTGTGGCACCGACAATCAGCGCGCTGCGCAGGTCGCCGAGGAACATCCACTGCAACAGCACGATCAGCAGAATGCCGACCACCATGTTGTGCAGCACGGTGTGGGTGGTGAGGTCAATCAGGTCCTTGCGGTCGTAGATGCGCTCGATCCGTACGCCGGGCGGCAGGATGCTGGACCCGTTGATAGTGCGAACGAGCTCCTCGACACGCTTGATCGTCGGCGTGCTTTGCTCGCCGCGGCGCATCAGCACGATGCCCTGCACGATGTCGTCGGCATCGTCGAGGCCGGCAATGCCGAGACGAGGCTTTTGACCGACGGTGACCGTGGCGACATCCTTGACCAGCACCGGATTGCCATTGGTCTGGGCGATCATGGTGTTGGCGAGGTCGTCGATCGAGCGGATCAGGCCGACGCCGCGCACCACGGCCGATTGCTGGCCGATATCGACGGTATTGCCACCGACATTGACGTTGGAATTGCTCACCGCCTGGAGCAGTTGCGGCAGCGTCAGGCCGTTGGCCACCAGCTTGTTGTTGTCGACCTGAATCTCATAGGTCTTGCTCTTGCCGCCCCAGCCGGTGACGTCGATCACGCCGGGCACGGCGCGGAAGCGGCGCTGCAGGATCCAGTCCTGGATCGTCTTGAGGTCGAGCACGCTGTAGTTCGGCGGACCGACGAGGCGGTAGCGGAAGATTTCGCCGATCGGGCTGAGCGGCGAGATCTGCGGCTGCACGTTGCCCGGTAACGGCGCGAGCTGCGCGAGGCGGTTCAGCACCTGCTGCAGCGCCTCCTCGTAAGTGTAGGCAAAGGAGAACTGGAGTTTGACGTCGGAGAGGCCGTAGAGCGAGATGGTGCGGATCGTCGTGAGGTTCTTCAGACCTGCGACCTGGGTCTCGATCGGGATCGTGATGTACCGCTCGATCTCCTCGGCCGAAAGGCCCGGGCTTTGCGTCACGATGTCGACCATCGGCGGGGTCGGATCGGGATAGGCCTCGATGTTGAGCTGGTTGAACGCGATCACGCCGCCGATCAGGACGGCGACGAACATGCCGACCATCAGGAAGCGCCGGTTGACGGCAAAGGCGACGAGGCGATCCATTCAGGTCTTCAGCTTCTTCTGTCGTCGATCAGCTACCGGACGCCGCGCGGTCGATGAACAGGCTGCCCCTGGTGATGATCTTCTCGCCGGGCTTCAGGTTGCTCGTGACCTCGACGAGGTTGCCATTGATGAGGCCGATCTTGATGTGGCGCAGCTCGACCGACTTGTCCTCACGCGCGATCCAGATCCGGACCTTGTCGGCTTCGTAGATCAGGGCCTGCTTTGGCACGGCCGGTGCGGCACGGCCGCTGGCCGAGTAGATGGTCACGTTGGCGAACATCTCCGGCTTGAGCAGCCCGTCCTTGTTGTCGATGGTGGCGCGGACCAGCAGGCGGCGGGTGTTGGGGTCGATCGCAGCGGCGACGTAATTGATCTTGGCAGTAAACGGATGGTCGGGCAGCGCCATGACATTGAAGGCAATATCCTGACCGACACAGACCGAAGCCGCATCGCTTTCGCGGACGAATGCCGTGAGCCAGACCGTGGACAGGTCGCCGATCACGAACACCGGGTCGCTGGCGCCGGCGCTGACATACTGGCCGGGACCGATCTTGCGCTGCACGACCGTGCCCGCAAGCGGCGAATAGATCGTGATCTCCGGATTGATGGCGGCCTTGTCCTGGAACGTCTTGATCGACTCGTCGGTGAAACCGAGGATACGAAGCTTGTTGCGGGCGGCCTCAAGTGCCGTCACCGAGGAGCGCATGTCGTTCTGCGCCTGGACCTGGGTGGCTTCCGCCTGCTGATAGTCCTTGAGCGGAACGGCGTGGCCCTCATAGAGATCCTTGGCGCGCTTGAACTGGATGTCGGCGAGCTCGAGGGCCGACTTCGCCTTGTTCTGCGACGTCATCGCCGAGATGAAATCGTTCTGGGCCTGCACGGTGTCGGCGGCCTCGATTGTGAACAGCGGTTGACCCAGCTTGACGCTTTCGCCCGGCTTGGCGAGCAGCTTGGTCACCCGTCCGGCATAGGGCGAGAACACCGGCGTCGAGCGGTCCTCGTCGACCGCAACCTTGCCTTCGGTGACGTACTCGGCGCGGAAGGCTTTCTCCTTGACCGGCTCGATCGTCAGCGTCGCCCATTCGGACGGCGTCGGCGTGAAGTTCTGGGCGTTCCTGCGCGACTGGCTGGAGATTTCGGAGTGGCTCTTCTCCTTGGCACCCGCATAAAGGAAGCCGTAGGCCGCGGCACCGGCAAGCGCCAGTAAAACTACGGATGTGATCACCCGTTGTTTTGTAAGCACCTGCAATCGCTTGGTCTTTTTAACTACCATGGGGCCCGGTCATGTCTGCGATGATCTCGGCAGATGACTGCCTCATCGGTCGCGCTAATAGTGCTGAACTGGGATTTCAAACAACCTAAAAAACGCTGGGCGGCCTTCGGTTTACGTTAAAATTTTGCGACGTGTCAGCTTCATGTCAGCTTCGCTCCGGCCATTGCGGCGGATGGCTGCCGAGCGGCATCGCCGGACGGCTCCATCGTGCCGGCGTTTTCGACAGCACCGCCGAATGACGCACCGCCTTCAACGTGCCGAAGCCAGATGGCACGCTCTCGATGAACGCAGCATGTACAGCCTCGCCCGTAAGATCCGGGATATTCAGGCCGCCGTCGAGCCGGCCGAGATTCCACAGCCAGCGCCCGGTCCGGGCCAGCGATACGCGGACATGCCAGCTGCCGCCTTCGCGGGCCTGGCGCGCCTTGGCCATCATCGCGCCGAACGCCAGCAGATAACCGGTGGCATGGTCGAGCATCTGTGCCGGCAATTCCTTCGGCCCATCGATCCCGGCGGCCTGCCCCTCGGCGCGGTTGAAGCCTGTCGTGGTCTGCACCAGAGAGTCGAAACCGCGCCGCTCCGCCCAGGGGCCGGCATGGCCGTAGGCCGACAGCGTCACATAGACGATGCCGGGATTGATTTTGGCTGCGTCCTCCGGCGCGAAGCCGAGAGCAGCGAGCGCGCGCGGACGATAGCCTTGCGAGAATATGTCGGCGTCTTTCAGGAGGTCGCGCAGTTGCGCCCGTCCCGCCTCGCTCTTCAGCTCGACGAACGTCGTGAGCTTGCCGCGGCCGGTATCGATGGTGAGCCAGGGAATGGCGGGCAACTCGGGCCCTGAAACCAAGAGCACATCCGCACCATGCGCGGCGAGCGTGCGGCCGGCGACGGGGCCTGCGATGACGCGGGAGAGATCGAGCACGCGAAGGCCGGCGAGCGGGCGATCGCCGTTCGAGACTCCTTGGGGCCACGGCTTCGGCGGGGCACTGCCGATCTTCTCGATCGAGATCAGCGGCAATTCGGCGAGCGCGCGCGCCTGCGGCAGCGCCGACCATTCGTCGTGGCTCCGCATCAAGGCAACGACGCCGCCGGCGGCATAGGCGGCGGTCTCGAAATCCTCGCCCTTCCATTGCATCAACGCGGCCTGCACCTTCTCGCGCTCGGGTTCGCAACCGAGCACCCTGCAGACGGCGTCGCGGTGATGCGGGAAATTGGTGTGGCAGCGGACGAAGCGGTTGTCGCCGGTCTTGTAGACGCCGGCGATGGCGTCCCAGGCCGGTGGCGGCGGCTTGTCGTCGAGGCGCAGGTAACGCTCGGAGCGGCATTCGGCGACGGCGTGGCGCATGTCGACGGTGACCTCCTGCGCCTCGCCACTGCGCAGTCTCCGGATTTCCGCGGCGGCAAGGCCGGCGGCGGCGATCGTGGTCTGGCCGGCAACGGCAACGCGAAACGAGGACGGGATCTGAGGTTCTGCGCCGGTCAGCCGCACGCGTTCGAGCGCCGCCGCGTCGCCGCCGACGGAGGTCCAGATGTCGCTGAGAATATCGGCGGGGCTTTGCATGACCGCTTCTCTCCCTACAAAGCGCGATGCATCGTCATCGCGCTTCAGGCTGTTCTCTGAGCATGATCTCCGCGCAAACGCTTTTCGCGTTTATCGCGAGGAAAACCGCTGCGCACTTTTCCGGATCATGCTCTACTTTTCGACCATGTCATGATCGCAGAAAGGAATGCAATGGCCGCTGTCGACCCCCTCACCGCAGGCGCCGTGTTCGTCGCAACGGCGGCCACCGATGCGGTCTACGTGATGTTCACATCCGCCGTGATCGCACGCAAGCGCATGCCGGCGGCTAACTGGAGCGCGATCTGGTACCTGCTCTCATCCTACGCGGTGATCAGCTACACCGAGAACGCCTTCTATGTCGCCTTCGCCGCGGCCGGCTCCTGGGTCGGCGCCTACGCGTCGATGACCTTCCTGCACCGCCCGCCCGGCGGCCCGCCGGTGGGAGCTGCGCCGGAGTGAGAGGCGCGCGCCTCTCACCAATTCGTCATTGCGAGCGCAGCGAAGCAATCCAGACTGTTTCCGCAGATACATTTCTGGATTGCTTCGCTGCGCTCGCAATGACGATGTGGAGGCTTC
>JAEYRD010000064.1 GCA_023435725.1 Pseudomonadota bacterium | reverse complement strand
GTCAATGGCGCCACGCTGGGCTGGCACTTCAGTCTCGACAACAGCAATCCGGTGCTGCAATCGCTGGCGCAGGGCCAGTCGATCACCGAGGTCTACACCGTCACCTTCACCGACAACCACGGCGCGCCGGTCTCGCAGGACGTCACGGTCACGATCAACGGCGTCAATGACGCGCCGACGATCGACAGCGCGACGCTGCCGGCTGTCGACGCCAACGATACCGATCCGAGCGGAAGCACGGTCAAGGATCTCTTCGACAACAAGTTCCACGATGCCGACGCCGGCGCGAGCCTGAAGGCCGTCGTAGTGACATCAGACGCCGCCTCGGCCGCCGAGGGCGTCTGGCAGTACAAGGTCGGAGGCCACTGGGTCGACGTCTGCTCGGTCAATGACACCCACGGGCTGGTGTTGAGCCCCGACACGCTGATCCGTTTCGTGCCGGCCGAGGGCTACAGCGGCACGCCCGGCGCGCTGGGCGTTCATGCCCTCGACGATACCTACACCGGTGGGATCACGACCGCCGGCTCGAAAGCGACGATCGATCTCACGGAGACCGGCACCGGCGGCACCACTCCGGTGTCGCACGAGCCCACCACCATCGGCACGCACGTGACGGCGCCCCCCGCCACCGGTCCGGTCATCGACACCGAGAGCTTCCACGTCGAGTATGTCCGCGAGAACGGCAGCTTCATCGTCACCGATCTCAAGGTCATCGATACCGATCCCGGGGCCGCGACGGATGATTTCACCGTCGCGGCGTCGACCGCCCACCCGTCCGAGAGCAGCGTCAACCTCTATCCGGCGTCCGGCTCGCTCGACGACATCAACATGGCGCTCGAGAACGGCGCCATCTACTATCCGGGCGACGAGCCGCCGGCCATCGAACGGGTCGCGCTGACGGTGACGGACGAGACCACAGGTCTCTCCGATACGGTTCACTTCATCTTCAGCGAGGCCTTTGACACCAACCAGGGCATCCCCCTGGAAGGCACCAGCGGCAAGGACGTCATTATCGCGGCCGATACGAACGACACGCTGACCGGCGGCGCCGGCAAGGATCAGTTCGTGTTCGCGCCGGGCTGGACCGGGTATGACAACGAGCATCCCGTCACCGAATTCACGCACACCATCACCGACTTCACGACGGGCCTGGACAAGATCGACCTGCGCCTGTTCTCGGACGTCGGCTCCATGGACAATCTCTCCATCGTCCAGCAGCCCGGCTCCGGCGATACTCTGGTCACGTGGCAGCAGCAGGTGACTCAGTGGGAGGGCCCGCCGGTCACGGAGCACGAGTCCCTCCTGCTGAAGAACGTGATTGCTGAACATCTCAAGGCCAGCGATTTCATCTTCCACATCACCTGATGGGCGCCCGGGCGTCCCGACTGTCGCTCGCATCTTGACCGCGGCAAAAAATCCATAATCCTTCGCAGCCAGGGAATAGCCAATCGCGCGCGGACGCTCCATGATCGGTGCGCACGGCATGATGCAGGGCAGGAAGTTCGACCCGGATGAAACGTCTCAAGATCCTGCGGCGGTGGTTTGCGCGCAAGTTCGGCTTTGCGCGACTGATGTGCCTTGCGCTGTTGATCATATTTGCCGGCGTCCGCCTCTGGGATCCGCCGCCGATCCAGGAATTGCGGCTGCGCACCTTCGACATGTTCCAGCTGATCGATCCGCGCCACAAGGCGGCGCGGCCGGTCGTCATCATCGACATCGACGACAAGAGCCTCGCCAAGCTCGGCCAGTGGCCGTGGCCGCGCACGCGGATCGCGGACCTGATCCACAACCTCACCAACAACGGTGCGGTCGCGATCGGCTTCGACGTGGTGTTTTCGGAAGCCGATCGGCTCAACCCGGATCTGGTCGCGAGCCAGATGCGCTATCTGGACGATGTCACCCGCGCCAAGCTGCGCGATCTGCCGACCAACGACCAGATCCTCGCCGAAGCGATCAAGCGCTCGCGCGTGGTGCTGGGCGAGACGGGCCAGCGGGCGATCGCGTCGGAGGTCGACAAGTCGCTGCCTTTCACCGGCGTCGCGACCGTCGGCGAGGAGAACGCTGAGCGATTTTTGTTCGAATTCCCCGGTCTTTTGCGCAACGTGCCCGTCATCGAGAAAGTGGCGGCCGGCCGCGGCCTGTTCACCATCAGGACCGAGCGTGACGGCCTGATCCGCCGCGTGCCGATGGTCATGCGCGCCCAGGGCAACATCATGCCCTCGCTCAGCCTCGAGATCCTGCGCGTCGTCACGGGTACGCCGACGCTCCTGGTGCGAACCGACAAGACCGGCATACGGGCGGTCCGGCTCAAGGGTGTGGAGATTCCGACCGACAAGAACGGCCAGCTCTGGGTGCATTATGCCCGCCAGGATCCGTCGATCTATGTCTCCGCCGCAGACGTGCTCGACAACACCGTGTCGCCCGGCAGGATCGCCGGCAAGCTGGTGCTGATCGGCACCTCGGCGGTCGGTCTGAACGATATCAAGACCACGCCGGTGTCGGCGAACATGCCGGGTGTCGAGGTTCATGCCCAGGTGCTCGAAAGCGTGCTGAGCGGTGCGGTCATTTCCCAGCCGAACTATGCGCTCGGTGTCGAACTGCTCGCCGCGCTGATCATCGGCCTGCTCGTCATCATCTTCACGCCGAACCTCGGGCCCGTCCGCCTGGTGCTGGCGGGTGCGATGTTCGCCGCCATCCTGGTCGGCGTATCCTGGTTCTTCTATTCGCAATACCGCTACCTCATCGACTTCACCTATCCGCTGCTCTCGACCACCGCGATCTATCTGACGCTGATCTTTGCGAGCTTCGTGCGCGAGCAGCGCCAGCGGGTGCAGATCCGCGGCATGTTCGCGCAATACATGTCGCCCGTGCTGGTCGAGCAGCTCGCGCAATCGCCGGAAAAGCTCGTGCTCGGCGGCGAGGAGCGCGAGATGACGATCATGTTCTCCGACGTGCGTGGTTTCACCACGATCTCGGAGAGCTACAAGCACGATCCGCAGGGGCTGATTGCGCTGATGAACCGCTTCCTGACGCCGCTGACCGACGTCATCATCGAGCGGAAGGGCTATATCGACAAATACATGGGCGATGCCATCATGGCGTTCTGGAACGCGCCGCTCGACGATGCCGAGCATGAGGTCAACGCCTGCGAGGCCGCGATCCAGATGCTCGAGCAGATCGACGCGGTGAACAAGGAGCGCGAGCAGGAAGCCGTCGACGGCGGCCACGTCTACATCCCGCTCAATGTCGGCATCGGCCTCAACACCGGCATCGGCGTGGTCGGCAACATGGGCTCCGATCTGAAGAAGAACTATTCGGTGCTCGGCGACAGCGTGAACCTCGCCTCGCGTCTCGAAGGCCAGTCGAAGGAGTACGGTTTCCCGATCATCGTGGGCTCCAGGACTGCGCTCGCGGCCAAGGAGAAGTTCGCGATCCTCGAGCTCGACTTCATCATGGTCAAGGGGAAGACCGAGCCGGAAGTGATCTACGCCATCGCCGGCCGGGAGGACGTGATGAAGTCCGGCGCCTTCCAGCGCCTGCGCAACGTCACCATCGAGATGCTCGGCTGCTACCGCGGCCGCGACTGGCAGGGCGCGCTCGACGCCATCGAACGCGGCCGTCGAAGCGAAGACGCCGACACGCTGGAAAAGCTGTTCAAGCTCTACGAAGCCCGCATCAAGGATTTCCAGATCAATCCGCCGCCGGAGGGATGGTCCGGGGCGTATGCGCTGCTGACGAAGTAGGACTGCGAGTGAGGAGGCGTCGCTAGCGCCACACTTGTCGTCCCCGCGAAGGCGGGGACCCATAACCCCAGGGAGCGGTTATGGGGCCTCCGAGTCTTCCCCAAACCACTTCCTGTGGTTATGGGTCCTCAGATGCGCAATTGCGCATCATAGCTCGCGACTGCGTCGCGCCCCGGGACGACAGCGGTGTTTGACGCAGCCCTCACTCCATGCCGATCGTCGTCAGGTCCTGGAACCAGTGCTGCGCCTGCACGAACTGCTTGATTTTCGGCGACAGCGCATGCGGGTTGGTGTCGTGAACGACCCAGACCAGCACGGCGTCGTCGACGATCAGGGCGTGCGCCTGGGCGATCAGGTCGTCCTGCTTGGCGGTGTCGAAAGTCTGCTTGGCCTCGTTGATCAGCGCGTCGACCTTCGGGTTCTTGTAGCCGCCCCAGTTGACACCGACCGGTGCGATCTGGTCGGAGGCAAAGAAGCGGACGATGGCGTAGAGCGGATCGGAGGTGACATAGGCGATGTTGTTGGCGGTGATGCCGGTGTTCATCTCGTCGGCCGCGCCCTTGCGCCAGTGCGTATATAATGTCTCGAGCTCGACCACCTTGAAGTCGATGTCGATGCCGATCTCCTTGAAGCTCTGCTGCAGGAATTCGTTCATCGGCAGCGACAGCATCTGGCCGGTGCCGCCCTGCGCGATGATGAAGGTGGTCTTCAGCGGCTTCGCCTTGGAGTAGCCGGCTTCCTCGACCAGCTTCTTGGCGGCGGCGAGATCATACTTGATGTCGAAGGTCGGCTTGCCGAACCACGGGCTCGAAGGGTCGACCTGGCCCTTGGCGGGTTTTGCCAGCCCGTTCATCAGGCCGACCACCGCCTCGCGGTCGATCGCGAGGTTCAGCGCCTTGCGCAGGCGGATGTCGGTCCAGGGCGAGCCCGGCAGCACGCTGAGGTGATAATTCCAGACATGCGGCGTGATGTTGTCGACGATCTTCATGCCGGCAGCCTTGAGCTGCGGAACGGCGTCCGGCGCCGGCGTCTCGATCAGGTCGACCTGGCCGGCCAGCAGCGCGTTGGTGCGCGTCAGCGCCTCCGGCATCGGCACCAGCACGATCTTGTCGGCCTTCGGAATCCGCTTCTTGTTCCAGTAGTCCGGATTCTTGGTCAGCTCGGCGAGCTCGCGCGGTACCAGCTTGGTCAGCTTGAACGGGCCGGTGCCGGAAGGCTGGCTCGCGAACTTGTCCCAGTCCTTGCCGAGCTTTTCATATTGCGCCGGGCTCGACACCAGGAACCAGAGCATCTGATAGGGAAAGAATGAGTCGACAGTCTTGGTGGTGATCTCCACGGTAAAATCGTCGATCTTGGCGTAGCTCGCGACCGAGGGCAGGCGAGTCTTCACCTGCGCGCTCTGCCGCTTGTCGAATTGCGGCGCCTTGTCGTTGAGCACCTTGTCCAGATTCCAGATCACCGCATCGGCGTTGAACTCGCTGCCGTCGTGAAACTTCACGCCCTTGCGAAGCGCGAAGCGCCATTTGGTCTTGTCGTTGTCGTCGACCTTCCATTCCGTCGCGAGCCCCGGCACCAGCTTTCCGGGCCGGTCGGCGACGTCCATCTCCCACGCAACGAGCGGATCGTAGATCGTGTAGGCCGTGAACTGGTAGGCGCCTGCGCCGCGATCGGGCTGGCCGGTCGTCAGCGGAATATCCGCCATCGAGATGCCGTAGCGCACGACCGTTTCGGCACGCGCCGGGATTGCGGATAACGCCAGCGCAAGCACGGCGAGACAGGTCGATAGTCGAGTACGCATGGCCCAAGGCTCCCAGGGAGAAATCGAGGCCAAACTTGCAATCTTGATGCCAGAATAGGCAGAACGGCTGCCTTGCCCGCTCGCGATCACAAGGACTTGTCGTCGCATGGGCAATTTGCAGAATAAGTTTCTCCTTGGCATAGCCATTGCATACGATTGCATCAAAATTAGTCATCGGAAGCCGGAAGAGGATTGAGACGATGCTTATCAAGACGACGACCACTCGCGCGGCGCTGATCACGTTGCTGGCGCTTGGCACGGCGGCCGCTTGGCCGCGCGTGGCCAGCGCCGACACCGTGCTGCGCATCGGCATGACCGCTGCCGATATTCCGCGCACGCTGGGCCAGCCCGATCAGGGGTTTGAAGGCAATCGCTTCACCGGCCTCACCATGTACGACGCGCTGACCGGATGGGACCTGTCCTCCGCTGACAAGGCGAGCGTGGTGATCCCCGGCCTTGCGACCGAGTGGAAGGTCGACGATGCCGACAAGACCAAGTGGATCTTCAAGCTGCGCCCCGGCGTCACCTTCCATGACGGCTCGCCGTTCAATGCCGACGCCGTGGTCTGGAACGTCGACAAGGTGCTGAAGCAGGACGCGCCGCAGTTCGACGCCAGCCAGGTCGGCGTCACCGCCTCGCGCATGCCGACGCTGGCGTCCGCGAAGAAGATCGACGACATGACCGTCGAGCTCACCACCAAGGAGCCCGACAGCTTCCTGCCGATCAACCTCACCAATCTCTTCATGGCGAGCCCGACGAAGTGGCAGGCCTTCTATGACAAGGCGGAAGGCGCTGACGCCAAGGCCAAATCGCAGGCCGCCTGGACCGCGTTCGCCAAGGACGCTTCCGGCACCGGCCCGTGGAAAATGTCGAGCTTCACACCGCGCGAACGGCTCGAACTCGTCAAGAACGCGAACTATTGGGACAAGGCGCGCGTGCCCAAGGTCGACAAGATGGTGCTGTTGCCGATGCCGGAGGCGAATGCGCGCACCGCAGCGCTGCTCTCCGGACAGGTCGATTGGGTCGAGGCGCCGGCGCCGGATGCGCTGCCCGAGCTCAAGCAGCGTGGCTTCAAGCTCTACGCCAACGAGCAGCCCCATGTCTGGCCGTGGCAGTTCTCGCGCATCGAGGGCTCGCCCTGGAACGACATCCGCGTGCGCAAGGCCGCGAACCTCTGCGTCGATCGCGAAGGCCTCAAGGACGGCCTGCTCGCAGGCCTGATGGTGCCCGCGACCGGCACCTTCGAGCCCGGCCATCCCTGGCGGGGAAAGCCGACCTTCGAGATCAAATATGACAAGGCTGCTGCGCAGAAGCTGATGCAGGAGGCAGGTTTTGGTCCGAACAAGAAGCTGACGGTGAAGATCCAGACCTCGGCCTCCGGCTCGGGCCAGATGCAGCCGCTGCCGATGAACGAGTATCTGCAGCAGGCGCTCGCCGAGTGCTACTTCGATGTGCAGCTCGACGTCATCGAGTGGAACACGCTGTTCACCAACTGGCGCCGCGGCGCCAAGGACCCCAGCGCCAACGGCTCGAACGCGACCAACGTCACCTATGCGGCGATGGACCCGTTCTTCGCGCTGGTGCGCTTCCTGCAGTCGGGCATGGCGCCGCCGGTGTCGAACAATTGGGGCTTCATCAACAATCCCAAGTTCGACGAGCTCGTGAAGAAGGCGCGGCAGACCTTCGAACCCGCCGCGCGTGACGCCGCGCTGGCCGAACTGCATGCGGCTTCCGTCGACGACGCAGCCTTCCTCTACGTCGCCCACGACGTCGGCCCCCGCGCCATGAGCTCGAAAGTCACCGGCGTCGTGCAGCCGAAGAGCTGGTTCATCGACTTCTCGCTGGTGTCGATGGCGCCGTAAGGTAAGCACCCTGGTAGGGCTCCCTTCTCCCTTGCAGGGAAGGACTGGGGAAGGGGGTTCACACGGGCAGTCCCTGCGTGGCCACCCCTCTCCCTAACCCTCCCCCGCAAGGGGGGAGGGAACCCTCGCATCTCGTGCCCCTTACTGAAGCCCGCGCACCCAATTGTGCGACATCACGTTAGGTAAGTCAGTGTTAGCCTATATCGCCAGACGCATCGTCTACGTCATCCCGATCGTCATCAGCGTGGCGCTGGTGTGCTTTCTGCTCGTGCACATCACGCCCGGCGATCCGCTGGTCGCGGTACTGCCGGCCGATGCCTCGCAGGAACTTGCCGCGCAGCTCCGCGCCGCCTATGGCTTCGACCGGCCGCTGCCGGTGCAGTTCGGCCTCTGGCTGCTGCGGGCGTTGCACGGTGATCTCGGCAATTCCATCGCGACGGGGCGCCCCGTGCTCGCCGAGGTCATGCGCGCGGTCAGCAACACCGTCACGCTGGCCATCGCTGCCGCCATCATCGGCTTCACAATGGGCATCCTGCTCGGCCTGATCGCCGGCTATTTTCGCGAGACCTGGATCGACAAGGTCGCAACCTCCTTTGCCATCGCCGGCGTCTCGGTGCCGCATTACTGGCTCGGCATGGTGCTCGTCATCATCTTCTCGGTCCAGCTGAACTGGCTGCCCGCGGTCGGCGCCGGACCCAACGGCTCCAACTCCTGGGCCTGGGACTGGGCGCACCTGAAATACCTCGTGCTGCCGGCGATCACGACCTCGGTGATCCCGATGGGCATCGTCACCCGCACGGTGCGTGCGCTCACCGGCGACATCCTCTCGCAGGATTTTGTCGAGGCGCTGCGCGCGAAAGGCCTGCACGAGCGAGGGGTGTTCCGTCACGTCATCAAGAACGCCGCCCCCACCGCGCTTGCGGTGATGGGTCTCCAGCTCGGTTACATGCTCGGCGGTTCGATCCTGATCGAAACCGTGTTCTCCTGGCCGGGCTCGGGCTTCCTGCTCAATTCGGCAATCTTCCAGCGCGATCTGCCGCTGTTGCAGGGCACGATCCTGATCCTGGCGCTGTTCTTCGTCTTTCTCAATCTGCTGGTCGACATCGCGCAGGCGGCGATCGATCCGCGCATCAAGCGGGGCTAGCCGATGAGCGAGTTTCCGCTGTCTGCGACCAGCGATGCCGCGCTCCAGACCGCGCCAGCAAGCAAGGCGCGCGGCTATTGGGCGACCGTCGGCCGCCGCATCACGCGCGACAAGGTCAGCATGGCCTGCGCGCTGGTGCTGCTGCTGATCTTCCTGTCCGCGATTCTCGCGCCGTGGCTGGGGCTGGAGGATCCCTACAAGGGCTCGATGATCCGCCGCCTTCGCCACATCGGCACGGCCGGCTATCCGCTCGGCACCGACGAGCTTGGCCGCGACATGCTGGCGCGGCTGATCTATGGCGGCCGGCTGTCGCTGGTCATCGGCATCCTGCCCGTGATCCTCGCGTTCTGCTTCGGCACCTCGCTCGGCATCATTGCCGGCTATGTCGGCGGCAAACTCAACACCGCGATCATGCGCACGGTCGACGTGTTCTACGCCTTCCCCTCCGTGCTGCTGGCGATCGCGATCTCCGGCGCGCTCGGGGCCGGCATCCTCAATTCCATCGTGGCGCTCACCATCGTATTCATCCCGCAGATCACCCGTGTCGCCGAGAGCGTCACCACCGGCGTGCGCAACATGGACTTCGTCGAGGCCGCGCGTGCCTCCGGCGCGGGGCCCCTCACCATCATGCGCGTACATATCCTAGGCAACGTGCTGGGCTCGATCTTCGTCTATGCCACCAGCCTGATCTCGGTCTCGATGATCCTGGCGGCGGGCCTCTCCTTTCTCGGCCTCGGCACCAAGCCACCGGAGCCGGAATGGGGCCTGATGCTGAACACCTTGCGCACGGCGATCTACGTCAATCCCTGGGTCGCCGCGTTGCCCGGCGTGATGATCTTCGCCGTCTCGATCTGCTTCAACCTGCTCTCGGACGGCCTGCGTAGCGCCATGGACATCAGGAATTGAGATGATGAGGAATACGCAGATCGCCGCGACTGTGGTGCCTCACCTCTCCCAAAGGGAGAGGTCGGATTGCATCGAAAGATGCAATCCGGGTGAGGGGTTACGCTCCACCGAGTGTGCCGCGCCCCCTCACCCGGCGCTTTGCGCCGACCTCTCCCCGATGGGGAGAGGTCGGGGAGTGTGGCCATGACAACAACCGAACCAATCACCATGCTGGAGCCCGTCGAAGACCGCGGCGGCGTTGCGCAGCCGCTGCTCCAGGTCAATGGCCTGACCAAGCATTTCCCGGTTCGCGGTGGGCTGTTCGCGGCAAAGCGCACCGTGCGCGCGGTGGACAACGTCTCCTTCTCCGTAGCCAAGGGCGAGACCGTCGGCATCGTCGGCGAATCCGGTTGCGGCAAATCGACGACTGCGCGGCTGCTGATGCATCTGATGCCGCGCGATACCGGCGACATCATCTATGATGGCATGACCGTGGGACAGTCGCTCAGCTTGCGCGAATTGCGCCGCGGCATGCAGATGGTGTTCCAGGACTCCTACGCCTCGCTCAATCCGCGCCTGACGATCGAGGAATCGATCGCGTTCGGCCCCAAGGTCCACGGCATGGCCGACGGCGCGGCCCGCGCGTTGGCCCGCGAGCTGCTCGGCAAGGTCGGTCTGCGTCCCGAAAACTTCGCCAACCGCTATCCGCACGAGATCTCCGGCGGGCAGCGCCAGCGCGTCAACATCGCGCGAGCCCTGGCGCTGTCGCCGCGGCTGGTGATTCTGGACGAGGCCGTCTCCGCGCTCGACAAATCCGTCGAGGCGCAGGTGCTCAATCTGCTTGCAGACCTCAAGCGCGAGTTCGGCCTGACCTATCTCTTCATCAGTCACGACCTCAACGTCGTGCGCTACATCAGTGATCGCGTGCTGGTCATGTATCTCGGCGAGGTCGTCGAGCTCGGTCCGGTCGACCAGGTCTGGGATAGCCCTGCGCATCCCTATACGCGCGCACTTCTTGCTGCGATGCCGTCCTCCGACCCTGATAGCCGCACCGAGAAGCCGCCGATCACGGGTGATCCGCCCAATCCGATCGACCCGCCCTCGGGCTGCCGCTTCCACACCCGTTGCCCGTTTGCGGAGCCGCTCTGCGCAAATGCGACACCAAAGCTCACTGCGCTCGATAAGATGGGCCACGAGGCCGCGTGCTACATGGCGATACCGGGTTCAGGCCATAGCCGCGCGCCCAGAGAGGAAACCGTATGACGAGACCGACACCAAAAGAGATCAGGCCAATGGCGCAAGTCGCCGGCGTCCCCGTGGACGACGAGATCGCAACGCGCATCTCCAATGCTATCGGGCCGGCCTTTGAAGGCTTTTCGGCGATCGCCGGCACGCTGCCGTTCGACCTCGAGCCCGCGCTCTATCCGACCGTGCAGACGCAGAAGGTGTCGAAATGAGCGCCGAGCCTGCATTGATGACGCTCACCGAGGTCGCGCGCGCGATCGCGATGAAGCAGGTGTCCTCGCATGAGGTGACGCGCGCGCTGCTGCACCGCATCGCGCAATGGCAGCCGCATCTCAACGCTTTCATGTCGATTGAATCAGAGCCCGCGTTGAAGGCCGCCGAGGCCGCCGACGCCGAGCTCGCCAGGGGCGAGGTGCGTGGCCCGCTGCACGGCGTGCCTCTCGCGCACAAGGACATGTATTACGACGCCGGCAAGGTCGCGACCTGCGGCTCCCTCATTCGCCGCGATTTCGTTCCGACCGTGACGTCCACCGCCTTGCAGCGGCTCAAGGACGCCGGCCAGGTCCGTCTCGGCACGCTTCATCTCGCCGAATTCGCCTATGGACCGACCGGGCACAACGCCCATTACGGCCCGGTGCGCAATCCCTGGAATGTCGCGCACATCACCGGCGGCTCGTCGTCGGGCTCCGGCTCGTCGGTCGCCGCGCGCCTGACCTATGCGGCGCTCGGTTCGGACACCGGCGGCTCGATCCGCATGCCCGCGCATTTCTGCGGCGTCACGGGACTGAAGACCACCGTCGGCCGAGTCAGCCGTGCCGGCGCGATGCCGCTGTCGCAATCGCTCGACACGGTCGGCCCGCTTGCCCGTACCGCCGAAGACTGCGCGCTGCTGCTGGCGCTGATGGCCGGCCCTGATCCCGAGGACTCGACCTGCAGCCATGAGCCGCTGTCGGATTACGTCGGCGCGACCAAGGGTTCGTTGAAGGGCCTCAAGATCGGCGTGCCCGCGTCCTTCTATGTCGACGATCTCGACAGCGAGGTCGCGCGGGTGCTGGACGAGACCATCGCCGTGCTCAAGCGCGAGGGCGCCGACATCGTCAAGGTCGAGCTGCCCGATCAGCGGCAATTGTCCTCGGCAAGCCAGCTCGTGCTCGCGGCCGAAGCGGCCGCCTTCCACAAGCGCTGGATGATCGAGCGTCCGCAGGATTATGGCCCGCAGGTCCTGATGCGGCTTCAGAATGGTCTTGCCGTTCCCGCCATCACCTATCTCGAGGCGATGCGCTGGCGCGGCCCGGCGCTCGCCGCGCACAACGCTGCGACATCAGGCGTCGACGCGATTATTGCGCCGGCCTCTCCGGTGCCGGCGCCGACGATCGAGGAGAGCGACGTCGGCGGCGGACCGAACGCGCCGGCGTTGCTGCAGCGGCTGACGCTGTTCACCCGCCCGGTGAACTATCTCGGCCTGCCGTCGCTCACCGTGCCGTCCGGTTTCACCAGGAGCGGCCTGCCGATCGGCATGCAGCTCATCGGCCGCTCCTTCGATGAAGCGACCTTGCTCACCATCGGCGCCGCGTTCCAGCGCGTGACCGACTACCACGATCGGGTACCGAAACTGCCGTCATGACAAAGCTCGTCGAGATCACAGGCCTCAACATTCGCTTCACCGGAGAGCGCACGGTCTACGCCGTGAACGATCTCAGTCTCTCGCTCGGCAACAGCGAGGTGCTGGGCCTGCTCGGCGAGTCCGGTTCGGGCAAAAGCGTGACACTGCGGGCGCTGATGCGGCTGTTGCCGAAGAAGCGCACGCAGATCGCGGGCAAGGTCAATGTCATGGGCCGCGACGTGCTCGCCATGAACGACGAGGAGCTGTCGTCATTCCGCGGCCAGACCGTCTCGATGATCTTCCAGGAACCCGCGCTCGCGCTCGATCCAGTCTACACCATCGGCGCGCAGATCGCCGAAAGCGTCGTGCGCCACGAAGGCAAGAGCTACGCGGAGGGCAGGGCGCGTGCGCTGGAGATGCTCGAGGTCGTGCGCATACCATCCGCGAAGCGGCGGCTGGACGCCTATCCGCACGAAATGTCCGGTGGCATGCGCCAGCGTGCGATGATCGCGCTTGCGCTCGCCTGCCGGCCGAAGATCCTGCTCGCGGATGAGCCGACCACCGCGCTCGATGCCACCGTGCAGATCCAGATCCTTCTGCTGCTGCGTGAGTTGCAGCGCGAGTTCGGCATGTCCGTCATCTTCGTCACCCACGACATCGGCGTCGCCATCGAGATCTGCGACCGCGTCGCGGTGATGTATGCCGGGCAGATCGTGGAGCAGGGGAGCCTGCGCGACATCGTCCGCAGCCCGGTGCACCCCTATGCCAAGGGCCTGCTCGCCTCCACCATCCACGGCGCCAAGCGCGGCGCGCGACTGGAAACCATCCCCGGCACCCCGCCGTCGCTGGCCGAGAAACCGCACAACTGCTCCTTCGCCCCGCGCTGCGCCGTCGCCCAGCCGCGCTGCCTGGAGCAACTGCCTGCGAATGTTGAGGTGGGACCGGGCCGGGCGGCGCGGTGCGTGCTGGCGGAGCCGGTGACGGCGGCGTTGTAGCCGGTGCGCTCCCTCGTCCCGCCCTTGCGGGGAGAGGGTTGGGGGCTCTCTCCGCGGATGAGATGGTCGAGGGACCTGTGCGTTCCTCATATGATGTGCGTTCCTCATATGAAATGCGCGCTCCCTCAAAAATCCCCTGCGGCAACACCGAGTTGTCACAGTTCACCGCGAGCGCGCGCTCGGGTCCGTTTCTACTGTGCATGGGGTTGTTTTCGACATTTTTGTCCGAGCAGGCGCGACCGGGCAGCGGCCGGCTCTTGCGGCTCCTCGGTTCATTCGGCCGGAACTTTCCGCCTCTCCTCTGGACTGGGGAGAGGCGCCGATGTCTGCTATAAAAAGCCGCAAAGACTGTGGAATACCGGACTTGCACGCGGGGCTGTCAGAGGTAGATGTGGCCCGTCGGGGTCCTGGATTAATTCCGCTGTGTTGGACGCAGGGGAGAACACGATGTTAATCCGGATCGAGTACCTCCGAACGGCCTATGAAATCCGGGGTTTTTCCCCCATCCGAAAGAGATCAGACTGATGGCAGCCGTACCGGGCGTCCGCCGTTCAGAACTCGGTGACGCCTTACGCGCTTGTCGCACGGCGTTCGTCGGCGTCGGCTTGATGAGCTGCATGGTCAACCTGCTCTATCTGACCGGGTCGATCTTCATGCTGGAGGTCTATGACCGGGTGCTGCCGAGCCGCAGCATTCCGACCCTGGTCGGCCTCATCATCCTCGCCAGCTTCCTCTACATGGCGCAGGGCGTGCTCGACATGATCCGCAACCGCATTCTGGGGCGGATAGGCACTTCGCTCGATGATGCGCTCAACAAGCGTGTGTTCGACACCATCGTGCGCCTGCCGCTCCTGGTCGGCAGCCGCAACGAGGGCCTCCAGCCGTTGCGTGACCTCGACAATGTCCGCTCCTTCCTCGGCGGCATGGGCCCGAGCGCGTTCTTCGATCTGCCCTGGCTGCCGCTCTATCTCGCCATCTGCTTCGCCTTTCACGTCCTGATCGGCGTCACCGCGCTGGTCGGTGCCATCATCCTGATCGGGTTGACGGTGGTTACCGAATTCCTGTCCCGCCAGCCGGCGCGCGAGGCGATGGGACTTGCCGCCCAGCGCAACGACCTCGCCGCCGCCAGCCGCCGCAATGCGGAGGTGATGGTGTCGATGGGCATGGCCGGCCGGATGAACCAGCGCTGGAGCGAGGCCAACGAAAAATATCTCGCCGGCAATCAGCGTGCGAGCGACGTCGCTGGCGGTCTCGGTGCGGTCGCGAAGGTGCTGCGCATGATGCTGCAATCGGCCGTGCTGGCGGTCGGCGCCTATCTCGTCATCCACCAGGAGGCGACCGCGGGCATCATCATCGCCGGCTCGATCCTCTCCGCCCGCGCGCTGGCGCCGGTCGATCTCGCGATCGCGCACTGGAAATCCTTCGTCGCGGCACGCCAGAGCTGGCAGCGTCTCACCCGCCTGCTGGAACAAATGCCCGCGCAGACGATGCCGACCCAGCTGCAGGCGCCCGTCAGCCGGCTCTCGGTCGAAGGCATCTCCATGGTGCCTCCGGGCGACCAGCGCCTCATCGTGCAGGACGTCACCTTCGCGCTCGCGGCCGGTAACGGCCTTGGCGTGATCGGGCCGAGCGGCTCCGGCAAGTCGTCGCTGATCCGCGCGCTGGTCGGCGTCTGGCAGCCGGTGCGCGGCAAGGTGCGGCTCGACGGCGCGGCGCTCGACCAATGGTCGTCCGACGTGCTCGGCCGTCACATCGGCTATCTGCCGCAGGACGTCGAATTGTTCGGCGGCACCATCGCGCAGAACATCAGCCGCTTCGATCCCGAGGCGACGTCCGACGGCATCATCGCGGCGGCGAAAGAAGCCGGCGTGCACGAGATGATCATCAAGATGCGCGAGGGCTATAACACGCAGGTCGGCGAGCAGGGCGCCGCACTCTCCGCAGGGCAGGCGCAGCGCGTGGCGCTGGCGCGCGCGCTCTACGGCAATCCGTTCCTGATCGTGCTCGACGAGCCCAATTCCAATCTCGATACCGAAGGCGACGAGGCGCTGACCCGCGCGATCCGCAGCGCCCGCGAGCGGGGTGCCATCGTCATCGTGGTGGCGCACCGGCCGATCGGCGTCGAGGCGGTCGACCAGATCCTGGTGCTGCGCGACGGCCGCATGCAGGCCTTTGGGCCGAAGGAGCAGGTCCTCGCCCAGGTGCTCCAGCCGCGCGTGACGCCGCCGGCACCGATCAAGATCGTCAGCGAAGGCGGAGTGCCCAAACCATGAGCACGATGTCGATCGGCGGCGCGAAGCCCGCTGCGAAGAGGACCGTGCGGGAGTCGATCAAGTTCCACCTGATCCTCGGGCTCGGGATCATGCTGGTCCTGGTCGTCGGTCTCGGCGGCTGGGCGTCGACGGTGCTGATCTCGGGCGCGCTGATCGCGCCGGGCCAGATCGTGGTCGAATCCAACGTCAAGAAGGTGCAGCATCCGACCGGCGGCGTGGTCGGTGAACTGCGTGCCCGCGACGGCGACGTGGTCAAGGCCGGCGACATCGTTGTGCGGCTCGACGACACCGTCACCAGGGCGAACCTCGCCATCGTCGTCAAGAATCTCGATGCCGCGCAGGCGCGCACGGCGCGGCTCCAGGCCGAGCAGCGCGGTATCGACAAGATCGAGTTTCCGCAAGCCTTGCTCGATCGTGGCAACGATCCCGACGTCAAGGCGCTGCTCTCCGCCGAGACCAAGCTGTTCGACGTTCGCGTCAACGGCCGCGCCGGCCAGAAGGCGCAGCTCCGCGAGCGCGTCCTGCAGCTCAACGAGGAGATCGAGGGTCTGTCCGCGCAGGAGACGGCCAAGGACAAGGAGATCGCGCTGATCCAGAACGAGCTCACCGGCGTCCGCGACCTCTACGACAAGCGTCTGGTCCAGATCTCGCGTCTGACCCAGCTGGAGCGCGACAGCGCCCGCCTCAACGGTGAGCGCGCGCAATACATCGCCTCGCGCGCGCAGGCCAAGGGCAAGATCACCGAGACCGAGCTTCAGATCATCCAGGTCGACAAGGACATGGTGAGTGAGGTTTCCAAGGATATGCGCGAGACCAACGACAAGATCGGCGAACTGATCGAGCGCAAGGTCGCTGCCGAAGACCAGCTCCGCCGCGTCGACATTCGTGCGCCGCAGGACGGCATGGTACTGCAATCGACCGTGCACACGGTCGGCGGCGTCGTCACTGCCGGCGATACGCTGATGCTGATCGTGCCGCAGGCCGACGACCTCCAGGTCGAAGCCAAGGTCAATCCGGTCGACATCGACAAGCTCCAGATCGGCCAGAAGACGCTGCTGCGTCTGTCCGCATTCAACCAGCGCACCACGCCCGAGCTCAACGGCGTCGTCAGCCGCGTCTCACCCGACGTCACCACCGACCAGCGCACCGGCCAGAGCTATTACACCATCCGCGTCTCCATGCCGGCCGAAGAGGTCGCCCGCCTCGGCGACGTCAAGCTGATCCCCGGCATGCCCGTGGAAGCGTTCGTCCAGACCGGCGACCGCACCATGCTGTCCTATCTGATGAAGCCGCTGCACGACCAGCTGATGCGCGCCTTCCGCGAGAAGTGACGCGCGTAAGCGCGTCATCTCTACCCGGCATTGCGCGCCACGGGGCCGGGGCGATGCGCGGCCCGATGACAGGCTCCGCGAAGCAATCCAGTGTGCCTTCGCGGAGGGATTCCTGGATTGCTTCGCTGCGCTCGCAATGACGACGCGGCTCTGTTCTTGCTATAGTTCGACTCAAGCTCCAGCAACCCGGCGGTCGAACAATGCAGTCCCCACCCTCCATCGCCACCGAATCCTTCTCCGACGCAGGCCTCGCCGTCGCCCGGCTTGAAGAGATCTACGAGCGCAACACGAAATTCCTGCGCGACCGGTTCGAGGCCTATGTCAACGGCGAAGCGATCACGACGCGGGTGCGGGCCTATTATCCCTTCGTCCGCGTCACCACCGCGACGCATGCACGGCTGGATTCGCGTCTCGCCTATGGCTTCGTCGCCGGACCCGGCGTGCACGAGACCAGCGTCACGCGGCCGGATCTGTTCCGCGCCTATCTCACCGAGCAGATCGGCCTGCTGATCCAGAACCACGGTGTTCCCGTCGAGGTCGGCGAGTCCGTCGAGCCGATCCCGATCCACTTCGCCTACCGCCGCGACATCAACATCGAGGCCGCCATCACCACCAGCGAGAACTCCTCCGTCACGCGATCGCTGCGCGATGCGTTCGACGTGCCGGATCTCGCCACAATGGACGATGCGATCGCCGACGGCACGTTCGAGCTTCAGCGCGGGGCGCCCGAGCCGCTGTCCCTGTTTCGGGCCGCCCGCGTCGATTACTCGTTGCGCCGGCTCTATCACTACACCGGCACCGATCCCGAATATTTCCAGAACTTCGTGATCTTCACCAACTACCAGTTCTATGTCGACGCCTTCGCGCAGCTTTGCCAGCAGCGGCTCCAATCCGGCGAGGCCCGCCTCGAAGCCTTCGTCGCGCCCGGGAATGTGATCACGCGCGGCGGCGGGGCGACCAGCGGGGTGGCGCCCGTGCGCGCGCCGCAAATGCCGGCCTTCCATCTGGTCGAGCCCGGCTATCGCGGCATCACCCTGATCAACATCGGAACCGGTCCGTCCAACGCGCGCAACGTCACCGACCACGTTGCGGTGCTGCGTCCGCACGCCTGGCTGATGCTCGGCCATTGCGCGGGCCTGCGTAACACGCAACGGCTCGGCGACTATGTGCTCGCGCATGGCTATGTGCGCGAGGACCATGTGCTTGATCGCGAGCTGCCGTTGTGGGTGCCGATCCCGGCGCTCGCGGAGATGCAGGTCGCGCTGGAGGAAGCGGTCGGCGACGTCACCGGATTTGAGGGTTTCGAGCTCAAGCGCCTGATGCGCACGGGCACCGTCGCAAGCGTCGACAATCGCAACTGGGAGATCTCCGGGCCTGCCGTGATCCGCCGCCTGTCGCAGTCGCGCGCCGTCGCGCTCGACATGGAATCGGCCGCGATCGCCGCCAACGGCTATCGCTTCCGCGTTCCCTACGGCACCCTGCTGTGCGTCTCCGACAAGCCGCTGCATGGCGAGATCAAGCTTGCGGGGATGGCCAGCGAATTCTACCGCCGCCGCGTCGGCCAGCATCTCGAGATCGGCCTGAAAGCGCTGGAGCGGCTCAAGCAGCAGGAATCGGAGCGGTTGCATTCGCGAAAACTTCGCAGCTTCGCCGAAGTCGCGTTCCAATAGCGCTCGCGACCGCAAGGACAGGAGAACTGCCGTACGAAACGTTGACGTCTCGGTGAGCACCGCGCTGCGGAATATCGCAGCGAAGGAGGTGTTATCACGTCGTCCGGGGCCGCTTGGATCGAGACAGGAGACAGAAATGATCGCAACAATGATCAGGTTCGTCGCGCTGGGAACATTTGCGGCGCTGCTGGTTTCCCCTGTGCACGCCGCAGGGGGAGGCGGAGGCGGCGGCGGTGGTGGCGGTAATGGTGGCAGCGATCCTTATGGCAGCGCCTATTCAACGCCCAGCACCGTCCAACCGGCCTATCCCCAACCGGTCTATCCGAAGCGTTATGGAACGAAGACTGGCCAGAAACACAAGAAACCAAACAACCAGTCGAGCATTGACGATCCGGCGTTCGCCGCCGGCTATCGCGCCGCCTATGACACCATCTACGAACGCAACGACTATGCAGCCGCGATCGAGCAGTTGAAGTCGCTCGGCCATGACGACCATCCGAACGTCGCCAACCTCATCGGCTATTCCTATCGCAAGCTCGGCGACTACGCGCAATCGCAGGTGTGGTACCAGCGCGCGCTCAAGGCGGACCCGAACCACGTGTTGACCTGGCAGTATTATGGGCTTTGGCAGCTCGAGCAGGGCAATCGCGAGCAGGCGCTCTATCACCTGAGCCGGATTGCCGCCATTTGCGGGACTGATTGCGAGGAGTACAAATCGCTGGCCGCGGCACTGGAGAAGCCGACCGGCACGGCGCTCGCGTACTGACGGCGCAGGCCGTGGCGGATACGGCGAACGAAACCAACTGCACAGGGTGACAAGACGCCAGATATTCAGCATTGTCCCGCTCGGGGGCGCGAACGGGACAATTGGATGCCGCTTACGCGCGACAAGATCATCGGCCATGACCTCGAACGGCTGGCCTTTCGCTTCACCATGACGAGCGAGGGCGAGGTCGTGCAGTGCCAGATCAGCGACGCGGCGCTGGACCAACTCGCGGGCATGCAGGGCACCGAAAGCAGCGCGCGGCAGGCCCAGTTCCTGTCCCTGCGCGAAACCATCGAGCGGATCGCATCAGATCTCTACGACGAGGCGCCGCGAGTCCCGGGATATGTGGTGCGGATTTTCATGCGGCATTTGAGAAGATAGGCAATCTCCGCCGTCATCGCACCAACCTCCGCTGTCATGCCCCGGCTCGACCGGGGCATCCAGTACGCCGCGGCCTATCGATTCAATCGCCACCGTTTCGGAGTACTGAGGTCGCCCGGCTTTCGCGGGCAATGACAGCAGTGTTGGTGGTGAGACTGTCCCAACCCGCTCACATGGCGGCAGCAGATCACCCCTCCAGCTTCCTTAATAACAACTTCAGCGCCGTCGCCGCGAACACCTGCATGTTCGCAAACCGGTCGCTACTGTCCGTCTCCAGCGTCATGACCTCCGCCGCAGGTCCTGCGACCGCCATGCAGCTATGGCCGGCCGCGTCGCCGTAGCGGTTGCCGGTGGGGCCGGCCGCGCCGGTCTCGGACAGGCCCCAGTCGCAGTTGAAGCGGCCGCGCATCTGTTCGGCCAGGAGTTTCGCGTAGGGCTCCGACGAGGATCGAAAGCCCTTCATTCCTTCGTCCGAAATATCCATCAGCACACGCCTCGCATCGCGGGTGTAGACCACGGCGCCGCCGAGGAAATAGGCCGACGCGCCGGGCACCGCGAGCAGGCTTGCCGAGATCAGGCCGCCGGTGGAGGATTCTGCGACCGCGATGGTCTGTTTGTGCGCGATCAGTTTGGCCGCAACCTGTTCCGCAAGACCGACGAGCTCTTTCATCCTCTTAACCTCTTATTCTCTCGCAACGGAGCTCAGCCTTCCTAGCATATGACAGTGGTCTTGGCCGAGTTGCAGGCGGCGCGCAGGCCTGCTTGAATGGAAAAAAAAGCGGAGCGGCCAGGTGCCGCCCGCGACAAGACGTGACGAGGAAACGTGAGAAGGGAGACGTCATGGCGTCCCTGATTGCCGGCGGGGTGGATTGCGACGTGCATCCGGCCGTGCCGCATCTGACCAGCCTGCTGCCCTACCTGAACGACTATTGGCGCGATCAGGTGACGACGCGCGGCATGGTCGACCTCGTCTCGCAATCCTACCCGAAGAACTCGCCGATCGTGGCGCGCCCCGATTGGCGCCCCGAGAACGGCAAGCCGGGCGAACGCCTCGAGGACATGCAGCGCCATGTGCTCGATCCCTTCCAGCTCACCTACGCGATCTGCAATCCGCTCTACGGCGTGCAGATGGTGTTTTCCGAGGACATGCAGAACGCGTTCTGTCGTGCGCTGAACGATTGGCTCGTGAAGGAATGGCTCGATCGCGATCCGCGGCTGCGCGGCTCGATCGTGATCCCCACGCAAAGCGTCGAAAAGTCAGTCGCCGAGATCGAGCGCTGCGCGCGGGACAGACGCTTCGTCCAGGTGCTGATGCTCGTCATGGGCGATACGCCGCTCGGCAAGCGCGCGCTGTGGCCGATCTATGAGATGGCGGAACGGCTGAACCTGCCGGTCGGCATCCATGCCGGTTCCGCCTATCACAATCCGCCGACCGCTGTGGGTTGGGGGTCCTATCACATCGAGGATTATGTCGGTCAGGCGCAGGCGTTCCAGACCCAGCTCACCAGCCTGATTGTCGAGGGCGTGTTCGCCAAATACCCGCACCTGAAAATGGTGATGCTGGAATCCGGCGTCTCCTGGATCGCGCCCTATCTCTGGCGGCTGCACAAGTTCTGGCGCGGAGTGCGAATGGAGACGCCGTGGGTCGATCGTGCGCCGCTGGAAATTGTGCGCAGCAACATCCGCTTCTCGTTACAGCCTTTTGATGCGCCGCCGGAACCTGAGACATTAATTCGCCTGTTTGATCATATGCAGTCCGACGAATTGGTCCTATTCTCCACGGACTATCCGCACTGGCAGTTTGACGGCCAGGACGCGCTGCCCGAAGGTCTGTCCCCCGATCTCGTGCGCAAAATCATGATCGACAATCCGCATGCAACCTATCCCCGCCTGATTTAGCCCGCTGCCAAAGGAGGCAAGGCGATGAATATCCAGTTCCGCGAGAGCACCGAAGCTGCTTCCCCTCTGACGACCAACACCGCGATCGCGGACTGCGACATCCATCCGGCACGCGCGACCCGCACCGAGCTCTATCCTTACCTCGCCAAGCGCTGGCAACATCATCTCGATGTCTACGGCGTTCATGCCTATCAGGGCATGATGGAAGGCCCGCCCTATCCGAAGGCCCAGCCCAACGCATCGCGCCGCGACGCCTATCCACCGGAAGGCGGCCCGCAGGGTTCCTCGCTGTCCTTCATGCAGAAGCAGCTGCTCGATCCCAACAACGTGCAACTCGGCGTGCTCAACCCGCTCAACACCGGGCAGGGCATCCGCAATCACGAACTCTCGGCCGCGCTCTGCTCGGCGATCAACGACTGGCAGATCGACAAATGGACCAGCAGGGACAAGCGGCTGAAGGCCTCGATCGTCGTCGGCAATGAGGACGGGCTGTCGGCCGCGGCCGAAATCCGCGAGCGCGCCGGCGACAAGAACTTCGTCCAGGTGCTGCTGCTCAGCCGCAATGTCGAGCCGCTCGGCCAGCGCCGCTATTGGCCGATCTATCAGGCCGCGGAAGAGGCCGGTCTCCCCGTCGGGGTGCACGCTTTCGGTTTCGGCGGCAATCCGATCACGCCGTCGGGCTGGCCCAGCTATTACATCGAGGAGATGGTGGGCCACTCGCAGTGCCAGCAATCGGCGCTCGCAAGCCTCGTGCTCGAAGGCGTGTTCGAGCGCTTCCCGAAACTGAAGATGGTGATGATCGAGGCCGGTTTCGGCTGGGCGCCGTCGCTCGCCTGGCGCCTGGACAAGGCCTGGCAGCGACTGAGGAGCGAAGTGCCGCATGTGAAGCGGCCGCCGTCCGAATATATCCGCGAGCAGGTGTGGTGGACCACGCAGCCGATGGAAGACCCGGAGCGGCGCGAGGATCTGTTCGACGTCATCAAGTGGATCGGCTGGGACCGCCTGCTGTTCGCGACCGACTATCCGCATTGGGATTACGACGAGCCCTCGCGCGTGCTGCCGGCGGGCGTCAGCGAGACCAATCGCGAGGCGTTCTATCTCGGCAATGCGCAGAAGCTTTACGGGATTGGTTGATGGCGCGCCATGTGATTGCGCCGGTGGATGAGCTGCCGCCGGGGACACGAAAATTTCTCGAGATCGACGGGCGTCCGATCGCGGTCTTCAACATCAAGGGCGAATATTTCGGCCTGATGAACCGCTGCCCGCATCAGGGCGCGGCGCTATGCGAGGGCTCGCTGATCGGGCTCGCCCAGTCAAAAGATCCCGGCGAGATCGAATACACGAAACTCGGCGAGATCATCCGCTGCCCCTGGCACGGCTGGGAGTTCGACATCCGCACCGGCCAGTCCTATTGCGATCCCCGCCGTTTTCGCGTGAAGGCCTATCCGGCCCATGTCGAGCCGGGCGCCAGCGTGGTGAAGGGGCCGTATGTCGCCGAGACGATCCCGGTCAGCGTCGAGAGCGACTACGTGGTGGTGGAGCTGTAGGCTTCCGCCGTCATTCCGGGCGGTCCGCAGGACCGAACCCGGAATCCATCGTGCGGTGGGAATGCTGGGAGAAATGGATTCCGGGCTCGCGCTACGCGCGCCCCGGAATGACAATCAGTGGCCCGCGACCGGCTCAACCACCGGATCATACGTCGGCACAGCCTTGCCGCCGCGGCGATACACCACCGACGCCGCGATGATGCCGAGCAGCGCCGCGAACATCAGCCAGAAGCCGGGCGAGGCCTTGTCGCCGGTCTTGTCGATCAGCCATGTCGAGGCGAACGGTGTGAAGGTGCCGAACAGGGCGGCTGCGAGCGCGAAGGCGAGCGAGAAGCAGGTGGTGCGGACATGGGCCGGCACGATCTCGACCAGAGCACCGAGCATGGTGCCGCTGTAGACGCCGAAATAGAACGAGAACATCATCTCGACCGCGAGCAGCTTGCCGAAGGTCGGCGCCGCCACCAGCCAGTGCAGCGCCGGATAGGCGGTGACCAGCGACAGGCAGGCGATGGTGATCAGCACCGGCTTGCGGCCGATGCGGTCGGACAGGGCGCCGCCGACCGGGTTCCAGAAGAAGTTGGTCACGGCGACCAGCAGCGTCACGAGCAGCGCGTCCTGCGTCGTCAGCTTCAACACGTTCTTGCCGAAGGTCGGCGTGTAGACGGTAACGAAGTAGAACGTCGTCGTGGTCAGGACCGCGATCATCATGCCGAGGATGACGATGCGCCAGTTGGCGAGCGCGGAGGCGAACACCTCGCGCGCGGTCGGATGCTTCTTCATGGCGAGGAAGGCCGGCGTCTCCTCGAGCGTCCGCCGCAGCTGGAAGATCAAGGGAATGATCAGGCAGCCGACGAAGAATGGAATGCGCCAGCCCCAGGCGGCGACGGTGTCAGCCGGCATCACCTCGGACAGGATGTAGCCGAGGATCGAGGCCACGAAGATCGCGACCTGCTGGCTCGACGACTGGAACGAGGTGTAGAAACCGCGGTTGCCGGGCGTGGCGATCTCCGCGAGATAGACCGAGACGCCGCCGAGCTCGACGCCGGCGGAGAAGCCCTGCAGCAGCCGGCCGATCAGTACGATGATCGGCGCCGCGATGCCGATGGTCGCGTAGCTCGGGCAGAACGCGATCACCACCGTGCCAAAGGCCATGATGCCGAGCGTGACGATCAGGCCCTGGCGACGGCCGATGCGGTCGATGTAGGCGCCGAGCACGATCGCGCCGACGGGACGCATCAGCGCGCCGAGCCAGAACACGCCGAAGGTGTTGAGCAGCGAGGCGGTCTCGTTGGAGGAGGGGAAGAAGGCCTTGCCGATGGCGGCGGCATAGAAGCCGAACAGGAAGAAGTCGAACTGCTCGAGGAAATTGCCCGACGTGGCGCGCAGGATCGCGCCGATGCGGGACTTGATCTCGGGCGGATTGGTTGATGCCGCTGGTCCGGCCATGACGAAGCTCCCCTGGAAGGCGTGGCCGGACCGGAACTCATTTCACGGCAAGGCGACAGATTGCTGCTGCGACAATATGCCTTACCCCTTCCCGCGCGTAGCGCGGCGAGTCAACCGATTTCGCTGCGGAAGCCGATGATTTTTCAGGCTTTATTCTGCGTTGCCGCGACCACCCATTGGCGGAATGCGGCAAGCTTCGGCGCCTCGCGGCGGCCCTCCGGCGAGACCAGGTAAAAGCCGGCATCGGCCGGCAGCGCGATCTTGAAGGGGACCACGAGCCGGCCCTTGGCGATGTCGTCCTGAACGTACGAGGTCCGCCCCATAGCGACGCCGCTGCCGTCGATCGCAGCCTGGATGGTCATGAAGATCATGTCGAAGGTGATGCCGGGCTGCTTGGCGATGTCGGCTGGCAGGCCTGCCGCGGTCAGCCACAGCCGCCAGTCGTCGCTGTTGGCGTTCGAGGTGTGCAGCAGCGGATAGCCTCGGAGATCCTCAGGCTGGCGCAGCGGCTTATCCCCGCGCAGGAGTGACGGGCTGCACACCGGAAACAGCTCGTCCGCCATCAGCCAGTCGGCGCGCAGGCCCGGCCACTGGCCGCGTCCGTAGCGGATCGCGGCATCGACATTGTCGCGCTGGAAGTCGACGAGGTTGGTTGATGTGGTGATGCGGACATCGATGCCGGGGTGCTGCTCCTGGAAATCGGTGAGCCTTGGCAGCAGCCATTTCGCGGCGAGCGAGGCCAGCGTCGAGACGGTCAGCACCTTGTCGTCGTCCTTCCGCAGCAGGCGGTCGGTAGCGAGCCTGAGATCGTTGAAGGCGGCGCGGACGCCCGGCAGGTAGTCACGCGCCTCCGGCGTCAGCGCCAGCGCGCGGTTCTGCCGGACGAACAGGCGGATGCCGAGCTCCTCCTCGAGCCGCCGGATCTGATGGCTGATCGCAGTCTGCGTCACGTTCAGCTCGGTTGCAGCCAAGGTGAAGCTGAGATGGCGTGCGGCGGCCTCAAAGGCCCGCAGTCCGTTCAGGGAGGGCAATCTGGCAGTCATTTGGCAGCAGGATACATGACGTTATTTCATGCGAAAAGGTACAAATTGTCGTTTGTCGAAGCACGCGCGTGGGCAGATATTCGTTTCAAATTTAGCTCAAGGAGCTGAAAATGTCTAATTGCACCACCGAATCGATGACAAATCATCATGCGCCTGGTTTGATCCACCAGATCGGCGACACCCTGCATGTCTGGCACGAGCGTTACCGGACCCGGCAGGAGCTGGCCCACTGGACCGCCCGTGACCTTCACGACGTCGGCCTGTCCTGGAGCGATATCGCCTTCGAAGCTGAGAAACCCTTCTGGCGGGCCTGATCGGCCGCCAGGCCGGCGCCGCCTGATCAGGGGCGCCGGCGGTCCCCTTTCCATTGGGCATGTGTCATGAGCACTCTTCGCCTGGAAGACCTGAGGCAATATTCGGACACGCTGCGCACCCGGCAAGGTGAGGCGATTAGCCTTCGCTTCATCGAGCCGCCCGACACCGAGGAACTCCAGCATTATTTCCGCTCGCTCTCGACCCGTTCCCGCTACAACCGCTTCTTCGGCGCGATCAGCGAGCTGCCGAGGGGCTTGCTGAACGATTTCCTCCAGGTCGGCGAGCGCGAACGTTTCACTGTGGTTGCGACCAGGATGGTCGACGGCTTCGAGACCATCGTCGCGGAGGCGCGCTACGCCTTCCACCAAGCGAACGCGACGCTCGAATTCGGCCTTTCGGTCGATGATCGCTGGCAGGGCCACGGCATCGCCACCGCGCTCTTGAAGAATCTCGAATGCCGTGCCGCCGCGCTCGGCGCCGAGCACATGTTCGGCGATACGCTGCGCTCCAACGAGACCATGATCTCGCTCGCGCGCAAATCCGGCTTCGCCTTCGTCAACCATCCTGATGACTGGAAGCTGGTGCGCTTCGACAAGGAGATCACGGTCGCGCCGAAAGACATTCCCTGTGCGAGCTTGCGTCTCGCCGCCCTTTCCCGTCAGGCTGAAAGCCCCTCAGCCTCGGCCTGACACCACTCCGAGCCCGGCTCAGGTCGAGAACCAGAGCCGGGCATTTTTTTTGCCCTCACGCAGCATCGTCGTTTGTGAAGTCGGTCGAGGTCGCGATCGTTCGCCACTCCGCCAGCTCCTTCGCGACCAACGCGTTCTTCGCTTCGATCCGTTCCACCGTATCGCTGCCAAGCGGCAACCGCAGCGGAGGGGTCTTGGCCTCAGTTAGCTTCAGGAAGGCCTGCGCCAGCTTGCGCGGGTCGCCGCGCTGGCCGCCATTGGCGTCGGCTGCACGTGCCCGGGTCTTGCCGACGCTCTCGTGATAGTCGTCGATCTGCATCGCCGTGCGGGACAGCGAGGTCTCGTCGAGGAAGTCGGTGCGGAAGAAGCCCGGCTCGACCACGGTCACCTTGATGCCGAGCGGCGCGACCTCGCCGGCCAGCGCTTCGCTGAGGCCTTCCACCGCGAACTTGGTCGCGCCATAGACGCCCCAGCCGGGATAGCCGGCGTAGCCGCCGACGGACGAGATGTTGATGATGTGACCGGAGCGCTGGCGGCGCATATGCGGCAGCACCGCGCGGGTGACGCCGAGCAGCCCGAACACGTTCGTGCCGAACAGTTTTTGCGTCTCGGCACCGCTGGCCTCCTCGATCGCGCCCAGAAGGCCGTAGCCGGCATTGTTCACGAGGATGTCGATGCGCCCGAATTTCCTGACCGCCTGGCCCGCAGCCTCATGCGCCTCGGCCTCGCTGGTCACGTCGAGCCGGGTGGCGAGCAGCCGCTCGTGACTGCCGAGCCGTGCGGCGACGGTCGACGGGTCGCGCGCGGTCGCGACCACGGCGTCGCCGGCCTTCAACGCCGCTTCGGCGATCAATGCGCCAAATCCGCGAGACGCTCCTGTGATGAACCAGACACGCATGGTGCTGCCCTTTCCGTTCTTGGCTCCGGCGACATGCCGAGGCCGATGGGCAAGGTGTAGCGGCTCGCCATAGCTGAGATAATCCGCTATGTGCTTTTCAAGCTACTGAGAAAAATTCACTAATGCGGATCGACCCGTCCGACCTCGCGACCTTCCTCGCCATTGCCCGCCACCGCAGCTTTCGCGCGGCGGCGACCGAGCTCGGCGTCACGCCATCCGCGCTGTCCCATGCTCTGCGCAATGTCGAGGAAAGGCTGGGCCTCAGGCTCCTGAACCGCACCACCCGCAGCGTGGCGCTCACCGAGGCCGGCGAACGGCTGTTTGCCCGCATCACGCCGGCCTTCCGTGACATCGACGACGCGCTCGAGGACCTCAACAATTTCCGCGGCAAGCCTGCCGGCACGCTACGCTTCACCGCCGCGCGCCAGTCGGCGCAGCTCGTGCTGCTGCCGATCGTGACACGCTTCCTGAAAGCGTTTCCGGATATCGGCGTCGAGATCGTGATCAATGACGTCCTGATCGACATGGTCGCGGCCGGCTTCGACGCCGGTGTACGCTTTGGCGAGACGATTGCCGCCGACATGATCGCGGTGCCGATCGGCCCGCGTCACCGTTTTGCCGTGGTCGGCTCGCCCGGTTTCTTGAGGGCGCACAAGGCGCCGAACACGCCGCATGATCTGAAGGGCCTGCCGTGTATCCGCTACCGCTTCACCAGCGGCGGGCTCTATCACTGGGAATTCGAGCGCGGCGGCATCGAGCTCGCCATCGACGTCACCGGGCCGCTCACCATGAACGACCAGGATCTGATGGTCGATGCCGCGCTCGACGGTCTCGGCCTCGCCTATGTGTTCGAGGCGCAGGTCGAGGCGCTGCTGGTAAAACGCAAGCTGGTGCGCGTGCTCGGCGACTGGTGCCCGGCCTATCCAGGCTTCTTCCTATACTATCCGAGCCGCCGCCAATTGCCGGCCGCGCTACGGGCGTTCGTGGATTTTGCGCGGGCGCCTGCCGCGTAGCCCGGATGGAGCGAAGGGCAACCGGGGATTCGTGCCCCATTGGCAGTGGTCCCAGATTGCGCTTCGCTCCATCCGGGCTGCTGCGGACAGCTCCGCCTATTTCCCCGTGAACACTGCTTTCCGCTTCTCGATGAACGCCTGCACGGCTTCCTTGTGATCGGCGGTCGTGGTGAGGCGGATCAGCCGCTCGGCCTCATGGTCGCGGGCGGTCTCGAAATCGAACAGCAGGGCCTCGTCGAGATTGTCCTTCATGTAGCGCAGCGCGAGACGCGGGCCCTCCGCGAGCGACTTTGCCAGGGCGAAGGCTTCAACTTGCAGCCTGTCGTCGGGCACGACGCGGTTGACGAGACCGATGGCTTCAGCACGTGCAGCGTCGACGCGGTCGCCGGTGAACAGGAGTTCGCGGGCCCGCGCGGTGCCGACGAGCCGGGTGAGCAGCCAGGCGATGCCGTAATCACCGCTCAGCGCGATGCGGGCGTAGCCGGTGGCGACGAAGGCCGATTGTGCGGCGATGCGAATGTCGCAGGCCATGGCGATGGCGAGGCCCGCGCCGACTGCCGGCCCCGGCAGCGCGGCGATGGTCGGCTTGCGCACCGACACCAGCGCGCCGGTGAGCAGTCGCTGCCGCTCCTGGAGATCGGCGACCTTGTCGTCGAAGGACATTTCCAGCTTCTTCGGGTCGCGATGCGCGCCCATGCCCTTGACGTTGCCGCCGGCGCAGAAGGCTTCGCCCGCGCCGGTGATCAGCAGCGCGCCGACATTGCGGTCCTCGCCGCAGGTGCGGATCATCGCGCGCAGCGCCGGCGTCAGCGTGTCCGACAGCGAGTTACGCGCCTCCGGCCGGTTCAACGTGATCACCGCGACGCGGTCGCGGATGACGCAAAGGAGTTCATTGGTGCCGGTATCGATGGTGGTTTCCGTGGTCATGTCGCTCCCCTTGTTATTCCGTCATTGCGAGAAGCGAAGCGACGAAGCAATCCAGTCTGCTTCTGTGGAGACATCTCTGGATTGCTTCGCTTCGCTCGCAATGACGGTTGTTGTGACGTTATCGCCTCAAGATTTCGCCGCCTCAAAACTTCTCCACCCACGGCCGCAGCTCCAGCTCCCAGCTCCAGGCGCTGCGCGGTTGCTGCAACACGTTCCAATAGCTCTGCGCGATCGCGTCGGGATCGAGCATCGAATCCGGCTTGTCCGGTGCTTCCGTGCGCGCCGCGCTGCGGATGCCGCCGTCGATGACGAAATGCGCGACGTGGATGCCCTGTGGCGACAGCTCGCGCGCCATGCTCTGCGCAAGGCCTCGCAGCGCGAACTTGCCCATCGCAAACGGAGCGGACTGTGCATAGCCCTTGACGCTGGCCGAGGCGCCGGTGAACAGGATCGCGCCATGCTTGTTCGGCAGCATGCGCTTCGCGGCCTGCTGCGCCACCAGGAAGCCGCCATAGGCGCTGACCGCGATCGCCTGCGCGACGTCGGCCGGGACCAGGTCGACGAACGGCCCGCGCGAGCGGCCGCTGGCATTGTAGACGACGAGGTCAGGCGTGCCGATCTCGCGCTCGACGAGGCCGAACAGGCGCTCGACCTGATCAGGCTCGGTGGCGTTGCAGGCATAGGCCTTTGCGCCGGTCTCGCTGCAGAGCGCGCCGAGCTTTTCGATCTTGCGAGCGGCAAGCGCGATGCGAATGCCTTGCGCAGACAGCAGCCGCGCCAGCGAAGCGCTCAGGCCTTCGCCGACGCCGACGATGAGCGCGATCTTGTATTTCGGGTGTTCCATGGCGTGATCTCTCGAGCTAAGGAGCCGCTGATCTAAGCATGGGCCGGGCGAACAGCCAGTCGGACCGCGAGCTGGCGCGATCACAATTCCGCAGAGCGAATTGCTCCTTCACCGTGATCATGCCTCCCTGACAATTTGCGGCTTTATCCTTATCCGCGACTGGAGCATGATCGACATCATCCCAAGCGGCAAGCGCTAAAGCAGCGCAAAATGTTCGCAGGGCGCGGAAACGAAGAGGACCATCATGCACAAGCCGGTCACGGGGCAGCCAAAAAATGTCGCAGCCGAACAATCCGGCCTGCTGGCGCCCGATACCACGGGCATGAACTTCTACCGTGCGGATCAGGCGCTGACGGATCTGTTGCGCATCCACCTGCCGGAGACACTGTTCCGCCACATCGAGCCGCATCTCGATCGCCTCGGCGAACTCGCCGGCGGCCCGCTCGACGAATGTGCCCGCCTCGCCGACCGGCACACGCCGGTGCTGCACCAGCGCGACAAGTTCGGCCGCGACGTGCAGTGGATCGAATACCACCCGGCCTATCGCGAGCTGGAGAACGCCGCCTTCGGCGAGTTCGGCATCCACGCGCTCTCGATCCGCAAGGGCATCATGGGCTGGCCGGACAAATATCCCGTCGTCGCCAAGCATGCCTTCACCTTCCTGTTCAACCAGACCGAATTCGGCATGGGCTGCCCGATCAACGTCACCGACGGTTGCGCCAAGCTGCTGGCGAATTTCGGCAGCGAGGCGCTGAAGGCGAAATATCTTGATGGCCTCACCCAGACCGACATGAGCAAGCTGACGCAGGGCGGCCAGTTCATGACGGAAAAGGAGGGGGGCTCCGACGTCGGCACGCTGACCACGCGCGCGGTGCAGGAGGGCGACCATTGGCGCCTCTACGGCGAGAAATGGTTCTGCTCGAACGCCGACGCGAAGGTCGTGATGCTGCTCGCGCGGCCCGAAGGCGCCGGCCCCGGCACGCGCGGCGTCGGCCTGTTCCTGATGCCGCGCTTCCTCGACGACGGCTCGCAGAACAACTACCGGATCGTGCGTCTCAAGGACAAGCTCGGGACGCGCTCGATGGCCTCAGGCGAGATCAAGCTCGAGGGTGCGATCGCCTATGCCGTGGGCAAGCTCGACCGCGGCTTCGTGCAGATGGCCGAGATGGTGAACTCCTCGCGGCTCTCCAACGGCGTCAAATCCACCGCGCTGATGCGCCGCGCCTATCATGACGCGATGACGGTGGCCAAGAACCGCGTGGTGTTCGGCAACCGCATCATCGACCTGCCGCTCGGCCGTCGGCAGATGTTGAAGATCATGCTGCCGGTCGAGCAGGCGTTGTCGATGAGCTTCCTTACCGCCGACGCGCTCGACCGCGCGGAAGCGGGCAGCCAGGATGCGGCGGCGTTGCTGCGTATCCTCACGCCAACACTGAAATTCCGTGCCACGCGCGATGCGCGAAAAGTCTGCGGCGATGCGCTCGAGATGCGCGGCGGCATCGGCTATATCGAGGAGTTCGCCACAGCCCGCCTGCTGCGCGATGCGCATCTTGGTTCGATCTGGGAAGGCACAGGCAATATCGTTGCGATCGATGCGCTCAAGCGCGCGGTCGGCCGCCACGGCGCCGAATCCGCGCTCGCCGCCGACCTGCATGCCCGGCTCGATGACAGCACGTCAGTGCCGCAAGCCTGGCGTGCCCGTCTGCGCGGCCTCGTCGATCGCGCGGTCGGCTTCGCACGTGAGGTCGCTGGCAAGGCCGACAACGAGGCCGATGCGCGGCGCGCGACGAGCCTGCTCTATCATGTCGCCAGCGCGGTCGCGCTCGCCTGGGAGGCGCATCGCATCCACGACATGCGCGGCGATGCGCGCCGACTGCTGCTGTCGCGGCTGGTGATCGATCACCGGGTGTCGCCGAGCGATCCGTTCCGGCTCACGGAAAATGCCGTGCAGCAGAAGATCGCGGCGCTGCTGCTCGGCGATCGCGCGTGCGGCATGAGCGAGGTTGGCGAATTGGTTATGGCAGCGTAGGCTCTCTCTTCACCTCTCCCATAGGGAGAGGTGAAGAACCGCGCCAATGAAACAACAACAATGAGGAAACACTGATGAAGGCCGCCGTCCTCTATGAAGTCAACAAGCCTCTGGTCATCGAGGATGTCAGCCTGCCGAAGCCCGGCCCGCGCGAGGTCCTGATCCGCACCTCGGTCGCCGGCCTCTGCCATTCCGACCTTCACTTCATGGAAGGCCTTTACCCGCATCCGCTGCCCGCGGTGCTCGGGCACGAATCCGCCGGTGTGGTCGAACAGGTCGGCTCCGACGTCACGTATGTGAAGCCGGGTGACCATGTCGTCACCTGTCTGTCGGTGTTCTGCGGGACCTGCGACAATTGCACCACGGGCCGGACCGTGCTCTGCACCGACACCACGGTGAAGATGCTGCCGGGCGCCTCGAACCGGATGCAGTGGAACAGGTCGGAGAAGCTGCACCAGTTCCTCAATCTGTCGTCCTTCGCCGAGCAGATGCTCGTGCACGAGAATGCGATCGTCAAAATCAGGAAGGAAATGCCGCTCGACCTCGCCGCATTGATCGGCTGCGGTGTCATTACCGGCTACGGCGCGGTGGTGAACACGGCGAAGGTGACGGCCGGCGAGACCGTCGCGGTGATCGGTTGTGGCGGCGTCGGCATGGCCGCGATCAACGGCGCGCAGATCGCAGGCGCCGGCCGCATCATCGCCATCGACACCAACCCGGCGAAGCTCCAGCTGGCGACCAAGCTAGGGGCGACCGACATCATCAACCCCGCGGACGGCGACGTCGTAAAGCAGGTCCGCGACCTCACCAATGGCGGCGTGCATCATTCGTTCGAGGTGCTCGGCCGCAAGGAGACCGCTGAACAGGCGTTCGGCATGCTCGCCTCGGGCGGCACCGCCACCATCGTCGGCATGATCCCGTTCGGCCAGAAGATCGAGCTGCACGGCTTCGACTTCCTTAGGGAGCGCCGAATCCAGGGCTCGTCGATGGGCTCCAACCATTTCCGCGTCGACATGCCGCGACTGGTCGATTTCTACCTGCGCGGCCGGCTGCATCTGGAGGACTGGATCTCGGCCAAGCTGAAGCTGTCGGAGATCAACGAAGGTTTTGCCAACATGAAAGCCGGCAAGACGCTGCGCAGCGTGATCGTGTTCGATAGCTGATTACCCGCGTTCGCCGGGCTCCAAAACAGGTGTCGTCGCCCGGCTTGACCGGGCGATCCAGTCAGAGGCGGCAGTGATTGAATCGAGAAGCCGCGGCGTACTGGATGCCCCGGTCAAGCCGGGGCATGACAGCGGAGATTGTGAGAGCGGTCCGCCCGCCTCACCGCTCGACGGTCTCGCCGTTTCACCGCGACACGTGCGCCGAGACTGCCAGCCACTTCCCGTTCTTCTTGGTCCAGCAATCGGTATAGCGTCCGGTGGCCTGCTGGCCGTCGGTGGTGGTGTAGCTGGTCGCGGCGTGGATGATGGCGAAGTCGCCCATGATGCGGATGATGACGTCGCGCGCCTGAAGATTGCTGATCGCGATCGGCCGCGCCGTCTGCTCCAGGAAGGCCGCGCGGTCGACCAGCGTCTTGTCGGGATTGGAGCAATAGAATTCCGGCGCCAGGATCTCGTCGAAACGCCTGACGTCGCAGTTCTGCACGGAGGCGACATAGTCACGGTTGAGTGCGGTGAGCTCTTCCATGTCCTGGCTCATGACGTTCCTCTCCCTTTTTCGTCATTCCGGGGCGATGCCGGAATCTCGTCGCTGCTTTGCGCCGTCATTGCGAGGAGCGAAGCGACGAAGCAATCCAGGCCGTTTCCGCGGGCAGATCTCTGGATTGCTGCGCTTCGCTCGCAATGACGATCGACTAATCATCAAACATCTTCGGCGGCACGAACCCGCCGAACTCGCGCTCGATCAGCTCGGCGAGCTTGAGCGGTGTGCGGTCTTCCAGCCACGGGCCGACGATCTGGACGCCGACCGGCAGGCCATCAGGCGCAAAACCGGTCGGGATCGCGGTCGAGGGCAAGCCGGGCAGGGTCGCGATGCCGGGCCAGGCGAGCTGGTCCGGATAGACATGCTCCTTGCCGTCGATTGTGATCCGCCGCGTTTCCTGGTCAGGCGAATGGTCATGCGGGTAGGCCGGCGTCGGCATGACCGGGCAGATCACCGCGTCGAACGTTCTGAACAGCTCACGCCATTGCGCCCGTAGCCGTACGCGCCCGCCGTTGGCCGCCTGCCAGTCGCGATGGCTGAGCGCGATACCGCGCAGCCGCTCCGCAGCGAGGCTGTTGTCGCCTTCCGGCAACGCCGCTGCCGCCGCTTTCGCTCCGGCATAGATGTCCGGTGCGAAAGTTGCGCCCAGGAATGACATCAGCATGCGCATATAGAGCCGCGATGAGGCCGCGAAATCCGGCAATAGCGGACTGCTACGCTCG
This sequence comes from Pseudomonadota bacterium, assembly GCA_023435725.1. Lineage (GTDB taxonomy): Bacteria > Pseudomonadota > Alphaproteobacteria > Rhizobiales > Xanthobacteraceae > Bradyrhizobium. The sequence goes on along the minus strand of JAEYRD010000064.1, from coordinate 1,635 downwards.
ATCCTCACGCCGGCCCCGGCGAGGTTGTCGGCGAGCTTGTTGATGGTCCCGCGCACCGTCGTGTCGGTCGGCAGCACCGGATCGGTATCGATCACCAGCACGCGGAAATCCTTCAGCGTGGTGTGGCGGGCTGCAGGCAGCTCAAGCCGGTAGGCCAAACCAGCATCGATCGGATCGGGCCCGGCCATCACGTCGAGCAGCAACGAGAGGTCGGCGGCACTGCGCGCCATCGGGCCGATCACCGAAAGATCGCGCTCGAACGGCAAAGGCGGCAGCGGCGGCGGTGTGTGGCCGCGCATGGCCACGAGGTTGAAGGTCGGCTTGTGCGCATAGATGCCGCAATGGAAGGCCGGCACACGCAGCGAGCCGCCGATGTCCGAGCCGATCGAAAGCGGGCCGTAGCCCGCGGCGAGTGCCGCCGATGATCCGCCGGACGAGCCGCCGGGCGTGCGGCCGAGATCGTAGGGATTGTTGGTGGTGCCGTAGATGTCGTTGTAGCTCTGCCAGTCGCCGAGCCCGAGCGGCACGTTGGTCTTGCCGATCACGATGGTGCCGGCCTCTTTCACCCGGGTGACCGGAAGCGCGTCTTCCCTGGCGATGAAATCCTTTTGCGCGGGAATGCCCCAGGTCGTCGGCAAACCCGCGACGTTGTAGGATTCCTTCACCGTCATGGGCAGGCCAAGCAGCGGCTTGCGCTCACCGCGAGCCAATGCTGCGTCCGCTTCGCGCGCTGCGTGAAGCGCGCGGTCGAAATCCCGGACGCAGATCGCGTTGACCTTGCCGTCGTGCCGTTCGACGCGGTCGATCGCGTCCTGCGTGAGCTCGACCGCGGAGACCTTCTTCGTGGTCAATGCGGCCGACAGATCGACCGCGCTCTTGAAACTCCATTCCGACTTGGCCACCACATGCTCCTGCGCTTCGTTGCCTGACAATGATGCGCAGTTCTGTATGATGTCGCAACCGCCGTTTGATCGCGGTTGACCTGCCCTGAGAGCTACCCCGGAAGCATCCGCTGCATCACGCGGTCGCGATAGATGAAGATGTGTGCGAGCGCGGCAGCGATGTGAATCCCGATTGTGATGAGGAGCGCCCATTCCATCGCCTGGTGCAGGCCGTCGATGGCGCGGCCGGCGGCAGCGTTATCGGAGGCCAGCATCGGCAGCGGTACGAGATAGAAGAATGAAACGGACCATCCCCGGTAGGACGCGAACAACCAGCCCGAGATCGTCGTTGCCACCACCAGTGCATAGAGCAGCCAGTGCACAGCCTCCGAGGACAAGCGCTGCCAGGCCGGTAGAGAACTCTCGGGCGCAACGGGGTGGGTGAGCCGCCAGAGGAGGCGGAGAGCCATCAGCGCGAGGATCGCAATCCCGATCGAGATATGGAACGTCATTGGGGCGCCCGGGCTCGTGCTGCGGTGGATATCCGGCATCAGCCAGCCGATCGGGTATTGCACCGTAAGTAGTCCGACGATGAGCCAATGGAAGATCTTGGCCGGTCTCCCATAGTGCAGTTGGGTCGTCATGAGATCGCCCCTTTCGGCGAAGTGCTTGGTTAGGGTTGAAAGTTGTGCGCAAAGGGATGTGCGAACGGATTGACCGGACCGCTGCTCATGCGCGTGTCGGATTTGGCCAC
>JAEYRD010000054.1 GCA_023435725.1 Pseudomonadota bacterium | reverse complement strand
GTGCCAACCTCTACCGCATCGTGCAGGAGGCGCTCACCAACGCCGCCAAGCATGCCGGGGCCACGAAGGTCAGCCTGGAATTGACGATGCGTGCCGACGAGATCGCGCTTGCGATCGACGATGACGGCCGGTCGACCGAGATCGCCGCGAAATCCGGAATGGGCCTGCTAGGCATGCGCGAGCGCGTTGCGGCCTTGCGCGGCCAGCTGAGCTTCGAGGCCGGACCGCACGGCGGCACCGCGTTGCACGTGGTCATTCCGCTCGCGGCCGCCGACCGGCAGGTTCTGGAGCACGCGGCATGAGCGCAGGCGACGCAACGATCCTGCTGGTCGACGACCATTCCGTCGTCCGCGAGGGTTATCGCTCCGTACTCCAGAAGCAGCCGGGCTTGCGCGTCGTGGCCGAAGCGGCTGACGGCGCCGAGGCCTACCGTCTCTTCAAATCCGAGGCGCCCGACCTCGTCATCATGGATCTGAGCATGCCCGGCATCGGCGGCATCGAGGCCGTCAGGCGCATGAGGCAATGGGACAAGGCGGCAAGGATCCTCGTCTTCACCATGCATGAGAATGCCGGCTTCGCCGTGCAGGCGATCCGCGCCGGCGCGAGAGGCTACGTCACCAAGACCAGCCCGCCCGAGACGCTTGTGCGCGCGGTGATGGATGTGCTCGCCGGCAAGATCGCGATCAGCCCCGACATCGACCACGAGCTTGCACTGAGCCGGCTCGCCGGCGAGAGCTCGGCCGCCGACGTCCTCACCGCGCGTGAATTCGAAGTGCTGCGGCTGCTGCTCGCCGAGAACTCGACCGAGGAGATCGCCGAGACGCTGCATGTCAGCCCGAAGACGGTGGCGAACCTGCACTCGCTCATCAAGGACAAGCTCGGCGTCGGTTCCGACATCGAGCTGGTCCGGCTGGCGCTGCGTCAGGGAATCTTGACGCCGGTCGATCTCGACGAGGCCTGATCCCCGCCTGCGTTATGGCTGGAGCTTCGCTCCATCCGGCGCAAAACGCGAGCTTCGGCTTGGCGGCCCCAAAGACGTGGCCGGCCTCCTCGGGCGAGTGTGGTGCCGCCGTATGTGAGATCGTTGCCGCGTGGCCGCCGATCATTCGCGTGCGACCACCGAGTCCAGCCACGCGCAGTTCAATGGCGGCACGCTTGGGTCGGCGACGCGCACGCCGCGGGCCGCCGCATCGAGCCGCATGTCGCGCAGGCGCTTGCGCTGCTCCTCCGGCATATAGAGCCGCTCATGGCCCCACAACGAGGGACCGTCAAAGGTCTCGTGCGGCCGCCAGGTCTTAGGATCGATCACGCGCCCGCCCCAGCCATATTCGATGAAGAAGCCGGAGGGCGTATTCACATAGAACGAGGTCATGTGATCGTTGGTGTGCCGTCCGAGCGTATAGGCGATGCGGCCCTCGTCCATCTGCGCGAGATCGTAGCCCTGCCCGACATCATCGAGGCTGCCGAGCTCGACCATGAAATGATGCAGCGCCTTGCGCCCCGAGCCGACCATCGCAAAGCTGTGGTGGCGGCCGTTGACGTGAAAGAAATAGAGTCCGTAGGGCTTCAGGCCGAAATCGGAGACATGGAATCCGAGCACATCGCGGTAGAACGGCAACAGCAGCTCGACGTCCTCGACGTTGAGCACGACATGCCCCATCCCGAGCGCGCCGGTGCGAAAACCCGAGATCGGCCGGCCGGGCCTGAAAGGCTCGCTCGCAAGCTCAGGCTTGCAGAAAGCCTCCAACCGGTTGCCTGCGGGATCGGCAAACGTGATCAGCTCGGTGACATGCCGTTCATCGGCAAGCGCACGCGAGCCTCGGGCCGCCTTGACGCCATGGCTTTCCAACCGCCCGGCCAACTGGTCCAGCTCGGCGGTCGAGGGAACTTCCCACCCCATCACGGCCAGCCCGGCATCATTGCTGCCGTCGACGATGAGCCGCTGCTTGCGATCGTCCATGCGGAACGCCCGCTTCTTGCCGCCGCGATCGACCTGCTGCATGCCCAGCAGCCCCGTCGCCATCTGGCTCCACTGGTCGATCTGCGACGAATTGATCCCGATATAGCCGAGCGCGGTGATTTCCATCGACGTCCTCCCGAGGGTATCGCGTTCGCCGCAGTGCGGCGACCTTGATACCGGCCGCGCGCGATCCTACGGTGCATCCCGCAATCGCTTCGCGTTCGCAAAGACGATAGTCGCGCCGCGACGTGCCACAAGGGAGGAAATGCGAAGTGTCCAAGGAGCGGACGCGGGCCGGCCAGCCGCGGCAATCGGAGGGCGTCCGCGCCTTCAAGCGCGGGCTGGACGTGCTGCAGGAGGTCAACCGCTCCGGCGGCATCCGCGCCGGCGACGTTGCCCGCGCGCTCGACCTGCCCCGCCCCACCGTCTACCGCCTGCTCGAAACGCTGGAGGAGCTCGGCTATATCGCGCGCAGCGCCAGCGATGACCGTTTTCGCGTGACCCGTCGGGCGCTCAGCCTCGGCGACGGCTACGACCCCGGTGTGGTGATCTGCCAGGCGGCTGCGCCTTACCTGGCTGAGCTCGGCAAGACCCTGGTCTGGCCGGTCGATCTCTCCACTTACGAGAACGCGGCGATGGTGGTGCAGGAAACCACCCATTCCCGCAGCCCGCTCTCGATCGACCGCGGCATGATCGGCAAGCGCCTGCCGATGCTGCGGACCTCCGCGGGCCGCGCCTATCTCGCCGCCTGCCCTGCGCACGAGCGCGACCTGATCGTCAACCATCTGCGCCGCATCGACGAAGCCGACGATCGCCCCTTTCTCGACGAAGGCCGCCTCGACCGCATGATCGCCGAGACTGCCGCGCGGGGCTATGCGATCCGCAGCGAGGGTGAATACAATCCCAAGACCGCCTCGATTGCCGTCCCCATCGTACGGAACGGCGCCGTGTTCGGCTGCATCTCCATCATCTGGATCCGCTCGGCGCTCGGCGTCGACGAGGCAGTGACGCAGTTCGCGAGCCAGCTCCAGGAGACGGCAGCGGCCATTCCGGTCGAAGTCTAGGGGCCGTCCGCTGGGCGGACACTTGGCACGGCGCGGTTGAAGCGGCGGCATGGCTTGGGGAACAGATAGCCCCATGCAAAATAAATCCGCCCCTGAAGATTTCGACGTCGTGATCGTCGGCCGCGGCCCGGTCGGCGCCACGCTCGCCAACCTGCTCGGCCTGTGCGGCGTGCGGACGCTGGTGCTGGAGCGCGAGGCGCGGACCCATCATTTGCCGCGCGCGGTGCATTTCGACGACGAGTGCATGCGCGTGTTCCAGACCATCGGCCTCGCCGACGCGACCCTGCCGCATATCATCCTCAGCCCGGGGATGCTGTTCCTCGACACTGACGGCCGGATGCTGCTGGACTGGTCGCGGCCGCAGACGCTCACGCCGATGGGCTGGAATCTCAGCTACCGGTTCCATCAGCCCGATCTGGAAGACGTGCTGATCGGTGGTCTCGCCCGCTGGCCGCACGTCGCCTTGCGCAACCGTTGCGATGTGTTCGCGCTGGATCAGGACGAGCACAGCGTGCGCGTCCGCTACGAGGACCTCTCCAACGGAAAGCTTACCGAAGTCCGCGCCGGCTATGTCGTCGGCTGCGACGGCGCCCGCTCGCTGGTGCGCCGCTTCATCGGTTCCGGCATGGACGATCTCGGCTTCCACGAGCGCTGGCTCGTGATCGACGTGCTGCTCAAGCGCGAACGCGATGACCTCGGCGACTACAGTCTCCAGCATTGCGATCCGCGGCGACCAGCGACGTATGTGCGCGGCACCGGCACGCGCCGCCGCTGGGAGATCACGATCCTCCCCGACGAAGACTCCCAGGAGGTCGCGCAGCCGGCGAAGGTCTGGGAGCTGCTCTCGCGCTGGATCACGCCCGACGATGCCGAGATCGAGCGCGCCGCGGTCTACACCTTTCATTCCGTCATCGCGCAGCAATGGCGAAACGATCGGCTGCTGCTTGCGGGCGACTCCGCGCATCAAACCCCGCCCTTCCTCGGCCAGGGCATGTGCGCCGGCATCCGTGACGCGGCCAATCTCGCCTGGAAGCTTGCCGCTATCCTGCGCGGCGGCGCCGATGCCGGCCTGCTCGACACCTACCAGAGCGAACGCCAGCCTCATGTCCGCGAGTTCATCGAGCTCGCCATTCGTCTCGGCGGGGTCATCAATACCAAGGCGATCGAAGCGGGCCTTGCCGCCGGCGAGGCGCGGGAGAATGCGCCCGTGAAACTGGAAGTGAAAAAACCCCTGCTCGGCCCCGGACTCGCGCTCGGCGATCCGCCTCTCGCCGGACATCTCGCGCCGCAGTTCACGCTCAGCGACGGCAGCCGCAGCGACGATCTGACCGGCTACAGCCATGTGCTGCTCGCCGAAACAGCCGCTGCGTACTCGCCTCATCTCCGCGACGCCCTTTCGCTGGCGGGAATCAAAATCCTGACCAGCGACGATGCCGAAGGTGTCGGCCACTGGCTCCGCGAGCACGGCATCATCGCCGCGCTCGTGCGTCCCGACCGTTATGTGCGCGGCACCGCCCGCAACGATACCGAACTCGACCGGCTCATTGCCGCCATCACTCCTCCAACCCACGTGCCGTCCGCGGCCTGACCGAACATCTCTCAAGGATATCCTATGAAGCTGCTCTCTTTCATCGCCGCCGGACGCGCCTCCTTCGGCGCAGTCAAGGACAACGGCGTCGTCGATCTCGGCACGCGCATGGCGGGCTGCACCACACTGCGGCAGTTGCTTGAGGCAAATCGCGTTGCCGAGGCCGCAAAGCTGGTCGCCTCCACGGCGCCCGATCATCCGCTCGACAAGATCACCTTCGCACCCGTCATCCCGGATCCCGGCAAGATCATCTGTGTCGGCCTCAACTACCGCGACCATGTCGCCGAGACTGGCCGCACCGTTACCGAGAAGCCGGCGCTCTTCGCCCGCTTTGCCTGCAGTCAGGTCGGCCATCTCCAGCCCGTGGTGAAGCCGAAGGTGAGCGACGACTTCGATTACGAGGGCGAACTCGCGCTCGTCATCGGCAAGGAAGGCCGCCACATCCTGGCAAGCCGCGCGCTCGACCATATCGCCGGCTATTCCTGCTACAATGAAGGCAGCGTCCGCGACTGGCAGCGCCACACCAGCCAGTTCCTGTCCGGCAAGACCTTTGCGGAAAGCGGCAGCTTCGGTCCGTGGCTGGTGACGGCGGACGAGATTCCCGATCCGTCAAAGCTCACTCTGCAGACGCGCCTGAACGGCACCGTGGTGCAGGACACAATCACCGACCTCCTGATCACCGCGATACCCGAGCTGATCGCCTATATCTCGACGATCTGCCCGCTCGTCCCGGGCGACGTCATCGTGACAGGCACGCCGGGCGGGGTCGGTGCGAAGCGCACGCCGCCTTTGTGGATGCGCCCCGGCGACACCGTCGAGGTCGAGATCTCCGGCATCGGGACCCTGCGCAACAGGGTCATCGCCGAGCCGGCCTGACCGCCGCCTTCGATCAATCAGACGACAAAAAAAATCGGGAAACGCCATGGGCAACCTCCGCACGACATCGACCGCCACCCTGCTGATGGCTCTGGCGCTCGCAGGCCCCGCCGCGCGCGCCGAGATCAAGGGCGATGCCATCCGCATCGGCGTGCTCACCGACATGAACGGCGTGTTCGCGACCGCCATGGGCCCAGGCTCGGTCGAGGCGGCGCGGATGGCGGCGGAAGAGTTTGGCGGCAAGATCAACGGCAAGCCGATCGAGATCCTGCAGGCCGATCACCAGAACAAGCCGGACCTCGCTGCATCGCTCGCCCGCAAATGGTTCAGCGATGGCGTGCAGGCGATTGCCGACGGTGGCAGCTCCGGCGCCGCACTCGCGGTGCAGGAGCTGGTCCGCGGCAACGGAAAGATCTTCCTCGTCTCCGGTGCCGGCGCCAACCAGCTCACCGATGACGCCTGCGCGCCGACCAGCGTGCAGTGGACCCAGGATGCCTATTCCACCGCGACCGCCGTGGTCTCCGGCATCATGCAGACCAGCAAGGAGCCGTGGTTCTTCATCACCGGCGACTATGCCTTCGGCCATTCGATCGAGGCGACCGCGCGCGCCCGCATCGCCGAGCTCGGCGGCAAGGTCGCTGGCGGCGTCAAGGCGCAGCTCGGCACGCCCGATTACAGCTCGTTCCTGCTCCAGGCGCAGTCCTCGGGCGCCAAGATCCTGGCGATCAATGTCGCCGGTGACAACGCCACAGCGATCAAGCAGGCGGAAGAATTCGGTCTTGCCGACCAGGGCATGAAGATCGTGCCGATGTCGTTCCAGAACGTCGACATCGAGGCGGTCGGACTGAAGGCCACGCGCGGCGATCTCATCGTCACCTCGTTCTTCGAGGATGTCTCGCCGGCAGCCCGGAAATTCTCCGATGCGTTCTATGGCCGCCGCAAGGCGATGCCGTCACAAATCCAGGCCGGCGTCTATTCCGCCGTGCGCCACTATCTGCAAGCGGTGAAGGATACTGATTCCGACGACAGCGCGGCCGTGATGGCCAAGATGAAGGCGACGCCGGTGTCGGATGCCTACACCACCAACGGCCGCATCCGCGAGGACCAGCGCATGGTGCACGATCTCTATCTGGTGCAGGTCAAGACGCCCGAGGAATCCAAGGGGCCGTGGGACTTCGTCAAGCTGGTCACGACGATCCCGCCCGACCAGGCCTTCCGCCCCCTCGACCGCAGCAAGTGCAGCCTGGTCGGCAAATAGAGCACGTAAAACCAGGAATCTTGAGCTTCGTTCCGATTCCGTCGAAACGGAGCTGGCTCTGACGCTCAGGCCAGATAGCGCGTGAGATAGCCTTCCATCGCGTAGAGCGCGCAGAGCGCGAGGCTCGACCACACCGCGGCGCTGAAATACAGGAACATCCAGGTCAGCTCGCCCTTCCAGTGCGCGATGTCGTGGGTCACCACCCATCGCGTACTGACGTCGTGCAGCCCTTCGAGGAAGCCGAGGAAATTGTTGCCTTCGGCGTGCCCCGCCCGCCAGCGGCTGAGATACATCGGCACGTCGACCGTGACGAGGAAAGCGAGGAAGCAGGCGATCCCGACAATGCCGGCGATCAGCGCCCAACGCACCGGTCCCTGGAATTCAGGCATCAGGCGACACAGCGCGATGCCAGCGAGGAAGAAGGTCACCGCCCACAGCGAGTTCTCAATGGCGTTGTAGAGGAAGTTGGTGGTGACGACCGCATACCAGGAGAAGCATTCCGCGATGATGATGATGGGCACGATCACAAGCGCGATGTTCACGGCGGTCTCCGCGCCGGCCATGCCGCCAAGCTGATGCAGGATGATCGCCCATTGCGCGGCGAAGCACACCTCGGCCACGGTCGCGACCGTGCGGCCAACGAAGACGCTGGAGAGCCAGGTATCGAAAAGACAGATGCGCTGCACGTCGGCCCGCGGCAGCACCGATCGGAACGCACATCCGAACACATAGGCCGCGCAAAGCAGGAACATCAGGCCGATATCCGAGCCGCCGCCGACGCTGCCGGCAACCGTCGGATAAAATTCGCGGTACAGCATGAACCAGACGAGGATGTTGGCGGCGCTGACCAGCGTCAGGGACCCCCACCACCACGCGAGGGGATTTAACCGTGCCTGCCACTGCAACATGAGCCGCTCCGCTGTAATCGATATGACATGTCTTCGTAATAATACTTTCACAAGACGCCATCGAAACACGACAAAAAACTGTGTGTGGTCGCGCATTCGCGCGTTTTGCAGCAAACCGTATGAGCGGCGAACCGTCCACATATTGGACAGCATGACGCATAATTGCGAATTTATTAGACAAAATGGCGCGTCTGCTCCATTATTCTGGCATGGTTCAGATCGCGTCCAGATTGCCTCACGCCCGCGCTGTTGCCGCCGTGCTAGCGGAGAGCGCCGATGACGCCGCTTTCGCTACGACGCTCGCAAAAGGCCTCGTTGTGCTCGAAGCCTTCACGGCTGGAGCGGCACTGCTCGGCAACATGGAGCTGTCGACGCTGACGGGCATTCCGCGGCCGACCGTGGCGAGGCTGACGCACACACTCGCCGAACTCGGCTACCTCCGCTACGACGCCGAGCGAGCCAAATACCGCGTCAGCGCGCGCTCATTGCGGATGGCGCATCCGCTGCTCGCCGGCATGCAGTTCCGCCAAGTCGCACGCCCGATGATGCAGGAGTTGGCGCAGAGCGTCCGCGGCACGGTTTCGATCGGCCTGCTCGACGACACATCGATGATCTATGTCGAGACCGCACGCTCCGGCGATGTCGGCCCGCACGTCCCCGACATCGGCATGCCCATTCCCGTCGTGATGACCGCGATGGGACGCGCAGCAGCGGCGACCTTGCCGCCGGCCGACGCCGCGTTGCTCGAACAACGCATCGCCGGCGAGGACGCCGAGCTGTGGTCGGCTTTGCGCGCCACATACCGCGCCGGCGTTGCGCAATGTGCAAGCCGTGGCTTCTGTACTTGCGTCGGCGAGTACATGGCCTCGATCCACGCCGTCGCCGCGCCGCTGTTTCATGCAAGCGAATCGAAACAGTCCTTCTCGATCAATTGCGGAATCCCCGCGTTCCGGCTTCAGCCGGGCCAGTTGGAGAGCGAGATCGGTCCGCGTATCGCAGCGCTTGCCGACAGCATCCGCGCCATCGTCGACGCTGCGGGGCCGGCGACCGAGACGCAAAAGCAAAACAAGAAGAGGGCCAGGACATGAGCAAGAACACTGGCACTCCGCCCCCGGGAGGCCTTCATGAACAGCACACGCCGAACATTTTTGGGGACCGTCGCCCTCTCGCTATCCGGCTTTGCACTCTCCGCATACGCTGAGGACGCCTGGCCGTCACACCTGGTGCGGCTGATCTCGCCTTACGGGCCCGGCGGATCCAACGACATCTCGCTTCGGCTGCTGGCCGAGGAGTTCGGCCGCAGCCTGCACCAGCAGTTCATCGTCGAGAACAAGCCGGGCGCCGGCACGCGCATCGCCAACGATACCGTCGCGCATGCGCCGGGCGACGGGTACACCATCCTTTACGTCGCGGCGCCTTACGCTACCGCGGAGGCGTTGTTCGGCAAGCTGACCTACGACCGCAAGGATCTTCAGCCGATCGCCATGGCAGTAATCGCGCCGCTGTTCTTGATCATCAGCGCGGATGCGCCGTTCAAGACGCTGCAGGAATTGATCGCCTATGGAAAATCGAAGCCGGACGGACTGACATTCGCCTCGCCCGGCGCCGGCTCGCAGCCGCACCTTGCCGGGGAACTCCTGTTCAAGGACGCTGGCGTCAAGGGTCTCAACATTCCCTTCCGCGGCGATTCGGCCTCCTATACTGAGCTGCTCGCCGGCCGCGTCGACGCCACGCTGACGGCGCTGCCGACCGCGCTTCCCTATATTCAGAGCGGCAAGTTCATCGTGCTCGGCGTCGCGTCTGCGGAGCGCAGCCCGCTTTACCCGCAAGCGGCGACCCTGCGCGAGCAGGGTTTCCCCAACGTAGCCGCCGCCGGCTGGTATGGCTTCATGGCCCCCGCCACGACGCCGCGCGAGATCATCGACAAGCTGCAGGCCGAAGTTTTGCGCGCGCTCGCCGAACCCGCGATCAGGGACAAGCTGACCGCGCAGGGCCTCGAGGTGCGCGCCGGCACTGCCGCCGAATTCGGCCAGTTCATCGACATCGAGACAAGAAAGTGGACCGGGCTGATCCGTGACGCCGGTCTCAAGGGCGAATAACGATCACGAACAGGGAATGGAAATGACGAACGGTCTTCTCAAACACGTCGTGGTATCCGCGCTCGCTCTCGTGCTGTCGGCCCCGGCAGCGCAGGCGCAGAAGAAATACGACCCCGGCGCCTCCGACGCCGCGATCAAGGTCGGCCAGACCGTGCCGCTCAGTGGCCCGGCCTCCGCCTATGCCGTAATCGGCAAAACCCAGGCCGCCTATATGAAGATGACCAACGATCAGGGCGGCGTGAACGGCCGCAAGGTCGACCTGATCCAGTACGATGACGCCTATTCGCCACCCAAGACCGTGGAGCAGACCCGCAGGCTTGTCGAAAACGACGAGGTTCTACTGACCTTCCAGATCATCGGTACTGCGCCGAACGTTGCCGTGCAAAAGTATCTCAACGCCAAGAAGGTGCCGCAGCTCTTCGCTGCAACGGGCGCGGCCCGCTTCACGGACCCGAAGAACTTTCCCTGGACCATGGGCTTCAACCCGTCCTACCTCGTCGAAGGCCGGATCTATGCGCAATATCTTCTGAAGAACTATCCGAACGCGAAAATCGGCGTGCTCTATCAGAACGACGATCTCGGCAAGGACTATCTCGCCGGACTCAAGGCAGGCCTCGGCGACAAGGCCAAGATGATCGCGGCCGAGACGTCCTACGAGATCACCGAACCGACGATCGACTCGCAGATCCTGCGGCTGAAGGATGCCGGCGCCGACGTGCTGTTCAGCGCCACGACCCCGAAACAGGCGGCGCAGGCAATCAAGAAGATCGCCGAGATCGGCTGGAAGCCGCTCCACATCATCGACATCAACGCCTCTTCCGTCAGTGCCGTGCTGAAGCCCGCGGGCCTAGACAATGCCAAGGGCGTCGTCAGCGTCGGCTATGTCAAGGATTCCGCCGATCCCGAATGGAAGGACGATCCCGGCATGAAGCGCTATCTCGCCTTCATGGCGAAGTACTATCCGGACGGCGACAAGGATTCGAATCTGAACGTCTACGGTTACATCACCGCGCAGCTTTTGGTGCAGGTGCTGAAGCAATGCGGCGACGATCTCACCCGTGAGAACGTGATGCGTCAGGCCGCCAACCTCAGGAATGTCGAGCTCGACCTGACGCTACCGGGGATTTCGATCACGACCACGCCGACCGACTTCCGTGTCAACAAGCAGTTTCAGATGGTGCAGTTCGACGGCCAGCGCTGGCAGAAGCTCGGCGGCATCGTGACGGACGAGGCGAAGGAGTGAGGCAAGATCGGCCGCTTCGCCCTAGGTAACGACGATAGCAGTCACTCATCCTGAGAGCCTGACTCAGAAAGCGTCAGCGTCTTCAGGGTCTGGCCAGGCGGCGGGTTAGGAGCCTGAGATGGGCGGCGAGCAGCCAGGCAAGCTCAGTGGCAGCAGAGCCTTCGAAGTCTT
>JAEYRD010000031.1 GCA_023435725.1 Pseudomonadota bacterium | reverse complement strand
GCCCCAGGCCGCCGCACCGCCATCAAGGCCTATCTGCAACTGCTCGCGGTGACCGTGCGGCGGCTGCTCGAGCGGGAGCGGGCCCGACCAGTGTCCACCGCGCGCGACGCGGAGACAGTGATGCGCTTTCGCGAGCTGGTCGAACGGCACTATCGCAATCACCCGCCGCTCGATTTCTACGCGCGCAAGCTCGGCGTGACAGGGGCGCGTCTCAATGCTTGTTGCCGCGTGACGACGGGCAAGTCGTCGCTGGCGCTGATCAATGACCGGCTGCTCTCCGAGGCCAAGCGCAACCTGCTCTATTCCGACATGACCGTGAACGAGATCGGCGCGGCGCTCGGTTATGCCGATCCGGCCTATTTCAACCGGTTCTTCTCCCGCAATGTCGGCTTGTCGCCCGGCCGCTTCCGCGAGCGCCTGCTGCCCGGCGAGACCCGCGCGGTCGCCGGTTGAAGTGCCCGCGGGCAAACTGCGTTGGGCGGGTCAGCTATCGTGCGCAAAGGCCAGTCCCTGCCGTTGTAGCGCTGCGGCACCCTCGCCGATGTCCTGCAGCGGCCGCTCCGAAGGCGAGCGTTAGCGCAACATTGATCTCGTCATCAGGTACGTGATTTCCGAGGAGGATGCCAAGCAACGGATCGCCGAATTGAAGCATGAGCGGTTGCGCGTCGAGGCGGAACTGGCTGCCCTCGAGGAAGCCCCCTTCTCACTGCATCCGGCAACGCTGGACCGCCGAGACCGTCAACGCGATTGCCGACACGACAGCAAGCCACGCAAGCGCCGATACCGACATTCCCAGATGGCGGCTATTTGAGACGTGATCAGCTCGAACACGACGGGTCGGTCTACCCTGACGTAACGGCCCGCGAGACGTCAGGCTGAGGTGGCCGATCAGCGCGAAGCTCGTTGTAGCGATCCAGGATAGTTCGGGTAGCAGCCGCAGTGAGCACGCGTCCCATTTCTTGCTGCAGCCCGCTACGGTACCACAGCAGCATGTTGCCATCGTGGATGGCCAGGATGGCTAGAACGAGTTCGCTGGTCTCTGCGGACTTCGGTATTTCTCCCTGCGCCTTTGCATCATTCAAAATTCCATCGAGAATCGCGCGCATGTTGTCGTAAATCTTGGCGATGCGGCTTGCGACCTTCCCCTTTCGGTTGGCCGACTCGATCGACGTCAGCATCAGAATGGCCAAGTCGTTCGGGTAACTCGCTGCCCATCGGGCCTGGGAAAAATTGAACTCGATCAGCCTGTCGACGGTCGATCCCTCGCAATTCTTCACGGCCTCTGCCGTCTGGGTGACGGAACGAGCCTCGATGTCGTCAAGGATCTGCAGCAGCAGCCGCTCCTTGCTTCTGAAATAATAATAGATCGCCCCTTTGGTGAACTTGGCGGCGGCAGCAATCTGCTCCAAGCTGGCATTGGCATAGCCGTTCCGCGCAAACAACTGAATCGCAGCGTTCTTGATTTCTGCCATGCTGAGGACCGGATCGTTCCTCTTGCGCCCTCGTTTTCCGACCATCGCCTCTCGCCCAAGCATCGATTCCGACGACCCATCGGACCATCATTTGCCTACCGGCTCAAGGGCCCAAAACCTGGCCGGCCGGCAGGATGGAAGCAACGCTCAAGCGCGCTCCCCCTGCCGGTGCCGTCCCATCAGTTTCCGGCAACGGTCTGGAATTTGCCGCCCTTGATGCTGATCGTCTTCAGCGAGTCCTTGCCAAACCCTTCATGATCGGTCTTGCTGTAACAGATGCGGCCATCGAGATAGGGACTGTCGCCGGCGCAGACCCCCTCGAGCGCGTCGCGGATGGCCTGCCCGGTCGCAGGCCCATCGACCTTCTTCACGGCCTCGAACAGCGCCGTCGCCGCCGCCGTTGTCAACAACTCGCCAAAGCCGGCCGGGGTCTTGCCATTGGCACGCAAGAGCTGCTCCAGCGCCTTCAGCTTGGCGGAAGGATCGTCCCAGTTCGCGATCGAGATCATCGTCACGCCTTCGGCGGCCTCCCCTGCCCCGTCAATGAAGGAGCGTTGCACGAGCGCGCCTGCAGCCACGACCGGCGCGGAAAGACCGACCTGCTTGCTGGCGCGCATGAAGGCAGCGCCCATCACCGGCGAAGACGTCCAGAGCAGGACCGCATCGGGAGAAGCGTTCCGAACCTTCGTTGCGGCGGCGGTCAGGTCGACCGCATTGCCGGGCGCGCTGACAGAGGCAACGATCTCCACATTGTTCTCGCCAGCGACCTTCGTTGCATAGGTCGAGGAATTCTTCCCGTATGCGTCCTCCTGATACATGATCGCGACGCGCTTGTAGCCTGCCTTGAAGATTCCGAGCTCCATGGCGCCGAGCACGAGCATCTCGTCGTTGGTGCATGTGCGGAACACCCAGGGAAAGTATCCGCTCTCCTTGGCAGTCACCGGAATTGCTCCGACGGGCGCAAGCACCGGAACGTGGGCCGCCGCCGCGATCGGCATAAGGGCCAGCGCACTCGATCCGACGGTGGGGCCGATGATGACTTGGACCTGATCCTGCTGGATCAGCTTCGTCGCGCCCCGCGCCGCCTCGGTCGGGTTGGTCTGCTCGTCATAGTAGACCAGATCGATCTTCCGCGCCCCTGCCTCGGCATTGTGCTTGTCGACAAGCAGCTTCAGCGCGTCGCGTTCCGGAATGCCGAACGCCGCGGCCGGCCCGTTGAGGCTGAGAATGACGCCGACCTTGAGCGGATCGTCCGCCCTCGCCTGCGTGTGGAATACCGCGGCAGACATCATGATGGCCACGGCCGAATAGGCGATTTTTCCGAAACTCACTGCACAACTCCTCCCTGTTTTCGTCGTTGTGGAGACTCTCGTTGAGGAGAGCCCCCTGTCGATCGCGCATTACTCGCTGATATACGCGTCGAGCATTTCACTTCGCTCGCTCAGATCCGACTTACCGCCCCCAGCTGCCCGGACACCGTGCGAGAGAATGAAATAGCGATCCGCGATCTGCGCCGCGAAGGGCAGATTCTGCTCGGCAACGAGCAGCGCGAGCCCCAGCCCTTTCAGGGCATCGAATGCCCGCTGCAGATGGTCGAAGACCACCGGGGCAAGTCCCTGCGACGGCTCATCCAGGATCAATGCAGACGGCTCGCGCCCGAGCGCCATGGCAATGGCCAGCATCTGCTGCTCGCCGCCGCTGAGCGCACCGGCATGGGCGGCGCGCCGTTCGCGCAGGATCGGAAACAGGTCAAGCAACCGCTCGCGCACCGCCGGGCGTCGTTCGCGCGGCGACAGCCGCAGCCCGATCTCCAGGTTTTCGGCCACGCTCATCGGAGGAAAGACGTTACCCCGCCGTTCGGGGACAAAGGCCAGCCCACATGCTGCGCGCCGGCCGGCCGACAGCTGCGCAACGCGGCGCCCACCGAGTTCGACCTCGCCCTGCGAACGGACGCTGCCCGCGAGCGCACCGAGCAGGCTGCTCTTGCCGGCACCATTGGCGCCGAGCACGACCACGAGCTCGCCGGCACTGACTTCGACGTCAACACCGAATACCACTTCGATCTTGCCGTGGAAGGCACGAACCGATTTTCCGATCAGCACGTAATCCGACGATGCGGTCTGTTCGCTCATGCGCGGACCGCCTCTTGGTGATTGGCATGCGACGTACCGAGATAGGCGTCGACGAAGGCCTGACTTCGCAGCAGCTCGTCCGGCTTGCCCTCCAGCAGCAGCGAGCCGCGATCGAGCACCATGACGTGGTCCGACAGCGCGCGAACCATTGCGAAATTGTGCTCGACGAGAAGAATGCCGACGCCCGACTTGGCGACGCGCCGGATTTCGTCGCCGAGCAGACGCTGCTCCTCCTTGCTCAGGCCCGCGGCCGGCTCGTCGAGCAGCAGATATTTGGGCTCATTGGCGATGGCGCGGGCGACTTCCACCAGCCGAACCTGGCCCATTGGCAATTCGCCGAGGGCCATGTGCTTCAGCGACGAGAGCCTGAAATCGGCGAGAACCTTCTCGCCGCGCTCGCGGAATGATTGCTCTGCGCGTGCCATTGAAGCCGAACGCAGCAACGTGGCAAATAGCGTCGCCCGCGACTGCGGATAGAATCCGCACAGAACGGCTTCCTCGACATTGACGGCCGGATCGAAGCGCGGCGTCTGGAAGGTCCGCGCAATTCCCGCCGCGATCCGGCGATGCGTCGCGACGCCATCCAGATTCCAGCCATCGACGCTCACGCCGCCGGATGCCGGGGCGACCATGCCGGTGATGGTGTTGAACAGCGTGCTCTTGCCCGAGCCGTTTGGCCCGATCACCGTCACGATGCGCCCCGGCTCGATCCGCGCCGAGACGCCGCTCAAGGCGATGACGCCGCCAAATCGGACGCTGACGTTCGCGACTTCAATTGCCATGGGATTTTCCCCTTGGACGCGGCCCGAGCAGGCCAAGCAGACCGCGCGGCGCGAGCACGAGCACAAGGACCAATGCCGCGCCGAAGAACATGCCCTGCGTTTCCGCGGCCGGCAGGTAGAGCGTGATGAGAAGCAGAATCGCCGCGCCAACCACCGGACCGAGAAACGCCTGCGCGCCGCCGACAACGGCCATAAGCAGTGTCTGGATCGACACATGCGTCGCAAGCGAATCCGGGCCGATATAGGTCAGGTGATGCGCATAGAGCCAGCCTGCGACACCTGCCATCGCCGCCGAGATCGAGAACATCAAAGCCAGCAGATGCGGAACATTGACGCCGTCGGCGGCGGCGCGGAGCTGATCGTGGCGCGCGGTCCGGACTGCGCGGCCGATCGCGGAGTCCATCAGGTTGACGTAGAGCCACACGGCGATCAACACGACTCCCCACGCCAAGAAGTGCATGCTTTGCGCGTCCAGCGCGATCGGCAGCCGAGGAATACCCGACAGCCCAATATAGCCTCCGGTGAGATCGCCAGCCTCGCGCACGGCAATCTCGACGAGGCTGCCCATAAGAAGCGTCGCGATCGACAGGGGCAATGGCGACAGCCGCACCACTGATCGCGCGACGGGATAGGCGAGCATGACAGGAACGGCGGCGGCGGCGACCAAGCCAAGCCAGGGCGAGAACCCGAAACGCGTCGTCAGGATTGCGGTGCCGAAGGCGCCAATGGAGGCGAATGCCGCCGTCGCCATCGAGAGGATACCGGCCTGCCCGTAAGCCAGACCGACCGACAACGCCATCAGCGAAAAAATCGCAATGAGGATGGAGTTGTCCAGCCAGAACGGCCGGCCGGCGACGATCGCCGATACCGGAACGAGAATGCCGGCAAGAATGAAGGTAGCGCACTGGCGGCGAAACATCGAGAGCATCACGCGCGGCCTCCTGCCGGACGGCCGATATTGGCACTCCCCTGGGTGAGCACGATGAGGATGAAGACCAGGGGACCGGCCGTGCCAAGGCCCGGTGGAAGATAGCCGGTACAGAGCGCTTCGACGGCACCGATGGCAACGCCGCCGAGGAAGCCGCGGAGCGGGCTGTGCAAGCCAAGAATGGTAGCGGCGCCAAAGCCCGTGATCGTCAATCCGAGGCCCGCGCTGTAGCTCGTCCCGGTCGAATAGAGGATCAGTATCCCGGCGACACCGGCCAGGAAGCCGCCGATCGCATAGGTTATCACCGCGACACGGCGTACATGGATGCCGGCCAGCGCCGCCGCCGTGGGGTTGGCGGCGCTGGCACGCATGTCGCGGCCGTAAGGCGTGTAATTCAGCCACAGGAACAGCGCCGCCAGGAGCGCGAGCGCCACCGCGACGTTGATTGCGGCCTGCGGGCTGACATGGAGCAGGCCGAGATTCCAGAATGTCTGGAACGGCTGACGGATCATCGGATTCTGTCCGAAGACGGTCAGGATGAGCGATTCCAGGAAGGTGGACATACCGAACGTCATGAGCACGATCGTGAGCGGATCCTTGCGGCGGGCCGCTCCGACGCGCTGCGCCAGCAGCGCGACCACCAGCGAGGCGGCTACTGCGGAGAGAAGTCCCCACAACATTCCAAGCGGCGCCGCGAACACGGACGTTACCGCCGCGGCAAGCACAGCGTAGGCTCCCACCGAGAGGTCGACGGTGTCGGTCGTGACGAAGAGCAGGCTTATTGGGAAGGCCAGAAGCCCGTAGGTCGCCCCAAGCAGTGCGCCGCGAACGAGGAATTCGAGAAGCTCGGCCATCACGTGTCCCCTGCGGCGAGATGCAGCTGCTTGCCAGGCTCCCAGCGAAGCCAGAGAGCCCGTCGCCTTGTTGCGAGGGTCTGCGCGGAGCGCTCGCGCACATGCCCGTAGCCGCGAAGCATCTCGGGCAGCGAAGCAATCTCCACCGCGAGCGCATGCCGCTCGTCGTTCAATCCGCCGAGGAGGCGTTCGACGTCGGCCTCGTATTGCGCGATCTCCCGCAGCGCCAGTTTCCGCTCGCCGGATCGCGCGAAAGGATCGAACATTGTCCCGCGCAGGAAGCGCAGCCGCGACAGGATGCGGAACGCCGGAAGGATCCACGCCCCGATTTCGGTCTTCCGCGGCTCGCCGGCCGCGTCGTCGCGTTGCGCGAACGGTCCCGCGCCGAGATGAAAGCGCAATCGGTAGCCGCCTTCGAAGGTCTGCTCCAGCTCGCGCCGGAAGGTGAGCGTCGAATAGAGCCGCGCCACTTCGAACTCATCCTTGTAAGCGAGCAGCTTGTAGTAGTAACGCGCGACCGCAGCCGCGAGATCCTCACCCAGGCCGAGCTGCCGCTCTCTCTCGCCGACACGTTCGACGAATCGCCGATAGCGCGCTGCATAGGCCTCGTTCTGGTAGTCGGTCAGATCCGCACAACGGCGTTCGATGAGCGATGCCAGCGCGTCATGCTGTGGCGCCGTGGTCGCCTCGCTCGCGTCGGCATGGAGCACCGCCGGGAGACGCGCAGGATCGTGTGCGGCAAGCCGCCCCCAGGCGAAGCTTGCCAGGTTGAGCTGCACGGAAGCGCCGTTGAGCCGGATCGCACGCTCGATCGATGCCAGCGACAAGGGCAGCCATCCACTCTGCCAGGCGTAACCGAGCAGCAGCATGTTGGCGCCGATCGGATCGCCGACCAGCACACGAGCGAGGTCGCCCGCGCGGATCGCCCGCGCCTCGCGCGTCGCTCCGCTGATGCGATCGACGAGCGCGTCGCCGTCGACATGCCAGTCGGGATCGCGCGTAAAATCCCGCGTCGGGCTGACCTCCGCGCCGAGAATTGCGCGGGTATGTGCCGGGCTCATCTTGTCTACGGCTTCCGCCGAGGCCGCCACGATCAAATCGCAACCGATAACGACATCGGCTTCGCCCTGAGCGAGACGGTAGCTGTGGAGCTGTTCCCTGTCCGGCGCCAGCCGAATATGCGACATGACAGCACCGTATTTCTGCGCGAGTCCGGTGAGGTCCAGGGTAGAGGCCTGCACGCCGTCGAGATGCGCGGCCATGCCGATGATTGCGCCGAGCGTGATGACACCCGTCCCGCCGATGCCGGTCACGAGCAGGCCGACAGCCCGATCGAGGTGGGGCGGCGCCGGCTCCGGCAATCCGTTCAGGTCCGGCGTCTGCAAGGCGGCTTTCGCCTGCTTGCGGACCTTGCCTCCGACGACCGTCACGAAGCTCGGGCAGAAGCCCTTCACGCACGACAAATCGGTGTTGCACGAGGCCTGGTTAATCTGCCGCTTGCGTCCATATTCCGTCTCAAGCGGCTCGATCGAGAGGCAGTTCGATTTGTCGCCGCAATCGCCGCAGCCCTCGCAGACGGCGGCATTGATGAAGCTCCTCTTCTCGGACTCGGCGAACTTCCCGCGCTTGCGCTGACGCCGGCGCTCGGTCGCGCACATCTGATCGTAGATCAGCACGGTGACCCCGCGCTGCGTGCGCAGGTCCTTCTGCACGGCATCGAGCTGGTCGCGATGATGCACGACGACGCCGGCAGGTAATGTCTGCGTGGCGTATTTGCTGGGATCGTCCGTGGCGATCGCGATCCTCGCCACGCCCTCGGCAAGAAGTTCCGCGGCGATCTGGGCAGATGTCAGCTCGCCCTCGATCGGTTGCCCTCCGGTCATCGATACGAAGCCGTTGAGCAACAGCTTGTAGGTGATCGACACCTTTGCGGCCACCGCCTGCCGAATGGCGAGGAAGCCCGAATGATAATAGGTGCCGTCGCCGATATTGGCGAACATGTGCGGCGTCTCCGTAAACGGAGCCATGCCAACCCACATTGCGCCTTCGGCGCCCATATGCGCGATCGGACCGGTCTGCATCGGGTTTCGCAGCAGCGCGATCGAATGGCAGCCGATGCCCGCCAGAGCCAGGCTGTCGTCCGGCAGCCGGGTCGACGTGCTGTGCGGGCATCCCGAGCAGAATGTCGGCATTCGCTCGACGATGGAATTCGGCACCCGCGCGACCGCAGACGGCGGCACGGCCCGCTCGATCCCCAAGATCTTCCTCATGCGCGCGGCGATGGTGTCCGGATTGAGCTCGCCCACCAGAGAGAACGCCTCGGCCCGGCGCGAGGCCGACCAGACATTGTCGGCCTCGAATTTCCCGATCACCTTCGGCCGCGCATGGTCGTCGAACAGGATCGTCTTGATCTGGTCCTCGAGCAGCGGGCGCTTTTCCTCGATGACCAGAATGGTCTCCAGCCCCCTGGCGAAACTTCGCACGATCTCGGGGTCGAGCGGCCACACCATCCCGATCTTGAGCAGACGGATGTTGGCGACCGGATACCCCTCAGTGGCGAGCTTCGCCAGCGCCTGCCGCGTGTCGCCATAGGACTTGCCGGCCGCGACGACGCCGACCGTGGCTTGTGCCGCCGCGGTGCGGATCTCATTGAGGCCGTTGAGACGCGCGTATGCGAGCGCGGCCGGCAGACGCAGGCCGTAAAGAGCCTCTTCCTGCGCCTTCGGCATGGCGATGCGCTTGATCTGCGCATCGGCCGGGACGGCAGGCGGCAGCGCGATGCGGGGACTGTCCGGGCCGACCGTGACCGAGCTCGATCCTTCCACGACATCGGTGACGAGCTTCATCGCCACCCAGCATCCCGCGTACCGGCTCATGGCAATGCCGTGTAGCCCGTAGTCGAGGATCTCCTGCACGTTTGACGGATAGAGAATGGGAATCCCGGCTGCAATCAGCGCGTAGTCTGACTGATGCGCCTGGGTCGATGACTTCGCGCCGTGGTCGTCACCCGCAAGCGCGAGAACGCCACCAAGCGGCGCGGTGCCCGCGCTGTTCGCGTGCTTCAGCGCATCGCCGCTCCGATCCACGCCGGGCCCCTTGCCGTACCAGATGCCGAATACGCCGCTGAAGCGTGCGCCGGGAAAGTTCGCCGTCTGCTGGGCCCCCCATACCGCAGTTGCGGCCAGGTCCTCGTTGACGCCCGGCTGAAAGTGAACATTCGCCGACTTCAGCAGCTCGCCCGCCTGCCACAGCTCCATGTCGTACCGGCCGAGCGGCGAGCCGCGATAACCGGAAATGAATCCGGCCGTATTCAATCCTGCGCGGGCATCGCGCTGGCGCTGCTGCAATGGCAGTCTGACCAGAGCCTGGTTGCCCGACAGGAAGACCTCGCCCTCCTGCTGCAGATATTTGTCGGCGAGCGAGGATTCCCGTCCCGCTTGCATGATGTTGGGTTTGGCTTCGGTCATGATCGGTGGCTGGCGTTGTTCATGACGGCAGGCCTGAGGCCTGGGCGATCCTGGCCTCGTCGAAGCCAAGCTCGGCCAGAACGGAGCGCGTCTGCGCGCCCAGCTTCTCCGGCGCGCGTGACGGCGCTCGCGACGAGCGCGAGAACTTCAAGGGATGATCGATCACCTTCATGTCGGCCTGCCCCTCTACCGGAACGGTTGCGATCATGCGGTTGACCTCAACCTGCGGCAGGGCGAGAGCCTGCTCGAACGACAGGACCGGAGCGGCCAGGATGCCGGCCTTCTGCAACCGCTCCACGATGTCCGACGCCTTGAACTTGCGAAACTCCGGCGCCAGCCGTTCGACGATCCGATCCCGTGCGCCGATCTGGTCGATCGCCGTCGGCAGCGCCATCTCGACGCTCAGATCCGAAATGCCGAGCGCCTGACAGATGAGCTGCAGCGGATTGTCCCTGAAGAAGCCAAGGACGGTGACCCAGCCGTCGGAGGCCTGGATCGGGAAATTGGGTGCGCGGTCGAACCAGCGCGTCTCGTAGCCATAATTGAGGATCGATGCCGCCTCGAGGCTCTGCATGGCGATTGCGGCATCGAACAGCGATGATGTCACCTTCTGGCCGAGGCCTGACTTCGACCGCTCGATCAGCGCCAGCAGCACGCCCTGCACCAGCAGCAGGCCGGACGCAAAGTCAGTCAGCGGGACATTGAGAAATTGCGGCGTGCCGTCGCCACGCGCGCTCTTCATCGCGATGCCGGAAATGGACTGGATGACCAGATCCTGTCCGGCCATCTCGGCCAGCGGTCCGCTGTCGCCGAACCCGCTCGCCGCGGCGTAGATGAGTCCCGGATTGAGCTTCGCGAGCTCCTCATAGCCGAAGCCAAGGCGCTCCATCACGCCCGGGCGATAATTGTGCAAAAGCACATCCGCCGTTTTCGCGAGCTCGAGCAGGGCCGCCCGCCCGGCCTCATTCTTCAAATCGAGACAGACGCATTCCTTGCTGCGATTGACCGCAGCGAAGTATCCGCTCATGAGGTTGTTTTCGGCGGCATGAAAATCACCGAGCCGCATGGGATCGCCGACCGGCGGCCGCTCGACCTTGATGACACGCGCGCCGAAATCGGCCAGCGCCTGCCCTGCCAGTGGCCCCTGATAAACTTCGCAGAGCTCGATGACCTTGACGCCTTGCAGAATTGCCATGATGCCCCTCAGAGTCGCTCGTAGATTTCTTTGGCGATCATCAGCCGCTGGATCTGGTTGGTTCCCTCCCAGATCTGCGTGACCTTCGCGTCGCGCATCATGCGCTCCACGGCATAGTCCTCGAGGTAGCCGTAGCCGCCATGGAGCTGAACGGCATCGGTCGTCACCGCCATCGCCGCATCGGAGCAGAATACCTTGGCGATCGATGCGTGCAGCTTCACGTCGGGATCACCGGCAATGAAGAGCTCGCAGGCGTGCCGCAGGATGGAGCGGCCGGCCTCGACCTTGATTGCCATGTCGGCAGCGATGCCGCGGATCATCTGGAACTTCGAGATCTCCTGCCCGAATTGCTGACGCTCGCTGGTGTAGCGAAGCGCAGCATCCAGCGCGCCCGCGGCGATGCCGAGCGCATGCGCCGCCATCTGTAGTCGCGACTTCAACAAGGCTTCAGTGATGTATTGCGCACCGCGCTCGGGATCGCCGAGCAGACGCGAGTCCGGAAGCGCGACGTTGTCCATGATGACGTCGGAGGTCGGGCTGCCGCGCATTCCCATTTTTTTCTCCGGCGCGCCGAACGACACGCCGGGGTCGTTGCGATGAACCAGGAACAGACCAAAACGCTTGTCGCTCGTCCGCGCGAAGACGAGATACCAGTCGGCCCAGCCGCCATTGGTGATGAAGCGCTTCGTACCGTTGAGCACCCAGCCGTCGCCGGAGCGTACCGCCCGCGTTGACGCCGCCATCAGATCCGAGCCGCCCTTCGGCTCGGTCAATCCCCAGGCGCAGCGCGCCTGGCCGCTCGTCATCTGCGGCACGACCTCGCGCTGCTGGGCCTCGGTGCCGTAGGCAACGACTGCCATCATGATCCAGCTCGAGGAGATGCCGAGCGCCGTCGAAGCGCAAGCCCTCGCGAGCTCCTCCATGGCGACGCATTGGGCGTAGATATCACCCTCGCCGCCGCCGAGATGCAGGGGATAGGGCAAGCCGGGAAGACCGAGCTGGAGACTGGCCGCGAACGACTCCACCGGAGGCCGCTGCTCCCGATCGAGCGTCGAGGCGCGCGGAGCCACCTCCTCGCGGGCAAAGCGGCGGACCGAGGAACGAAAATCGCGATATTCGGCTTCGAGATGAGCCATGACAGATTTCTCTTGGACTTTTGACGATTGGATTTGCGTGGTTTGGTGTCAGCCCTTGAAGTGCGGCGGCCAGCCGCTCCAGCCGGTGTTCGCACGCTCGCTTGCGGGACTGGCCACAGCGATCTGGTCGGGCGGCAATCCTGCTTCTGTCAGGATCGCATCCGATTGATCGCGCTGATCGAGCGCGCGCTGCCGCACCGGCGTGCGGCTGAAGCGCGGAATCGCCGGCACGTTGTCTGGACCGGCCTCCGGAAAGCGCGCCCGAATGTGCGGGTGTTGCCAGACCTCATCCGGACTGAGCACCGGAAACACACAAACATCCTTACCCTTGTAGCGCTCGGCCCAGTAATCTCGCGGTTGCGACGCAAAGGCCTCCGCGAACGTCCGCTCGATCTCCGGCCAGAGCCGCATGTCCATCTGGTCGGGCGGATCGCCCTCGCCGATGTCCTTCCACAGCGCCGCAAAGAATTGCGGCTCGAGCGAACCGACTGCGACATATCCGCCGTCGGCGCAGGCGTAACAGCGATAGTAGGGCGCGCTGCCCGCGAGCCAGCCGCGGCCACGTTCCGGCATCACAGCCTGCTTCCAGACCGGGTAATGCATCGCCATCAGCGACATGCAGCCGTCGATCATGGCTGCATCGATCTGCTGACCCTTGCCTGACGAGACCCGCTCGAACAGCGCGGCGAGGATGCCGATCACGGCGGTGAGTCCACCGGCCGCAAAATCGGCGACGATGTTCAGCGGCGCCGTCGGGGGCCTGTCGTGCGGCCCGATCGCGCCGAGAACACCGGTGAGCGCCAGGTAGTTGATATCGTGACCCGCTTCCTGCGCAAGCGGCCCGTCCTGACCATAGCCGGTCAGCGAGCAGTAGATCAGCGCCGGATTGATGCGACTGAGCTCGTCATAGCCCGCGCCCAACCGGGCGCAGACGCCGGGCCGGAAACTCTCGACGAAAACGTCGACTGTTGCTGCAAGCCGGTGGAGCGCCGCCCGTCCCGCCTCCGCCTTTAGATCGAGCGCCACGAAACGCTTGCCGCGCGCGAACGAGGAAACCGGGGCACCGGCACGACCACCGGTCACAACGATGACCTCCGCGCCGAGATCGGCAAGCAGCATCGTGCAATAGGGACCGGGCGCGAGGCGCGACATGTCGAGCACCCGCACGCCGGCGAGCGGAAGATTGCGCCGGCCAGGCTGCGCTTGCGGCGTCAATGATGGAGCCCCGGTCACAGCTTCCCTCCCGCCAGGCGATCCTTCAGCTCGCAGGCCGCGAGCAGGAAGAAGCCCTGTCCGAACAGGGTCCAGTCGAAGGGTACGCCGGGCCCGCCCGGAGGAACCGCAACCCCGGGTACCTTGCCCGACGGCTCGACCGCGCGCGCGACTGCCGTGAACGCCTTGACCGCGGCCGGCATCAGAGACGCCGGCACGATTCCCAGCCGCACGCCGCGCGCAACCGCGTAGGCGAACATCAGCGTGCCCGACGCCTCGAGATTCGACGCGGGATCATCGAGCACGTGGCAGAAGTAGCCCGTCTCGTCCTGGTAGGGCGCCATGGCACTCAGCACGCCAGCGCAAGTCTCGGCGACATATTTCGCTTCCGGATGATCCGGTGCGATCGCCGCGAGGTCGACAGAGGCGCAGACGAGCCAACCGTTGCCGCGCGACCAGAAAGTCGATTGCGTGAAATGGTCCGGCCGCTCGCACCATGCATGCCGCGCGAGCTGCTTTCGCGGATCGAGCAGATGCTCGATATGCACGCGGTATTGATGGAAGGCGCCATCGAGCAGGACCGCGTCCTTAGCGATGCGGCCATAAAGCGCCATGAACGGGCACACGAGATGGGTAAAGTCGATCCAGAGTTCCGGCGCCTCTGCGCGGGCCCAGATCCCGCCATCGCTCGTGCGCGGGCTTCTCTGGAGCGCATCGATCTGCCTGCGCGCAGCCTCGAGATAGGAGGCGTCCCCGTTCTGCTGATATCTAAGCAGAAGCGGATAGCCGAGGCTTGCGGATAGCGACGCGGTCGGCGTGAAGGATCGCACATGGCCGGCGATGGCGCGCACGGCATCCGAATAATTCAAATGGCCATTCGAGCGCTGCATCTCGATCGCCCGCCGCAACCAGCGATCCGCCGTCTCGATCGCCGCGGAGCTGCCTTCCCCAAGAAGGCCGGTGATGGCCGACGCCTTCATCCAGCAGTCGCGCTCGTCCGGGTGATCGAGCATAAAGCCCACGACGCGACGGGCTATGCCTGCAATATCCAAAGACGCCTCTCCCGGTTTTGTTACTATCCACTTGGTATGTTTTACATACTATCCAGATGGTATGTGTCAACTCAAAAAGAGACGTGCTCGCTGTCGCCGGCCTTGTGGCGATCCGTATCGTCTGGGGCTTCGTCGGCCCGCGGCAGGCGCAATAGTCGAACTTCGTCCGTCCGCCGCGCGAGGTGCTCGCCTATCTTCGCGACGTCGTATGCGAGGCGGTCTGCGCGCTGCGCGCCTTGCCGCCGCCAAGGCCGAGATTATGACGCGCCTCGGTCAGCCCTGTTCGGCCGACGATATCGCCGCACAGCTCGATCTCCATATGCTCTTCGAGACCGAGCCCTATTCCTTTGCCGAGTTCATCACCGAGCAACGTTTGGTCCGGGCGCAAACAGCGCTCACCGATCCGCGCCAGTTGAACCGCCGCATCGGAGAGATCGCGGCCGACGCTGGGTTCGTTGACATCCGTGCGTTCAATCGGAATTTCCTGCGGCGCTTTAGCATGACGCCGACCGAAGCTCGCGAAAAGGCAACGCCGATCGCGGCGGGTACGCAGAGGAAATATCCGCCAAGCGAGAAGCGTCGTTCTCAGGGACATTCGAATCGGGCCGTAACGCGCGGCGAGGACAGACAATGACCGACAGCTTTTGCAGTGCCTTGATGGCCAGTTACTCTCGCCGCCGCGCAACCGCCGGCGCTGCGATCGCGCAAGGAGAATCCGGCGATCCCAATGTCCACAACGGGGGCGCTGAGCCGCCTTCTGTTGGCCGGCGCGAACCGCGAGCGTCCAGCCGCCGCGGCCTTTTCCACGAGAGTCGGATCGCGGTTACTCAGATCGGCTCGTCCTGACAGCAAGATCATCTCGGCTGGCGCTATGTGGGCCCGCATTGAGTGCATCGGAACAGATACCGACCGCTGGGTATGCTGAGGGAAAGCGCCGCCTTTGCAGGGTGCAGCGCCTTCGCTAAGTGTGGCAGCTGCCATGCTGCCGCAGCCGCGCCTCTTTCCTTGACCGATCAATAGAACGGTCTAAATCTCATTGTGCAATAGCGAAACGCACTTGCGAAAAGTCGACGGGAGCCGCCGTGGCCACATCGCAGGCGCAAGAGGAAATGGCATGTCTTTGATAAATAAGGAAATTAAGCCCTTCAATGCAACGGCTTATCAGAACGGCAAGTTCTTTGAGCTCACCGACGCAGCGCTCAAAGGCAAGTGGTCGGTGATTTTCTTCTATCCCGCCGACTTTACGTTTGTATGCCCGACGGAGCTTGAGGATCTGGCGGACAATTATGCTGCGTTCAAGAAGCTCGGCGTCGAGATCTACAGCGTCTCCACCGACACGCATTTCTCCCACAAGGCCTGGCACGACACCTCGCCGGCGATCAAAAAGATCCAGTACCCGATGGTCGGGGACCCGACTGGCACGATAAGCCGCAACTTCGAGGTTCTGATTGAGGAAGCCGGTCTCGCCGACCGCGGTACGTTCGTCGTCGACCCCGACGGCAAGATCCAGATCATCGAGATCACGGCCGGCGGCATCGGCCGCGATGCACAGGAGCTTCTCCGGAAGATCAAGGCCGCCCAATACGTGGCGGCGCATCCGGGCGAGGTTTGCCCGGCGAAGTGGCAGGAAGGCGAGCAGACCCTCGCACCGTCGCTGGAGCTCGTCGGCAAGATCTAATCGGGCAGAATTCTTCCTTCAAACCGGGATTTCGGGCTGGCCAGTGGCCGGCCCGAAACGGGCGTGGCGAGTACGCTGCGCCTTTTCCCAACCCCGTTCATCCGGTGAACGACGTCAAGAGTATTCCTTGGAGCTGATAGATGTTGGACGCGCCATTGAAGGATCAGGTCCGGGCCTATTTGCAACGGATCACGCTGCCGATCGAACTCATTCCCTCTCTTGACGTCAGCGCCAAGTCGACAGAATTGCAGGGCCTGATCGAGGAGATCGCGTCACTTTCGGACAAGATCACCCTTGCCCCCAATCAGCCCGACGTCCATACGCCGTCGTTCGCCATTCATCGGGTCGGCACCGACATCCGCGTGCGCTTCGCTGGACTGCCGATGGGGCACGAATTCAACTCGCTGATCCTAGCGCTGCTGCAGGTCGGCGGTCACCCGCCCAAGGAATCGCCTGAGCTCATCGAGACGATCAAGGGTCTCGAAGGCGACTACAGCTTCGAGACTTATTTTTCGCTTTCGTGCCAGAACTGCCCCGACGTCGTGCAGGCGTTCAACGTGATGAGCGTCTTGAACCCCAATATCAAGCATGTCGCGATCGACGGCGCCCTTTTCCAGGACGAGGTCGAGAAACGCCAGGTCATGGCCGTGCCCTCGGTTTTCCTCAACGGCGAGCCCTTCGCGCAGGGGCGCATGAGCCTCGAGGAGATCGTGGCCAAACTCGACAGGCACAGTGTCGAGCGCGCGGCCCGGAAGATCGCCGACAAGGCCGCGTTCGATGTTCTCGTCGTGGGTGGCGGGCCCGCCGGGGCCGCGGCTGCCATCTATGCCGCACGCAAGGGAGTTCGCACAGGCGTCGTCGCCGACCGGCTGGGCGGGCAGGTGTTGGATACCATGGCGATCGAGAATCTCATCTCGGTCCCGCATACCGAAGGACCGAAGCTTGCCGCGGCGCTGGAACAGCAGGTGAAGTCCCACGATGTCGATATCATCGGCGCACAAACCGCCGTTCGCCTGATCCCGTCTGCCGGTCCAGACGGCCTGGCACAAGTCGAGCTCGCAAGCGGTGTGGTTCTGAAGTCTCGCACGGTCATCTTGTCGACCGGCGCGAGCTGGCGACAACTGAACGTTCCCGGCGAGGACACCTATCGCAACAAGGGGGTGGCCTATTGCCCGCATTGCGACGGCCCGCTATTCAAGGGCAAGCGCGTGGCCGTGGTCGGCGGCGGCAATTCCGGCGTGGAGGCCGCGATCGATCTGGCGGGCATCGTCGCGCATGTCACCCTGATCGAGTTCGATTCCAAGCTGCACGCCGATGCCGTGCTGCAGAGCAAGCTCTATTCGCTGCACAATGTGGTTGTCATCGCCTCGGCACGAACCACGGAAATTCACGGCGACGACCGGAAGGTCACTGGCCTGTCATATGTCAAGCGCAACAGCGATCAAACTCATCGCCTGGACCTTGATGGCGTGTTCGTCCAGATCGGTCTCGTGCCAAACACCGGTTGGCTGAAGGGGACGGTCGCGATGAACACACGTGGGGAGATCGAAATCGACGCGCGCGGCCAGACCACGGTTCCCGGAGTTTTTGCCGCCGGCGACGCGACGACGGTGCCCTACAAGCAGATCATCGTCGCCATGGGAGAAGGTGCCAAGGCCTCGCTCTCGGCGTTCGATTATCTGATCCGTACCGCCCCCGTGGAGGAGCTTCAGGCCGCGCAATAATAAGGCTTGATGACGAAGATAGCCCGGTGGGAACCACCTCAGAGCCAGGTGCGGCAGCAACCGGTTGCCCGCCGAGACAGATGCCAAGAGTAGGCCTGTTCTCGGCGAGTCGTTTGGCTATGAAGTCACGTTCTAGACTAGGTACGGTCCGTTACCCATGTCTTCGGGACGGACAGTGAAATCTTGGTAGCGGGAGAGGGACGCGAACCCCCGACCCCAGGATTATGCTTCCCGTGCTTCCTGATGCTTTTGCGGCCGAAATTGAGCTCATAGGCTTGGCCAGTCAGGCC
>JAEYRD010000023.1 GCA_023435725.1 Pseudomonadota bacterium | reverse complement strand
CTCCCAGGCCAGCGGCACGAAATCGAGGCCGGCTGAGCGCGCGGCCGCGCGCGTCGCGACGCCGCAATCGGCCTGGCCGGCGCGAACCAATTCGGCGAGATCCGACCCGGTGACGGCTGGCGTCTCCACCCGGCGCAGATCGCGCGTCGAGGCTCCGGCGCACTTCAACAGCACGTCGAGCAGCATCTGTGCGCCGGTGCCCGGTTGCCGTATCGCCATCCTGCTGCCGAGCGCGAGCACGTCGGACAGGCCGCGCAGCCGCTTGGGATTGCCCGGCGGCAGCACGAGACCCTGCTCGCGGCGCACGAACGCAATCAGCACCGCATCGTGCAGGTCCGGAGCGGTCCGCAGGACATCGACACTGGCATCGCGGGCAAGATTGTCGGAGGTGTCGAGGTCGTGGAAGTGCACGGCGACCGCCATCACCTCGTCGCGCTGCAGGCGTTCGAGCCCGCGCGCGCTGCCTTCGCTCATCGATCCCAGGCCTGAGCCGGATTCGCGCAGGCTCCAATCCAGGAGATCGTCCTGGCTGCCGCCCACGACGGGCGGCGGCTCCGCGATCATCATACCGGCCGGACGCGACATTCCCGACAGCACCCAGAGATCGAGTTCGTGCCGTGGGAAGAGCCACTTCCCGGTCACCTTCGTGCAGGGGATCGCACCGGTAGTGACGAGTTCGTACAGCTTGCGCTCGCCGAGCCGGAGATAGTCGGCGGCTTCACTGGTCGTCAGGAATTCCATCCTGCATTCCTATGCAAATTCTTGCTTCTGTTTAGTCGTTCGATGCAGGTGGAGTTCTGCAGTTCAATTTCGGACCACTTCGACCATGCCCGATCATCTCGCTGCTATGCAACACGTCCTGACTTCCGATTCTGCACCTGTCGTCATCCTCGCACGCTGACTTGGTGCGGGCCTTGCGACGCACGCTCGCGATTGCAATCCACCTGGTTGGCCAATGCATTGCCGAAGTTTCCCGAGTGCTCGATCGGCCGCGCGCGGTGAAATTTGCTGCCGGTGGTGGTCAAACACGCGTTCTATCTGGTGTTGTCGTGTTTGTGCCGTTCGAAGCGGGATCGCGTCATGAGCGCGGCGCAATCCGTCATCAGGATGATAACGATTTCGTACCTCACGGGAACCAGCCATGGTCGTTCGCCGCCTGTCCGTTGCATTAGCGCTTCTCTGCGGCCTTGCCGCAGGCGTTGCGGCGTCATCCGCGCAGGACCGCGCGATCGTCCTGGCTACGACGGCATCGACGCAGGAGTCAGGCTTGCTCGATTATCTGCTGTCGATCTTCCGTGACAAAACCGGCATTGACGTGACGGTGATTGCGCGTCGTGCCGATGAGGTGCTCGACGGGGCGCGAAGGGGTGAAGCCGATGTCGTGCTGATGCACGCACGGCCGCAGGAAGAGAAATTCGTCGCCGACGGTTTTGGCGCAAAGCGCTTCGACGTCATGTACAACGACTATGTGCTGATCGGGCCGAAGAGCGATCCCGCCGGCGTAAAGGGCAAGGACATCGCGACCGCGCTGAAGGCGATCGAGGCCAAGGGCGCCCCGTTCGTGACGCGTGGCGACCGCTCGGGCACCCATGCCGCGGAGCTCGCGCTCTGGATCGTCGCCGGCATCGACATCGCCGGCGCCAAGGGAGCCTGGTATCGCGAGGCCGGGCAGGGCATGGCCGCGGCGCTCGAGGCCGCGCATGCCGCCAATGCCTATATGCTGTCCGACCGCGGCAGCTGGATCGCCTTCAAGGATCGCGGCGATCTCGACATCGTCGTGGAAGGCGACAAGCGCCTGCTCAACCAATACGGCGTGATGCTGGTGAACCCCGAGAAGTTTCCAACCGTGAAGAAGGAGCTGGGGCAGATCTTCATCGACTGGCTGATCTCGCCGGAGGGGCAGGCGGCGATCGCCGGCTACAAGGTCGACGGTCAGCAGCTGTTTTTTCCGAATGCGGGCAAGTCCGGCGGCTGACATCCGCATCGCCAGTGGTTGCCAAACCGGGCGTTGCATGGTCCATCATGGCGCATGACCCAGCGCCTGCCGCCATCGCTGACGCCGCTCGACACTGCGCTCGTCGCGTTGTTGGAAGGGCTCGGGCCGCTTGCCCCGGTGCAGCTGCCGCTGACCGAGACTGCAGGCTGCATCGCGGCAGGCACGCCTCTGCCGGCCGCCTATCCGCCTTACGACATCGCCGCCGCAGACGGCTGGGCGCTGTGCGCCAATGATCTCGTCGGAGCCTCCGCCTATTCGCCGCTGCCGCTGGCAACGATGCCGGCCTGGGTCGATGCCGGCGATGCGATGCCGAGGGGATGCGACTGTGTGCTCGATGCGGACGCCGTCGAGATGTCGGGTGTGCTTGCCCAGGTGCTGGCGGAGGCCGTGCCGGGGCAGGGCGTCAGGCGCGCCGGAAGTGATATCGGAGAACGCACGCCTGCCGTGGCAGAGGGGCATCCGGTTGGTCCCGCCGCCCTGCTGCTCGCGCGTGTTGCCGGGCTGGACCGGCTGAGTGTGCGGCGGCCGCGGTTGCACATCGTCAATGTGCCGGGCGCGGCGGCGACGATGGATATGATTACGGACGTCGCGCGCACTGCAGGACTGCATGTGCAAACGCGCGAAGCCGGTACGCGCGATGCCGCATCGATCGCGGAGGCGCTCGGCGATCTCGACTGCGATCTGGTTGTGACGATCGGCGGCAGCGGCGTCGGCCGCCGCGATGCTGCCGTGACCGCGCTGGCCCGGCGAGGCGACGTGATCGCCCATGGCCTTGCGCTCCAGCCGGGCCGCACCGCCGCCGTGGCGCGGCCCGGAAAGGTTCCCGCCGTCGCCTTGCCCGGCTCCCCGGATCATGCGCTCGCGGCTTGGTTCGCCCTCGTGCTTCCGCTGATCGACCGACTGTCGGCGCGCCGGCCGCGCAGACAGCTGACCTTGCCGCTCGCGCGCAAGATCGCATCCAGTGTCGGCATCGCCGAGATCGCTCTGCTGGCGGAGGAACATCATGCGTGGATGCCGCTTGCAGTGGGCGAATGGCCGTTACAGGCAATTGCCCGTGCGGATGCCTGGCTGATCATTCCCGGGAGCAGCGAGGGATTTGCAGCGGGCGCGCCGGCCGATGCCTATCTGATGCGGGAATGATATGGGTTCCGGCATGACCATGATCCCGCAGTCGCAAGACCGTAGCGCGCTCGAGCAGGAACAGTTCCTCAGGATCCTGTCGCGCGAGGATGCACTGGCACGCTTCGAGGCTGAGCTGTTCCCGCGCGCGGTCCCGGGCGAGCCGCGCAAGCTTGCCTATGCGCTCGGCTCCGCGCTCGCCGAAGACGTCACCGCGCCGATCGATGTTCCGCCCTTCGACCGTTCCAATGTCGACGGCTTTGCCGTGCGCTCGGCGGATCTCGCCGCAGCTGGCGAAGGCGCACCCACGCGCCTCGCGCTGAACGGAGAAACCATTCACTGTGGGACCGCCCCGATATTGCCAGTCGGCGTGGGAACCGCAACGGCGATCGCCACCGGCGGTCCGTTGCCGCGCGGCGCCGACGCCGTGGTCATGGTCGAGCATACCCAGCCGGCTGGCTCGGATGCGATCGACGTCCGTCGCGCCGTGTCTCCCGGACAATTCGTGTCTTATGCCGGTTCCGACATCGCGCGCGGCGAAGCGCTGCTGCGCGCCGGCACGATCATCGGCTCGCGCGAGATCGGCATGCTGGCGGCCTGCGGCATCGCCGAGGTGATTGTCGCGCGAAGGCCGCGTGTTGCCGTGATCTCCACCGGCGACGAGCTGGTGCAGCCAGGCGAAGTGCTCGCGCCGGCCGCGATCTACGACACCAACGGCGCGATTGTCGCAGCCGCAATCGACGAGAATGGTGGCGAGGCGGTTTTCCTCGGCGCCATTCCCGATGATGAGGCAAAGCTCGAAGCCGCCATGCGCCGTGCGCTGGTGGACGCCGACATGCTGGTGCTATCAGGCGGCACATCGAAGGGCGCGGGCGATCTGTCCCATCGCATCATCGGCCGGCTCGGCAAGCCCGGCATCATCGCACACGGCATTGCGCTCAAGCCCGGCAAGCCGTTGTGCCTCGCGGTGTGCGACGGCAAGCCGGTGGTGATCCTGCCTGGCTTTCCGACCTCGGCGATGTTCACCTTCCACGACATGATCGTGCCGGTGCTGCGCAAGATGGCCGGATTGCCGCCGCGCTCCGATGCCAAAGCGAACGCGACCGTGCCGGTGCGCATCGCCTCCGAGCTCGGCCGCACCGAATTCGTCATGGTCTCGCTGGTCGAGGGCAAGGACGGCCTGATCGCCTATCCTTCCGGCAAGGGGTCTGGTGCGATCACCTCTTTCGCGCAGGCTGACGGCTTCCTGCGCATCGACGCGCTTGCCGATCAGATGCCTGCGGGGACCGAGGCCGAGGTGACGCTGTTCACGCCGCATGTGCGGGTCCCCGATCTTGTCATCGTCGGCAGCCACTGCACCGGCCTCGATCTCGTCACCGCACAACTCGCGCATGCCGGCCTGACCGTGCGCTCGATTGCGGTCGGCAGCCTCGGCGGGCTTGCGGCGGCGAAGCGCGGCGAATGCGATCTCGCGCCGATCCATCTGTTCGACGACAAGAGTGAAACCTACAACACGCCTTACCTCGTCGAGGGGCTCGAACTCGTGCCGGGCTGGCGGCGGATGCAGGGCATTGTCTTCCGCAAAGGCGACAAGCGCTTCGAGGGCCTCGGCGCGAGGGATGCCGTTGCGGCCGCGCTCGCTGACCCCGACTGCATCATGGTCAACCGCAACCAGGGGGCCGGCACGCGCATCCTGATCGACCGGCTGCTTGGCGGTGCGCGACCGGATGGCTATTGGAACCAGCCGCGTTCGCACAATGCAGTCGCTGCCGCCGTTGCGCAGCGCCGAGCCGACTGGGGCATGACCATTGCGCCGGTCGCCCATGCGGTCGGCCTCGGTTTCATTCCGCTGGCGGAAGAGCATTATGACTTTGCCTTGGTGACGGCGCGCAAGCAGCGTCCCGCAGTGCAGGCCTTCTTGGATGCGCTTGGCTCGGACGAGGCGCGTATGGCACTGGAGCGAGCGGGTTTCCGGCCCGCGTAGAGTAGACGACGCGGCGTTTAAGCCGCGCGACAGACAGGGTGGGGGACGCGATGGCAGGGCCGCCTTTGGTTGCGATCGTTGGTGCTGGCATGGGCGGGCTTGCGACCGCCGCGGCGCTCAGGCGCGTCGGCATCGACGTGACGGTCTACGAGCAGGCCTCCCAATTCGCCCGCATCGGCGCCGGCATCCAGGTCGGCTGCAACGCCATGAAGGTGCTGCGCGCGCTGGGGCTGGAGGCGCGGATGCGCAGCCAGTCCTTTTATCCACGCTCCTGGAACAACAGGGACTGGCGCAGCGGCGATATCAAGTTCGACATGATCTTCGGCGAGAGTGCGGAGGAGAAATTCGGCGCGCCATATCTGCTCGCCCATCGCGGTGATCTCCACGCGGCACTGGCGAGCGCGGTGCCGAACGAATGCGTGCGGCTCAACCACAAGCTTATCGGTCTCGACGAGACCAGCGAGGAGGTCCGGCTAACCTTCGCCGACGGCACCAGCGCTGTTGCCGACGCAGTGGTCGGTGCGGATGGCGTTCATTCGGCGGTGCGCGACATCCTGTTCGACACCGCGCCGGTGAGATTCTCCGGCCGCATCGCCTATCGCACCACTTATCCCGCCGCGCTGCTTGGTGGCGGGACGATTGACGACTGCACCAAATGGTGGGGCGAGGATCGCCATATCGTGATCTATTACGTCAAGCCGGACCGCAGCGAGGTCTACCTCGTCACCAGCCAGCCCGAGCCGGACTTCCGCATCGAGTCATGGTCTACGAAGGGCGATGTGCGTGATCTGCGCGCCTCGTTCGAAGGCTTTCATCCGCAGGTCGGCCAGGTCCTCGCCGCGTGCCCTGACGTGCACAAATGGGCGATCATGGACCGCGATGCACTGGAGCGCTGGGCCGACGGCAAGGTGACGCTGCTCGGCGATGCCTGCCATCCGATGACGCCCTATATGGCGCAGGGCGCGGCCATGGCGATCGAGGATGCCGCCGTGCTCTCGCGCTGCCTCGACGGCGTCGACCGCGACGGCGTTGCGGATGCACTCCGCCGCTTCGAGGCGACGCGTAAGGAACGCACGACGCGGGTGCAGGAGACCTCGCGCGCAAACGTCTGGCTGAAGGAGCGGACCGATACGAGCTGGGTCTACGGCTACGACGCCTGGTCGGTGCCGCTGGCCGCCTGATCCTGGGATAACTGGCGCGCGCGGTCCCGCTCCGCTGCCGGCCCCGCTCCGGTTCGATGTCTCCATGAACTCGGATGGCCGCCGTTGCGACAAAGGGACGAGAGCCAGCCATGACCGCGTCAGCCCCCCTCAATTTCCGCAAGATCGCCGCCCTCGTCGCGGTCGCCGGAACGCTGTTCTGGCTCTATACGTTCTACGCGATCGCCCATGTCCCGCCCGGCGACGGCACCGGCTTTCAATGGCTCGCGGTGTTTCCGCTCGGCATGATCTTTGGGCTGTTCTTTCTGCCGGCCTGGCTGCTGGTCGCGCTCGGGCGTCTGCCGCGATTCACCACTGCCGTTGGCCTCTGCGGGCTGATCGCCTTCGCGATCATCTGGACGCAGCTTCTCAACGAATTTCCCAAATCGTAAGTTCGCTAGTCTAGAGCGGGATGAAATCAGGTTCAGTCGGCTGTGCGGGTGAGCACCTCACCCTACGAGAGAGGTGACCGGAGTTCCGGGCTCGCGTCGATTCAACCAAAACTCAGGACGCTTTAGATTGCCGCATCCAGCACCGCCAGCCGCTCGGCTTCGGCGATGTCCTCGACCGTGTTGGCATTGAAGAACGGATCGAGCGGCTCGGCCGGCCATGTCACCGTCGCGAGCGGATAGCGCGCGGTCCAGCGATCGATCTTGCGGAGGTCCTCGACGACCAGGGCGTGACGCAGCTCATTGCGCAAGGCGACGCGCCACAAGCCGATCACCGGATGCGACTGATCGCGCGATGCGGCGACCGCGAGCTGCGCGTTCTCCCGCTCTCGCGCCTCATGCAGGCGCGCGACGAGATCGCGCGGCAGGAACGGGCAGTCGCCCGCGGCACTAAGTACCCACTCGACCTCGGGCCGGTTCGTTGCGGTCCAGTCGAGCGCGGCGAGGATGCCGGCGAGCGGGCCGGGAAAGCCGGGTACGTCGTCGGCAATGACCTGCAAGCCGAACGCTTTGAAACGCGCGGGATCGCCGTTCGCATTCAGGATCAGCCCGCTGCATTGCGGCGACAGGCGCGCGATCACGCGCTCCAGGATGGTGCGGCCGCCGATGGTGCGCATCGGCTTGTCGCCGCCGCCCATGCGGCGGGCGAGGCCGCCGGCGAGCAAAACGCCTTGCGTTGCCGGAATCTCAGTCGTCACCACCTTCACCCTTGCGCTTATGCTTGGCCGATTCCTCCTCGACGTAAGCGAGGTTCTGGTCGTAGACGATGCGCTCCTCGCCCGCGAGCGCGATGAAGCGCTTTCCGCGGGTGCGGCCGACCAGTGTCAGGCCGACCTGCCTGGCGAGATCGACGCCCCATGCGGTGAAGCCGGACCGCGACACCAGGATCGGAATTCCCATGCGCACCGTCTTGATCACCATCTCCGAGGTGAGGCGTCCCGTAGTGTAGAGGATCTTGTCGGATGCATCGACGCCGTGGCGGTACATCCAGCCCGCGATCTTGTCGACGGCGTTGTGGCGGCCGACGTCCTCGGTGTAGCAGAGCGGCTCGCCCTCCCTGCACAGTACGCAGCCATGAATCGCACCAGCTTCGAGATAGAGCGAGGGCATGGTGTTGATGGTCTGCGTCATCTGGTAGAGCCAGGAGGTGCGCAGCTCGGCCTTGGGCAGCGCGACGCTCTCGACCGCTTCGAGCAGGTCGCCGAAGGCGGTGCCTTGCGCGCAGCCCGAAGTCTGGGTGCGCTTCTTCAGCTTGGCTTCGAAATTGGTGTTGTGCTCGGTGCGCACGACGACCACCTGAAGGTCGTCGTCGTATTCGACCTCGGTGACCACGTCATTATATTTCAGCATGTTCTGGTTCAGCAGATAGCCGAGCGCCAGATATTCCGGATAGTCGCCGATCGTCATCATGGTGACGATCTCCTGCGAATTCAGATTGAGCGTCAGAGGTCGCTCCATCGGCACCTTGATCTCGACCTTGGCGCCGGTCTGGTCGGTCCCGGTCACGCTCTGGGTCAGGCGCGGGTCGTCCGGGTCAGGGACGATCAGGGGCACCGGGGCTTTGTCGATCTTCATCATGGTTGCGACGTTAGCATGACATTCGGGTCAAGCCGATATAAGCATGGCGGAGAGAGAACGAAATGCCTCCATTCGTCATCGCGAGTCACCGGATCCGCGCGAAGCGCGGCCCGCTGACAGGCTCCGTGAAGCAATCCGGAGTATCTCGGCGGTAGCAGTCTGGATTGCTTCGTCGCTTCAGTGCAAAATTGCTTCGCAATTTTGTCACGAGCTCCCCGCGATGACGGGGCAGGCTGAAAGTTCCATCGGCGAGTGCCGGTTGCGAAGAGAGACGTGGAATGAAAGTCATCGGCCTTGCAGGCTGGAGCGGTGCGGGCAAGACCACGTTGTTGACGCGGCTGATCCCGCATTTCAACGCACAAGGTCTGCGCGTCTCCGTGATCAAGCATGCGCATCACCAGTTCGACGTCGATGTGCCCGGCAAGGATTCCTGGCGCCATCGCGAGGCGGGCGCGGCCGAGGTGCTGGTTGCTTCCTCAAACCGCTGGGCCCTGATGCATGAGTTGCGCGGCGCAGCCGAGCCGCGGCTGCCGGAATTGCTCGGGAAGCTGTCCGCAGTCGATCTCGTCGTGGTCGAGGGCTTCAAGCGGGAGC
>JAEYRD010000226.1 GCA_023435725.1 Pseudomonadota bacterium | reverse complement strand
CCATTCCGCGCCAAGCCGGCGCCGCCTGCGGTGACACCTGCGGCGGCGCCGAAGAAGGCTGCAGGCCACTGAGGAGCAGCACACAGATGGCGACGGCAGGCCGCCGACGGATCAATTTACGTAAGAGACGGGTCTGGGCAAATCCGGACACTGCGCGTCAGCTAGG
Organism: Pseudomonadota bacterium; assembly: GCA_023435725.1. GTDB lineage: Bacteria > Pseudomonadota > Alphaproteobacteria > Rhizobiales > Xanthobacteraceae > Bradyrhizobium. Next base: position 24,586 of record JAEYRD010000226.1, on the reverse strand, counting down.
AGTTGTCACACATTTCAGCAATACGCGGCCCGGGCCAAATTCGCCTGAAACCTTCAAGTCTTCTTGATTGACGTCTCGCCCAACCGCATGATCCTTGGCCGGCTTCGAGGCCGCGCGAGATGAGGGTACACGCGACCGCGTGATAGAAGTCAAATCCGGCGATTGCGAAGTAAACCGCGTCAGCAATCACGGCAGTACCTCACCATCCGCTCGATCTCCGCCCGGCCATGGATGCCTAGATCCAGCAAGGTTCGATCATCGTATTCCGCCAGGGCCTTCACGGCCCGCCTGATCTCCCGCTCCTTACGCCAGTGCGTCCACATCGCCACGACTTTGTCACCGAGCCCGTCCAGCCAGTCGCTGCGACCCCCGGGATGCTCCGTCCATGCGACAAGGCCCGGCGCGATCACGCTAGAACTATTCAAAGATTGCGAGGCGCCCTGCTCGTGCGTCACGGCAGGCTCGTGACTGCCAGCACAACGCGACTGGCGCGCATCTGCAGGGGCCGATGCCTCATCATCGACCGAGAGGATCACATTCGGATACAGCGACGCGCCGTAGAGAGCGACGCCGTCCATGAAGAGCGCCATCGCCCTCCACCACCAACCGCTGGCCGGACCATCCATGACGCCGGACGGCACCACAGGCGGCGCAGTGTATCCCGGTGTAGCCGGCGGCATAGCACCGACGCGCCTGCCGCCGCCGCGATCATCCGCCAGATCGAAGCCGCGCGCAATCCCGGCGATTTGGCGATGAGAAGGCCGAACCATCCGGTTCGCGTTTGAAGAGAGCTGCTGTTCCAACATAGGAAATTTCTCCTGCGCGATGTTTGCAGGAGCGATCCTGAAGCTGCCCTGTTACGTGACCATCACCGTCACACCAAAAAAGGTTACAGCTGCAGCCTTGCACCGCCACGTTTCTACCAACGCCGGTGTCTTTCCCACTCCGGTGAACCGGATTTCCGTTGACACTCCGCAGCTGCAATCGCCGCAATTAGAACGGTTCCACCGGGAGCGTGAAGACGTAACCGATGCCGCGCTCGGTCTGGATGATGCGCGGTGCGCTAGGATCGGTCTCCAGTTTGCGCCGCAGCCGCAGCACCTGCACATCGATGCTCCGGTCAAAGATGTCCTCGTGGATGCGAGTCGCCTGCAGCAGGTGCTCGCGGGTCAACGGACGCTGCGGCGCTTCGAGAAAAGCCAACAGCAGCGCGTATTCACCCTTGCTCAAGGGGACCAGCTCGTTGTTCGCGTCCAGCAGCCGGCGGCCGCGGCGTTCGAGCTTCCAGCCGTTGAAGCGATAACCGCCGCGCTCAGGATCACGCGCACGCGCGACCCGCCCCATCTCCTGACGCCGCAGCACCGCGCGGACGCGCGCCAGGAGCTCCCTCAGGCTGAATGGCTTGATGATGTAGTCGTCGGCGCCGAGTTCAAGGCCGACAATACGGTCGATCTCGTCAGGCCGGTGACCGGTCGTGATGATGACAGGCACATCGGATTGTGCACGGATTTCCCTGAGCATATCCAGGCCATCGTCCTGCCCCAGGCGCAGATCGAGAATGATAAGGCTGGGCTGGGCTCCCTCGAGATGGCGATGAAGTTCGGCCCGGTTGGATGCGGCCCTGCTCGGTACGTTGTGTTCTTCCAGATATTTGATCACCATCTGCCGTAAAGTGGAGTCGTCATCGACGACGATGATATGGCCGATGTCTGCCAACATAGTTGATCTCTCAAACTTGCCCCAAGCCAATCTCGCTTGCTGCGCAATGTCTGGATTTGAACAGGCAATGTACTGCTTGCTCTGGCTGAGGCGGAAAAAGGCACCGTATGTGCCGGCGGCGGTCTTGACCGCTCGAAACGAACGATCACTTACCGCCGACGCATCTTGATATGTACCAACGACGAACCAACACGTTCGCGGTATTGCCCGCCAACTGGGTCATTTTCCCGTCGTATTCCCGCCAAGTCTCCAAGACGTGATGACTTGTGATCCCAATCATTTACTACTTTTAAGAACGGCGCGCCTTCAAGACTCGATACCGATTTTTTGAAATCGCACGGAGAATCTGCGGCTGGATAACGGACGTCCGGGTTACCGGACTGTTACGGCGCTGCGGGCAACGGTTACAATTGTAACATGGCGCGGAATCCGAAGTGCCTGCGCGTCCCGACAAAGCCGCGACGCGTTGCTTCCGTAACCATTTTGCAGCCGCCCGGAAGTCTTCTCGTAACTGGCCATCCCGACATTTTCCCCTGCTCATCGCGCGGCAGCAGACTGCCGTTCGACAATCAGAGGATTGATCACATGAAAGTTCTCTTTGCTTCGACGCCCGCCACAGGCCATCTCAATCCGATGCTGGCGATCGCCAACATCCTCATTGCCGACGATCACGAGATCGCTGTCCTGACAGGAACAGTGTTTCGCGACCGCGTCGAAACCAGCGGCGCGAGATTCTTCCCCCTTCCCCCGGGCGCTGATTTTGACCTGCGGGACATCCTCTCGGTGGTTCCTGAGTTGAAAACCATACCACCGGGGCCCGAGTGGCTGCGCGTCGCGTGCGAACGCATCTTCGTCGATGCCATCCCGGCGCAGAACCAGGGCCTGTACGAAGCGCTGGAGCACTTCCAGGCCGATGTCATCGTCGGCGACGACATGATCTTCGGCGTGCTGCCGATGCTGCTCGGTCCGCGTGAGGCACGCCCGCCGGTCGTTTTGTGCGGGACATCGCTCCTGCATTGGGCCCGCGATGATGGTGCACCGAACTTCCTCGGCCTGCCGCCCGCGACGACGGAGGAGCAACGCCGGCAATACGCCATCATCGCGGACGAGTACGACGCAAATGTCGATCAACCTGTGCTGCGCAGCCTGAACAGGGTGCTGAAGTCCTTCGGGGTCCGGCCGGTCACGATGCCGCTGTTCCATTCCGTCGTCGAACTCGCCGATGCCTATCTGCAGCTCTCGGTGCCGAGCTTCGAATTCCCGCGGAAGTTTCCGTCCACGGTCCATTTCGTCGGCACGCCGCCGATCATTCGAGGCCAGGTCCCTTTGCCGCCGTGGGCAGACGAACTCGATGGTTCGCGAAGGGTCGTGCTGGTGACTCAAGGCACCGTGGCCAACCACAATTTCGACCTCCTGGTCGCGCCGACGCTCGCTGCGCTTGCCAACGAGCCCGACGTGCTCGTTGTCGCTACCGCCGGCGGCCGCCCGGTTGAAGCAGTCCCCGGCCCTGTCCCATCCAATGCACGGCTGGCCAGCTATCTCCCCTTCGAATGGCTGCTGCCGCGCGTGGACGTGCTCGTCACCAATGGCGGCTATGGCAGCGTCAACCAGGCCATGAGCTTCGGCATTCCGCTGGTCACGGCGGGCATGACGGAGGACAAGGCCGACGTCAATGCGCGCGTCGCATGGTCCGGCGTCGGCATCAATCTCGCAACCAACGAGCCGACGCCTGAAGCGTTGCGCGAGGCGGTGCGGACCGTGCTCGATCGTCCGGCATACCGCCTGCGCGCCTCGCGAATGGCCGACGAGTTCGCCAGCATCGGCACACGAACGGCGATCCTGCAGATCATCAAGCGCCTCGTCGCTGACAACGAGGAGCCACAGCAGGCCGGCGCTATGGAGGTAGGCCGGAGGCAGGCACATCGCCGCGTGGTTTGACGTGATCTGACCTCGGTCCGGGAAGGAGGGGAATGTCCCGCCCCTCCTTCCCAATCTCACTCCATCTGAACGGCCCTGCCATGACGATCCAGCCTGCTTCCGCCGCCTTTACGCTCCTGCTTGGCTTCCTCGCGGCCGTGCCCTATTCCGGCATCGACATCAATCTTCCGGCGCTAGGCGCGACCAGCGCCGCGCTCGGAGCCAGCCCGTCGCATGTCGGCCTTGCGATGAGCGCCTTCATGCTCAGCCTCGCGATCGCTCCACTCCTGTACGGGCCGATCTCCGATCGGGTCGGACGCAAACCCGTCATCGTATTCGGCCTGGCGCTGTTCGTGATGGCAAGTCTCGCCTGCGCGGCAGCGCAGTCGCTGCCGATGCTGCTGATATGCCGTTCGGTGCAGGGCGCGGGCGCGGCCAGCACGACGACGACCTTTGCGATCATCCGCGACCTGTTCGACGAGGCGTCCGGTCGCGCGAAGATCGCCAGTGTCATGATCGCCATCAATGTCGTGACCGTCATTGCGCCGAGCGCAGGTGCCGCGCTGCTCGCGATCGGCGGATGGCGGCTGATTTATGCATGCCAGGCCGCGGCTGGAATCATGCTGATAGCGACCGTGCTGTGGGGGCTGACCGAAAGCGTGAAGATCGGCGCCGCAGATCGGTTTGCGACGTCCACGGTCATCAAGGACTATCTACGGATCGTTACGCACCCGGTTGCGATGGCTTTCATTCTGGTTGGCGCCGCCGCCGGCTCCGCCGTGTTTGCCTATGTCACGGGCTCTTCGCTCTACTTCATCGGCGTCGCCGGCTTGCAGCCGAAGCAATATGGCATGATCTTCAGCGCCTGCTCGGCGGCGGTGATGTGCGGCGCGTTCCTCGACGGCCAGCTTGGCCGACGCGGTTACGCGCCCGCGGACGTGCTGGCGGTCAGCCTCGTGCTCTTGTTTGTTGCCGCAAGCACGATGCTCGTGGCGATCCTGGCCGGCTGGAGTCCGCCTGCCTCATCGCGGCGCTGCTGATCGCATGCCGAACCTCATGAATGCGACGATGCAACCGTTGCCCGATATCGCCGGTGCCGTCAGCGCCGCGGCTGTGTTGCGACCGAAGGCACCACCTTGTCGTAGTCTGCGTCGCCGTCACTTCGCCGCGTCGATCCAGATCCCCGGCTGTGACTGCTCCCGAATATAGCTGACCAGGAAGTCGGAAAAGACCCTGATCTTGGCGGGCAGCCTGACGCGGTTTTGATAGGCGATGTTCATGGTGAGCAGCGGCAACTCCCAGCCCATCAGCACGGGCACCAGCCGGCCGGCCGCGATGTCGCTCTGCACGATGTAAAGCGGCTGGATCAGGATGCCGAGCCCTGCGCGCGCGGCGCCGCAGATGATCTGGCCATCGTTGCTGTCGAGCGTCGGCGCAATCCGGATGGTCTGCGTCGTGCTGCCCTTGCTTAGCCGCAGCGAATAAGGGTCGTTGGCGAGATTGTAGATCAGCATGTTGTGGCGGGCGAGATCGGCGGGTTGCTCCGGCCGGCCGTGCTTCTGCAGATAGGACGGAGCAGCCGCGAGCACGCGGTGCATCTGACCGATGCGGCGAACGATGATGTTGGAATCCGGCTCGTGCTCGCGCGTGCGGATCGCGACGTCGATGCCGGCTTCGATGAAGTCCAGATAGCGGTTCGCGCTGATGATCTGCACGCTGAGATCAGGATAGAGCGCGCGGAAGGCCGGCAGCATTGGCGCGAGATAAATCATCGCGAAGGACAGCGAGCTCGTCACGCGCAGCATGCCCTTCGGCGACAGCGCCCGATCGGAGACTGCATCCTCGGCTTCGGCGAGCTCGTTCAGCAGCGTGCTGCAGCGCTGCAGGAGCTCCTGCCCTGCTTCGGTCAGCCATTGCCGACGCGTGTTGCGCTCGATCAGCCGGACCGCAAGCCGCTCCTCGAGCGCGCTGAGATGACGGCTGGCGGCCGCGTTCGACATCCGCAGAATTTCGGCGGCCTTGGACAGGCTGCCGAGCTCGGCCGTTTTGGAGAAGACTTCGAGTTGGAGCAGCCGGTCCATTTTTGCAGAATATGGAAAAGAGACTTGCGAAGATTGGCCTTTATTTCCGATTTCTGCAAGGCAAAATGGCTCCAACAAAGCACAATGGCAGGCGAGGAAATCAGGAAATGTCGGGCCCGATCAGGCACATCGTGATGTGGCGGCTGCGCGGGGAGACCCCCGAGGAGCGCTCCGCCGCCCGGGCCAAGGTCAAAACCCTGTTCGAGGGCCTGCGCGGCCGGATCGACGGCCTCACCCACATCGAAGTCGGCCTCGATGTCAGTGATGTCGACTACGCCTGCGACGTCGTGCTGTTCTCCGAATTTGCGGACCACGCCGCACTTGCGGCCTACGCCACTCACCCCGAACATCTGCGCGTGCGTGAGGCGCTTGGCGACTTGCGGATCGGACGCTTCCAGGTCGATTATCCCATCAAAGAGACCGGCGCATGATCGGTTCGTTCACCTTTGAAAACCTGCCCTGCCGCGTCGTGTTCGGCAGCGGAACCTTGTCTGCCGCCAAGGCCGAGGTCGAGCGGCTCGGCGGCAAGCGCGCGCTGGTGCTGACGACGCCGCAGCAGGAGGCGCAAGGCAAGAGCTTGGGCACGGCGCTCGGCCCGCTCTATGCCGGAGTGTTCTCCGGCGCCACCATGCATACGCCGGTCGAGGTCACGGAGCGGGCGCTCGCGGCGATGAAGGCGTGCGATGCCGACTGCGTCGTCTCGCTCGGCGGCGGATCGACCACCGGCCTCGGCAAGGCGCTGGCCTTGCGCACCGGCGTCAACCAGCTCTGCATTCCCACCACCTATGCCGGCTCGGAGATGACGCCGATCGTCGGCCAGACCGAGAATGGCCTGAAGACCACGGTGCGTGATGCGGCGGTGCTGCCGGAGACCGTGATCTACGATGTCGACCTCACCTTGACGCTGCCGGCGAGCCTGGCCGCGACATCCGGCATCAACGCGATCGCCCATGCGGTCGAGGCGCTCTATGCGCGCGACACCAATCCCGTAACGTCGCTGATGGCGGAAGAAGGCATCCGCGCGCTCGCCCGCGCCCTGCCCGCCATTGCCGCGAAGAGCGACGACCGCGAGGCCCGCACCGAAGCGCTCTATGGCGCCTGGCTGTGCGGCGTCTGCCTCGGCACCGTCGGCATGGCGCTGCATCACAAGCTCTGCCACACGCTTGGCGGCACCTTCGACCTGCCGCACGCCGAGACCCACACCATCGTGCTGCCTCATGCGCTGGCCTACAACGCTCCGGCGGTACCGGACGCGATGGCGCGCATCTCACGCGCAATCGGCGCGGCCGATGCGTCGCAGGGACTTTACGATCTCGCGAAACAACTCGGTGCCAAGGTGGCGTTGCGTGATGTCGGCATGCCCGAGAGCGGCATCGACAAGGCGGCCGATCTTGCCGTCACCAATGCCTACTGGAACCCGCGGCCGCTCGAACGCAACGCGATCCGCGACCTGATCGCGCGAGCCTGGGCCGGCGATCCGCCGGACACCATCAAAGCGGCGGCGTGAAGCGATGCGGCGCACGCTGATCAAATCCGCCACCGTCATCAGCATGGATGATGCGATCGGCGACCTTCACACCGGCGATCTGCTGATCGAGGGCAACCGCATCGTCGACGTGCGTCCATCGATTGATCTCGGCAGCGACGCGATCGAGACCGAGATCGTTGACGGCGCCGGACGCATCGTCATCCCCGGCCTCATCAACGCGCATATGCACACCTGGCAGACCGGCTTGCGCGGCTATGCCGCGAACTGGACGCTGCTGGAATATTTCCGCCGCATGCATGCCGGGCTCGCAACCGTGTTCCGGCCTGATGACATCTACATCGCGACGCTGGTTGGCGCGCTGAACCAGATCAATTGCGGCACCACCACGCTAGTCGACTGGTGCCACAACAATCCAACGCCTGATCACACCGACGCCGCCGTGCGCGGCCTGATCGAGAGCGGCATCCGCGCTGCCTTCTTTCATGGCTCGCCAAAACCCGAGCCGAAGCCAGGCGAGCCGCACTTCTCGGAGATCCCGCATCCGCGCCGCGAGGTGGAGCGGTTGCTATCCGGCCCCCTCGCCGACCGCGAGGGGCTCGTCACGCTCGGGCTTGCCATTCTCGGCCCGCATTATTCGACACTCGACGTCGCCATGCACGATTTCCGCCTCGCGCGCGAGCTCAAGCTGATCGCATCGATGCATCAGGGCGGCGGTCCCGCGAAGACGCCGGGCGGTTGGGAGAGATTGATCGAGTCCGGTCTCGTCGGTGCCGGAATCAACATCGTCCATGGCAACGATCTGCCCGATGGTCTCCTCGACCAGATGATCAATCTCGGCGTGTCGTTCTCGGTCACGCCCGAGAACGAGATGATCCAGGGCCATGGCTTTCCGATCACCGGACGGCTTCTCAAGCGCGGCGTGCGCCCGACAATCGGCATCGATCTGGAATCCGTGCTGGCCGGCGATCTCTTCTCCGCCGCGCGCGTCGCGCTGTCGATGCAGCGGGCGCTCGACAACGCGGAATCACGCGAGGCCAGCGGCACCATTCCGGCGACCACCACGATCCCCGTGCGCGAAGCACTGCGCTGGATCACGATCGAGGGCGCGCGGATGCTCGGCCGTGAAAACCACATCGGATCGCTGACGCCGGGCAAGCTCGCCGACCTCGTCATCATCAATGCTTCCGATCTCAATCTCTTCCCGGTGCACAATCCCGTCGCGACCGTCGTGATGCAGACGAGCCTCGCCAACATCGAGGCCGTCATGATCGGCGGTGCCTGGAAGAAACGGAACGGCCGGTTGCTGGCCGCGGGGCTGGAGACCAAAAAGGAGCTGCTGGCGCAATCCGGCCGGCGGCTGGTGCAGGACATCGAACGACAGGGACGCGCCGCCTGAAGCGGCCTACGGACAAGAACAATGACAGACACTCTAGAGAACGTCGCTTTCATCGGGATCGGCAAGATGGGCCTGCCGATGTCGCTGCTCGTCGCCAAGGCCGGCTACGCCGTGACTGCGTTCGACCAGAGCGCGGCGCGGACCGACGAGGCACGAGCTCAGGGCATTTCGATTGCCGCTTCGCCGGCCGAGGCTGTCAGCGGCAAGGCCGCCATCATCACCTCCCTGCCCGACGACGCAGCCTTGCGCGGCGCCTTGCTCGGCCCCACCGGCCTCATCGCCGCGATGATGCCCGGAGCCGTTTTGATCGAGACCAGCACCGTCAGCGTCGAGGCCTCCGCAGAGGTCGGCGCAGCCGCGCAAGCCCGCGGCATTGCCTATCTTCGCTCGCCGGTCTCCGGCAACGCCAGCATCGTTCATACCGGCGCACTGACCTGTTTCGTCTCGGGGCCGAAGGATGCCTTCGAAAATGCAAGGCCGCTGTTCGCCGCCTTCACCCGCGCCCAGACCTATCTCGGGCTGGCCGAGGAAGCGCGTTACGCCAAACTCTCGGTCAATCTGATGATCGCGGTGTCCGCGGCAATGATGGCGGAGAGCCTGGCTTTGGCGCGCAAGGGCGGCATCGCCTGGCAGGATATTTTGAAGGTGCTCGACGACAGCGCGGTGGCTTCGCCGATGGTGAAGTACAAGACCGCACCGCTCAGGACGCGCGATTTCGAGTCCACCTTCTCCTGCAGGCAAATGGCCAAGGATCTCGATCTCATCCTCGGCGCCGGTCACGCCGTCGGCGTTCCGCTTCAGCTCGCGGCCCAGGTGCGCGAGACCTATGGCTCGCTCGTCGCGCAGGGCGACGGCGACACCGACTTCATCGCGACCGTCAAGCACCTGGAACGGCTGTCCGGGCTCGGTGAACCCAAACTCTGATCGGCGGAGACACCCATGCGCAACTTCAACGAGAATACGATCACGGACGCGGTGCTGGAGCGGATCAAGGACGCAACCGATCCGCGCATCAAGCAGGTCAGCGAAGCGCTGGTGCGCCACCTTCATGCCTTCGTGCGCGAGGTCCGGCCGACCCAGAAGGAATGGGAATACGGCATCGATTTCCTGACCCGCACCGGGCACATGTGCGACGACAAGCGCCAGGAGTTCATCCTGCTGTCGGATGCGCTCGGCGTCTCCATGCTGGTCGACGCGATCAACCATCCGGTGCCCGAAGGCGCGACCGAAACGACGGTGCTGGGGCCGTTCTTCGTCCAGGCGGCGCCGGAGAGGGATAGCGGCGCTGATATCTCCGGCCCGATGGAAGGCAATCCGATGCTGGTCACCGGCTCGGTCACGACCGTCGATGGCAAGCCGCTTGCGAATGCGACCGTCGACGTTTGGCATTCCGACGATGACGGCTATTACGACGTGCAGCAGCTCGACGAGATCGGCGACCTCGCGATGCGCGCACGCTTCCACACCGACGCCAACGGCCGCTTCCATTTCTGGTCGATCAAGCCTGCCGCCTATCCGATCCCGCATGACGGACCGGTCGGCGAAATGCTTGAGGTTCAGGGCCGCCACCCCTGGCGTCCTGCCCATGTGCACTTCATGATCTCGGCGCCCGGATTCGAACAGCTCGTGACGCATGTGTTCGTCGCGGGCGACAAATATCTCGACAGCGACGTGGTGTTCGGCGTCAAGGACAGCCTGATCCGCGAATTCGCCAGGCATCCGGCCGGCCATGCGCCGGATGGTCGCATGGTGGACCGCGACTATTTTCATCTCAACTACGATTTCGGCCTGAAGCAGCTCGCGAGCAACGCGAGAGCCGCTTAAGCTGAACGGCGGCGGACCGACAAGAGTCCGGCAACGGGGAGCAGACGGGAGCTAAGGATGGGACCGCGGGTCAGCACGAGCATATTGGCCGATCGCCTCACCGGCATGATCGGCCCGCGCGCGAGCGTTGCGCGCGGCGTGCTCGATCAGCACGGGCAGAGCGAGTCGCATTATCGCAACCTGCCGCCCGACATCGTCGTATTTCCTGAGACGACGCAGGAAGTCGCGGAGATCGTCAAACTCTGCGCGAGCGCGAGCATGCCGATCGTCCCGTTCGGCGCCGGGACGTCGCTCGAAGGCAATGCGGCTTCAGTCGCAGGCGGCGTCTGCTTCGACTTCGCGCGCATGAACAAGGTGCTGACGGTGCACGGGAGCGACATGGATGTCGTGGTGCAGCCCGGCATCACGCGAAAGCAGCTCAATGCGGAACTGCGGGCTACAGGCCTGTTCTTCCCGATCGATCCCGGCGCCGACGCCTCCATCGGCGGCATGACGTCCACGCGCGCGTCAGGCACCATGGCGGTGCGCTACGGTACCATGAAGGACAACGTCATGGCGCTCGAAGTGGTGCTGGCTGACGGCCGCGTCATCCGCACCGCCAGGCGCGCGCGCAAGTCGGCCGCCGGTTACGACCTGACGCGCATGTTCGTCGGCGCGGAGGGAACGCTCGGCGTCATTACCGAGATCACGCTGAAGGTGCACCCCGTGCCGCAGGCGATCTCGGCCGCGGTTTGCAGCTTCGGCACCCTGCACGATGCCGTCGATACTGCAATCTCCGTGATCCAGTCCGCGATTCCCGTGGCGCGCATCGAGCTGCTCGACGACGTCATGATGCGCGGCATCAACGCCTATGCAAAACTCGGCTATCGCGAAGCCCCTACCCTGTTCTTCGAATTCCATGGCTCCGAGACATCCGTCGCCGAGCAGGCCGAGGCCGCTCAGGCGATCGCCGCCGACCATGGCGGCCATGGTTTTGCCTGGGCGAAGGCGCCGGAGGACCGCAGCCGGCTCTGGCACGCGCGCGATAACACGCTCTATGCCGGTCTCGGCCTCCGGCCCGGCGCGCGCGCCGTGATCACCGATGTCTGCGTGCCGATCTCGCGTTTGGCGGAATGCCTGACCGAAACGCGGCGCGACGCGGACAAGCACGGGTTTACTGCGCCGATCGTCGGCCATGTCGGCGACGGCAACTTTCACATGCTGATCCTGATTGATCCGGCGAAGCCCGAGGAGGCCGAAGGCGCCAAAGCGCTCCAGGCCCGCATGGTCGCGCGCGCCATTGCCATGGACGGCACCTGCACCGGCGAGCACGGCATCGGGCTCGGCAAGATCGATTATCTGACTGACGAGCTCGGCGACGCCGTCGACGTGATGCGGTCGATCAAGACCGCGCTCGATCCGAACGGCCTGATGAATCCCGGAAAGATATTTGCAGGCGGAGCGCGCGCATGAGCAACGCCGCATTGGCCATCGAGCCTTCCTCGCCGACGCCACTCCTGGAGCTGCGCGGCATCAGCAAGGAGTTCCCCGGCGTCAAGGCGCTGGATGATGTGTCCTTTGCCGTCTACCCCGGTGAAGTCCACATGCTGCTTGGCGAGAACGGCGCGGGCAAGTCCAGCCTCATGAAGGTGCTGTGCGGGGCCTACCGCGCCGATGCCGGCGAGTTCTACTCCAAGGGCGAGAAGGTCGCGATCAATTCGACCGCGGATGCGCAGAAGCTCGGCATCGCCGTGATCTTCCAGGAATTCTCGCTGGTCCCCTATCTCGATATCGCCCAGAATATTTTCCTCGGCCGCGAGCCCAAGGGCCTCCTCCCCGGCACGATCGACCGCCGCAAGATCCTGACTGAGGCCAGGCGCGTGCTCGCCACGATCGGCTTCGACATAGATCCCTCCACCACTGTCGACAAGCTCGGGGTGGCGCAGCAGCAGATGGTCGAGATCGCAAAGGCGATCAGCCAGAATGCCCGAATTCTCGTCATGGATGAGCCGACGGCAGCGCTGTCCGACCGCGAAACGGAGCTGTTGTTCGCACTGATCGCGCGGCTGAAGGCCGACGGCGTTTCCATCGTCTACATTTCCCACCGCATGGCCGAGGTGTTCGCGCTCGGCGACCGCATCACGGTGCTGCGCGACGGCCGCCGCATCGACGGCGTCCGTCCCGCCGACGTCACGCCGGACCAGCTCGTCCGCATGATGGTCGGTCGCAACGTCGACATGACCTATCCGCGCAATTTTGCCGACAAGCCGGGCGAGGTCCTGCTCGAGGTCAAGGGCCTGACCTCGTCGACCGGCATCTCGGACATCAATATCGAGGTGCGCCGGGGTGAGATCGTCGGCCTGTGCGGCCTGGTCGGCTCGGGCCGCAGCGAGGTCGCCCGCGCGATCTTTGGCGCCGATCCTGTGAGCTCCGGCGAGATCATCTTCGACGGCAAGGCCATTTCCGGCGAGCCCGACCTCGCCGCTCGCCGCGGCATCGCGCTGATCCCGGAAAGCCGCAAGAGCGAGGGTCTCGCGCTGCTTCGGTCTGTGGGCGACAATCTGGTGGTGTCGGCGCTGCGAAAGCTGTTCCCGAGCGGCCTGTTCGACCAGCGCAGCGCGCAGCGCACCTCGGACGGCCTGATCCGGCAGCTGCGCATCGCGACTCCGAGCGCGCGGCAGACCGTCGGCCTGCTCTCCGGCGGCAATCAGCAGAAGGTCGTGATCGGCAAGTGGCTGGCAGCCGGCTCAAAGCTCTTTATCTTCGACGAGCCGACCCGGGGCATCGACATCGGCGCCAAGTCCGAGATCTTCGCGCTGATCGACCGCCTCGTGGCTGAAGGCGCCGCCGCCCTGATGATCTCCTCCGAGCAGGTCGAGATCTGCCATGTCTGCGACCGCGCCTATGTGATGCGCGAGGGGCGCATTGCCGGGCACCTGACGCGCAGCGAACTGACCGAGGAGAACATCGTGCGACTGGGGATGCATCATGCGTGAGGCCGCGGTCGTTTCACAACCCAATCCGCTGCAACGCATTCCCGGCGTTGCCATCGTGCTGGTGCTGCTGATCGCCCTGTTCAGCGCGATCGCGCCCGGCTTCCTGTCGGTCGCCAATCTCTCCAACGTGCTGGTGCAGTCGACCATCCTGACTATGCTCGCGCTGCCGATGACGCTGATCATCATGACCGAGGGGCTGGACCTCTCGATGGGAGCGGTGCTGACGTTGACCTCGCTCTTCGTCGCGATCGTATCGCTCGCGACCAAGTCGATGTTGCTGGGCCTGGGTGCCGGCCTGCTGGTCGGTGCCGCCTTCGGCACCGTCAATGGCTGGCTGGTCGCGATCCTTGGCATCCCCCCCTTCGTCGCGACGCTCGGCACGCTCGGCATGGCGCAAGGCCTGTCGCTGATCGTGAGCGATGGCCAGAGCGTGGTCGGCATCCCCCACAGCGTACGCGACATCTATTCATCGACGCTGCTGGGCGTTCCCGTTCCGATCGTGATGGCGCTCGTGACCTATGCGGCCTTCCACGGCCTGCTCTATCACACCCGCTTCGGCACCTACATCTTCGCGCTCGGCGGCAACCGCGAGGCGTTGCGCTATGCCGGCCTCTCGCCAAACCGGCTGCTGATCGCGGTCTACGCGCTTGGCGGCGCAATGGCCGGCATTGCGGGCCTCCTGATGACCGCTCGAATGAATTCCGGCCACCCCACCGCCGGCCTGGGCCTCGAATTCGATGCGATCGCCGCCGTCGCGGTCGGCGGCACGTCGTTCGAGCGCGGCAATGGCTGGCTGCTCGGTACCGTGCTCGGCGTACTTTCCGTTGGCGTCTTGCGCAACGGGCTGAACCTGATCTCGCTGCCGTCCTCGGTGCAGGTCGCGAGCGTCGGCGTCCTCGTCATCGTCGCGCTGTTCCTCGACGGCCTCCGGAGCCGCGCATGACCGACATCACCAAAGAGGCGATGATGCCGCCCCGCTCGTTCCTGTCGCAGGACGCCATCCAGGTGTTCTATCGGCTGCTCGCGGCCCTGCTGATCTGCGCGGTGCTCGCCGTGCTCAGCGACTCCTTCCTGAGCCTCGGCAACATCCTCAACGTGCTCAGACAAGCGAGCCTGACCTTCTTCATTGCGTCCGGTCTGACACTGGTGGTGCTGACCGCGGGCCTCGATCTCTCGGTCGGCGCCAATGTCGCGCTGTCGGCCTGCATCGCCGGCACCGTGATCCACAAGACCGGCTCGCCGGCGCTCGGCATCCTCACCGGACTTGCCTGCGGCGGCCTCGTCGGTCTCCTCAACGGCATCATGGTCACCGCACTGCGCATCCCCTCCTTCATTGCGACCTACGGCATGCTCTGGGTGCTGAACGGCCTCACCTACTGGTACATGGCGGGCGAAACCCTTCATGGCTTCCCGGCAGGTTTCCGCCAGATCGGCAGCGGCTATTTGTTCGGCCTGCCCATCCCGGTCTACCTGCTGCTGGTGTTCCTCGGGATCGGGACCCTGTTTGCTCAGCGGACGATCTGGGGCCAGGAGATCTATGCGATCGGCGCCAATCCGATCGCCGCCCGCCTCTCCGGCATTCCGGTCGCACGGCGGTTGCTGCTGGTCTACGCCGTCTCCGGCACCATGGCCGGGCTCGCCTCGATCATCTTCCTGTCGCGGCTCAATTCGGCCGAGGCCGACATCGGCGAAAGCCTGACCCTGCCGGCGATCGCAGCCGTGCTGATCGGCGGCACCTCGCTGTTCGGCGGCGTCGGCACCGTGTTCGGCACCTTCATCGGCGCCCTGATCCTGACGCTGGTGCTGAACGGCATGAACCTGCTCTCGGTCAGTGCCAACTGGCAACCGCTCGTCACAGGCATCATCGTCATTCTCGCGGTCTGGCTGGACATGAAGACCCGCCGCCGCGCGCAATGAGCTCCTAGAGTTCCAACAAGCAAAATGAGGGATGGAGGCAATATGAGACAACATAAACTGGGTTATCTGGCGCTGCCGCTGCTGATGGCGGCCGCGTTCACCACCGAGGTGCGTGCCGACGGCGAAACCATCGCCGTCTTCACCAAGAACCAGACCAACCCGTTCTTCCAGACGGTGCGGGTCGGCGCCGACAACATGGCGAAGTCACTGAACGCGAAGACGCTGCAATACATCCCGACCAAGCCGGATTCGATCCCCGAGCAGCTCAGCCAGATCGAGGACGTCGTGGTGAAGAAGCCGAGCGCCATCGTCTTCACGCCCGTCGACTACAAGGCGATGGTACCGGGCGTCGAGAAGATCAACGAAGCCAAGATCCCCGTCGTCAACATCACCGACCGCTCCGCCGGCGGCAAGTTCCTCTCCTTCGTCGGCGCCGACGACTACAGCCTCGGTCTGGAGACCGCGCGCTTCCTGCTCAAGACCTTGGGCGGCAAGGGCAACATCGTCATCATCGAGGGCGTCAAGGGCTCGCTGACCAATGTCGACCGCGTCCGCGGCTTCAATGATGCGCTGAAGGAGAGCCCGGGCGCCAAGCTGTTGGCTTCGCAGCCCGGCAACTACCAGCGGCTCCAGGCGCTCCAGGTGATGGAGAATTTGATGCAGTCGAACTCGCAGATCGATGGCGTGCTCGCCGCCAACGACGCCATGGCGGTCGGCGCGATCGAGGCCCTCGACGGCGCGAACCGCAAGGCGCAGGTGATCGGCATCAACGGCACCAAGGAGGCGATCGACGCGATCAAGTCCGGCAAGCTGCTTGCCAGCGGCGACTACAACGGATTTGCGCAAGGGTGCCTCGGCACCATGATGGCGGTCCGATCCTTGCGTGGCCAGCCAATCATCGCCGAGATAGTGCTGAAGCCCACCGTCATCACCAAGGACAATTACCAGCCGTTCGACCTGCCGCTGGAGCAACGGACCTGCCCGACCTTCGAGGAAGCCGGCAAGCTCAGCATCAAGTAAGCAAATCGATCAGGCCAGACCCGGGCGGCCGCGCCTGCGGCCGTCCCAACAACTAAAGTAAGAAACGGAGACCATCATGCTGTTCGCCATTCACGCCCTCGACCGCACCGGCGCGCTGCCGACCCGGCTCGCCAATTACGACGCGCACAAGGCTTTCCTGAGCGACACCTCGCGCTTCGGCGTCAAGATCGTGATGTCGGGGCCGCTCGTCTCCGACGATGGCCAGACCATGATCGGCAGCCTGTTCCTGATCGAGGCACCAAGCCGTAGCGAAGTCGAAACCTTCAACCGCGCCGATCCGTTTGCGGCGGCCGGCATCTGGGAGAAGGTCACGATCACGGGCTTTCTGCGCCGCCAGGGCTGAACCCCTACGGTGCCTCTTCGAGGTGACAGGCCACCCACTGCCCGGGTCCGGTCGCGCGCAACGTCGGCTCCTCCGTCCGGCAGCGGTCGAAGGCGAATGGACAGCGGGTGTGGAAGCGGCATCCGCTCGGAGGATTGATCGGGCTCGGCACGTCGCCGCCGAGGATAATCGGATGGCGCTGGGCGCCGGGCTCGGGCAGCGGCACCGCCGAGAGCAGCGCCTTGGTATAGGGGTGTTTTGGCGCGGCAAAAATCTCGCGGCGCGGAGCGACCTCGACGATCTTGCCGAGATACATGACGGCCACGCGATGGGTCATGTGCTCGACGATCGCAAGGTCATGGCTGATGAACAGCAGCGCGAGGCCGAATTTCTGCTGAAGGTCCTGCAACAGATTGACAATCTGCGCCTTGACCGAGACGTCGAGCGCCGACACCGCCTCGTCGCACACAATCAGCTCGGGTTCGGCCGCGAGCGCCCGCGCGATCCCGATGCGCTGACGCTGGCCGCCGGAGAATTCGTGCGGCCTGCGGTTCAGCGCCTCGCGCGGCAGGCGCACGGTGTCCATCAGCGCTGTCACGCGGGTTTCGAGGTCGGCCGACGATTTGGCGAGGCCGAAATTGCGGATCGGTTCGGCCAGGATGTCGCGCACGCGCATGCGTGGATTGAGGCACGAAAACGGATCCTGGAACACCACCTGCATGCGACGGCGCATCTGACGCATCGTGCTCGGATGTGCGTCGTCTATACGCTGGCCGTCGAGGACCACCTGTCCCGCGGTAATGTCGAACAGTCGCAAAATCGCACGGCCAACCGTTGACTTGCCACAGCCGGACTCGCCGACCAGCGACAGCGTCTCGCCGCGCGCGATCTCGAACGACACACCGTCCACCGCGTAGACCCATTCCGACTTGCGGCCGAACAGGCCGGTCTTGACCGGAAAGTGCTTCTTGAGGTCGTTGACCTGGAGCAGCGGAGGGCTCATGCTGCGACAGCCCCCTTGGCGGCATAGTGGCAGGCGGCGACGTGACGGGGGCCCTTTTCTTCTAGCCCCGGCGCATATTGCCGGCAGAGATCCGTCGCGAGCGAGCAACGCCCGGCAAAGACGCAGCCGGTGATCGGCTTCCTGAGGTCAGGCACCTGCCCCGGAATCTCGGCGAGCCGCTTCGCCGTGCCCGATAGCGACGAGCCGAGTCGCGGCACCGCACCAAGCAGGCCCTGGGTATAGGGATGACGCGGGAAACGGAACAATTCGGCCACCGGCGCCTCCTCGACCTTGCGGCCGGCATACATCACCATGACGCGCTCGGCGATTTCAGCCACGACGCCGAGATCGTGGGTGATCAGGATGATCGCGGCCCCAACCCTGCGCTTCAAATCCAGCATCAGCTTCAGGATCTGCGCCTGGATCGTCACGTCGAGCGCGGTGGTCGGCTCATCCGCGATCAGCAGCTTCGGATTGCACGCGAGCGCGATCGCGATCATCACGCGCTGGCGCATGCCGCCGGAAAGCTGGTGCGGATATTCGCGCACCCGCCGCTTCGGCTCGGGAATGCCGACCAGCGTCAGCATCTCGATGGCGCGCATCTCGGCGGCCTGCTTGTCCAGGCCCTGGTGCATCATCAGCGTCTCGCGGATCTGGCGGCCGACGGTCAGCACCGGGTTCAGGCTCGTCATCGGCTCCTGAAAGATCATCGAGATGTCGTTGCCGCGGATGGCGCGCATCTCGCGATCGGGCAGTTGCAGCAGGTCCCTCCCCGCAAAGCGGATGACGCCTGCGATCTTGCCCGGCGGCTCCGGGATCAGTCGCATCAGCGACATCGAGGTGACCGACTTGCCGCAGCCGGACTCGCCAACGATGGCGAGCGTCTCGCCCTCGTTGACATGAAAGGATACGCCGTCGACCGCGCGGTTGATGCCGCCGGGCGTACGGAAGTGGGTCTGCAGGTTCTCGACTTCAAGCAGCGCCATCGCGGTCGGCCCCGTAACGCTAGAGACGTTTGGCCATGCGCGGGTCGAGCGCATCGCGAAGGCCGTCGCCGAGCAGGTTCACCGCGAGCACGGTGACGGACAGGAAGGCCGCCGGGAAGAACACGATGTAGGGCTTGACCTGCCACAGCGCGCGGCCCTCGGCCATGATGTTGCCCCAGGATGGAATGGTGGGTGGCGTGCCGGCACCGATGAAGGACAGGATCGCCTCCGTGATCATGGCGCTGGCGCAGATGTAGGTTGCCTGGACCAGCATGGGCGCGAGCGTGTTGGGCAGGATGTGGCGCAGGATGATCATCGGCGTGCGCGTGCCGCAGGCGACCGCCGCATCCACGTAAGGCTGCTCGCGCAGCGATAGCACGACACTCCGGACCAGCCGCGAGACGCGCGGGATCTCGGCGATGGTGATGGCCAGGATGACGTTGCCGACGCTGCCGCGCGTCAATGCCATCAGCGCGATCGCGAGCAGGATCGGCGGGATCGACATCAAGCCGTCCATGAAGCGCATCAGGATGCCGTCGGCCCAGCGGATGAAGCCGGAGACGACGCCGATGGCAAGACCTGCGGCGGATGCGAAGATCGCAACGGACAAACCGACAGTGAGCGAGACTCGGGCGCCGAAGAGCACACGTGAATAGATGTCGCGGCCGAGCACGTCAGTGCCGAACCAGAAGGCTGCCGATGGCGCCCTGGTGCGCTTGGCGGGCGCCAGCGCAGTAGGGTCGACCGTCCAGAGATAAGGCGCGAAGATCGCGACCAGGATGAGCGTCAGCAGCAGCGCGCCGCCGATCGCAACGGTGGGATGGCCGCGCAAGAACCCGATGAATCCGCGCCGGATCGTGACCGGCCGGAGGATTTCAGGTAGCTGCGGCGCAACGACGAAGCCGGCCGGGAGCGCTTGCGGATTGACGGTCGTGTCGGTCAATAGCGGATCCTCGGGTCAACGAGCGTATAGGTGACGTCGATCATCAGATTGACGAGGACGTAGACGAAGCTGAACAGCAGCACGATGCCCTGGATGACGGGATAGTCGCGGCGCAGGATTGCGTCGATCGTGAGCCGGCCGAGACCGGGGATCGCGAACACGCTCTCGGTCACGACCGCGCCGCCGATCAGGAGCGCGATGCCGATCCCGATCACGGTCACGATCGGCACCGCCGCGTTCTTCAGCGCGTGAATGAACAGGATGCCGCCCTGCCCGAGGCCCTTGGCGCGCGCGGTGCGGATATAGTCCTGCTGCAGCACTTCGAGCATGGCAGCGCGGGTGATGCGCGCGACCAGCGCGATATAGACGCAGCCGAGCGCTATCGCCGGCAGGATCAGGTTCTCCAGCCACGGCCAGAAGCCCTGGGCGAGCGGCGTATAGCCCTGCACCGGAAGCCATTCCAGCTCGAGCGCGAAGATGTAGGCGAGCATGTAGCCGACCACGAAGACCGGCAGCGAGAAGCCGAACACGGCAAAGCCCATGATCACGCGGTCGATCAGGCTGCCGGCCTTCCACGCCGCCACCACGCCGAGCGGCACCGCGACCACGATCGTGAGCAGCAGCGTGACAGTCATCAGCGACAGCGTCGGTCCGAGACGCTGCCCGATCATCGCGGAGACCGGCAGGTTGGTGAAGATTGATGTGCCGAGATCGCCATGCAGGATGCGCCAGACCCAGCTCCCGAACTGGATCAGGAACGGACGGTCGAGACCGAGACTCTGGCGGATGCGCTCCACATCCTCCGGGCTTGCCTGATCGCCCGCGATCACCACGGCGGGATCACCCGGCGCGATATAGAGCAGGCTGAACACGAACAGCGCGACGATTGCCATCACCGGCAAGGTCGCGACGATGCGACGGAGGATGTAAGAAAGCATCTGGCCTCAGCGCAGCTTCATGCGGATTTCGCCACGCCCCAGAAGAACGGCAGCGGCCCCTTGGTGATGCCGGAGACGTTCTTGCGCCAGGCCGTGTAGGTCAGGAAGAAGCCGGTCGGTGCGTAGACGACGTCATCGAGCGCCGCCTTGTTGAGGCGACCGACCGCGGCCTTCTCCTCGTCAAGGCTCTTGGCTTCGAACCAGGACGTGACCTCCTTCTCGGTGCCGGCACTGGTGGGCCAGCCGAACCAGGCCTTGTCGCCATTGGCGCGAATGGCGGTGTAGGAAGCGGGCGTGATGCAATCGGCGCCGGCATGCCAGCTGTGGAACATGTTCCAGCCGCCCTGCCCCGGCGGCGTCTTCGCCGCACGGCGGGAGCCGACCGTACCCCAATCGGTAGCAACGAAGTCGACATTCATGCCGAGCTTCTTGAGCAGGTCGGCAGTGACGTCGCCTTGCGCCTTCGTGATCGGCTGGTCCTGCGCCACGAGGCACGTGACCGGCTGGCCGGAATAGCCGCTCTCGGCGAGCAGCTTCTTGGCCGCATCGAAATCGCGCTTGCCCTTGAGGATCTCGCCGCCCATCTCGCTGTAGAGCGGCGTGTCGGGCGTGAAGAAGCCTGGCAGCGGCTTCCACAGCGCCGTGTCGTCGCCGACGATCGCGCGCATATAGTCTTCCTGGCTCAGCGCCATCAGCACCGCGCGACGTGCCCGCACGTCGTTGAACGGTGAGAATAGATGGTTCATACGGAACGAGCCGATATTGCCGAGGGGATCGCCGATATCGACGCTGATGTTCTTGTTCTTCTTCAGCACGGGCACGAGATCGGCGATCGGGTTCTCCCACCAATCGACCTCGCCGTTCTGCAGGGCTGCGGCGGCGGTCGCCGGATCCGGCATCACGATCCATTCGACGCGATCGACCATGATCTGCTTGCCGCCGGCCAACCACGACGCCTTCTCTTGCCGCGGCACGTAATCGGCGAATTTCTCGAACACGGCTTTCGCGCCGGGCACCCATTCGCCCTTGGCGAACTTCATCGGCCCAGAGCCGACATAATCGGTGATCTGCTTGAACGGATCGGTCTTCGCGATACGCTCGGGCATGATGAAGGAGCACGGTGCGTTATTCTTCGCTAGCGCGTAGAGCATCTTCGGGAAGGGCTGTTTCAAAACCCATTTGAAGGTGCGATCGTCAACAGCGGTCAATTCCTGCTGGATCGCAATGATCATCAGGCCCATCGGATCGCGCGCGGCCCAGCGCGACAGGCTCGCGACGACGTCCTTGCTCAGCACCGGCTCGCCGTCATGGAACTTGAGGCCCGGGCGCAGCTTGAACGTCCAGGTCTTGCCGTCGTCGGTGGTCTCCTCGGACTCGACCATCTGACGCTGCGGCTGAAGCTGCGCATCGATGCCGTAGAGTGTGTCCCACACCAGCGCCGCGGCATTGCGCACGACATATTGCGTGCCCCAGATCGGATCGAAATTGGCGAGATTGGCCTGGGGCACAAAACGCAGTGTGCGTGCAGCCGCGCCTTGCGCGATCGCCGGGGCCGCGAGGCCGCCGGTCAATGCCAGACCGCCCGCGCCGGCCAGTCCCTTCAATACGGTCCTGCGATCCATGACGTCCTCCCAATATTGCCGTGATGCCGGCCTTCGTTGGCCAAGAGCAGGTGAAACCAGAGCTCTTTGGCCTGCAAATGGTATGCCACCAGCCGCGCCTTCGCTAGCGGGATATCAGCGCTGTTTGGCCGCTCGAGGCCTCTAATGGCGGCCGTCATTGCGCTGCACGATGGTGCAGTCGCGAAGCATGCGCCCGGCGTTAGGATCGTGGCTGACTGTGGGAAGCAGGATGTCGCTTTCGCGGCATCTTTGCCGGTGGGAAAAGCTGGCGCACTTATGCACGCGCCGTGAGCTCAGATCTCGTCATTGCGAGGAGCTCTTGCGACGAAGCAATCCAGAGTGATTCCGCTGAGGTACTCTGGATTGCTTCGCTGCGCTCGCAATGACGGAGCATGGGCAGCAGTGTGCCCGCTCTGGCGTCGCAGGCGCGCTGCAACGCGAAGCGAGGTGGGTTGCGCCTTGTGGCCAACCCACCCCGTACGCCTCTTACGTTACGCGCTCGCCTGGGTGACGAACTTGGTGTTGAGGTAACCCTCGATCGCCTCGAGGCCGCCTTCAGAGCCGTAGCCGGAATCCTTGATGCCGCCGAACGGCACTTCCGGTAGCGCGAGACCGTGATGGTTGATCGACACCATGCCGCTCTCGATGTCGGCGCCGATCGCCTGCATCGTCTTGGTCGAAGTCGTGTAGGCATAGGCCGCAAGGCCGTAAGGCAGACGGTTCGCCTCGGCCACCACTTCGTCATAGCTGCGGAAGGACGTGATCGGAGCCAGCGGGCCGAACGGCTCCTCGTTCATGATGCGGGCATCGCGCGGCACGTCGGTGATCACCGTCGGCTCGAAGAAGAAGCCCTCGTTGCCGATGCGCTTGCCGCCGGCCTGCACCTTGGCGCCGCGCTGGACTGCGTCGGAGACCAAGCCTTCCATCGCGTCGACACGGCGCGGGTTCGCCAGCGGACCCATGCGGGTGTCCTTGTCGAGGCCGTTACCGACCTTGAGACCCTTGGCGGCCGCGACGAACTTGTCGACGAAGGGCTGATAGACGCTTTCATGCACCAGGAAGCGGGTCGGAGAGACGCAGACCTGGCCGGCGTTGCGGAACTTGTTGGCCGACAGAATCTTCGCGGCGTTGTCGAGGTCGGCGTCCGCGAACACGATCGCCGGCGCGTGGCCGCCGAGCTCCATGGTGACGCGCTTCATGTGCAGGCCCGCGAGCGCGGCCAGATGCTTGCCGACCGCGGTCGAGCCGGTGAAGCTGATCTTGCGGATGATCGGATGCGGAATGAGATATTCCGACACCTCAGCCGGCACGCCGAACACCAACTGGACGACGCCGGGGGGAATGCCCGCGTCGGCATAGGCGCGCACCAGCTCCATGCAGCTCGCCGGGGTTTCTTCCGGTCCCTTGACGATGATCGAGCAACCCGCGGCAAGTGCGGCCGAGATCTTGCGCACCGCCTGGTTGATCGGGAAATTCCAGGGCGTGAACGCAGCGACCGGGCCGACCGGCTCCTTGGTCACGAGCTGGGAGACGTTGCCCATCCGCGGCGGCACGATGCGGCCATAGGCACGGCGAGCTTCTTCTGCGAACCAGTCGATGAGGTCGCCGGCCAGCATGGTCTCGCCCTGGGCTTCCACGACCGGCTTACCCTGCTCCATGGTCATCACAGGCGCGATCTCGGCGGCGCGCGAACGGATGATGTCCGC
The DNA here is from genome assembly GCA_023435725.1 of Pseudomonadota bacterium. Classification (GTDB taxonomy): domain Bacteria; phylum Pseudomonadota; class Alphaproteobacteria; order Rhizobiales; family Xanthobacteraceae; genus Bradyrhizobium. The sequence continues at coordinate 707 of JAEYRD010000226.1, read as the reverse complement.
GGCCTTCCGCATCAGCTTGTAGCGATCGAAGGGCGAGGTTTTGCGCCAGATTTCGAAGCCGGCCTTGGCAGCTTCCAGCGCGCGGTCGAGATCCGCCTTCGAGGCGTGCGGGGTCTTGCCGATCGGCTGGCCGGTCGCGGGGTTGAGGATGTCCTCCGACTTGCCGGACGTGCCGTCGGTCCACTCGCCGGCGATGAACATTTGAACTTTCGGGTACATCCGTGCTGCCTCCTGCGTGATTTACGACGGCAGGATTGGCGCCCGCCGCCTAATAAGTGGGCGCAGAGCTACACTGAATGGCGTCCGGCGAAAAGGGATCAACGATGCAGCAACGGCGAGGAAGCTATGCGCAACGGGCTAAATGGCGCCCCGCGCATCGTCCTCCCGTCACACCAGGCTCGATTTGCCGCGGCTCAGCACCTCGCCCGCACCCTTGTCGCCGACGACCCTGCCGTGCTCATACACCACGCGGCCCCGCGCGATGGTGGTGACGGGCCAGCCGGTGACGTCGAATCCTTCCCAGGGCGTGTAGTCCGAACCGTGGTGCAGATCGGCCTGCCGGATCGGCTTCGTCAGCTTGGGGTCCCACAGCGCGATGTCGGCATCGAAGCCGACGCCGATCGAGCCCTTGCGCGGATAGAGGCCGTAGATCCGCGCATGGTTGGTCGCGGTCAGCTCGACGAACTTTTGCAGCGTGATCCGTCCTT
>JAEYRD010000190.1 GCA_023435725.1 Pseudomonadota bacterium | reverse complement strand
CCAAGCTCGTCATTGCGAGCGCAGCGAAGCAATCCAGCATCCCACCGCCGAAAGATTCTGGATTGCTTCGCTACGCTCGCAATGACGCCGGAGATTTCAGGAGCAGTTCATCATGGAAGGCGTCACGATCGTCGATCATCCGCTGGTGCAGCACAAGCTGACCCTGGTGCGGGACAAATCCATCTCGACGAAATCGTTCCGGGAGCTGATCAAGGAGATCGGCATGCTCCTGTGCTACGAGGTGACGCGCGACCTGCCGCTCACCGACGTCGTCGTCGACACGCCGCTGGCGCGGATGCACTCGGCCAAGATCGCGGGCAAGAAGCTGGTGTTCGTGCCGATGCTGCGCGCCGGCACGACCTTCGTCGACGGCATGATGGACCTGGTGCCGACGGCGCGCGTCGCGCATATCGGGCTCTATCGCGAGCCACACAGTTTTGCGGCGGTCGAGTATTTCTTCAAATCGCCATCCGATCTCGGCGAGCGGCTCGCGATCGTGGTGACCTCGGTGGTCGCGACCGCCAACACGGCCGTCGCCGCGATCGACCGGCTGAAGGAGCGCGGCGCCAAGGATATCCGGCTCGCCTGCCTGATCGCTGCGCCCGAGGGGCTCGAGCGGCTGCGCGGATTGCATCCGGACGTGCCGGTCTGGACGGCGGCGGTGGACGAAGGACTCGACGAGAACGGTTTTATTCTCCCGGGCCTCGGTGATGCCGGCGACCGCGCTTACGGAACGCGGTAGGCACGACGCTTAGATCTTCCCGCTGCCGCAAATCAGCTTCAGCGACTGCCACTCCTTCTCCGTCAGCAGCGGCGGGCCGCTGGCTGGACGATCTTCCTTCGTCATGCGCGCGAGGCGGTCTTCGGTGAGCGGATGGCTCGCCAGGATCGACGTGAGGCCGCCGCCCTCCTTGCCGGTGATGCGGAACATCAGCTCAGCCGCAGGCTTCGGCGAGCGGCCGAGCTTGTGCATGATCTCGATCGCGAACGTGTCGGCAGCGGTCTCGGCCTCGCGCGAGTAGGAGGCTTCGACCACGCTGCGCGAGGCGAAGATCACGGCGCTCGAGCCGGTGACGTCGCCGAACAACAGCCCGATCAGGAACGAGGTGCCGCCATTGTAGATGAGGCCGCGCATGTTGTCGTGATGCTTGAGATGGCCGAGCTCGTGGGCGAGGACACCGGCGAGTTCGTCGGGGCTTTCGGCCTTCTCGAGCAGGCCCTTCAGCACGAACACCTTGCCGCCAGGCAGCGCAAACGCGTTCGGCACCGAGGTCGGCATCACGCCCGCCGTCATGGAATCGTCGTCGAGGCCCGCGGCATCGCGCAGGCGGTTGACGAGTTTCGTGAACGCGGCGTTGCCCGCGGGGTCCTCGCACACGCTGCGGCCGAAGATGGTTTTCATCTGCACTTCGGCAGCGTCGCCGATGCGTCTTTCGACCGGCTTGGGCACCAGCGGCGCGAGGCGGTCGGCGGCAAGCGGCACGCCGAACAGCACGACGCAGACAATGGAGACGGCGGCGGCCACCGACCAGCCGACGATCTTGGCGATGCCGCGGCGTGTGGTCTGGTGCTCGTCGAGGCGCGAGCAGCGGGTAGTCACCTCACTGGCCAGCGCAGTGTCACGGATTTCGAGCCGCGCCAGCGGCGGCGCGGTGATGCAGGCAAGGCGCAAAATGCTGACCGGGCTGTCGGCACGGCGGATGTCGGCATAGGCCCAGCGAACGGGCGTTGCCCCCTCCTCGAGGATCTCGAGCGCGTCACCGAGCGTCAGCGTCACCTGCCTCTTGCGGCTCGACACGCCGTCGAAGAAGATCGCCGGCCTGGTGGACTGCGCAGGAGCTTCCGTGGATACGTCACTCACGGCTCAGAATCCCGCAACATCGAGCCCATCGGCAAAGCCTTCGCCGAGCGCGCTGGCGAGTTCACCGCTGCCGCGCACGTCCGCAGCGGCTGCGATGTCATGCACTTCGACGGTTTCCAGCACCTTGGCCCAGAGATCGCGCTGGAGATAGACCCGCATGATGATGTTGAGGGCAAGGGCCAGGGCGAAATAACCAATGACCATCATCACCAGCATCGGGATGCTCTTGGAGGCATTGTCGGGCCCGAACACCTGCTCGGCCGGAAGGCCGCTCAGTTTGACGACGAGCATGATCGCGCCGCCGATATAGGCGCCGAAAAGGATCGAGAGCAGCATCCACCAGCCGACCACTTTCCAATAGAGGCCGTAGAACGCGTTGTGCGGCAACTCCGAGGACAGGCTGACGCCGCCGATGCGGATGCCGTCGAGCCACCAGCGCCATTCGCGTGCCTTGAACTCGGCATAGAAGAACGGCGCGAGCGGGAAGATCACCAGCGCGATCGGGCTCAGGAGCCACAGCCACCAGCCGCGCCTGAAGAACGTCCAGCCGTCTCCTTCGAAGTCACCACGCAAATCGCCGTAATGGGTGTGCTGCATCTTGTAGCGTTCGAGCGAAGCCGCGCGCCAGGGCAGCGCCAGGCCGAGCGTCAGGAAAACCAGCAGGCCCCAGAGCATGGCACGGAGCGAATAGGCCCAGCCCGATCCGTCCATCCAGAAGCGCACGCCGCGCCAGACCGTGCGGGTCAGACGATAGCGTCGCGCGCGAAAAATCGCGAACTGGCCGAAGGCGTAGAAGCTGATGAAGAGCGGCGTCGAGGCAAAGCCCTGCCAGCGCTCGAACTCGATACCGACGAGGAAATAAGCGAGATAGATCGGCACCAGGATCGCGAGCGCGAACAGGAAGCCGATCAGCAGTTCCTTGCCGCGGCCGGTGTATTCGGCAGCATCGCCGTCGATCGCGGTGTGCGACCACAATTGGCGGCGGATGTCGGTGACAAGCCAGAACCGGTAGAAGCCGAAGGTCACCAGTTCGAGCATGGCGCCCTTGGTGACCATTTTGCGGAACTCGGAGCGGTTGCCTGTGAAATCGACCCGCGTGGGCGGCAGCGGCGGCGGGACCGGTCGGGGCGGCCCGACGGGGGCCCATTGCAAGTCGTTCACGGCGGCAACCTCGGGGTGCTGGCCTGTTGCGATCAAACTATAGATCAGAGGTTAGTCGAACCCTAAGATGGCCGGGTTCGATTTACCCCCGATTCCGATCGATTTCTCGCACGATTCCCCGCCAAATGGCGTGCGCGCGATCACGTTGGCACGCGAGCATGACGACCGTCCGGCGCTCTCGCGAAGGTTGGATGTGGCAAAACTCTCCCTTGCTCCGACGCAAACAACCGGCTGTAATTGCAAATCAAATACCGCAGCACAGAATTCAATGAGAACGCGCGGTTCACGCCAGGGAGAACGGTCATGCATGGGACCATCGAGAGCGCGGAAAAGCTCGACGCCTTGCGCGCGCGCGCATCGTCACTGCCGCTGGAGCAATTCAATCCGGGCGATCCCGAATTGTTCAGGACCGATACGTTCTGGCCCTATTTCGATCGCCTGCGCCGGGAAGATCCCGTGCATTACTGCAAGGACTCGATGTTCGGGCCGTACTGGTCGGTGACGCGCTACAACGACATCATGGAGATCGAGACCAATCATTCGGTGTTCTCCTCGGCTTCCTCGCTCGGCGGCATCACCATCCGCGACGTCGACCCGGATCTGCGCCGCGAAAGCTTCATCTCGATGGACCCGCCGCGCCACGCCGCGCAGCGCAAGACCGTAGCACCGATGTTCACGCCGACGCATCTGGACAATCTCGCACTCAACATCCGCAAGCGGTCGGCCGAGTGCCTCGACAATTTGCCGCGCGGCGAGGTGTTCGACTGGGTCGACCGCGTCTCGATCGAGCTCACCACGCAGATGCTTGCAGTGCTGTTCGATTTTCCCTGGGAGGACCGCCGCAAGCTGACGCGCTGGTCGGATATCGCGACCACCATTCCCGGGCCCGACGGCCTTGTTGCCACCGACGACGAGCGAATGGCCGAGCTCGCAGAATGCGCGGCCTACTTCGCTCGCCTCTGGAGGGAGCGCATCGAGCAGCCGCCGAAGAGCGACCTGCTCTCCATGATGGCGCATGGCGCTGCGACGCGCGACATGGATGCCAAGAACTTCCTCGGCAATCTCGTCCTTTTGATCGTTGGCGGCAATGACACCACCCGCAACACCATGTCAGGATCGATCTACGCGCTGAGCCAGCATCCGGATCAGTATCGGAAGCTGCGCGAAAATCCCGCGCTGCTGGACAGCTTCGTGCCGGAAGTGATCCGCTGGCAGACGCCGCTGGCGCATATGAGGCGCACGGCGCTGTCCGACTTCGAGTTCCGGGGCAAGCAGATCAAGAAAGGTGACAAGGTCGTGATGTGGTACGTCTCGGGCAATCGCGACGAGGAGGCGATCGAGCAGCCGTACGATTTCATCATCGACCGCGCCCGCCCGCGCACGCATCTCTCCTTCGGCTTCGGCATCCATCGCTGCGTCGGCTTGCGGCTTGCCGAACTCCAGCTCAAGATTATCTGGGAAGAGATCCTGAAGCGATTCGACCATATCGACGTGGTCGGCGAGCCCAAGCGGGTCTATTCGAGTTTCGTAAAGGGTCTGGAAACGCTGCCGGTCAAGATTGCAGCGTGAAGCGTGAGAACTGCCTCGCCCCGCTTGCAGGGAGAGGCAAAGAACAAAACACTGGAGCCACCACCATGAACGTCCATACGCCGGTTAAAGTGGACAAGGCCGAACGCATGCGCAGGGCCCGTGAAGAGGCCTATGCGACGCCGCTGGCGCAATTCCACCCCGGCGCGCCCAGGCTGTTCCAGGACGACACCTTGTGGCCGTGGTTCGAGCGACTTCGCAAGGAAGAGCCGGTGCACTACTGCACCAACGCGCCGATCGAGCCCTACTGGTCGGTGGTGAAGTACAACGACATCATGCATGTCGACACCAACCACGGCATCTTCTCCTCCGACTCGACTCTCGGCGGCATCTCGATCCGCGACGTGCCGGAAGGCTATGACTGGCCGAGCTTCATCGCCATGGACCAGCCGCGTCATTCGGCGCAGCGCAAGACGGTGTCGCCGATGTTCACGCCTGCGCATCTGGACGAGCTGGCCAAGCTGATCCGCCAGCGCTCGCAGACCGTGCTCGACAATCTGCCCCGCAACGAGACCTTCAACTTCGTCGAGCGCGTCTCGATCGAGCTGACGACGCAGATGCTCGCGACCCTGTTCGACTTCCCCTGGGAGGAGCGGCGCAAGCTGACGCGCTGGTCGGACGTCTCGACCGCGCTGCCCAAGAGCGGCATCGTCGCATCGGCCGAAGAGCGCCGCCGCGAGATGGACGAGTGCTACGCCTATATGTCGAAGCTCTGGAACGAGCGCGTCAACTCCGCGCCACGCAACGACCTGCTGTCGCTGATGGCCCATAACGATGCGACCCGCTTCATGGACCCCGACAACCTCATGGGCAACATCATCCTGCTCATCGTCGGCGGCAACGACACCACGCGCAACACCATGACCGGTTCGGTGCTGGCGCTGAACGAGAACCCGGACCAGTACGAGATGCTGCGGAAGAATCCGGCGCTGATCGATTCCATGGTCCCCGAGGTGATCCGCTGGCAGACGCCGCTGGCACATATGCGGCGGACCGCGCTCCAGGACACCGAGATCGGCGGCAAGCACATCAGGAAGGGCGACGGCGTCGTAATGTGGTACGTCTCGGGCAACCGCGACGAGGAGATGTTCGAGAAGCCGAACGACTTCATCATCGACCGCCCGCGCCCGCGCACCCACCTCTCCTTCGGCTTCGGCATCCACCGCTGCGTCGGCATGCGCCTCGCCGAGTTGCAGCTCCGGATCGTCTGGGAAGAGATGCTGAAGCGGTTTGACCGGATCGAGGTTGTTGGCGAGCCGAAGCGGATCTATTCGAGCTTCATCAAGGGATATGAATCGCTGCCGGTAAGGATTCCGGGGTAGGCTCTATCCTCCGTCATTGCGAGCGCAGCGAAGCAATACAGACTGCCACCGCGGAGCAATTGCTGGATTGCTTCGCTGCGCTCGCAATGACGAGCTCCTGGATACACATGAGTATCACACTCGCGGTGACGGGTCATCGGCACCCTCCCCAGCTATAAAATTCCGGCATGACAGCTCGCTCAATATGCGAAGGGCCGGCCGCACGCTTGTGTCCTAAATCTCGATGAGAATTCAGCGCCAGCCGTCAGGCCAGCCTGATGTCCCACAAGCCTTCCTTGCGGCAGGCCGCGACCTCGTCGCGCAGGAGCGCCGTGACGGCGAGCGAAGCCGTCGAGGCCGGACGGTCGATCGGAGAAGCGAAAATGAGCTCGCGCGTCATCGGCTTCGAAACAGCCGTGGTTTCCAGCCGCCCGTCCGCGACTTCGCCGTGGACCGACGATGGCGGCAGCAGCGCGAAACCGAGCCCCTCCTCGACCAGGCTCGTCAGCACGCGGAACGAATCCGCCTCGAGCTGGACGTTGAGCTTGATCTTGCGTTGGGCGGCCGCGTGCTCGATCAGCGCACGGAGACCGTGCGAATGACTGGGCAGCACCAGCCGCTGCCGCAGCAGCCAGCCGATGTCGACGCTCTTCTTGCGCGCGAGTCCGCAGCCGCGCGGGCCCACTGCGACGATGTTGTCACGGCCGAGACTCTGCACGTTGAGATGCAAATCGGCCGAGCGGCCGTAGAGGATGGCAAGATCCATCTCGCCACGATGCAGCCACTCGACGAGATGGCCGCTGTAGCTCTCGACGATACGCAGCGAGATGCCCGGAAAATTTTCGACGCAGCGCCGCGCAAAGCGCGCCGACAGCACACAGCTCACGGTCGGAACCAGGCCGAGCACGACCTGGCCGGACGGCGGTCCCTTGGCCGACTGGATATCGTCGCGGATCTGGTCGATCTGCCGCACGATGCCGGAGGTGCGCGCCAGCAAAAGACGGCCGGCCTCCGTCAGCACCATGCCGCGGCCGTTGCGGGTGAACAGCTCCGTGCGCAGCTCGTGTTCCAGCAGCTTGATCTGGCGGCTGAGCGCCGGCTGCGCCACGCGCAACGTGTCGGAGGCCTTGGACAGGCTGCCGAGCTCCGCCACGCAACTGAAGGTCCTGAGCTGCCGGAAATCCATGCTTGCCAATCCTGGAAGGCTACTCCATACGCTATAGCAAATGAGCATAGGGGGCTGGCATTGTTTTCACAACGCCAGGGGATTGGCCGGCGTTATCTTAACTGCCGCTACGAACAGGAAACGCCATGAGTCAAGAACACCACACCGAAGATCACGCCGACATCCGCGAAGCGGTCGCCAAGCTCTGCGCGCAGTTTCCCGGCGAATACTGGCGCAAGCTCGATCGCGAGATGGCCTATCCCAAGGCCTTCGTCGATGCGCTGACGCAGGCGGGTTATCTCTCGGTGCTGATCCCCGAGGAATATGGCGGCGCGGGCCTGAAGCTCTCCGCTGCGGCCGCGATCCTCGAAGAGATCCAGCGCGCGGGCTGCAACGGTGGCGGCTGCCATGCCCAGATGTACACGATGGGCACGGTGCTGCGGCACGGCAGCGACGAGCAGAAAGCAAAATACCTGCCGAAGATCGCGAGCGGCGAATTGCGGCTGCAGGCCTTCGGCGTCACCGAGCCGACCAGCGGCACCGACACTTCCTCGCTGAAGACCTTTGCCCGCAAGGAAGGCAACGACAGCTACATCGTCAACGGCCAGAAGATCTGGACCAGCCGCGCCGAGCATTCCGACCTGATGGTCCTGCTGGCGCGCACCACGCCGAAGGAGCAGGTCAAGAAGCGCACCGACGGGCTTTCCGTGTTCATCGTCGACATGCGGGAGGCGAAGGGCAAGGGCCTGGAGATCCGCCCGATCCGCACCATGATGAACCACGCCACCACCGAAGTGTTCTTTACCGACATGAAGGTGCCGGCGGAGAACCTGATCGGCGAGGAAGGCAAGGGGTTCCGCTACATCCTCTCGGGCATGAACGCCGAACGCATCCTGATCGCAGCCGAATGCGTCGGCGATGCGAAATGGTTCATCGCGAAGGCCACGAACTACGCCAAGGAGCGCGCGGTGTTCGGCCGGCCGATCGGCCAGAACCAGGGCATCCAGTTCCCGATCGCCAAGGCTTACGCCTCGATGCGCGCGGCCGAATTGATGGTGAAGGAGGCGACGCGCAAATACGAGGCCGGGCTCGACTGCGGTGCGGAAGCGAACATGGCCAAGATGCTGGCGGCGGATGCGTCCTGGGAGGCCGCCAACGCCTGCATCCAGACCCATGGCGGCTTCGGCTTCGCCGAGGAATACGACGTCGAGCGCAAGTTCCGCGAGACGCGGCTGTACCAGGTGGCGCCGATCTCGACCAACCTCGTGCTGTCCTTCGTCGCCGAGCATGTGCTCGGCATGCCGCGCTCGTATTGAGGCTGCGCCATGGGAGCACTTGACGGGATCAGGGTGATTGCGGTCGAGCAGGCGGTCGCGGCGCCGTTCTGCTCGTCCCGCCTGGCGGATGCTGGTGCGGAGGTGATCAAGATCGAGCGGCCCGAAGGCGATTTCGCCCGCGGCTACGACGCGGCGGCCAAGGGCCAGAGCAGCTATTTCGTCTGGCTCAACCGCGGCAAGCAATCGGCCGTGGTCGATCTCGCCACCAAGGAGGGCTGCGCCGAACTCGAGAAGCTGATCGCGAGCGCCGACGTGCTGATCCAGAACCTCAAGCCGGGCTCGATGGACAAGCTCGGCTTCTCGCGCGAGCGGCTGCTGAAGGACTATCCGAAGCTGATCTCCTGCACCATCACCGGCTACGGCGACGAGGGCCCCTATGCGCATCGCAAGGCCTACGACCTCCTGATTCAGGCCGAGAGCGGGCTGGCCTCGATCACCGGCAACCCCGATGGCGCCTCGCGCGTCGGCATGTCCATCGTCGATGTCGCGACCGGGGCGACCGCGCATGCGGCGATCCTGGAGGCGTTGATCGCGCGGGGCCGCACCGGCAAGGGCGCCGACATCCGCATCTCCATGTTCGACGTGATGGCGGACTGGTGCACTGTGCCGCTGCTCAACTCCGAAGCCGGCAATCCGCCCAAGCGCATGGGCCTCCGCCATCCCTCGATCGCGCCCTATGGCGTGTTCACCTCGAAGGACGGCAAGGACATCCTGATCTCGATCCAGAGCGAGCGCGAGTGGAAGACGCTCTGCACGAAGGTGCTGGACCAGCCGGACCTGCCCGCCGATCCGCGCGTCGCCAACATGGTCGAGCGCGTGCGCAACCGCGACTTCACCGACAAGACGGTCGCCGACAGCTTCGGCAGGATGACGCGCGACGAGTTGCTCAAGCGCCTGTCCGAGGCCGACATCGCCTTTGCCGAGGTCAACACCATGGCCGACCTCACCAACCATCCGCATCTTCGCCGCATCGAGGTCGACACGCCCAACGGGCGCGTCAGCTATCCTGCGCCGGCGCCGATCATCGTCGGCGAGACGCGCTCATACGGCGCGGTGCCCGGCATCGGCGAACGTCCCCAATCCAAGAAGTAAGCTCAAGAAACAAGAGAGCGAGGCGTCATGACCGAGAAGCTCGACATCGATCACTTGCGGCAATGGATCGGCCGCAGCCAGGAGGCGACCGACACCGTCACCGCGCAGCTCGTCAAGGGCTTGCGCGCGACGCTGTTCCAGGAGGTCGGCGAACCCAAAACGGGCGATGCCGCGCCGTTCACGGTGCACTGGTGCTTGGCTCAGCCGGTGTTTCCGATGTCGATGCTCGGACCCGACGGCCATCCGACCCGCGGCGGATTCCTGCCGCCGGTGCTGCTGCCGCGCCGGATGTGGGCCGGCGGCGAGATCGAGTTCCTGCAGCCGCTTCGCGTCGGCGATGAATCGACGCGAACCTCGCGCATCGCCGACGTTCAGGTGAAGACCGGCTCGACCGGCACACTCTGCTTCGTTTCGGTCGAGCACAGCATCTCCTCGCCGCGCGGCGTCGCCATCCGCGAGCGGCAGGACATCGTCTATCGCGAGATGACGAGCAGCGCGCCTGCGACGGCGAAGGCCCCGCCCCCGCCGCCGAAGGCGCAGCATCGCGAGACCCATGTCTCCGATCCGGTCCTGCTGTTCCGCTATTCGGCGCTGACGTTCAACGGCCATCGCATCCACTACGACCGCGACTACGTGACCAAGGTCGAAGGTTATCCGGGCCTGATCTTCCACGGACCACTGCAGGCGGCGTTCATCATCGAGATGGCCGCGAAACTGCGCAGCGGCAAGGCCCCGAAGAAGTTCACCTATCGCGGCTTGCAGCCGCTGTTCGAGGGCACGGAGTTCTCCATCAACGCCAACGAGACCGAGGCGGGCATGGAGCTGTGGACCGCGAACGCGGAAGGGCAGCCAACGATGAAGGGCACAGCGGTGTGGTGATGCTCTCTCCTCGTCATTGCGAGGAGCGGAGCGACGAAGCAATCCAGACTGTCACCACGGCGGCAGCCTGGATTGCTTCGCTTCGCTCGCAATGATGGCGGGGCGACTACTTCGATAAATAACTAGGGGACGGAAACCATGGCAAAGAACGGCAAGACCGGCAGCAAGTCCGTCACCGTCAAGCAGGCGACCATAGACCTGCTCCGATCCTTCGGCATTGACAAGGTGTTCGGCAATCCCGGCTCGACCGAGCTGCCGTTCCTGAGCGACTGGCCCGACGACATCGACTACGTGCTGGCGCTGCAGGAAGCGAGCGCCGTCGGGATGGCCGATGGCTACGCCCAGGCGACGCGCAATGCCGGCTTCGTCAATCTGCATTCGGCCGCCGGCGTCGGCAACGCGCTCGGCAACATCTACACCGCGCATCGCAACCAGACACCGCTCGTGATCACCGCGGGCCAGCAGGCTCGCTCGATCCTGCCGTTGCAGGCATTCCTCTATGCCGAGCGCGCCTCTGAGTTTCCGCGGCCTTACGTCAAATACAGCGTGGAGCCGGCGCGGCCCGAGGACGTTCCGGCCGCGATCGCACGGGCCTATTACACCGCGATGCAGCCGCCCTGCGGGCCGACCTTCGTGTCGATCCCGATCGACGACTGGGCGCATGCCGCAGTGCCGGTCGAAGCGCGCAAGGTCAGCCGCGAGATCGGCCCAGAGCTTGAGCCGATGAAAGCGCTGGTCGCGGCGCTCGGCTCTGCAAAACACCCCGCCCTCGTCGTCGGTCCCGGCGTCGACCGCGCCGGCGCAGTCGATCTGATGGTGCGTGTCGCCGAGAAGGCCAAGGCGAGCGTCTGGGTCAGCCCGTTCTCCGCGCGCTGCTCATTCCCGGAGCGTCACCCGCAATTTGCCGGCTTCCTGCATGCCTCGCCGGCACAATTGTCCGACGCGTTGCGCGAGCACGATCTCGTCGTCGTCATCGGCGCACCGGTGTTCACTTTCCATGTCGAGGGCCACGCCGCGATCTTTGACGGCGGTGCGACCATCTTCCAGATCACGGACGATCCGGATGCGGCCGCAGTCACCCCGGTCGGCAGCAGCATCATCGCCACCATGAGGCCGGCACTTGGCCTTCTGCTCGACCTCCTGCCGGAGAGCAAACGCGCCACGCCAAAGGGCCGTACGCTGCCACCGGCGCCGCAAGCGGCCGACCCGCTGCCGGTGGAATTCCTGCTGCACTCGCTGTCGCAGGCGATGCCGGACGGCGCATCGCTGGTCGAGGAGGCGCCCTCGCACCGGCCGGCGATGCAGAAGTTCATGCCGATGCGCGGCCAGGACAGTTTCTACACCATGGCAAGCGGTGGCCTCGGCTACTCGCTGCCCGCCGCCGTCGGCATGGCTCTGGGCAAGCCGAAGCAGCGCACG
>JAEYRD010000205.1 GCA_023435725.1 Pseudomonadota bacterium | reverse complement strand
CTCCCGGGCAGATCCTCGCCAGCATTGATGCCCTTGGGCCGCATGCGAATTTCTTCGAGCTCGGCAGCTACCTGCAAACATCGGGTGCGGCGTCCGGAATGCCGCAAGCGCGGGTGGTGCTGAGACGAAGCACGGCGACCCGGCGATTTGAGGCAACGTCTCGCCGCGGCTTGACGCCCTTCATCGGCCGCAGCGAGGTATTCCGCTTTCTGACAGGCTTTCTCGGCGAGACAGAGCAGGCCGCGCAACGTTGCGCGCTCGTCGTCGGCGGTCCCGGGCTCGGCAAGACGCGCCTGCTGGAAGAAGTGCTGCGCCACGTTGGTACCGATCAGTTCAAGTTGCTGCGGGGCAGTTGCGAGAGTTATGTCGGTGCCGAGGTCCTGCAACCGTTCCTGCAGATGTTGCGCGGCTGCCTGGGCATACGACCGGACGCATCTGTCGCCGAGGCCAGCGAGACGGCCCGCGCCGCGCTGCAGCCATGGGCCGCCCAGCTCGGTCCGCGTGCAGAAACGATCCTCGGGCTGGCGTCAACCGGCGCCGATGCACGCGGCGGCCGGATGACCGTCGATGGCGTGGTCGGTGATCTCCTTGCGTTCTTTACGGCCTTGTCTGCGCAAGGCGCGCTGGTGCTGGTGATCGACGACTGGCAATGGTCCGACGACGCGAGCCGGCGGTTGCTGGAGGCACTCCTGCAATTGCCCCATGGACCGCGCGTCATCCTTGCCAGCCGGCCGCGCGACGACGGCACCGAGTGGATTTCCGGCGCACCGCACATGCTGCTGGAGCCGTTTCAGGGGCCGGAAACCGACCTCGCGGTTCGGCGCTGGGTACCACAGGCCGATCCTTTCCTGGTGGCCCGCGTTCACACCTATGCCGGCGGGGTGCCGCTGTTCATTGAGGAACTGTGCCATTCCATCGCCGCCAACGATCCTGCCTCGTTCGAACTGCGCAGCAAGCAGGGCGGATGGATCGCAACGCTGGTCGCCTCGCGCCTCGCGCGTCTGCCGCCTGACGAAGCGAACGTCGTACGCGCCGCAGCGGTGATCGGAAACACGGTGCCGAACGGCTTGCTGGTTGCAGCCTGCGGCCACGAGCCCGACCCGGCGACGGTGCGGGCATTGGCCGATACGGATTTTCTCTATGCCGATCCGGCGGGTGATGTCCTTCGTTTCAAGCATGGCATCACGCGGGACGCGGTGTACGACACCATCGGCTTGTACGAGCGTCGGGCGTTGCACGAGCGTATCGAAGCCACGCTGTTGGCACGATCCGAGCAGGCCGACCGCGAAGATACTCTGGAAGCCCTGGCTTACCATTCGCGCGGCGCAGGTCATTGGGAGAGCGCGGCCCACTATGCCGAACGCGCCGGCGACAAGGCCATGGCTGCGTTCGCGCTGGACCGTGCCCGTGTCCAGTATCAGGTTGCCATGGAATCGCTGGATCGCGTGCAGGATCGCTCGCGCGAGCAATCCCTGCGCTGGTGCCTGCTCGCCAATAAACTGGGCATGGTCAACATATTCGACCCGCTATCGCTGAGCGACGACATCACCGTGTTCGAGCGGGCGGTCGCGATCGCTTCCTCGCTCGGCGACGTCAGCGCTATGGCCAGTTCATATGAATGGCTTGGCTTCATGTGCTATGGGTTCGGGCGCTTTCGGGAGGGGGTGACACACACCCGGAAAGCACTGGAATTGGCGCGCCAGATCGGTGATCTCCGCCTGATCGCCCAGATCGAAGCTGTGCTGGGCCCAATTCTCGCCGCAAGCTGCCAATACGACGAAGCCACCGACTTGATCGACGCTGCAATCTCGACCAAGCGGCAAAGCAGCCGCCGGCATGGCGCCATCGCCATCGGCTCGGCCTACGCGTTGTCCTGCAAGGGCAGCGTCCTGGCCGATCGCGGTGATTTCGACGGCGCCCACGACTGTTTCAACGAAGCGATGAGCCTGGTCGAAGGCTCGACCCATCCGGTCGTCAGTTCGGTCCGCAATTGGGTCTCGGTTGCGCTGGTCTGGCAAGGCCGCTGGCAGGAGGCGGAGCGACTGGCCGTCGAAGGCGCGCGTGTCGCGGAAAACATGCGCAGCTTGCTGATGCTCGCGGCATGCCGCGCCGCGTCCGGTTTTGCCCGCTGGTCGGCGACCGGCGATGTCGATGGCTTGCAGCAGTTGCGGAACGCCGCGCAATGGATGGAAAGACGAAACTTCCACTTCTACACGTCGGTTCAATATAGCTGGCTGGTCGAGGCGGCGGCCACCGAAGGCGATGTCGAGACTGCACGGCGGTACGCCGCCTACGTCCTGGGCCGCGCGCGCGAGGGCGAGCGGCTGGGCGAGGCGGCGGCGTGCCGCTCGCTGGCGAGACTCGCAGCCGCTCGCGAGGATTTCGGACTAAGCCGGCGCTGGCTACAGCGGGCTGAAACCTCGGCAGGCTGGCGCGGGTCACAGCGCGACGCGGCTCTCAATCTGGCCACGCGTGGTGAACTTCTCGCGCGGAAGGGACAGGACGAGGCGGCCCATCAGGCAGCGACGGAAGCCGGTGCGAAACTGCACGAGCTTGGCATGCACTGGCACGCGGAACAGGCGCTCCGATCCGTCGTCGGCGCGCCCGTTAAAGCCTGATCCGGAAAAGTGTGAAGCGGTTTTCCGGAAAGATCATGCTTAAACAATAACCTAAAGCGCGATGACGATTCATCCCAATCTCATCGCGCTTTAGCCGATACCGTGTTCTTCCTTGAGCTGCACAACCTGCATTATGGTCCCGAGGGGGAGGGTGAGGGAGAGCCGGGCTGCTTCGGCACCCTTCCATCCAAACACAGGGTCAGCGGAGCGGGGCCGGCACGCAACGGCAGCGGCGTCTCCACCAGCGCGCTGAAGAAACCCAGCATCACGGCCAGCGCCGGATCGGCTCCGGGACAGGAATGCGTGGGATGGCCCGCGACCCTGCGGTTGCCGCCGAACGCGTGATAGATGTCCTGGCGGCCTTCGACTAGGTTTTGCTGGGTGGCGGAGACTGCGCCGGCGACGATGATGTCGCCTGGCCTGACCAAGACCTCGTGCTTGTCCTTTCCCAAAGTGTACGCAGCGACGGCTGTCCGCCAAATCAATTCGGGCACCGCGCGCAGTTGCATGGCCGGGATGAAGTCGTCTCTCAACCGGTTGAGGGCGTCGGTATAGTCCTTTGCCACTGTGCCGGCATAGCGCGCGCGCAACGCCCACAGGGTTCCTTCGCGCAGCCATTCATTCAATATCCTGCGCATGTTGCCGTCGACAGTCGGAATGAAGCCCATCATGGCGCCGGCGATCGTGCGCGCCACGAACGGAATGTCACCCGCAGCCCGTGGAGAATTGAGCACAGCACGCGTGACGGGTGCGGTGATCGTTTGCTTGAACTTGGTGAGGAAATCGGTCATGGCGCTGCGTACGGCTGTGCCATGTGCAGAGCCGGCTGCCTCCACTTCCTTGTTTGGATGGGGTTGGAAGATGTAGCGCGAAGGCGACAAGAAATGCCCGGGATAGCCGGGCGGCTCGCCCGGCTTCCAGTCCCAGCGGTAGCCGGCGCGGCGGAAGTAGCCGCCGTCCTCGCTCAATCCAAACCATTCTTCGCAGAAGACGCCCAGCAGCGGATCGACCAATTCGTGTACGTCGACCGTCAGTTCCCAGCTCGCTTCGCCGTCGGCGGCGGCATAACCAATCGTCTCCTTGACCATGAAGCCCAGCACCTTCTGTGTGACCATTCGCGCCAGCTCGAATGCGGCGGGTTGGTCGAGGGCCATGATCGCAGCGTTGCAAGCCGCGGATTCCTGCTCGTAGGCCTGATCTTCCTGTCCGGCGTCTCGGCCAAGATAGAGGATGCCGAACGACCGCCGCATGCGGGGGAGGTAGCCGGTGATGGTCAGCTTGGAGCCGGAATCGGCAAAGACCTGATAGACCATGTCCCGGTCGGCCACCAAGACCCCGAAGGGTGTGCGGAGCACGCCGCCGTGGCGCTCGCGGATCGCAGCCCAGATCGATGCGTTGACAAAATGCGAGGCTGAATCCGGATCTTCGAGCGCCGTCTTCCACGCGGCCATCGCCGCGGCTTCGCCCTGCCGGCTCTCGATCAGGCGCAGACGCGCGATCTCCTTTTCGCCGTCATCCGCGCTCCACGTCACCGGCGGTTTGCGCCCCTGGCTCGCCGCCCATTGCTGCAGATCGGCAAGCGCCTTCTTCGATGGCGCAAAGAAATACGCGCCCCATTCCAGACGCACGAACGGACGCGGTTCGTCATGGAGCCGGTCCGATCCGTCGAGCGCCACGCGAACGGTCTGGCCGCCATGCTCGAAACGGAAATGTCGAAGCCGGCCGGGTTCGGCGAGCCCGAGGAAGGGATCGCTTTCCGCGGAGGAGGATCCCGAACTGTTGCCGCCGGCGAGCCAGCTCTGCACCACCTCGAACTGCTCGCCGAGGCTGGCATTGTAGGCCATGAAAACCAGGCCACGCTCTTGTTGCAGGGCGGTTTTGGCGGCTTGCGGGTCGTCACGGTTGACGGGCGGACCGTAAGACATGCCGCGCCTGACGATCCGAGGGGGCCGGGCGCCGGCATCCGCCTTGGTGATCGGGACGCGCGGATTGGCGCGCCGTATGTGCGCGTGAAACGGGCACAATTGGGCCTGCGCATCTGCGTCGTAGTTAAAGTCGTTGTACTGCGGGCCGGGGGGCGGAGTAGGGGTCAGGGGTTGGCCGGCCTGGGGATGGCCGGTCGGCCAGCGTCCCATCATCTTGGCCATCAGCATCGCGCGCGTCAGCGCAGGTGCGTTCGGGCCGGCCGCCTTGGTTGCCTGCTCCGTGGCGCGGGACAGGACGTCATCGAGCTGCTCGACATCCTGTCGCAGCTTGCGCAGCGCCATGAAGCTGCCGTCGCGGAGCATCGCGTGAACCCGATTGGTCGCGTCGGCGAGGGGTGCCGTCTCGTCGGCGAGGTTCGGATAGCCGCACAGAATCTCGCCGAGATGCACCTGATTGGAATAGCTCTTGCCGGCCTGGCTCTCGTTCAGCACCGGATTCGAACTGCCGTCGGCGAAACCGAAATGGTCCTTCATGTTCTCGGAGGACCCATCGCGCTGACGCTGCATCCACTGAATCGAGAGCGGCCTGACGCCCGGATCCACCTCGACCAGGCGGCTCATTTCGGCCATCAACGGTTTTCTCGCATCTTCCGTCGCCTGCGGGTCCTTGTTCGAGTCCTTGGTCAGCAGGCGAAGCTGAAGGACGGCATGGACCGAACTCATGCTGATGCGCGGCGCGGGATCGTCGTCGCGCAGGTTCGGCGCGTCGATGCCGAGCGCCCAGTTGCTCGCCGGAAGGCGCCAGCGCTGGGGATGATTCCAGCGCACGTCGCCGAGCAGGCCGGCGCGTCTTTCCATGCCCTGCAAAAACTCTTCCGGTAGTGTGCGCACCTCTGCGTCGGTCAATCCGGCTTGCCGCAGCCCCTCGACCGTGAATGCGATGTTGGTGACGATCTGCCCCGGCGTCAGAGCGTCGGCTTCGGACGTCACCGTCACCTGCAGGACGTCGAGAAACGCAGCCAGTGCGGCCGGATTGGCGAACTGCAACAGCAGCAGGCAGCCGTGATCCGAAGCGGGGTAGGCGGTCAGAATCCCGCCTTGCACGTTGCCGCGATCCTGCAGTGGTGGATCGGTCGGCAGGGCGAGCGGCAGGTTGCGCCGCACCGGCGCCACGTCGGGCGGGATCATCAACCAGAGCAGGGCCTCTTCATAGCGCCGACGGGCGCGCTTGACGCCTTCCGCGTAGGTAGGGTCGTTGATCATGGTGACGAATTCCGGCAGCAGCTCGTGGGCGGCCCGATGCAGAACCACCCCGTCATGCGTCTCCGGCGGATAGAAGTCGGCCAGGTGGTAGAGCCCCGCCAGCGCGAGTATGCCGTGGTGAAACGGAGGCCGGCCGGCGGCTGCGAGGGTGAGCGGTTCGCTGAAACCGGCATTGGTCGGATCGACGCCGATCTGGCCATCGACCGCGAATATCGAGCGTCGTGCAATTTCTTCCGGTGATGGAACCCTGATCCGCGTGACGATCCGATCGGCATCGGCGCCCGAGGCGCGCCGATAGACCCGCTCCTCCATCCGCAGGAAGCGCGTGTCATCCACGGTCAGGTCGGGGGTGGCATAGAGGAAATACGCTTCGCTCTGCCTGCTCTTGAGCCAGATCCCCCAGTTTTCGTAAGTGTTCTCGTAGCCGAGTACGTAACCCTCGGTATTGCAGAAGATGAGATCGAGCAGCCGCGCGGCCTTCTGCCAGATGACGCGCACATAGGCTTCCCACGAGCCGTCGAACGTCGCGGTCAGCAGCACATAGTCCACGGCGTCCTCGGCGTCGTCCTCGGGTTCGAGCACGGCGATGCCCACGGAGTGGATGCGACCGACGCGGTCGACGGAATCGGACAGCACGCGGGCAAGCTCGTATTCATACGCGGTGGCGCGTCCGCTATTCAGTGCCCGCAACACGTATTTGACTCGCGTCTTGTACGTGGTGGCGTCCAGGGACGGCACGAACCCCTTCTTGATCGGAGCCATCACCCTGAAGTCCGACGTGCCGGCCATGCTGCCGGTCTTGATGGTCAAATCACGGCGCATGTCTCGTTCTCCCCTGGCTGCAATGGGCCGATCCCTGTCGTGCGCGATCTCAAGGATGCAACTCTTACGTGTTTTCCCAACCTTGTTTCTATGAACTGGCCCACAATCGCGAACTTTCCTTCGCGGTACGCAGAACGGCGCGAGCAGGTTGGGACACCCGCCAATCAGGCGTCGTCGCTGCAGGCAGATGCACGAGCGGGACTTCGCCCGGGTAGGGCGGAGCGGGGTGGAGGTGGGCCGGCACCAGCTCATCTGCAAAAGACACCTAGGGGGGCGCCTCAAGGCGCGCTCGCTGGCCTGACCCTCAATGGCCCGCTATCACCAACGGCTCACACCGATGGTGTGGTTTCGATGAGCAGCCGGTCGACCGCCACTGCGGCTCGAGAGACCGGCCGCGAAGGCACGGTCGCACCGATCAGTCTCAACTTCTTGTCGCCGGAAGTAACCCCGAAAGGGCATGACCGATCGGGAGCCTTCTTCGTCATGGCTAGGCTCGAATAGAGCACGCATGACTCGGATGCAGCCGGCAACGACACCTGACTTGAACCCCCATCTAGACTTCGCATAAGGTATATTATGGAATATTTATATATACAATTAGATCAGATATTTAAGCCGACTTTCTTCCACGACACCTCCGCTCAAGGTCCGTTTTCGGCCTGGCGCTCGACCGTCACCCAGGCTCTTGACGGCTACTGTGCATGGGGTTGTTTTTCAGTTTTTGAAACCGGCCCATTTGCCGAAAGCCGATATTGCCGTGACGTTGTCCGGCTGCAATAAGCGGGGCTCGCGAGATCGCAGATGACCTTCTGACCTGACGTCCGTATAGGTTTGCATCTCACAACAAGAACAATCCTTTTGAGGAAGCAGACCCATGAGCTTTTCCCGACGCACGCTTCTCAAGGCCTCCGCCGCGACCGCCATCTTTGGCGGCGTCAGCGCGCCCTATGTGGCGCGTGCCCAGGCCGCCGAGTTCTCCTACAAGTTCGCCAACAACCTGCCGGAATCGCATCCGTTCGTGGCCCGGGCCCGTGAGATGGCAGCTGCGATCAAGACCGAGACCAACGGCCGGTTCGACCTGCAAGTCTTCCCGAACAGCCAGCTCGGCTCCGACACCGACATGCTGAGCCAGGTGCGCTCCGGCGGCGTCGAGTTCTTCACGCTGTCCGGCCTGATCCTGGCCACCCTGGTACCGGCGGCCTCGATCAACGGCATCGGCTTCGCGTTCCCGGATTATCCCACGGTCTGGAAGGCCATGGACGGCGAGCTTGGCGCCTATGTCCGCGGCGAGATCAACAAGGCCGGTCTCGAGGTCATGGAGAAGATCTGGGACAACGGCTTCCGCCAGACCACGTCGTCGACCAAGCCGATCAACGGCCCTGACGACTTCAAGGGCTTCAAGATCCGCGTGCCGGTGTCGCCGCTGTGGACCTCGATGTTCAAGGCGTTCGATGCCTCGCCCGCCTCGATCAATTTCAGCGAGGTCTATTCGGCGCTCCAGACCAAGATCGTCGAGGGCCAGGAGAACCCGCTGGCGCTGATCTCGGCGGCGAAGCTCTTCGAGGTCCAGAAGTACTGCTCGCTGACCAACCACATGTGGGACGGCTTCTGGTTCCTGATGAACCGCCGTGCCTGGCAGGCGCTGCCGGACGATATCAAGACGATCGTCGCCAAGAACGTCAACGCGGCCGCCGTTAGGGAGCGCGAGGACACCGAGAAGCTCAATGCGACCGTCAAGCAGGAGCTCACCGGCAAAGGCCTGCTGTTCAATCAGCCCGAGGTCGGGCCGTTCCGCGACAAGCTGCGCGCGGCTGGCTTCTACGCCGAGTGGAAGGGCAAGTATGGCGAGAAGGCCTGGGATCTGCTCGAAAAATCCGTCGGCAAGCTGTCGTAACGCGTAAGCAATAGGGGCCTTGCCATGGCTCATGTCGACATGACGCCAGCCGTGGCCGGCGAGGTGGCCGAGCCCCCTCGCCGCCGGCCTGTGCTTGGTTCCATCGAGCTTGCTCTCAAATGGCTGGTCGAGATCCCGGCGGCGATCCTGGTCGTCGCCGAGGTCGTGATCCTGTTTGCCGGCGTGGTCTCGCGCTACGTGCTGCATGCGCCGCTGGTGTGGTCGGACGAGCTGGCCTCGATGCTGTTCCTGTGGCTGGCGATGCTGGGCTCGGCGGTCGCGTTCCGCCGCAACGAGCACATGCGGATGACGGCGCTGGTCGCCAGTGCCGGCCCAAGGCTCTGGGCCTATCTCGACGTGGTCGCGACCTGTGCCGCGCTGGCCTTCCTGCTGCTGATCGTGCACCCGGCCTACGAATACGCCTACGAGGAAAGCTTCATCACCACGCCGGCGCTCCAGATATCCAACACCTGGCGCGCCGCGGCGCTGCCTGTGGGCATCTGCCTGATGGTGCTGTTCGCGCTGCTGCGGCTGCTCCGCGTCGGCGACCTCAAGACCTTGCTGGCGGCTGCGGCGACCGTCGTCGTCCTGATCGCCTTGTTCTGGTTCGCGCAGCCGCTGCTCAAGCCGCTCGGCAACATCAACCTGATCATCTTCTTCGTCGGCGTGGTCGGCTTCTGCGTGTTCGCGGGCGTGCCGATCGCATTCGCGTTCGGACTTGCGATCTTCGGGTATCTGGCGCTGACCACGCGGACGCCACTGATGGTGCTGGTCGGGCGCATGGACGAGGGCATGAGCCATCTGATCCTGCTCTCGGTGCCGCTGTTCGTGTTCCTCGGGCTGCTGATCGAGATGACCGGCATGGCGAAGGCGATGGTGGCGTTCCTGGCGAGCCTGCTCGGCCACGTCCGCGGCGGCCTGCATTACGTGCTGGTCGGCGCCATGTACCTGGTCTCCGGTATTTCCGGCGCCAAGGCGGCTGACATGGCGGCGGTCGCGCCGGTGCTGTTTCCGGAGATGAAGCAGCGCGGTGCCCGTCCCGGCGATCTCGTTGCGCTCCTGGCCGCCACCGGCGCCCAGACCGAGACCATACCGCCTAGCCTCGTGCTGATCACGATCGGCTCGGTGACCGGCGTTTCGATCTCGGCATTGTTCACCGGCGGACTGCTGCCGGGCGCCGTGCTGGCGCTGACCCTGTCGGGGCTGGTGTGGTGGCGCTACCGCGGCGAGGACCTCAGCCACGTCCAGCGCGCGACTGCGCGCGAGATCGCGCGGACGTTCCTGGTCGCGATCCCTGCCCTGGCCCTGCCCTTCGTGATCCGCTACGCCGTCGTCGAAGGTATCGCCACGGCGACGGAAGTGTCGACCATCGGCATCGTCTATGCGCTCCTGATCGGGCTTCTGATCTACCGGCAATTCGACTGGCGGCGGCTATTGCCGATGCTGATCGAAACCGCCTGCCTGTCCGGTGCCATCCTGCTCATCATCGGCACGGCGACCGGCATGGCCTGGGGGCTGACCCAATCCGGCTTTTCGCGGGCGCTGGCGGCCTCCATGACCGGCCTGCCCGGCGGCTCGGCGACCTTTATCGCGGTCTCGATCCTGGCCTTTGTGATCCTCGGCAGCGTGCTGGAGGGCATTCCGGCGATCGTGCTGTTCGGGCCGCTGCTGTTTCCGATCGCGCGCCTCGTCGGGGTCCACGAGGTGCACTACGCCATGATCATCATTTTGGCGATGGGTATCGGGCTATTCGCCCCGCCGTTCGGCGTGGGCTATTATGCCGCCTGCGCCATCGGACGCGTCGACCCGGCCGAAGGCATCAGGCCGATCTGGGGCTATCTGCTGGCGCTACTCGTGGGATTAATTATCGTCGCGGTCTTTCCCTGGATTTCGATTGGATTCCTGTAGGGCTGCGCGTGAAGGAGAGCGTCGATGAGTGAGGGGCAGAACCAGTACAATATCGGACTCGACAAGACGCCCGCCAACTACGTGCCGCTGAGCCCGTTGAGCTTCCTGGCACGCAGCGCTGCGGTCTATCCCGATCACGTCAGCGCGGTCTACGAGGGGCGCAGCTTCACCTGGCGCGAGACGCATGAGCGCTGCAGGCGCTTCGCATCCTGGCTTGCCGGCAAGGGCATCGGCGTCGGCGACACCGTGGCGGCGATGCTGCCGAACATTCCAGCGATGAACGAAGCGCACTTCGCAGTGCCGATGACGGGCGCCGTGCTGAACGCGCTCAACATCCGCCTTGATGCGCCCTCCATCGCATTCCAGCTCGAGCATGGCGGTGCCAAGATCATCCTGGTCGACCCGGAGTTTTCGGGCGTCATCAGCGATGCTCTCGCGCAAATGAATGGGCCGAAGCCGTTCGTGGTCGACGTCGACGACGCCTCCTTCAAGGGCGGCAAGCGCATCGGCGAGATCGAGTACGAGGCCGCCGTTGCGCAGGGCGATCCGGATTTCGCGGCGCTTCCGCCGAAGGACGAATGGGACGCGATCGCGCTGAGCTACACCTCGGGCACGACAGGCAACCCCAAGGGCGTGGTCACCCATCACCGCGGCGCCTATCTCAACGCCGTCAGCAACATCCTCGCCGGTAATCTCGGCCAACACCCGGTCTATCTCTGGACCCTGCCGATGTTCCATTGCAACGGCTGGTGCTTCCCGTGGACCATGGCGGCCGCCGCCGGCATCAATGTCTGCCTGCGCAAGGTCGAGCCGACGAAAATCTTCGAGCTGATCAAGACGCACGGTGTCACCCACATGTGTGGCGCGCCGATCGTCTACAACGTGCTGATCAACGCGCCCGATGCACCGAAGGGCGGCACGGCGCACCGCGTCGTCGGACTGATCGCAGGTGCTGCGCCGCCGGTCGCGGTGCTGGAAGGCGCTGAAAGCATCGGCATCAAGCTGACGCACGTCTACGGGTTGACCGAGGTCTACGGCCCCGCCTCCGTTTGCGCCGAGCAGCCCGGCTGGGACGAGCTTCCCGCCGCCGATCGCGCGCGGATGAAGCGCCGGCAGGGCGTGCCCTACCCGCTCGAGGAAGGCGTCACCGTCATCGATCCGCAGACCATGCAGGCGGTCCCGCGCGACGGCGAGACTATCGGCGAGGTCATGTTCCGCGGCAACATCGTGATGAAGGGCTATCTCAAGAACGAGAAGGCCACGAAGGAAGCCTTCGAAGGCGGCTGGTTCCACACCGGCGATCTCGGCGTGCTCGACGCGCATGGCTACGTCATCATCAAGGACCGCTCCAAGGACATCATCATCTCCGGCGGCGAGAACATCTCCTCCGTCGAGGTCGAGGACATCCTCTACAAGCACCCGGCCGTGCTGTTCGCGGCCGTGGTCGCAAAGCCCGATCCGAAATGGGGCGAGGTACCCTGCGCTTTCGTCGAACTGAAGGACGGCGCGAGCGCGAGCGAGGCCGACATCATCGCTTTCTGCCGGTCGCATATGAGTGGCTTCAAGACGCCGAAGGCCGTCGTGTTCGGACCGATCCCGAAGACCTCGACCGGCAAGATCCAGAAATTCCTGCTGCGGAGCGAGGTGGGATCGTCGAAGGCGATCTCGGCGTGAGCGTGTCCTGGCTTCAGAACTTCGACCGCCGCTGCGAATTTCGACAGCGACGTGTCCAGCCTGGTGCGCTCCTATACCGGCAAGGCCGTCCGGCGCTACGCTTGGCAGGTGCGCTCAGTGCGTCTCCAGCCGCAGGCCGTCATAGGCGGGGATCACGCCTGAGGGCAGCGATTGCCGGATCGCCTCGTAGTCGACATCGGCCGTCATGTTGGTGATGACGGCACGCTTCGGCTTGAAGCGCTCGATCCAGGACAGCGCGTCGTTGATGCTGAAATGGCTGGAGTGGCTGGCATAGCGCAATCCATCGACGATCCAGAGATCGAGATTTTCCAATGCACCCCAGCTCTCGCGCGGGATGTCGTTGAGGTCGGGTGTGTAGGCGGCATCGCCGATGCGATAGCCGAGCGCGGGGATCTGGCCGTGCTGCACCAGGAATGCGGTCAGCTTTACCGTGCCGCCCTTCCCCAAGATGGTCTGGCTCTCGCCCGCCTCGATCGAATGCCGCGTCAGGATCGGCGGATAGTCGCTTCCCTCGGGAGAAATGAAGCAATAGGAGAACCGCGCCATGATGTCTTTGGCGGTCGACTGGTTGAAATAGGTCGGAATCCGTCGGCGCATGTGCAGCACGACCGAGCGCAGATCGTCCATGCCGTGTGTCTGGTCGGCGTGCTCGTGGGTGAGAAACACCGCGTCAATGTGATCGACATTGGCGTCGATGAGTTGTTCGCGCAGATCGGGCGAGGTGTCGATGACTACGCGCGTCGTGCCATGCTCGGCGGCGTGCTCGACCAAGAGCGAGCAACGGCGGCGACGGTTCTTTGGATTGTTCGGATCGCAGGCGCCCCAGCCGAGTGCCGGGCGCGGCACGCCGGCGGAGGAGCCGCAGCCCAGGATCGTCAGCGTCAGCGTCATGCGACTTCCAGTCTCAAGCTTTCACCTTGGAGAACAGGCGGAAGAAATTTTCGGTGGTCTGGCGCGAGATCTCCTCGAGCGACACGCCGCGCGTTTCGGCGAGCACCTTTGCGACCTCGACCACATAGGCCGGCTCGTTGCGTTTGCCCCGAAACTTGCCCGGTGCAAGATAGGGTGAGTCTGTTTCAACCAGAATACGGTCGGACGGCAATTCGGCGGCCAGCGCGCGCAAGGCATCCGACTTCTTGAAAGTCAGGATGCCCGTGAAGCCGATATAGAGCCCGAGCGATACCGCCTTCAGCGCCAGATCGCGCCCGCCGGTGTAACAATGCAGCACGGCACGAAACGCCCCCTTTGCCGCCTCCTCCTCCAGGATGCGGGCGCAATCCTCATCCGCCTCCCGGGTATGAATCACGAGCGGCAGCCCGGTCGCCCGCGCGGCCGCGATGTGAGCGCGAAAGCCCCTCGCCTGCGCCTCCGGCGAACCGTTGTCGTAGAAATAGTCGAGCCCGGCCTCACCGAGCGCGACGACCCTGGGATGCTCCGTCAGTGCGATCAGTTCGTCCGGCGCGATGCCATCCTCCTCGTCCGCGTTGTGCGGATGGGTGCCGACCGAGCAATAGACATCGTCGAAGCGTTCGGCGATCGCGAGAAGCTGGTTCAGCCTTCGTACCCGCGTCGAGATCGTGACCATGCGGCCGATGCCGGCCGCACGTGCACGCGAGACGATCCCGTCGAGATCTTCCGCAAAGTCGGGAAAATCCAGGTGGCAGTGACTGTCGACCAGCATCGTGCGATCGCCTCAGGCCGCCGGCTCGACGTAGCGCGGGAACGCCGGCGTCGGCGCCGGCAGCGTAGAGCCCGGCGCGATCCGCCTGGCTCCGCCGAGCATGGCGAAGTTGCGCTCACCTTCGGGAATGCCGAGGCTGTCGAGCAGCAGCCCCGAGGCGGTCGGCATTGCCGGTTGGGCCAGGATCGCGATCTGACGCACGACTTCAGCGGTGACATAGAGCACCGTCCTCTGCCGTGCAGGGTCGGTCTTGGCGAGCGCCCACGGCGCCTCGCCCGCGAAATAGCGGTTGGCTTCCGCGACCACAGCCCACACGGCATTGAGCCACTGATGGATCTGCTGCGTTGCCATCGCTTCGCGGCTGGTCGCGACCATACCGTCGGCCATCGCCAGGATCGCCTTGTCGTTGTCGCTGAACTCGTCTGGCTCCGGCAGCACGCCGCCGAGCTGCTTTGCGATCATCGACAGCGAGCGCTGCGCGAGGTTGCCGAGATCATTGGCGAGATCGGCATTGATGCGCGCGACGATGGCCTCGTGATTGTAGTTGCCGTCTTGTCCGAACGGCACTTCGCGCAGGAAGAAATAGCGCATCTGGTCGACGCCGTACTGATCGGCGAGATTGAAGGGGTCGACGACGTTGCCGACCGACTTCGACATCTTCTCGCCCCTGTTGAACAGGAAGCCGTGGGCATAGACCCGCTTCTGCACGGGGATGCCGGCCGACATCAGGAATGCCGGCCAGTACACCGCGTGGAAGCGGATGATGTCCTTGCCGATGATGTGCACATCAGCCGGCCAGTAGCGCCACTTCTCGTCGCTTTCATCGGGGAAACCGACGCCGGTGATGTAGTTGGTGAGCGCGTCGACCCACACATACATCACGTGCTCTTCATCGCCGGGGACCTTGACGCCCCAGTCGAAGGTGGTGCGCGAGATCGAGAGATCGCGCAGGCCACCCTTGACGAAGCTCACCACCTCGTTCTTGCGGGATTCCGGACCGATGAAATCGGGATTGTCAGTGTAGAGCTTGAGCAACTTGTCCTGATAGGCCGAAAGGCGGAAGAAATAGCTCTTCTCCTCGACCCATTCGACCGGCGTGCCCTGCGGACCAAGGCGTACGCCGTCATCATTCAGGCGCGTCTCGTCCTCGGCGTAATAGGCTTCGTCGCGAACGGAGTACCAGCCGGAATAGGTGTCGGCATAGATATCGCCGTTCGCTTCCATGCGCCGCCAGATCTCTTGGCTGGAGCGATGATGCTGTTCTTCGGTGGTGCGGATGAAGCGGTCGAACGAGACGTTCAGACGCTCATCCATCTCCTTGAAACGGCCGGCGTTACGGGTCGCAAGCGCGGACGGGGTCAGGCCCTCATTCTGCGCGGTCTGGATCATCTTCAGACCGTGCTCGTCGGTGCCGGTCAGGAAGAATACATCCTTGCCGTCGAGCCGCGCAAAGCGCGCCAGCACGTCGGTCGCGATCGCCTCATAGGCATGACCGATATGCGGGCTGCCATTAGGATAGGCGATCGCGGTCGTGATGTAGAAGACGTTGCCGCGTGCAGGTGCTGCAACGGCCGGCGCGGCCTGCGGCGGAACGACAACCTTCGGGGCGCGCGGCGCCTTCGGCTTGGGTGTTTTCGGAGCGGCGGCAGGGGCCGGTACGGCGGTCACGGGAGGAGCGGTCACCCTCGCCTTCTTGGCCACCTTCTTTGCTGGAGCCTTCCTCACCGAAGTCTTGCTCTTCTTGGCTGGCTTCGCAGTGGCCTTCTTCTTCGAGGCTGTCTTGGCAGCGACCCGCTTCTTGGCGGCCTTCTTGCCGGCTTTCTTTGCCGTCTTCGCAGCGCTCTTCTTCACGCGCGTCTTGGCGGCAGCCTTCTTGCTCTTCTTGACCTTCTTGGCAACCTCGCGCGCGCGCGCCTTCTTGGTGGCTTTTTTCGCAGCCTTGTTCTTGCTGCTCTTGCCCTTAACGGTGTTCTTAGCTCGCGTTGCCACCACGAATTCCTTTACCGGCTTCTCGAAATTTGGAAACGAACCTGCGCCTAGCGCGTTGCGTCCGCCAGCCAGCCGAACACCGAGAAAACCAAGGGCTTTCGCTCCAGATTGTAGGTTTCGGTGTCGCGCGCGGCGCGGACGATCTTTTCCCATACCTCCGCAAGGCGCGCAAGGCGCGGCAGGTTCTGGTTGGCATTGGCTTCGTCGGAATGCAGGCGCTCGGCGATCCAGCGGTCGATGCCGTCGATGAAGGCTGCAAGCGCGACGCGGTCGCTGGTGCCGAGCGAATCGCCAAGCGTGTGCAATTCGCGCGGATCGACCTGCGGCAAACGCGCCAGGAGCACCGCAGTGCGTTGCTGGAGTTTCAGCGCGTCACCACCGAGCAGCGTCAGCGCCCGCGCGACACTGCCCTCCGAGGCCTCGGCCGCCTCGCGTAGGGCCGGGTCGTTCGGATCGAGATCGGCGGCGCTCGCTGCGGCGCCAATCACATCGTCGGTTGCGAGCGGACGCAGGCGCAGCTTGCGGCAGCGCGACTGGATCGTGGCGAGCACGCGTGCCGGCGCGTGGCTCACCAGCAAGAACAGCGATTGCTGCGGCGGCTCTTCGAGAATTTTCAGCAGCGCGTTGGCCGCATTCGGATTGAGTTCGTCGACGGTGTCGACGATGCAGACGCGCCAGCCTTCCGCCGTCGCCGTCGAGCCGAAGAATCCGATCGTCTCACGGGTCTCGTCCACGGTGATCACGGTGCGCATCACGCCGCGGTCATTGGCGGTGCGCTCCAACGTCAACAGGCCGCCGTGCGAGCTCGCCGCAACCTGCCGCGCCACGGCGTCGTCCGGATCGATCGCGAGGCTTTCGGCTTGCTGCACGGATGGCGCCAGCGGCTGACCGTGGGCGAGCACGAAGCGCGCCATGCGATAGGCCAGCGTTGCCTTGCCGATCCCCTGCGGCCCGCCGATCAGCCAGGCATGCGGAATGCGGCCGCTGCGATAGGCCGCGAGCAACGCTGTTTCGGCCTCGCGGTGGCCGAACAGAAGACTCGTCTCGCGCGGGTGCGGAATGGCGGTTTCGCGCTCGGCCTGACGCCGGCTCATGCTGAAACCACCGAGGCAGGCGTCGGAAGGAGGCGGTCGCGCAGCGCGGTCCAGATGCGCCCGGCGACCGTATCGGGGTCGGCATCTGCGTCGATCAGCACGCAACGCGCGGGATCTTCCGCGGCGATGTTGCGATAGGCCTCGCGCAGGCCCTGATGGAAGCTGAGCTTTTCGCTCTCGAACCTGTCGGGCGTGCCGCTGCCACGGCGCGCCGCGGCGCGCTGCAGACCGATCTCGACCGGCAGGTCGAGAATGATGGTGAGGTCCGGCTTGAGATCGCCGATCGTGACCCGCTGCATCGCGTTGATGAGCCCGGCCGAAACGCTGCCGAGGCTGCCCTGATAGGCCCGCGTCGAGTCGGCGAAACGGTCGCACAGGACCCAGGTACCCTTGGTGAGCGCGGGCTCGATCACGGTATGGACGTGGTCGTCGCGGGCGGCGGCAAACAGAAGCGTCTCGGCTTCGGGGCCGAGCAGCTTGCCCATCCCGGACAGCACCAGATGCCGCATGATCTCGGCGCCCGGCGAGCCGCCCGGCTCACGCGTGACGAGGGTGCGGAGCCTGGCCGCATTGAGCCGGTCGGCGAGCTTCTTGATCTGGGTCGACTTGCCCGTCCCCTCGCCGCCTTCAAAGGTGATGAAGCGTCCGCGCCCGGATGGCCGCTGTGCTGCGCTCTCACTCATGATCAGAGCTTCTCGGCGCCTGCGCGGAACATGCCGATCACGAGCTCGCTGGCCCCGTCGATCGCACGCCGTACGGTCGAGCCGGTGCCGATCGCCTCGCCGGCATAGACCGGCGTCTCCACCGCGAAGTTGCCGCTGCGCCAAACCCTGACCACGCCGACTTTCTGACCTTCCTGGATCGGCGCGCGCACCGGACCAGTATAGACCACGCGCGCGATCAGCTTGTCGCCGCCATTCTTGTGCACCATCACCTTCACAGGCTCTTTGGCAACGAGCTTCACCGAGCGGCTATCGCCGCCGAACACCTTCGCGTAGCCAACCGTCTGGTCCGCCGCGATCAGCATGCGGGTCTCGAAATTGCGGAAGCCCCATTCCAGCATCTTCTTGGCTTCCGTGGCGCGATCCTCAGGGTCTTCCAGCCCGTTGACGACGACGATCAGCCGCGTGCCGTTCTGCACGGCCGAACCGACCATGCCGTACCCGCCCTCCTTGGTGTAGCCGGTCTTCAGGCCGTCGGCGCCTTCCATCGAGTTGAGCAACGGATTGCGGTTGGGCTGGCGGATCTTGTTCCAGGTGAACTCCTTCTCGCCGAACAGTTTGTAGAATTCGGGGAAGTCCAGGATGATGTGCCGGGCGAGGATGCCGAGCTCGCGCACCGTCATCTTGTTACCGGGGTCGGGCAAACCGTTGGAGTTGCCGAAGGTCGACTTCATCATGCCGAGTTCGCGGGCACGCTTGGTCATGAAGTCAGCGGCAAAGATCTTCTCGTTGCCCGCGATCCCCTCGGCCAGTGCGATGCAGGCGTCGTTACCGCTCTGGATGATCGCGCCGTGCAGGAGATCGTCGACCGAGACCTTGCTGTTGATGGCGGCGAACATGGTCGAGCCGCCCGAGGGCGCCCCGCCTCTCCGCCAGGCGTTCTCGCTGATCCGGTACTCGTCGGTGAGCTTGATGTCGCCCTTCTTGACGGCATTGAAGACCACTTCCGCCGTCATCAGCTTCATCATGCTGGAGGGCGCGCGCATCTCGTCGGCATTCTTCTCGAACAGCACACTGCCGCTGGAGGCCTCGATCAGGATTGCGGTTGGAGCGTCGCCGTCGAAGCCGGCATCCTCCGTCTTCTTGGCGCCCTGGATGCTCTGGTTGGCTGCATAGAGTGACCCGCCCCAGCCGATCCCGGCCATCAGAACCGCAGCGAGCAGCCCGCGCACCAGCGCCCCGGCGGTGAGCCGGCTGCGACGAAGCAAAGAAAGACGAAATGCCATGGCCAAGCCCTGAGAGCGGCGTTCTAACAGCAGGAACCGGCGCAAACAACACGGGGCTGGCCGCCGGAACCCGAGATTGCACGATTCTCGTTGCGCCCCTATCGTGGCACATCATATTTGTCGACCAAACCCCTGAAACAAGGCGGAAAAGCGATGTCTTCAACCCGCGTGATCAAGGCTAACGGCATCGATCTGTTCATCCGCGAAGCCGGCCAGGGGCCGCTGGTGGTGCTCTGTCATGGCTGGCCGGAACTTTCCTATTCGTGGCGCCACCAGATCCCGGCGCTGGTGGACGCAGGCTTCCGCGTCGTCGCCCCCGACATGCGCGGTTATGGGCAGAGCGCGGCGCCAGCGGACGTCGCCGCCTATTCGATCTTCGACACGGTCGGCGATGTCGTCGGCCTTGTGCAGGCGCTCGGCGAGACCAAGGCGATGGTGGTTGGCCACGACTGGGGCGCGCCGGTTGCCTGGCACGCTGCGCTGTTCCGGCCTGACATCTTCGCGGCGGTCGCTGGCCTGAGCGTTCCACCGCCGTTCCGCGGCCGCGGCAAGCCGCTCGATCTGTTGCGCCAGAGCGGCGTCACCAATTTTTACTGGCAGTATTTCCAGACATCAGGCGTCGCCGAGGCCGAACTCGAGCACGACGTCGCCCGCACCATGCGCATCGTGCTCGGCGGCCGCGGCCTGGCCGACCCCAGCGCCGCCATGTTCGTGCAGGAGGGCAAGGGCTTCCTCGGCCACGCGACCGCCGAAGAACCGCTGCCGGCATGGCTGAGTGAGGCTGACCTTGCCTATTTCACCGAGAGCTTCCGGAAGTCTGGCTTCCGCGGCGGGCTGAACTGGTATCGCAACCTCGACCGCAATTGGGAGCTGACGGCGCCGTGGCAGGATGCGCAGATCCATCAGCCGTCCCTCTTCATTGCCGGATCGAGAGACGCCGTCATCACCGGCTTGATCGGCGCCAAGCGCATCAATGAGCTCGAGCGCGTACTGCCCAATCTCAAGCGCAAGCTCATCATCGAGGGTGCCGGCCATTGGGTACAGCAGGAGCGGCCCGACGAGGTCAACGCTGCGCTCGTGAGCTTCTTGCGCGAGGCTGCGTCGCGCTGAAGCGAGGCGTTATCTCGTCGTGCTGTCGTGCTTAGTAGAGGCCGCGGCCACTCAGGATGCTGCGGGCCTCGGCGGCGCCGTCCGAGGCATAGGCGGCGGCCGGCGCGCTCTCGGTCGCGTAGCGGCCGTCCTCGTCATACGAAACCGCCCGCGCGTTCTGGAGCGCCCGGCCCCGGCTGCGGCTCGAGGCTGACATCTCAGAGGTCGCACTGAGCGAAGCCATGTCGGCGGAGGTGTTGCCGAGATTGTAGGGCCGCCCCTCCGGCATCGGAACCTCGCCGCGAATGGCGCCACGGCTCGACGATGGCAGCTCGGGTACGAACGGCCTAGCCGAAGCGACCCGGACCATCGAGGGCGACGGCGCCGGAATCCCGGTGCGGAGGGTCGCGATCAGCTGGCGGTCGTCGGAGCCTTCGAGCGGTGCCCGGCCGACATATTCAACACGGACCTTGGCGACACCGTTGCCTTTGAATTCAAGGAGTTCTGCGGCTTTGTTCGAGACGTCGATGAGCCGGTTGCCGTGGTATGGCCCGCGGTCGTTGACGCGCACGATCAGCGATTTGCCGTTCGACACGTTGGTCACCCGCGCATATGACGGCATCGGCAAAGTGGGATGGGCGGCCGTCAGCGAACTCATGTCGAACACTTCGCCGTTGGCAGTCAGGCGGCCGTGGAAATCGTCGCCATTCCAGGACGCCTTACCCTCGGCGCGATAATTGACGTCCTCCTCCGGCACGTAGGTCCGGCCCGCCACGACATAGGGCTTGCCGACGCGATAGGTGCCGCCGCCCTTCGGGACCGGATCACCCCAGGCCACGACCCGGGGGCTCGAGGACACGCCATATTTCGGATCGACGCGGCTGGCGAACTTGTTGGAGGACGCGCAATTGGCGAGCGCGAGGCAGGTCGCAGCCGCCGCAACACCGCGCGCGACCCGCAAAACCGAATCTGACCGTCGGATCCCCATTCGCCCCAATACCATTTTGCCGGATGCGCACACCCAACCCGCTTGGGCTACGGGGAGCGCAGTCCGGTCCCTTGCTCCGAGGCGGCCCACCACCGCGTCGGAAGTCGTGACGATATCGCAACCTGAACACGGCGGAAATGGGGTGCCCACAGCGATCGCGCCGGGATGGTAAACAGGACCTTCGCTTCTCCCCCGTTGATCTACGGACCGCGGACGCGCTGCTCTGTGCCACTCCCGGACATTCTGTTGCGCCGAATCCTCACTCCACCCCCATTGTCTCGGCGCTCACCGGAATTCTTTTGACTGTGCAAGGCTGCACGCGTTTTCTCGGATGGCAGGGGCGGAATGGAATTTGACGATGATCGAGACGGTTTCGGCACTGATGGGTCTGGTAAGCGCGGGGATCTTCCTGGCTCATGCGTTTGAAGGTTACCGCACGCGGGCCTGAAGGCCATTCGTGCGGGCGGCAAGCATCACCTCTTTCAACTCGGCGCGTTCGGATAATCTTAATCGATCCGACCGAGCATTGAAAACGAGAGCGGCAGGTGTCCCATGCGTAACCATGACCTCGTATCCGATGGCTTCCTGGCATTGACAGCCGGCGGGTTGGTTCTTCTCTGCTCGAGCCTCGTGGCGCTGGCCTTCGGCTGAGCACCACCACCACTTTCCCTTTTTCTTACCACAACTACACCGCGATGCAGCATGCGGCGTTGTCCTGCATTGCCTTGCTCCCGTTTAGTTGATTGAATTTCTGCTTTCGACGCCTCGACCCATTTCAAGAGGCCATCACCAACGAGGGTGACGCAAATGCTTGCTGAGAAATTCTTTCTGGTCCTGGAATCCCTGATCCGCAGCGACCGCACCTATCCTGACGGAAGTCCCCGTGTCATCAGTACCTCCCCGCATGTGCCGGTGAAGATGCCCGGCCAGAGATAGTCGGCCCCGTCCGCGAATTCCGAATCACGCGCCGCTCAGCGCAGGCCCAACAGCGAGCGACGGTAAAAGCTGTCGCGGGCCTCGCTCCGGCAGACGAAGCTGCCATCAAACCCTTGGCCATAGAGCTTCTGGCCCCTGCCGTAGTAGACGCCCTTCCTGAAATCCAGCCAAACCACCTGATCGTGCGGACAATGGCGTTGTGCCTGTGCCTCGTAGCGAAACGGCGTCAGCGGTGTTGCTGACGCCTCGGCGGCACCGACGCCAAGCATGACCGCCGCAACCAGCGCGGTCCTCCCGGACCCTTTGCCAAAGACGCCTCTCACTTTCCGCCTCCCGATCGAAGCCGTCGCGTGGCGGCCATCCCGAACGATAGCACGTGGCCGCGTAATCTGCAGGTAGCGGCGGGCGGCCTCGCCTCTGATGAGCGTGCTCGCGCTGATCGACGTCGTAGTGATCTCGAACCTGCTCGTGATGGTCATCGTCGGAGACTATGAGACGTCGTCTCGCGGCTCGACCTGCAGGACCATTTGGCCACGCCAACGCGGGTCGAGCTCGACATAGCCATCATCGGCATCTCGATCGCCTTCGTCGACAAGCTCAGCGACTCAGGCGCACGGCAAGCGAGGCGCAGCGGCCGACCTCTTTCATCTGTCTGCTTCGAGCTGCTGCATAGCCTGGTGCAGACACTCCTGAAGCTTCTGCGCGACCTGTTCGCGCGCTATGCCCGTGCTGGCGAGATCGCCTGACACCTTGTCGACGACATCGTTGATCGTCCGACTATGCAGATGGTCGGTCACCAGCACCGTCGCATAGCTCGATGCGGCGTCGCCGCTGAGCCCGAGTTGGGCTGCGGCCCAGAGCCCGAGCAGCTTGTTGGATCGAGCCGCGGCCTTGAACATGAGCTCCTCGTCATGGACGAATTTGGCCTCAAAGCCCTGCTCGCGCTTGTCGAACGTGGTCATGATCAGCTCCATTGCGTTTCGCTGCTGTGGATCGGACTGGCTGGGAGCGAACGTCTCCGTGGTTCGGTCAGTTGATGATCACTTGAATCTTCCGGCGGAAGGCAAACGCCGTCAAGCCTCCAGGCGCGCCGGGGACCAGTGTGTTCACTGGCGCCACCAGCCCTGCGCCAGTCAGGTCGGCTAAATGAAGTCGTTTACCGTCCGTTAAGCAGACTCGGCGCCGCATGAGCCGGGACATCGAGAGCTGACTCATGAGCAAAGAGCTGCGGGAGTTTCGACGGCTTGAACGACTCTGCCTCGAGCAGGCCGCCCTCTCCACCATGGATCTCGCGCGAAGCGGGCTGCTCAAGGTCGCCGACGATTGCCGCATCGCAGCCGAAGCGATCGAGGCGCAATCGTCCCGCGGCGCATTCGTGGGCGCGGTCCAAGCGCTCAAGCTGGCTCTGAGCCCAATCCGGATGCCAAACCGGCACTAGTCGCCGGTATCGGCCGCGACACTGCCTCAGACAAACGATTCGGGAGGTCTCCGGTGCGACGGCCGGACCAGGTTAGCCCTTTGCCGCCGCTTCTCGCGCGAGACGTTCGGCTTTCAGCCGTTCCCGGTTGGCATGAAACGCCTTCTGCGCCTCTTCATGATCGCGCATGGCCTTCTCGGCCTCGATCCGGCGTGCCGCATCGCGCGCCTGGCGCTGTTCGGGGGTCAAAGGTTTGCGTCGGAAGGAAAGGTCTTCAGTCATGACGAGATAACGCGGACGCGACCAAAGGGTTCCCCGAGCCGATCCAGGTGGCTCAGCGCCGCAGATGAAAAACTCAAAATATCAGTTGGTTAGCGGCACGATGGACAGGCCGCCTGACTTATTGTTTTGGCCCGCGGGCGTTGCGCCGGTGGGGATTCGGATTTCATCGCCCGCAATTTCCCCGCCCCAGCGCGTGCAACGTTTGTGGGTGGAGCTGCGTGCAATCAACAGGAGAGGCAAATGCGGTCCTCGCCTTCGAGGCCGCCCCGTTCTGCTGCAATACGATCTGAGACTCTCCCTCCGGCCAACTGCGGCCCTCGTCAAAAATAGTCGCCTGAGAAGACCGCTTACCGCTCGCTAAAACAGCGCTTAGCGACCAGGGGCCACACTTCGGCGGCGGCAATCCTGATCACAAAATCGGCTGTCGTCGAATTCGTACGGCACCTCTACTCGATGAACGGAACGGAAAACGTCTTGGTGACACGGCGATCAGCCCCTCCGTTCCGGTACACTGCGCCGTCACAGGGGGGCGGAATAGACAAACCTGGGCCCCCTTGGCCAGCAGGTATTTACCAGGCTGGAGCGGCTCGCGGCGAACGCGACATCTTTGTCCGCGACGCGACCCTAAACCTGTCGTAGAGACATCAAATACATCCCTGAGTGATTGATGTTGGAATGCTCGCTTTATTGATGCGTTTGGGACTGCGCTTCGAAGACGATATTGAGGAGCGGCGGTTTGTTGATCGATACGTTCGAAGCAGCCTCGGGTGGACGCAGATCGCGATGCTGCTCGGCGCTGCCACTTATGCCGGCTACACCATCTGGGATTGGGTGCTCTACCCCGAAATCGTTTCGACCACGCTTGCGATCCGTGGCGGCACTGCTGTGATCGTTCTGCTCCCGCTGACCGCTCTGCTTTCCAGGCGCTCGATGAAGCCATGGGCGGAGACGATTTTCCTCGTCTACTGCGTTATTCCAGGCTGCATCCTGCCGAGCATTTATCTTGTCTTGCCGTCGGGCTTCACGTTCGCCGCTCCTGGCATGATGATGATCATCCTGTTCGTCTCGACCATGCTGCCATTGCGGATTGGCTCGCTGGCGATCTTCTGCTTGCTGTCTTGGGGGGCGCTGATCGTCGCCGAGACATTCGCGCCGACGCTGCCGCCGGGCCTGAGATTCATCAATCATTCTCTTGTCGTGAACGCTTACGCTTTGTCGCTCTACGCGGTGGCTGCGCGCGAGTACCGGGCACGAAAGCAATTCCGAACGTCCGAGGCGTTGCAGCGCGAAAAGGAGCGCTCGGAAACATCACTCAGCGATCTGCGCGCAACCCAGGCCCATCTCGTGCAAGCCGAAAAACTCGCTTCGCTTGGCCAGCTCGTGGCCGGCGTCGCGCACGAAGTCAGCACCCCGCTAGGCCTGGCCTTGACGACCTCCACAGCCATGCAGACTGACCTGCAGACAATGTCCGATGTATTGAGCGGAGTCTCGGTCCGGCGATCCGATCTAATGAAGGGAATTAGCAGGTTGAAGCAAGGGCTTCACTTGACCTTCGATAGTCTGCACCGGGCATCCGAAATGGTGCATAGCTTCAAGCAGGTTGCGGTCAATCAAGCCGACGAGGATCGCCGGACTTTTGAACTCAAGGACTGGCTGTCTGAATTGATGGTTAAGCTTGGACCGCTCCTGTCGCACCATGGTTTGGTGGTCGAGGTACAATGCCCGTCGGGAATCAGGCTGAACAGCTACCCCGGAGCGCTTGCTCAGGTGATCAGCAACCTGGCTCTCAACACTGCAGGACACGCCTACCCCAACAAAAGAGGGGGCCGGTTTGCGATAGCGGTCGATCAACCGGAGCCGGAAACGGTTCGGCTGGTCTGCTCCGACGAAGGCGTCGGCATTCCCTCCGACTTGCAGACGCAAATCTTCGATCCTTTCGTCACGACAGGTCGCGAGAGTGGCAATACCGGTCTAGGGCTGCACATTGCGTTCAACCTCGTCGTCTCGTCGCTGAGAGGGCGTCTTCGACTGGAAAGCAAGCTTGGCCCAGGAACTCAGATAGCCATCGAGATTCCGCTCGCTGCGTAGCACTGCGACCAGGGACCGACCTTGTCGGTCGAGCGAAGGTAGCAATGATCGCCCAAAGTCGTGGTACATCGGGACGCATATTCGCTTTGTCTCGGGACGACGACGAGGACAGATAATATTGCAGCTTGGCGCCGAGTAGGAGGACGGAGAAAAAAGCGGGTGCGTCGCCACCGCGGCAGGCGCGCCACGTCCGTCGTTCTGCTATAATGTCGCTATGACGATCGGGATTTCCGCACCCGAACGGAAGGCACCAGGGCGAAGCGCTGTGGTGGGATTCATCATCGCGGCCATCATTGCCGCAATCGGCCTGATCCTACTCGCTCTCGTCGGCGATTTGCTCGTCGATTGGATGTGGTTTTCGTCGATCGGCTACAACGAGGTCTTCTGGACCACAATCGGCGCGAAAGCCGCCGTCTTCCTCATTGTCTTCGCGGCGACCGCCGCCATCTTGTTGGCGAACGCGTGGCTTGCGCTTGGTCTTGCCGGGCAGCGAACCCGATTGCCTGCCGCCTTTGTCCCGACACTTGCGGCCGCTGCGGCTCAGCCTGATCCGCTTGAATTCCTCCGCGAGCGCCTGCCGTGGCGCGGCGTGATGGTCGTCAGCAGCGTTCTCTTCGCCTTGTTTGTCGCCTGGGGCGAGGTCGGCAACTGGGGCACGCTGCTCCGCTTCATCTATCAGGTGCCCTACGGCAGCAGCGATCCCCTGTACGACAAGGATATCGGTTTCTACCTCTTCTCCCTCCCCGCGTTTGTTGCCGTCAAGAACTGGACAATGCTGACGCTCGCCATGAGCGCACTGTTCGCTGGAGTTGTTTATTGGGTGCATGGCGACATCGAGGACCGGGCGCAGCGAATGTCGCCGGCAGCGATCTCCCACGGTTCGGCGTTGCTTGGCTTTTTCTTCGGCGTGAAGGCGTGGTCCTACGGCCTCGACCGCTACCACCTGCTATTCGGCGACAACGGCGTGGTGGTCGGCGCAGGCTATACCGACGTCAACGTCGAATTGCCGGTCCTGTGGATCCTGATCGCGTTGTCAATCGTCGCCGGCTTGGCCGCATGGGCGAACCTGTGGGTCCGCACCTACCGCCTGCCCACCGCCGCCATTGCGCTCCTGTTCGGCGCCGCTTTCCTGCTATCGGGCATCATCCCCACAGTGTTTCAGCGCTTCTACGTCAGGCCAAACGAGCTGGACTGGGAGCGGCCCTACATCGAACGCAACATCGCGCTGACCCGGGCGGCCTACAATCTCAATCGAATTTCACCGAAGCCGTTCCCTGCGGAGCAGACCCTGACCTTCGGCACGCTCGAGGCCAACAAGGCCACGATCGAGAACATAAGGCTGTGGGATTGGCAACCATTGGCCGACACTTACGCGCAGTTGCAGGAGATCCGCACCTACTACAAGCTGCGCAACCTGGATGTCGATCGCTACTGGCTCGGCGGCACCTACCAGAGCGTGATGCTCTCGGCGCGCGAGCTGAATTCCGAGCTGCTGCCGCCCAACGCGCAGACCTGGGTCAACCGTCACATCCTGTTCACCCACGGCAATGGTGCGGTGCTGAGTCCGGTCACCCAGAAGAGCAGCGAAGGGCTTCCGCTCCTCTACCTGCACGATGTTCCTCCGGTTGCACAGGGAGGTCCCGACATTCGCGAGCCGCGCATCTACTACGGGCAGCAGACCGAGGACTACGTCATCGTCAAGGCAACCGTGCCGGAGTTCGATTATCCCAAAGGAAAAGACAACGTCTATGCGTCCTATGACGGCGCCGGCGGCGTCCCGCTGTCGAGCATGGTGCGGCGCCTGATCTTTGCCCACCACTTCAACGACGTAAACCTGCTTCTTTCAGACTACATCGGCGATGGCAGCCGGATCATGATCCGGCGCAACATCCGGAATCGGGTCGACACGATCGCCCCATTTCTCACGCTGGATCGCGATCCCTATTTGGTGATCAGCGAGGGCCGCATGTTCTGGATCCAGGACGCCTACACGACCAGCGAATATTTTCCCTACGCCCAGCCCGTGCCAGGCCTCAGCCTTAACTACATAAGAAATTCGGTGAAGGCGGTGATCGACGCCTATAACGGCACGGTCGACTTCTACCTGATGGACCCACTCGATCCCATCGCCGCGACCTATCGCCGAATCTTCCCGGGCCTGTTCAAGCCGTTCGCGGCCATGCCGGCAGATATTCAAAAGCACATTCGCTATCCCGAAGACCTGTTCCTCATCCAGGCGCGGCTATTCCAGACCTACCACATGGATACAGCCGATGTTTTCTACAACCGCGAGGACCTCTGGCAATTCCCGCGTCAGCCGGCCGGCGACGGCGTCTCTTCAATAGACGGCACGACCGTGATGGCTCCCTACTACATCATCATGCGACTGCCTGGAGAAGCGCAAGCCGAGTTCTTTCTCATGATCCCGATGGTGCCGAGCCGCCGCGACAACATGATCGCCTGGCTTGCCGCGCGCTGCGATGAGCCCGGCTACGGCAAGCTGATCGTGTACGAATTTCCAAAGGAGAAACTCGTCTACGGGCCGTTCCAGATCGAGGCGCGAATTCATCAGAACACGGAGATCTCCCAGCAGATATCACTCTGGAACCAGATGGGGTCGCGGGTGATCCGGGGAAACTTGCTCGTGATCCCGATCGAGAATTCGATCCTTTACGTGTCGCCACTGTATTTGCGAGCCGAGCAAGGACATTTGCCGGAGCTCAAGCGCGTGATTGCCGCCTATGGTGAGCATGTCGTCATGAAGGAAACGCTTGGCGAGGCCCTGTCGGCACTCTTTGTGGACAGCGGCCCCTCCCCGGCAGCGTCGGGTGTGAGCGCGGAAACACCGACCGAAGGCTCTGCGACAGCACGCGTGCAGCAGGCGCTTGCGCATTACAACCAGGCCATGGAGCGGTTGAAATCCGGTGATTGGGCAGGCTTCGGCAAAGCGATGGATGCAATGCGCGGCATCTTGGAAGATACCCGCCGGCCATCGGGTGGCCGCTGAGAAATCCGGATCGTCGATATCGACGTTCTTCGCGATGATCGTTTCGATCCGGCCACGGACGCGGTTCGCAGTTCCTTCCAGCCATTGTTCCCCGGCAAAATCGTCCCCCGAACCCACGGGCAAGAACTACGGTCAGCGATCGGGAAGAGCCCACGCTCAAGACCGCGCGACCGTGTGGGCCGTAATCGTGTAGCCAAACGGGTCGTGGAACGCGAAGTAACGGCCGAACGGTCCATCCTTAGGCGCGAAGACGATTGGCGTGCCCTGCTCGATAAGATGGTCGTGCAGGGCGTCGGCGTCATCGCAGCCGAACCAGACAGCAACACCCCAACCAAGCTTGTCCGTATTTCCTAGGTCAACCACGGGTGTGCGGACGGCGAACGGGATCGGCTTGGTGTCGAACACTACGGCCCCCGGCGGGCTATTCGCGGCGACCTTCAGCCCCACGACGTCAGTGTAGAATGTCCGTGCCGCCTCGAGATCTTCGGCTTGAATACCAATGAAATCGGGTCCGATCAGATGGGGCATGATTGGGCTTTCCTCTGTTACGCGAGCCGCTTAGTATCAGGAGGCTGATATAATTATAAGGGCCCTTATATGTCAAGGCGTAAGGCTAGCTCGCAAATGGACGACCCGTACGCGACGATCGGCTTTGCGTTGAAGCAGGCTCAACAGGCGCTTCGCACCCGGTTGGACTCTGGACTGCGGGAGATTGGGCTGACGACACCCCAATACGCGGTACTCGCCTTCCTGGAAGTCGAAGCAGGTGCTTCGAACGCCGCACTCGCGCGCCGCGCCTTTGTGACTCCACAAACGATGCAGGCAATCCTGGTCGCACTCGAGCGTTCCGGCTTTATCGCGCGGACACCGCATCCCGAACACGGGCGAGTTCAAACTACCGAGTTGACGGCTTTAGGTCGTAGCGCCCTTGAAGCGGCCTCTGGGATCGTGGCCGATGCAGAAGCGCGTGTACGGAACGCTGCGGCACCTCTTGATCCCCAGGTGGTCATCGCGATGCTGCTACGGCTCGCGGAGGCGCTCCGTTGAGCAGCGAACGACCGCCCCTTTCAGCCTTTCTCACTCGAAAGTGCAGCGGCCGCGAATGCCCGGTTCCACCGAAAGTGGTCCTCTGACGTGCGCAGCCTGAATGGCGGCAAAGCCGTCAATCACGCGATCTGCGGGGACTCAGCGGAGCGACTGCGGTTTTGAGTAGGAAGCGGCAGCAAACGGCGGCGCAAGGGGAAATGGCGGA
This sequence comes from Pseudomonadota bacterium, assembly GCA_023435725.1. GTDB lineage: Bacteria > Pseudomonadota > Alphaproteobacteria > Rhizobiales > Xanthobacteraceae > Bradyrhizobium. The sequence goes on along the minus strand of JAEYRD010000205.1, from coordinate 25,602 downwards.
AGGGGTGGGATTCGAACCCACGGTACCCTTGCGGGCACGCCGGTTTTCAAGACCGGTGCCTTAAACCACTCGGCCACCCTTCCTTCGCAGATAGATCAGGCACTTAGCCGAGGTCGCCACCGAACGCAACGCCTAGACGGCGCCATCGACGACTTCTTGACTGACGCGCGTGCTGGGCTCTGGCGCCGCTGGCCTGAAATCCAGCCCCGGGAGCAGGTCAGCTGGGGCAACATTGAGCGCGCCGCAAGGCGTGGCAACGCGAAGTTGGCGTCCTCACCAAAACTCTCCCATCTGGCGCCATCTGTCAGGCGAGCGTCAGCCTGTTCCTCTAGCCTACGCGACATATCGGCCGCCGGCACTCGCCGGCCCTCAGCAATCCCGGACACTGGCGACATCTCCCAGGGCGTCGCTGGTTGCGAGGCCCGGTTGGATTCACCTCCAGGTCCGGGCCTCGTTTGCTGCCGCCAACAGAAAACGCGGCGCCCTGTGAGGAGCGCCGCGATAAATTCTCGGTAAATGCGTTAGCTCAGTAGCCGCAGGACGCGCAGCCCATCGCCACGGGGGCGTAGTAGGAATAGCCCGGCGAGACCATCTCGACGCGCTGGCGCGTAGCGTATTGCGGCGGAATGCGTTCGTACTGGACGCTCGGCGGCGCCACCATCACGGTCTGCGGGACCATTACGGTGCGGTACTGCGCGGGCGTGCGGTGCGCGACGACCGAGCCTGGAGACACCATCACGGTCTCGTCGACCGTGCGGTACTGCGGCGCGACGTATTGCTGCTGATAGCAGGTCGTGCACGGTGGCGGTGCGTAGCAATTGTAGCAGCCGGCGGAGGCTGCGCCCGTCATGGCAATCGCGGTGACGGCCGTGGTGAAAACAACAGCAAGAGTACGAAACATTATGGTGGTGCCCCAGTTGCCCGAATGGATTTGGTTCGAAGGTCGCATCAGTATACGCCGCGAAATCCCGATCTGCCGAAGTACGTGGAGGCATCCTTAATGCGAACGGCCGGCTTTCGCCGGCCGTTCAGAGCTCGTTGACTATGCGCGCGCGGCGCGAACGGTGTAGCGCTCAGCTCGAGCGCCGCTTCACTTCACGCACGGCGCCGCGCGCGGCGCTGGTGGTGAGTGCGGCGTAGGCCTGAAGCGCGGTCGAGACGTTGCGCTTGCGGTTCGTCGGTTGCCAGGCGGCATCGCCCTTCGCCTCTTCCGCCGAACGGCGCTTGGCAAGCTCCTCGTCCGAGACCTCGAGGCTGATGCTGCGGTTCGGAATGTCGATGGCGATGCGATCGCCGGTCCGCACCAGACCAATGTTGCCGCCTTCGGCCGCTTCCGGCGACAGATGTCCGATCGACAGGCCCGACGAGCCGCCCGAAAAGCGTCCGTCGGTAACGAGGGCGCAGGCTTTGCCGAGACCCATCGATTTCAGATAGCTCGTCGGATACAGCATCTCCTGCATGCCGGGGCCACCGCGCGGACCTTCGTAAATGATGACGACGATCTCGCCGGCCACGACCTTGCCGCCGAGGATGCCTTCGACGGCAGCGTCCTGGCTTTCGAACACGCGCGCGGGACCGGAGAACTTCAGGATCGAGGCGTCGACGCCCGCGGTCTTCACGATGCAGCCGTCCTGCGCGAGGTTGCCGTAGAGCACGGCGAGGCCGCCGTCCTTGCTGAAGGCGTGCTCGATATCGCGCACGACACCTTTCTCGCGGTCGGCATCGAGCTCGTCGTAGCGGCGCTCCTGGCTGAAGGCGACTTGCGTCGGGATGCCGCCGGGCGAGGCGCGATAGAAGGTGCGCACAGCCTCGCTCTTCGAGCGCTTGATGTCCCAGCGCTCGAGCGCATCGTTCATGGTCGGCGCATGCACGGTCGAGACCGAGGTGTCGATCAGGCCGGCGCGATCGAGCTCGCCCAGAATGCCCAGGATGCCGCCGGCACGGTGCACGTCCTCGACATGCACGTCGGCCACGGAAGGCGCGACCTTGCAGAGCACGGGCACGCGACGCGACAGACGGTCGATGTCGCGCATGGTGAACTCGACCTGCCCTTCATGGGCGGCGGCGAGCAGATGCAGCACGGTATTGGTCGAGCCACCCATCGCGATGTCGAGCGTCATCGCGTTCTCGAACGCCCTAGAGTTCGCGATGTTGCGCGGCAGCACGGACGCATCATCCTGCTCGTAATAACGGCGGACGATGTCGACGATGGTATGACCTGCCTCGACGAACAGGCGCTTGCGGTCGGCGTGGGTGGCGACCACGGTGCCGTTGCCGGGCAGCGCCAGGCCAAGCGCCTCGGTCAGGCAGTTCATCGAGTTGGCAGTGAACATGCCCGAGCAGGAGCCGCAGGTCGGGCACGCCGAGCGCTCGATCACCTTGACGTCCTCGTCGCTGACCTTGGAGTCGGCGGCGGCGACCATGGCGTCGATGAGATCGACGGCCTTGGTCTTGCCCTGGAGCTTGACCTTGCCGGCCTCCATCGGCCCGCCCGAGACGAACACGGTGGGAATGTTGAGCCGCAGCGCGGCCATCAGCATACCAGGCGTGATCTTGTCGCAATTGGAAATGCAGACGAGACCGTCGGCGCAGTGCGCGTTGGCCATGTACTCGACGCTGTCGGCGATCAGCTCGCGCGACGGCAGGCTGTAGAGCATGCCGTCATGGCCCATCGCGATGCCGTCATCGACCGCGATCGTGTTGAATTCCTTGGCGACGCCGCCGGCCTGCTCGATCTCGCGGGCGACGAGCTGGCCGAGATCCTTCAGGTGGACATGGCCGGGCACGAACTGGGTGAAGGAGTTGACCACAGCAATGATCGGCTTGCCGAAATCGCCATCCTTCATGCCTGTCGCGCGCCAGAGGCCGCGGGCGCCCGCCATGTTACGGCCGTGGGTGGTTGTGCGGGAGCGATAGGCTGGCATGGCGATTTCCGTCCTCGGTTTGCATCGGCCGGGCGGGAAAATATGGAAGCCGCCTCAGGCCTTTCCGGCCGGATAGCGCACGGGGGGAGCGCGCGCAACGGGAACTTGCCCCGAAAAGGCCCGGATCGGCCTCGCGCAGGCCTCCCCTGCTCCCGGCGCGGCCTATTGCAGGGTCGGATCGAGCCGGTCGCGTAGCCAATCGCCAATCACGGAGACCGCCAGCGTGGTCACCACGATCGTGGCGGCCGGCGCCAGCATGATCCAGGGCGCGCGGGTCAGATATTCGCGGCCATAGCCAACCATGTTGCCGAGGCTGGTCATCGGCGGCTGTACCCCGAGCCCGAGGAAGGACAGGCCTGATTCCATCAGGATCACCTCGGGGAAAACCAGCGTGGTCGAGACGATCAGGGTCGAGGCGATGTTGGGCAGGATGTGCCGCAAGTAGATCCGCGGCGGCGTCGCGCCGAGCTGGCGGACCGCGGCCGCATAGCCTTGCGCATTGGCGGAGATGGCCAGTCCCCGCGCGATCCGGGCATAGCGCTCCCAGCCGAACAGCCCCATCAGGCCAATGAGCAGCGGCAGCGAATTGCCGAAGAAGGCGAGCACCGCAAGCGCCATGATCAGGAAGGGCATGCTGGCCTGGAAGTCGGTCAGCATCAGCACGAACTGCTCGACAGCCCCGCGAAAATGCGCGGCCAGGAAGCCGAGCGTGGTGCCGACGATGGCCGAGATCGCTGTCGCGCCGAAGGCGATCAGTAGCGAAATGCGGATCGAGACGAGGAGCCGCGACAGCACGTCGCGACCCAATTCATCCGTGCCGAGCCAGTGCGCGATATTACCGGGCGCAGAGAGCCTATTGCGCAGGTCGAGCTGGGTAAAGCCGTAGGGCGCGATCTTCTCGGCGAAAGCCGCGATCACCAGCATTGCGACGATCCAGGCGATCGCAAGCGCGACCGAGACCGGAATGACCGGCAGGCTGATGCGGCGGCGGATAGCGGTATCCTTCAACGTCGCATCGGTCATGCGTGCGCTCCTTTGGCCCGCAGGCGCGGATCGAGGAAGCCGTAGAGGAAGTCGACGATCAGGTTGGACGTGACCATGGTCAGCGCGACCAGCAGCAGGATGCATTGCACCACGGCGAGGTCACGGTTGGCGACGGCGACCACGAGCAAGCGCCCTACTCCCGGCCAGGCGAACACGCTCTCGACAACGACCGCGCCCGCAATCAGCGTGCCTACCATGAAGCCCAAAATGGTGACGGTCGGGATCGCTGCATTCGGCAGCGCATGCGACGTCACCACCTTGCGCCATGGCACGCCCTTGGCGGAGGCCGTGCGGATAAAGGGCTGACCCAGCACCTCCAGCATGGCGCTGCGGGTGAAGCGCGCCAACACCGCGGCGCCACCGAGGCTGAGTGTCACGATCGGCAGAATGGCATGGCGCCAGCTGTCCTGCCCGCCCGACGGCAGCCAGCCGAGCTGCACGGCGAAGACGAGCACCAGCAGCAGCGCAAGCACGAAGCTTGGGACGGTGAAGCCGGCAACCGCCGTCATCATCACGGCGCGGTCGATCGCCGATCCCCGGTGCAGCGCGGCGTAGATGCCGGCGGGGATACCGAGTACGACCTTGAAGAAGAAAGCCGGCAGCGTCAGCGCAAGCGTTGCCGGGATTCGCTCCAGCACGAGTTGGATCGCGGGCCGTCCGTCACGCATGGAGCGGCCGAGCTCGCCTTGTGCGATGGCGCTGAAGTAATCGAGATACTGGAACCAGATGGGATCATCGAGGCCCCAAGCCTTGCGGAAAGCGGCGATGACTTCCGGCGGCGCTTCCGGTCCCAAGATCATCAGCGCGGGATCGCCGGAGAGACGCAGCACGACGAACGCGAAGGTGACGACGAGCACGATCGTCAGGACCGCACGTCCGATCCGAATGGCGAAATAGCGTCCCATCACGCCGCGTCCCGTGTCTCGGCCTGCGGCCCCGTCACAAGATGGCAGGCGACTTGCCGGTCGCCGCCAACACTGGACAAGGTCGGCACTTCGCTGGCGCAGCGCGCGATCGCACGCGGGCAGCGCGGATGGAAGGCGCAGCCGTTGGGTCGCGCCGCCGGGTTCGGTGGATCGCCAGCAAGCACGATACGGCCCGCGCTGCGGCGGCCCGGCGCTGGCGAGGCCGAGACCAACGCCTGCGTATAAGGATGCTCCGGCCGCGCGAACAGGTCGTCGGCGCTGCCGACCTCGACGATACGGCCGAGATACATCACGGCGACGACGTTGCTGATCTGCCGGACGACGCGCAAATCGTGGCTGATGAACAGCAGCGTCAGCGCGAGCTGCGCCTGGAGGTCGGCGAGCAGGTTCACCACCTGCGCCTGGATCGAAACGTCGAGCGCACTGACCGGCTCGTCGCAGACCAGGAAATCGGGCCTTGTCGCCAGCGCTCGCGCCAGCACGATGCGCTGACGCTGTCCGCCCGACAAGGCGCCCGGATAACGCGTTCCGTGCGCCGGCGTGAGCTCCACCGCGCGCAGCAACTCGCGAACGCGGTCCTCGCGCTCCGCGGGCGTGCCGAGGCCGTGAATGTCCAAGGGCTCGCGGATTTGAGCAGCGACCGGAAGCCGCCGGTCCAGCGCGCCCAACGGATCCTGGAAGATCATCTGCATGCGCGCACGTTGTGTACGCCACGCAGCCGTTCCCGGTGCAGCCATCGGCCTGCCGTCGAATCGCACCTCGCCGCGATCCGGCGGCTCGAGCCCGAGCACGATGCGGCCGGTGGTCGATTTGCCCGAGCCAGATTCGCCAACAAGGCCCAGCGTCTCGCCCTTGCGGATCGAGAGCGACACGCCGTCGATCGCATGGACGGCCGTGCTGCGACCGAACATTCCGGAGCGCATTGAGTAGCTGCGGGAGATCGAGGACACCTCGACGAGGGGCGCGCTCATTCAGCGGCGATCCCGAGCAGTGCGCGGCGCGACGTCTGCGCACGGATGCAGGCTACCGCGCGGTCGTCCGCGATCGGTGCCAGGGACGGCGCGGCAAGACCGCACGGCTCGGCCGCCTGCGCGCAGCGCGGCGCAAAGGCACAGCCGCTCGGCATGCTCGCGGGATCTGGCACGGTCCCGGGGATCGCAGTCAGGCGCCGGCGCGGTCCGTCGAGTGGCGGCAGTGCGCCGATCAGGCCTTGCGCATAGGGATGCACGGGATCGGCAAAGAGCTGGTTGGCGGGCGCCTGCTCGACGATGCGGCCGGCATACATCACCGCGACGCGATCGCAGTTTTCGGCAACAACGCCGAGATCGTGGCTGATCAGCACCATCGCCATGCTCACCTCGCGGCGAACCGAGGAGAGCAGCTCGAGGATCTGGGCCTGGATGGTGGCATCGAGCGCCGTCGTCGGCTCATCCGCGATCAGCAGATCGGGATTTCCGGCGAGCGCCATCGCGATCATGATGCGCTGGACCTGGCCGCCGGAGAATTCATGCGGATAGGCGGAGAGCCGCCGCGCCGCGTCGGGAATACCGACGAGGTCGAGCAGCCGCCGCGCTTCAGCCTTCGCCGCCCCGCCGGAGAGATCGCGATGCAACGCCAGGGCTTCGCACAGCTGCTTGCCGATGGACAGGACCGGGTTGAGCGCGCTCGCAGGATCCTGGAAAATCATGGCGACCCGCCCGCCCCGCACCTGATCGAGCTCGGCGGCTGGGGCACCAAGGATCTCGCGGCCATCGAGCTGCACCGAGCCGGAGACCCTGGCATGCCGTGGCAAGAGGCCGAGCGCAGCAAGCCACGTCACCGATTTGCCGGAGCCGGACTCACCGACGAGGCCGAGGGCCTCGCCTTTCTGCAAGGTGAGATCGATACCGTGCAGGACCGGCGCGCCGCTGAAGGCGACGCTGAGGTCCCGGATGCTGACCAGCGGCATCACGGCTTACGCCTCGAAATTGCCGGCGCGGAAATCCATCGCGAACGCCGGAGCCGCCTTCCATTTGATCGATTTCGGCTTGGCGGTGAAGGTCGCGTTCTGGTGCAGCACCGTGTAGGCGGGATCTTCGCGCTCGGCGATCTCCAGCATGCGGCGAAACGCCTTCTTGCGCGCCGCGCGGTCGGTCGATGTCTCCAGGAACTCCGAGAGCGTGTTCAGCTCGGCATTGGTCCATTCGCCGATCTGCTGCTGCTGGCCGTTCGGCCCGTGCTGGGCGACCAGCGAGGACACAGGGTCGTTGAAGGCGGCCGAGTTCGACCAGTCGCGCACAGCGCGGGTCGGCGCGCGTTCCATGATCTGGGACCAGTTCTCCTTGGTCTCGATCTGGACATTGAGGCCAACCGACTTCCACATTTCCACCAGTACCTGCGCGGTCGCGACCTGGTTGGTGTAGTAGTTGTTGAGCAGGCGATACGGAATGGGATCGCCCTTGTAGTTGGCCTGCTTCAGCAGATCCTGCGCGAGCTTCGGATCATAGGCCGGTACGCTCCAGTCGGCGTTGAACATGTCGCCATAGAATTCCCACTGCAGGCCCTTCGGCACGCGCGTGCGGCCGGCCCACAGGCTGTCGACGATGGCCTGGCGGTCGATCGCATGGGTGAAGGCGCGCCGCACCAGCGGATTGGCGAGCTGGGCGTGGTTCTTGTCGAACACGGTCAGGCGATGATTGAGGATGGTACCGCCCTGCACTTCGAACGCGGAATTCTTCTCAATGCCGGCGATCTGGTCCGGCGGGATGTCGCAGGCGAACTGGTATTCACCCGATAGCAGCCCGTTGATGCGGCTCGCGACCTCCGGCGCCTCCAGGAAGCGGATGCGCTTGAGCGGCGGACGGCCGCCCCAATATTCGTCATGCGATTCCAGCGTCAGCGACACGTCAGGCTTGAGCTCGACGACCTTGTAAGGGCCGGTCGTGATCGGCTTGCGCGCCCAGTCGAGATAGCTCGCGGATTCTTCCCAGGCGCGGCGGTTCATGATGTCCGAGCCGTAGCGCGACAGCCGCCCCTCGATCGTGACGTCGGGCGTCGCGTTGTAGAAGCGAACGGTATATTTATCGACGGCGTCGACACGCACGAGGTCCGGCCAGATGCGGCGCGCAACCGCGGGCACATCCGGCGGCAGTTCCTTGCCCGGGCGCGGCGTCGGGATTTTCTCGAAGGCCTGGATGGTTGAGCGGCTCTTGGCTTCGGTCTCGCCGAACATGCGCTCGCGGCTGAAGGTGAAGACGACGTCTTCGGCCGTCAGTTCGTCACCATTGTGGAACTTCACGCCCTGGCGCAGCTTTACCTCGACGGTCTGGTCGTCGATGCGGCGCCACTCGCTGGCAAGGCCCGGCACGGCCTCGAGGTTGCCGCGCCAGTTCTTCGAGATCAGGCCTTCCCAGATCGACGAGAAGAACACGCGCTCGCCGACGTTGGACTGCTCACGCAGCACGTCGAGCACGTTCGAATTGGTGACCTTCTGCACGGCGATCGTCACCGACGGACGGCTGTCGGCCTGCGCGATCGCAAAGCGCGGCAGAAGCAGCGTGCCTGCGGCGGCAGTGCCGGACTTCAGGATGGTGCGACGGGTGAGCTTGCTCATGACGATAGCCCCTTACTTCGTGATGTCGGTTATTCGGCGAGTCCGAGTGCGGCGAGATGGGCTGCGCCGGCACGGACGTCGTCGTGCTTGCGGAGTTCGAGAATCAGCCGCGGATTGGAGGTCAGCCGGCCCAGCGCACGGAACACGGCCACCCAGGGGATGTTGCCTTCGCCCGGCGCCCAGTGCCGGTCGGCAAAGCCGTCGGTGTCCTGGAGGTGCACATGGGTCAACATGTCACCGGCGGTCTCGACGTAGTAGTCCACTGGCGGCGCGCCGGTGGAGAAGTGGGCGTAATTGGCGTGACCGGTGTCGAGGGAGACGCGGACCTTGCTGCTTTCGAGCGCCTTGGCGAGGCGCACGCGGTCGCGCGGATCCTTGTCCTCGATGTTCTCGATGACGATCTCACAGCCGATCGTTTCAGCGCGCGCGATCACCTCGGCGAGCGTCGCCTTGACGCGTTCGACGAGATTGCCGCGGTTGTCCGGATAGAGATCGAGATTGTTGTGGTCCCAGGTCGTGAACGGCGAGTGGATCACCATCTGGGTCGCGCCGAGGAATTCGGCTGCATCAAGGCCCTGCAGCAGGCGCTTCGTTACCGCCTGGCGGATCATCGGATCATGGCTGTCGATCTTGAAGCCCCAGAACGGGCCGTGGATGCCGAGCCGGCCGGTATGGCCTTCGAGCAACTGCTTGATCTCGCCGGCCGTGCTTCGCCAGTCGCTGTCGAGCAAATCCGCGCGAAAGAAATCTTGGATCTCGAGATCGCGCTGCCGTTCGAGAAGCCAATTGCGGTGGGCGGGGATTGATTTGATGGACAGTGCGGCGCCCAACACCGGCTTCGACATGGCTTGCTCCCTTGACTGTGTCAGCGATGACAGGGGCAGCGCTAGACCAGTTCAATGACAGGCCCATGAAATGCCGGTTCCGCAGCGCGGACGAGATGTGGACATCCTGCCGGCCTCGTGCATCGAATTCAGGCAGCAGCGATGGCAGCCAATGCAGACGAACACATCCGTGCGCGAGAAGAGCACGTTCGTGTCCGTAGTGATCCGGAATGGAATCCTAACCGTCCTTCGCGTACATCGCGCACATCGATCGGCGGCTACTTCCAGGGCCATCACCCTCCGATCACGCTGCATGGGGCGGGGGATTGAAGGCTGGGGCAAGGTGACGAGGTCCGGACTCCTAGGCACTCCGGACCTCGCACTTTCTAGATTGAACGCAATTTCGCGCCGCCGGAGATGTGGGCCGCGCGGCGCGAAGTCGTTTTGAGGCGCCCTGTCAGTCGTCCCGATCAGTTCGGCACATTCCGCTCGAGATCCTCAAGCCATGCCGCCGCGCTCGAATCCGACGGCGCACGCCAGTCGCCGCGTGGCGACAGCGAACCGCCGGCCGAAACCTTCGGTCCGTTCGGCATCGCCGAGCGCTTGAACTGGCTGAAGGCGAAGAAGCGGCGCAGGAACACCTCCAGCCAGCGGCGGATCTCCTCGAGATCGTAGGCTTTGCGCCGATCGGTCGGGAATGCCGGCGGCCATTCGCCCTTGGCGACATCCTTCCAGGCATGCAGCGCCATGAAGGCGATCTTGGACGGCCGCATGCCGAACCGCAGTGTGTAGAACAGGTTGAAATCCTGGAGCTCGTAGGGCCCGACGGAGGCTTCCGTGCTCTGCGGCTTCTCGCCCGGCTTGACCGGGACCAGCTCGGGCGAGATTTCGGCCGACAGGATCGAGGCAAGCGTCCGGTTCACGTCGTCGCTGAACTGCTTCGAGGCGATCACCCAGCGGATCAGATGCTGGATCAGCGTCTTCGGCACCCCGGCGTTGACATTATAATGCGCCATCTGGTCGCCGCCGCCGTAGGTGCACCAGCCGAGCGCGAGCTCGGAGAGGTCGCCGGTTCCGATGACGATTCCGCCGTGATGGTTGGCCAGCCGGAACAGATAGTCCGTGCGCAGGCCCGCCTGCACGTTCTCGAAGGTCACGTCATAGACCGGTTCGCCCTTGCCGAAGGGATGGCCGATGTCCTTGAGCATCTGCGTGGCCGTGGTGCGGATGTCGAGCTCCTGCCAATTCGTCTGCAGCGCCTTCATCAGCGCCAGCGCGTTGGTCTTGCTCTCGCTGCCAGTGGCAAAGCCTGGCATCGTGTAAGCAAGGATATTTTCGCGTGGCAGGCCGAGCAGGTCGACCGCCTTGGCTGCAACGATCAGGGCGTGGGTGGAATCGAGGCCACCCGATACGCCGATCACGACGCGCTTGGTGCCGGTCGCCCGCATGCGCTGCACCAGGCCGGCGACCTGGATGTTGTAGGCCTCGTAGCAATCCTGCTCGAGCAGGCTCTCGTCGCTAGGCACGAACGGAAAGCGCTCGACCTTGCGCACGAAGCCGATGTCGGTGGCTGGCGCCTTCAGCGCGAACGTCACCGTGCGGAAAAATGCCTCGCGCTGCCGGCGGTTGTCGTCGAACGTCCCCATCAGCGCGCGCTCCTGCCTGAGCAGGTCGAGATCGACGTCGGCCAGCGTGATCTGTCCGCCCTGGCGGAACCGCTCGCCCTCGGCCAACAGCGCGCCGTTCTCGTAGATCGAGGTCTGGCCGTCCCAGGCGAGATCGGTGGTCGATTCCCCTGCCCCGGCGGCCGCATAGACGTAAGCCGCGAGGCAGCGCGCCGACGTGGATTGGCACAGCAGCGCGCGCGAGCGGGCCCGGCCGATCGTGATCGGGCTGCCCGAGAGGTTGATCAGCACGCTCGCACCAGCAAGCGCCAGCTCCGAAGCCGGCGTCACCGGGATCCACATGTCCTCGCAGATCTCGATGCCGATGGTCAGGCCCGGAACGTCCTCCGCCGTAAACAGCAGATCGACGCCGAACGGCGCACGCAGACCGCCGAACGCGATCGCCTCCCCGACGATGCCGGCGCCCGAGGCGAAATGCCGTCCCTCGTAGAATTCGCGGTAGCTCGGAAGGTAACTCTTGGGCACGACGCCAAGGACGTCGCCGCGATGGATGACGACGGCGCAATTGTAGATGCGATGCCCAAAGCGCAGCGGCGCGCCGACGATCAGGACGGTCATCAACGCCGTGGACGCCTCGACGATCCCAGCCAGCCCGCGCTCGACCGCATCGAGCAGCGGGTCCTGCTTCACGAGATCCTCGATCGCATAGCCGGACAGGCACAGTTCGGGAAACACGGCGACCGCCACCGATTGTTCGTGGCAGACATTCGCCGCCGCCAGGATGGCCTTGGCGTTGGCCGAGGGATCGGCGACATGGGAAGTGGTGACGCAGGCCGCCACGCGCGCAAATCCGTGGGCATAGATCGAGTGAAAACTCATCGAGCGCAGTACCTTCAATCTGTTCGCTGTCGGCCGCAGCCGTCAGCTCCAGATCATATGTAGCCCATCGACCGGGCCCCGTGCAGGCCATCCGCCATCATGCATAACGGATTTGCATGTCCGGCCACTCGCCCGCCTCGCGAAGTCAGGCGCTGCGGGCCAGCACGTTGGGCAGATCGCCGCGCAGCCACTTGGCAATCCGCGGCCAGGCCTGGGCGTGGGTCCGCGCCCCCATGAACAGGCCGAGATGATTGCTGGGCTCGGAGGCTGCCGCAATGAGAGCCGGCGGCGTACCGAGCAAACCGGCGGTGGCGAGCGCCTGCATCGCCGGCACCACCTCGTCGTCGAGTCCGGCTAGCAGGAAGAGCGGGGCCTTCACGTCCTTCAGATGAACCTCGCGGCCGAGCGCCGTGAAGTTGCCGCTGGCAATCCGGTTCTCCCGGAAGATCCGGTTGACGATCTCCAGATAATAGCCGCCGGGCAGATTGAGCGTCTCGGTATTCCAGCGCTCGAAGCGCGCGAGCAGCGCCTCACCCTCGTCGTCCGAAAGATCCTTCTGCAATGCCGCCGCGATATCGTCACGGTTCGGCGCCTTCGACCAGAACCGCCGCATCTCCTCGCCACTGACATTCCCGCCGCCACGCGCGACGAGTTGATCGTAGACCGCCTCGGGCGCGTTGCGCGCGAGCCGTGACAGCGCGGAGTCGATCGAGAGATCGACGGGAGCGCCGACCAGCACGAGCCGACGCACCTTGGCGGGAAATCGTGCCGCATAGAGCAGCGACAACCACCCACCCTGGCACAGGCCGACGAGATCGACCGGCGCGCCGATCTCGTCGATGGCGACGTTGAGATCGCCGAGATAGCTGTCAATCGAGAAATAGCGCATATCAGGGGAGGCCGAGCGCCAGTCGGTGAGATAGACCCGATCTATGCCGCCAGTGTGCAGGGACTGCACCACGCTGTGGCCGGGCGCGAAGTCGGCGATCAGGGCCCGATGCAGCGCGTAGGGCGCGCAGACCAGGGTGGGCTGGCCGGATCGCCTCCGCGTACAATCGCGCAAACGCATGGTCGAAAGCTCCAACGCAACGGTGCTTGGCGTCGTCCACGGCAGACTGCTCTCCTCCCGCTCCGCCGGGCCGCGCTCCAGCCACCAGCAACAAGCGTCCATGGCGAGCCGCGCCGCCGTAAACGGCCACAGCAGCGGATCATCCGGAACATGAGCCGGTTCACCCAACCGCTTACCGGTCTTCTCTACCATGGCGATCTCACGCCCCTCACAGGAACGCCTCAAGGCTGATCACGGAAATGCCGAGGTCTTTAAAACTCCGGCGGGTCGCGGCGACAGAGCCCTCAAGATCGATGCCGCGGCAGGCGTCCTCGATGACGGCAACCTCGAATCCGGCTTTGCGGGCGTCCTCCGCCGAAAAGCGGACGCAGAAATCCAGCGCCAAGCCGGTGACGAAAACGGTCTTCAGCTCGCGTTCGCGCAAATATCCGAGCAGGCCCGTCGGCGTCCGGTGGTCGTTCTCGAACAGCGCCGAATAGGAATCGATGCTGCGACGAAAGCCTTTGCGCACCACCATGCTCGCCCGGGTGCTGTCGAGATCGCGGTGGAATTCGGCGCCCGCCGTGCCCTGCACGCAATGCGTCGGCCAAAGCACCTGCGTACCATAGTCGAGCTCGATGGTCTGGAACGGCTGCTTGCCCGCATGGTTCGATGCGAATGAGACATGGTCACGCGGGTGCCAATCCTGGGTCAGCACCACATTGGCGAATTTTTGGGCGATGTGGTTGATGGCTGGGACGACTTTCTCGCCGCCGTGAACGGCGAGTGCTCCGCCGGTGCAGAAATCATTCTGCACGTCGATCACCAGCAGCACGTCACGGTCGGAAATCTTCATCGCTGTCCATTCCATCTGCCCGGCGCGATGGCGCCGAACGATCCCCTTAATGTCGATCTTCCCGGCCGGCTTCGCAACCACCCGCGCAAGATGTAGCCACCTCGACCGGCCAAGATGCAACGCTTTTGCATCGTCCGTGTTGACTAGGTTCACCCGAGGGCGGATTCTCGGACGTCCACGACGCGGATCGGATCGAAGGAGCGGAGGAAAGGGTTCCCGCGGCCGGCAGGCTGCGGCAGCCAAGAGGCCATGAATATCGGCAAGACAGGACAGATTCTTCTCGCCGATATCGGCGGCACCAATGCACGCTTTGCTCTGACGGAGGGCGAGCAGACCGGCCCGATCGACTACGTGAAGGTCGCCGACTTCCCCACCGTTCGAGAGGCCATTGCCGATGTCCTGGCGCGGCGATCCGGCGGCAAGCCGCCCCCACGAGCCGTGCTGGCTGTCGCAGGGCCCGTGACCAACAACCGCTGCGTCATGACCAACAGCCCATGGGTCATCGATGGCAACGAGCTGCAGCCGGCGCTCGGCTTCGACAGCGTGCACGTGCTCAATGACTTCGAGGTCGTGGCCTGGTCCCTGCCCGCCTTACAGCCCGCTGATCTGATCCCGCTCGGCGGACAAGACGGCTTGCCGGGAGAACCACTGCTGGTGGTCGGGCCCGGAACCGGTTTTGGCGTCTCCTGTCTAGTCGAGCGCCATGGCGCCCGGCTGGCCGTCGTTACCGAGGCGGGACACGCGACCCTGCCAGCGGAGAACGAGCGCGAGGAGCGCGTGATCGCCCGCCTGCGCCGGCGCTTCGGCCATGTTTCCATCGAGCGCGGCGCGCTCTCCGGCTCGGGCCTGCAGAGTCTCTACGAGGCGCTGGCCGAAATTGACGGCGCTCAGGTACCACATCGCGATGCGGCCGCCATCACCAAGGCCGCGCTGGAGGGCAGTTGCGAACTCAGCCGTGCGACGCTCGAGATGTTCTGCGCCATCCTCGGCTCGGTCGCGGGCAATCTCGCTGTGACCTTCGGTGCCCGCGGCGGCGTCTATATCGCCGGCGGAATCGTGCCGCGCTTCCCGGATTTTCTTGCGGCCTCCGCCTTCCGCGCCCGCTTCGAAGCCAAGGGACGCTTCCAGGACTACTTGCGCAACATTCCGACCCGGCTGGTGACCAAGCCTGACGCGAGCTTCGTCGGCCTGAAGATGTTTGCCGACCACAATTCTGACTGAGGCACGCCCCCTCCCCGCGCGCTGGTTCCAGCAATTCACAGCTGATTGCGGCGATTGGGCCGTTCCTCGCGGCATCGCACTTGCCCGTTTGTTTCCAATGATAAACAATTCAGCGGTGTGTGGCGTAGTTGCGGGGGCGTGACATGCGTGAGCAGGACATAGGTTTCGACTATCAGCGCTATCGCCGCCTGCTGACCGAGGCGGACGACGAAGACAAGCGGCTAGCCCTGATCGAGCTCTTGATCGAGGAAAAAGCGCGGGACCGGCTGGCAGCGCAGCGCGCTTCGGACCGCGCCGCCATGACGGCCCATACCATCGCCACAGTGCTGAAGAACGGCCGCAACTGAGATTTGCCGGACCGCGCGAACACGCGCGACCAATTGCGTTTCCGTTAACAATCCCGGCAAGCTCGCGTCAATTTGTTGCTCCAAGAGCTCCATCGCCTGATGCAACTGATGACGCCCGGCAGACCCCAGCGCTCACGAATTCCCTCGCGAAATGGCCGCCCCACACGGGCGGCCATTTTCGTTGGCGATCTCAGTGTGGGGCTTTTGCCGTCGCGTCCGGAAACAGCGTGTCGATCATCGCCTTGAGCTGATCGAGGGAAATCGGCTTGCGCAGGATCGGCCTGCGCCGGAGCAAGGACGGCAGCAGTTCCGGCCCATAGCCCGTGGCAAACAGAAACGGCTTTCCGCGGCGCTCGATCAGGTCGGCGACGGGATCGACATAGAGGCCCATCAGATTGATGTCGAGGATGGCGAAATCGTATTGCGCGGTCATCGCGAAGGCGCTCGCGTCCCGCACATTATCGGCTTCCGCAACGACGTGGTGGCCGAGTTCCTCCACCATGTCGGCGATCATCATCCGGATCAACGCCTCGTCTTCGACCAGGAAAACGGAGAGTCCGTCCGCCATATCAACCCCGCAGTCAGCTTGCGAAGCTAATCATAGCCGAGTTGCGGAGAGGATTCACGAATTCGTGGCGGGCGGGCGCCGTTAATTCCGGCGCGCGCAATCCGACTCAACTCGATCAGTCCAGCCCGCGCTCGTGGCTGAGGCGCACCATCTCCTGGATGAAGACCTGCTTCTGCTTGTCGTCGAGGCTCGAATAGAGCGGCTCGGCGGCGTCGGCGACGTTGCGCTGATCGGCGGCGCGGTCGATCAGGAATTGCGACTCGTTACGCATCTGCTCGATGATGTCGTCGGGTGGATCGCGCTTGGCGCGGGCAATCCGCAGGTTGAGCCGCTCTGCGCCATTGTGCCCGAGGTAGTGCATAGCGCTCGAGAAGCCGAACCAGTGCTTCTCCTGATCGGGCGTGAGGTTCAGTTCGGTCTTGATCCGCTCTATATAGGAATCGCTGTTGGCGACGATCTGGTCGGCGGTCAGCTGCGGCGCACCGGTCTGGGTGAGGACCGTGACATCCTTATTGTCCTTGTTGTCCGGCGGCGCGTTCTTGGCTTCCTTGATCGCCTTGGCGCCCTTGCCCGCCTTGGCGTTCTTGGCGTCCTTGTCCTTGCCGGCGCCCGGCTGCTTGGCATCCTTGCTCGCGTCCTTGTTGGCATCTTTGGCAGCCGGCGCCTGCTGCTGGTTGTTGTTATTGTTGTTGACGCCGAGCACGCCGGTGAAGACGCCGACCACGCCGCCGATCGCGCCGCCCAGCACGCCACCGACGGGGCCGGCCGCCTTGTTGCCGGCAGCGGCGCCATCCTGAACACCCTTGACCAGGCCCTGCGCGTTCGCCACCGCGGCTGCGCCGAGCAGCAACGCGAGCACGGAGCCCAGCGCGAGCCATCGCCGCAGATGAAGCCGCGCGGGCGGCGCCGGGTTGATCATTCTCGTCTCCATCGTCGCTCTGATTCGCCTGCTGGGGGTGGAAGCCACCCGCCGGTTGCAACTCTATCGTCCTCTCCACGTCGAGGTCCAGACGCAGCCAATTGCTGTCCACGTCCGAAAAGTCTTTCGCACGAAGCGGTTACGAAGGCTCATTCGAAACTACGGCGTAATTGCGCATGGTTCGTTCCGGGCCAGCCTGCTCGAAGTGTGCGTCGCAAAACGAACGACTACGGTTCACGTCCGGCGAAGCGATACCAAGAGCGCTGCCGCGTTCCCGAGCACAACGTTAGTTCTAGACGCCAAGCCGTTCGGCTTTCTCGACAGACGCGATCAATCATGATCTGATCGCGCTACCAATTTGCCGCGCCTCGCGTGATCTGCCTTTGCAAGCTGACGGCACCAATAAGAAACTTCCAAGACAAACTTCCAGGAAGAAACGCCAACAAGAAAATCCAAAACAAAACTCAGGAAAGTCAGAGGAAATACCAGAACAATAAAACACCCAAGCGAGGAAACGAGATGTCACGCAAGACACTGACGCGACGTCAATTTGTGGCTGCCACTGCAATGTCCTCCGCGGCGCTGATCACAGCGCCCTATGTCCGGGGCGCTTACGCCGCCGGCAAACTCTCGATCGGCTTCTGGGACCACTGGGTGCCCGGCGCCAATAGTGCCTCCACCGAACTCGTCAACCAGTGGGCTGCGAAGGAGAAGGTCGAGGTTTCCATCGACTACATCACCAGCAACAACAAGAAGATCGAGCTGACCGCTGCGGCCGAAGCCCAGGCCAAGTCCGGTCATGACATTCTTCAGATGCCGAGCTGGTGGCCTCAGGCCTATTCCGAGAATCTCGAGCCGCTCAATGACGTCATGGAGCCGCTCATCAAGCAGAATGGCGAGGTAAACGGCACCGTCAAATATCTCGGACAGTCGGCCGGCAAATGGCTCGCGGTGCCCGCAACACCCGGCAGTCAGATCAAGGGCCCCTGCTCCCGCATCGATCTGATGAAGAAGCATGCCGGCATCGACGTGCAGGAGATGTATCCGGCCGGCAGCCCGCCCAAGGCGGACAATTGGACAATGGAGACGTTCCTGAAGGCGGCCGAGGCCTGCCAGAAGGCCGGCTTTGCGTTCGGTATCGGTCTCGGCGAGACCACCGACAGCGTCGATACCGCGGGCGCGATCTTCCAGTCGTTCGGCGCCGAGCTCGTCAACGCCAAGGGCGACATCACGGTGAAGACCGACGCGGTTCGCCAGGCGATGGAATTCTACAAGAAGCTGATCGCGGTCCTGCCGCCGGACGCACCGTCCTGGGACGACGCCTCGAACAACAAGTGGCTGATCTCCGGCCGCGGCGCGATGATCCTCAATCCACCGAGCGCCTGGGCGGTTGCCAAGCGCGATGCGCCGCAGGTCGCCGAGCAGTGCTGGACGCACGGCTTCCCGGCCGGCCCGAAGGGCCGGTTTGCACCGTACCTGCCCTATTTCTGGGGCGTCTGGAGCTTCGGCAAGAACAAGGAGGCGGCCAAGAGCCTGCTCGCTCACCTGTCCGCGCCGTCGTCGATCGAGAAGTTCGTTGCCGTGAGCGGCGGCTATGATCTGCCGGCCTACGCGAACCTGACCACGTTGAAGACATGGGCGGAAGAAGGGCCGCCCAAGGGAACGCTCTATCACTATCCGAATCCCTACAACCATCAGACGCTGTCGATCGCAGCGTCGCCGGCGCCGCCCAAGATCGCGCAGCAGATTTACTTCCAGGCGACGCTGACCAAGATGGCGCTGCGTTTTGCGCGGGGCGAGACGATGGAGCAGGCGCTCGCCTGGGCCGAGGGCGAGTGCGAAGGCTTCATGCGGAGCTAGACCGGGGTGTGCCAGGGCGGTTCACGCGATTTGCGTGAGCCGCCCGCATCCCGTCATCCGATCCGCATGACCCGACCCATACGGCCGGCTTCGCGGTTGGACAGTTTGCAAAGAAGCTGAGGAAGCTGACATGGCCGATGTCGTCGTTGAGCGAGGTCGCGTTGCCCGTGCGACGGGCGCGCGAAAGGGGTCAAGCCTGCGCAATACGCTAGGGCGAAAATCGACGGTGGCGTTCTTCCTGACACTGCCGCTGATCCTCCTGATCGTTCTGCTCGTGCTCTACCCTGCATTCTACTCGGTCTACCTCGCGACGCTGAACAAGGCGATGACGAAGTTCGTCGGCTTCGGCAACTTCACCTTCCTGTTCAAGCGCGAAACGTTCTGGATGGTGGTGCAGCAGTCCTGCATCTTCGCGATCACCGCCGTGATCTTCAAAGCGCTGATCGGCTTCATCGTCGCCCATTTCGTCCATAACATTCCGGGCAAAAAGCAACGCAAATGGCGCGGCATGCTGCTGGTGCCCTGGGTGATCCCGCCGGCGATGAGCACGCTCGCCTGGCTGTGGTTGTTCGATCCCTCCTACAGCGCCTTCAACTACACGCTGTCCTTCTTCGGCGTCGGTCCAATCCCCTGGCTCGGCGACACCTTCTGGGCGCGCTTCTCCGTCATCCTCGTCAACGTCTGGTACGGTGCGCCGTTCTTCCTGATCATGTATCTCGCCGCGCTGAAATCCGTGCCCGACCAACTCTACGAGGCCGCGGCGATCGACGGCGCCAACTGGTGGCAGCGGATCTGGTACGTCACGCTGCCGATGATGCGCAACATCATCGCCATCACCACGCTGTTCTCGCTGATCGTGACGTTCGCCAATTTCGACATCGTGCGCATCCTGACCTCCGGCGGCCCGCTGGATACGACGCACCTCTTCGCCACCTGGGCGTTCCAGGTCGGCATCCAGAGCAACGATATTCCGCTCGGCGCCTGCGTCTCGTTGTTCATGGTGCCGATCCTTGCCGTCGCAGCGATCTTCATCCTGCGCGATGTCTCCAAACGCGGGAACGAAGCCTGATGAGCACCCTCGCAATCGACAAGGCCGGCCCGAGCCGCAAGGTGAAATACGGCAGCATGAGCCGGGACCGCACCTGGGCGCTGCGCTGGTCCTATTTCTTCCTCGTGCTGTTCGCGATCTTCTTTCTGACGCCGCCGATCTACATGCTGATTACCTCGCTCAAGAGCAGTGCGGAAATATCGGCGGCGACCAACCCGTGGTGGGTGTTCCACCCGACGCTGGCGAACTATGTCGAGCTCCTGACATCGAACCAGTTCCTGCGCTTCTTCTGGAATTCCTCGATCGTGGCGATCGCGGTCGTGATCATCACGATGCTGATCAGCATCCCCGCGGCCTTCGCGCTGGCGCGGATGAAGTTCTGGGGCTCGGCGACCCTCGCCACGGGCGTCTTCCTCACCTACCTGATCCCGGACAGCCTCTTGTTCATTCCGCTGTTCAAGATGCTCGCGGTCTTTCAGGACTATACCGGCATCACGCTGCTCAACAGATGGTACGTGCTGCTGTTCATCTATCCGACGCTGACGGTCCCGTTCTGCACCTGGATCATGATCGGCTATTTCGCATCGATCCCGAAGGAGCTGGATGAGGCCGCCCTGATCGACGGCGCCTCCTGGCTCCAGACCTTGACGCGGATCTTCATTCCCGTCGCCCTGCCCGGCCTGATCGCCGCGACGATCTTCGCCTTCACCGTCTCCTGGGCGCAGTTCCTCTATCCCCTGGTGTTCACGACCTCCGTGGACCAGTTCGTGTTGCCTGTTGGTATCACCACGACGTTGATCAAGGGCGACGTGTTCAATTGGGGGCAGATCATGACAGGCGCGCTGCTTGGCGCCGCGCCGCCATTGGTCATCTATGCCTTCCTGATGGACTACTACATTGCCGGCCTGACCGCCGGTGCGACAAAGGGTTGAAATCTCATGGCTGACGTTTCTCTGCGCAAGGTGGTCAAGCTTTACGACGATGTTGAAGCCGTGCGCGGCATCGATCTCGAAATCGCCGACCATGAATTCATCGTGCTGGTGGGACCCTCCGGCTGCGGCAAGTCGACGACGCTGCGGATGATCGCAGGGTTGGAGGACATCAGCGACGGCGACATCCTGATCGGCGGCGACGTCGTCAACGACGTGCCGCCGAAGGATCGCGACATCGCCATGGTGTTCCAGAACTACGCGCTCTATCCGCACATGACGGTCGCGGAGAACATGTCGTTTGGCCTGCGCCTGAAGCACTATCCCAAGGCCGAGATCAAGGCGCGCGTCACGGAGGCCGCCCGCCTGCTCGACATCACCGACTTGATCGACCGCAAGCCGAAGCAGCTCTCCGGCGGCCAGCGCCAGCGGGTCGCGATGGGCCGGGCCATCGTGCGCAATCCAAAAGTCTTCCTGTTCGACGAACCGCTATCCAATCTCGACGCCAAGCTGCGCGTGCAGATGCGGATCGAAATCAAGAAGGTGCACCAGAAGGTGCGCACAACGACGGTCTATGTCACCCACGACCAGGTCGAGGCGATGACGCTCGCCGATCGCGTCGTCGTCATGAACAAGGGACGCATCGAGCAGATCGGCACGCCGAACGAACTCTACCACAAGCCGGCGACGCGTTTTGTCGCAGGCTTCATCGGCTCCCCCGCGATGAACTTCATCCCGTGCCGCCTGGAGGATGTCGCCGGCAAGCTCCAGATCCGCCTCACCGATCGCATCGCTTTCGCGCTGCCGCCCGCCCGCGCCGCCCGCTACAATGCGCTGCCGCGCAACGACAAGCTGGTGCTCGGCATCCGGCCTGAGCACCTCACAGAATCGCACGCGCATCTGGAGCCGGGCGTCGAAACCTTCGACACCGTACTCGACGTCACCGAACCGATGGGGATGGAGACCCTGGTCTATTTCGGGCTCGAGGGCACGCCGGTCTGCGGCCGCGTCAATCCCAATGCCGGCGCCACGGACGGGGCACCCATGCGTTTGGCGATGGACCTCAACAACATGCACCTGCTAAACGAGGAGACCGGTGCCGTGTTGTGACGGCAGGTCAAGAAGCTCGCGCAGGCAGGAGACGATGGCGACCAATAAGAAGAAGATTTTCGTTACGCAAACTTTGTCGCAAGGGGCACGCGCCCTTCTGACCCAGCGGGATGACATCGAGCTCGTCGAATTTCCGAACCTGATCTCCGCGAAGGACTTCGAGGCGCTGCTCAAGAGCCACGCGCCGGTCCATGGCGTGGCGCTGGGCGCCACCGCCTTTGGCGAGACCGAACTCGAGGCGTCAAAGGATATGAAGGTGGTGACCCGCATCGGCGTCGGCTACGACGCCGTCGACGTCCCCGCCCTCTCCCGCCGCAAGGTGCCACTGATGGTGGCAGGCAGCGCGAACTCGCCCTCAGTGGCCGAACAGGCGCTCTTCATGATGCTGACGCTGGCCAAGCGCGCGCAGGAGATGCACGCCTGCGTCAAGGACGGCAAATGGGCCGGCCGGCTCGGCATTCTGCCGTTCGATCTCTACGGCAAGACCGTGCTGATCATCGGCTTCGGGCGCATCGGCACCCGCACCGCCAAGCGCTGCCTGGCGATGGAAATGAACGTGCAGGTCTACGATCCTTACAAGCCTGCAGCCGAGATCAAGGCTGCGGGCTGCGAGCCCGTCGCCGATCTCGACGCCGCTCTGCCCCAAGCAGACTTCGTCACCATCCATTGCCCGAAGACGCCGGAAACCATCGGCTTGTTCGATGCGGCGCGGATCGGCCGGATGAAGCCCAAATCCTATCTCATCAACACCGCGCGCGGCGGCATCGTGAAGGAAGCTGCGCTGTACGATGCCCTGGTCTCCGGGAAGCTCGCCGGGGCCGGCATCGATGTCTTCGAGGTAGAGCCGCCGCCCGTCAGCAATGCACTGTTCGCGCTGCCGAACGTCATCATGGCTCCCCATGTGGCAGGCGTCACGGTCGAGGCGGTGAGCCGGATGAGCGAGCAGACCGCGCGCAACATCCTGAGTGTGCTGGACGGCGACCCGATCCGGCCGAACATCATCAACCAGGACGTGCTGAGCTAATGCAAACCCGAAGGTGGGCGGTCGATGCGCCCGCCTTCGGAAGGCCAGAATGCGTCCCATTTTGGTGCAAATCGAGCCCCAACTCAGCCTTAATCAAACACGCGTAATATGTCCGGCCGCGGCGGCGGTGGGACAGACTAGCCGGCCGCGTCGAGCTGGAGGATGGACCTTGGCAGAGATCGACCCGACCGACCACGCGCTGGCGACCATCGCGAGCATCCTGGAGCACCCCGAGCCCGCTCTCGTCGTCCGCGAACCCGAGACGGAGACGGAGACGGAGACCGAGACTGCCGTCGTCGAAGAGCATGAAGAGCATCTGGTCGCCGATGAGCATCTGACCGGTGACGAACATCTGGCCGCTACCGAGCATCCAGTCGTCGAGGAGCAGCCGCTGGTGCCGGAGCACACCGATGCTGACGGCTACAGCAAGGTTGGCCCTGGGCCGATGGTCGCAATCCGCCTCAAATGGACGGTCCATCGCGGCGACGACGGCCAGTACTATGTCCACGAGACCATCGGCGAACAGTCCGCCCCCGTGATCAGCGGCCCGATGACGAGCGAGGCCGCGGTGCATTTCGTCGACGCACACGCGGACGAGGCGCATCGGCGCTTCGAAGAGCTGCGCAGCGAGATCGCCGGCCGCAGCTCGCTCGCCGACTACGAGCGCAAGGGCGAATCCTAGGGCTTATAGTTTGAGCATGATCTCCGCGCAAACGCGTCCCGCGTTTGTCGCGAGGGAAAACCGCTGCACACTTTTCCGGATCATGCTCTACTTGCGGCCGAGATAATCTTTCTTCACGAGTTCGACGCCTGCGTGCCGCAAAAGATCGTAGGCCGTCGTGACATGAAAGAAGAACTGCGGGACGCTGAAGGTCAGCAACAGCGTCCGCCCGGTGAACGGCAACTCAGTTCCGTTCTTCAGCCTGAAGAAGACATTCCGCTCCGCAGCCGCATCGATGTCGGCGCGCGGCAGGCTTTCGATGAATTCGATTGAGGTCGCGATGCGCGCCTGAAGCCCGGCCATGTCGTGCTCCAGCACCGGCAGCGCCACCGGCTCGCGTTGCGCCAGCAAAGCCGGCGCGACCACGGCGTGGCGGCAGGCCTCCCCGACCTGTTGCGCCAGATCGTACATGTTCGGCGCCAAGCGCATGCCGAGCAGAACCGTCGGGTTGAACTTGCGGGCCTCCGCATAGGCGACGCCTTTGTCGAGTAGCGCGGACAGGTTGCGCAGATGCGGCACAAAGAGGCCGACCGAGGCCTCGTACATCGAGATCGTCACGTCTAGATTCCCTTCTATTCCGTCTCGCCAGCGACTGGCATCTGGTCTAAATCCACCCCTCGAGAGCTGCACAATGACAGCTCGGGCATGGGTGGAAAAGAGATGATCGTTCGAATCGTGGCGGCTTTGGCCGTGATGTTGGCGGTAAACCTTTCGGCTTACGCGCAGCAAGCGCCCTCGCGCCTCGACGAGATCGTCAAGCGTGGCACCCTGCGCGTCGGCATGACCGGCGACTACAAACCCTTCACCTATCTCGACAAGGCAACGCAGCAGTTCAGCGGCTTCGACGTCGACATGGCGGAGGCGCTAGGCAAGGCGCTCGGCGTCAAGGTCGAATTCGTGCCGACGGCCTGGCCGAAGTTGATGAAGGATTTCGAGGCCGACCAGTTCGACATCGCCATGGGCGGCGTGTCGGTCACGCTCGACCGGCAGAAGAAGGGATTCTTCTCGATGCCGATCATGCGCGAGGGCAAAACGCCGATTGCGCGCTGCGTCGATGTCGGCAAGTACCAGACCATTGCCGACATCGACAAGAAAGGCACCCGCGTGATCGTCAATCCGGGCGGCACCAATGAGCGATTTGCGCGTGCCAACATCAAGGACGCCGACATCAACGTCTTCCCTGATAACACCGTGATCTTCGACGAGATCGCCAAGGGCAATGCCGACCTGATGATGACGGACGCCTCCGAGACCCGCTACCAACAGAAGCAGCATCATGGCGTGCTCTGTGCGGTGCATCCCGAAAAGCCGTTCGACTTCTCCGAAAAGGCCTATTGGCTGCAGCGCGACATGGCGCTGAAGGCCTTCGTCGACCAGTGGCTGCACATTTCCATGGAAGACGGCAGCTACAGGAAGATCTACGCCGCCTGGTTCGAATAGGCCGCGTCCTCCTGTCGCTTGCTTCGGCCAAATTGTGGACGGGTTCCGGGCGCATTGAACCCGAACCTGCCGGAGCACGACTCATACGGACGGAAGTGATCTGGATCACTTTTTGCGATCGAGCCGTCGCGTAAGTGTCGGCGCCGGGACCACCTGTTCAGGAGACGGAAATGAGGAAGCTGTTGGCCACGGCCGCATTCCTTTTGGCGAGCACCGCTGCGCACGCGCAGTACACCATCGAATATGGCGGGCACACCATCCGCATCGATCCCGACCGCGGCACCGTGTCGATCCCCGGTGTCTACGACAACACCGGCCAGGGCAAAGCCAAGAAGGCCAAGAAGAACGAGGCACAGCCGCCGCAGCAGGCCAAGGTCGATCCGCAAACACCATCTGCTCCAACGCCGGACCCGGCTCCCGTCGTCGCACCGTCCCCCGCGCTTGCCCCCGCAGCCGCAGCGCCAGCTCCTGCTGCGTCACCCCCGCCGGTTCCGCCTCCAGCGACCACCGCCAACAATGCTCCGGCCGATACGGCCGTGCTGCCGCCACCCGCAGCGCCTCCAGCGCCCGCTCCGGTCGAGCAGCAGGCTGCTCCCGCCGTCACGCCGCCGCCGGCCTCGGCCCCGGCCGTGGCTGCCGCGCCCCCGGCGCCACCACCACCTGCTCCGGTGCCTGCGCCCGCTCCCGTTCAAGCCGC
>JAEYRD010000111.1 GCA_023435725.1 Pseudomonadota bacterium | reverse complement strand
GTCGCGGATGATGCGGAAGGCGCCCTGGCCGTGCAGATTGTAGCCAGGGAACAGTCGGTTGATGAACAGGGCGGTCGCCTGCTCCAGCGTGATCAGCCGGACCGTGCCCTCGGCGGGCAAGCGGATGAAGCGGTCGATCTTGCCAGGCATGCGGATCAGCGCGTTCATTTGCTTGCCGTCGGCCTCGCGCGTGAGCTGCAGCGCGATGGTGAAGCCGAGGCTTGGAATGAACGGGAAGGGGTGGGCCGGGTCGATCGCGAGCGGGGTCAGCAACGGGAACACGTTGTTGAGGAAGTAGTCCTCGATCCAGGTCCGTTCCGCCTTGGTAACGTCCTTGCCGTCGACCAGCACGATGCCGACATCGGCCAGCGTGCCGCGAAGGTCGCGCCAGATCGCCTGCTGGTCCGAGGCAAGCTGGGAGACCGTGCGGTTGATCAGCGCAAGCTGCTCGGACGGCGTCAGGCCGTCGGGGCTGCGCTCGGCAATGCCCTCGCGCACCTGGGCCTTGATGCCGGCGACGCGGACCATGAAGAACTCGTCGAGGTTATTCGCCGAAATCGACAGGAATCGCACCCGTTCCAGCATGGGGTGGCTGGGATTGACCGCTTCCTCCAGGACGCGGCGGTTGAAATGCAGCCAGGAGAGCTCGCGGTTGATGAATCGTTCGGGACTCGATGCGATCGCCGGAAGGCTCTCGGTCTCCACGACTTTCTCTTTATTTTCAACAGCTTGCGCGATGTCCATGAGAAGTCGGTCCATCCAGTTTGCCCCAATTTGCGACTTACGCGCAAAACCGCCGGGAGCATGTGTTAGGGCGATGACGTTTCGATGACATTGATGTTCCGCCGCTCCGCCGCGTCAAGCGGCCTCGGAGCCGGGGCGGGCAGGTCAGGCGTCGCGGAGCAGGTCAGCGGCCAGCGCCCGGGTGACGGGGCGGCCGAGCCGCAGGGCTTCACTATCGAGCAGTTCCACGGCTTGCCGGGCGGCTGCCGAGGACCTCTCCAGGCGGGTGGCGAGGTAGCTGACTACGCTCTCGTCCACAGTGAGCTGGCGGTCGGTGCAGAACTTGACGATCAGGCCACGGAAGAGCTGGTCGTCGGGGGGCAGCAGAGCGACCACCGGCACCGCGCGCAGGCGCGAGCGCAGGTCGCGAAGCTCGATTTCAAGCGACGCGGGCACCTCGCGGCCGGTGAGGAGGACATAGGCGCCGTCCTCGCGCGCGAGGTTCATCAGGTGGAAGAGGGCGCGCTCGTCGAATTCCTTTGCCTTGAGATCCTCGACCACCAGCGCACCGGTGGCGAGTGCCCCCGGAACGGCTTCGGCGGTCAGCCCATTGGCCGCGGTCGAGCGGGCGCCGGCCTCCTCGGCCCAGATCGCTGCGAGATGGCTCTTGCCGCTTCCTTCGGGACCGGCCAGCCACATGATCCGGTTCGGCCATTCCGGCCAGCCGTCGATCAAAGCGAGGCCGGCGGCGTTGGCGGGGCCTTCGAGGAAATTGTCCCGGCTGAGGCTCTCCGCATGTGGAAGCGAGAACGCCAATTGTCGGGGATGAACGCGGCCTGCCACGCTTGCTTTGCTCCACGCCGGACGGCCGGCCTCAGTTGATAGATTCGGCTTGTTAAGCGGGACTAGGCCTTTTGCGGGGCCGTTCCGCGCTCGCTCTTGCGCCTATTTTGAGCTCATTTGGCCTCGATCGTGCTCATGTGCCGTAGCCACTCGACGAGATAGAGCGACACGGAGGAGAGCGTGAAGACCGTGACGAGGCCCATCAGAATAATATCATAGGGGGCCGGCTTGAAGCCGAAGGCAAGTGCCGCCAGCACCAGCGCCGCATAGGCTACTTGCGCCGCGGTGTTGAACTTCGACACTTTCGACGGCTTCATCTCGACCGGCTTGTCGAATAGCCAGGATACGATCACGGCTGCGACGATCATGATGTCGCGCGACACCACCAGGATCACGATCCAGCGCGGGATATCGCCCCAGATGCCGAGCGACAGGTAGATCGAGACCAGAAGCGCCTTGTCGGCGAGCGGGTCGAGCAGGGCGCCAAGCTCGCTCGTCATATTGAAGCGCTTGGCTAGGAAGCCGTCGACCGCGTCGCTGATGCCGGCAATGAGAAAGACGGCGAACGCGACCTCCATTTGGCTCGAAACGATAGCCCAGACGATGATCGGGACCAGCATGATGCGGCCCAGGGTGATGATGTTTGGAATACTCACGCGGCGCTTCCCGGCACCCGGCTGACCTCGAATCCGGCCCCTTAGAGGCTGAACCGGTTGATATCTCTACATAGTATAAGGCGGGGCGCCATGCGAGCCATTGCGTGTCCCCGGAATTCGACGTAACCAGCCGCAAACCCACTGGAAATCGGGCATGACCGACCGCAAAAACGGCCTCACTTACGCCGATTCAGGCGTCGATATCGACGCGGGCAACCGCCTGGTCGACCTGATCAAGCCGATGGTGCGTGCCACCGCACGACCCGGCGCCGACGCCGAGATCGGCGGTTTCGGCGGCCTGTTCGACCTCAAGGCGGCCGGCTTCAAGGACCCCGTCCTGGTCGCCGCCACCGACGGCGTCGGCACCAAGGTCAAAATTGCGATCGAGACCGGGCTGCATGGCGGCATCGGCATCGATCTCGTCGCCATGAGCGTCAACGACCTCGTGGTGCAAGGCGCCGAGCCGCTGTTCTTCCTGGACTATTTCGCCTGCGGCAAGCTCGACCCCGAGGCCACGGCCGCGATCGTCGCGGGTGTCGCCGAAGGCTGCCGGGAATCCGGCTGCGCCCTGAGCGGCGGCGAGACTGCTGAGATGCCCGGCCTCTACAAGGACGGCGACTATGATCTTGGCGGCTTTGCCGTCGGCGCCGCCGAGCGGGGTACGCTGCTTCCGCGCAAGGACATCGCCGCGGGTGATGCCGTGATCGGCCTGGCTTCGTCGGGCGTCCACTCCAACGGCTTCTCCCTGGTACGGAAGATTGTAGAGCAGTCCGGCCTGGGCTTCGAGGCGCCGGCGCCGTTCTCGCCTGTCATGACGCTCGGAGGCGCGCTGCTCACGCCGACGCGGCTCTACGTCAAATCCTGCCTGCGCGCGATCCGCGAGACCAGCGCGGTGAAGGGGCTGGCCCATATCACCGGCGGCGGTTTCACCGACAACATTCCGCGCGTGCTGCCACAGCATCTCGGCGTCGGCATTGATCTTGCGCGGCTGCCCGTGCTCCCGGTGTTCAAATGGCTGGCGGCGCAGGCTGGCATCGCCGAGCTGGAAATGCTGCGGACCTTCAACTGCGGTATCGGCATGATCGCGATCGTCGAACCGGACAAGGTCGATCAGGTCGTGCAGGTCTTCACCGATGCCGGCGAGACCGTGGCGCAGCTCGGCACCGTGATTCAGGCCGAGGGCGAGCACCGCGTCGTCTATAACGGCCACCTCGATCTGGCGCTGTGATGAAGCGCCGCGTCGCTATCCTGATCTCCGGCCGCGGCTCCAACATGGCCGCGCTGATCAAGGCCGCCGCCGCGCCGGATTTTCCGGCGGAGATCTCGCTCGTGATCTCGAACAAGGCCGATGCGGTGGGGCTCGAACGGGCCAAGGCCGGCGGCGTGAAGACGCTGGTGATCGAGAGCAAGCCGTTCGGCAAGGACCGCGCCGGCTTCGAGGCGGTGCTGCAAGCAGCGCTCGACCAGCATGGCATCGAGCTGATCTGTCTCGGCGGCTTCATGCGCCTGTTCACCGCCGAATTCACTAGGGCCTGGTACGGGCGGATGCTCAACATCCATCCGTCGCTGCTGCCGTCCTTCCCTGGCCTCGACCCGCATGGCCAGGCCTTGCGCGCCGGCGTGAAACTGTCCGGCGCGACAGTGCATTTCGTGATCCCTGAGACCGATGCCGGCCCGATCGTGATGCAGGGCGCGGTGCCCGTCGGCGACCATGACACGGCGGATACGCTGTCGGAGCGCATCCTCGAGGTCGAGCACCGCATCTATCCGGAAGCGCTGCGGCTGCTTGCGACCGGCAAGGTCCGGATCGAGGGGGATGTCTGCAAGACGGCTGGCAGCGCGGCGTCGGAGAATTTCCTGATTGCGCCTGTGGCGAGCTGAAGTGCCGTCCCAAACAAAACCCCCGGCAGAGCCGGGGGCAACGTCATGATCTCTCGGCGTCGGCTTGGGAGAAATCAGGAGACCTTGAGGTTCTCCGCGGACGACTTGCCGCGGTTCTCCACGAGGTCGTATTCAACCACCTGGTTCTCGTTGAGGGTGGAGAGTCCGGCACGCTCGACGGCCGAGATGTGGACGAACACGTCCTTGTCGCCGCCGTTCGGCTTGATGAACCCATAGCCCTTGGTCGGGTTGAACCATTTGACGGTGCCCTTTTGCGGCATCACTAGTCTCCTCCACTAGATACGAAAAAGACGCGGCCGCCTTTTTTTGCGTGCCACGCCACAAACGGGCTTCCGGAAGTCTGTTCGAGTCTTGAGTCTCAACGTCGCGAAACGCACAGCCGAGCGGCCAATTCCGATTGTGTTCAATATTGCAACATGAAAATCGCGACTAGGCAAGCCGCGTGCGGATTTCAAGACCGGGTCGGGTCGAACCGCCCGCCATTTGCGACCTGTGGCAGGGGAACCACAATCGAGGGTAATAGCCCTAGCCCGAGCGCTTCAACCGATTGACGCTCCGTACCAGTTCAGCACAAATCGCCGCACGCTTCGCGGATTGTGTTGCATTTTTGCGAGCCGCCATTTTGCTTTGGGATTAATCGTCATGTGCTGCGCCTTGCAGCTCTCCGGGACACGGCAGACGATCGGGCTGGACCGCGTCCGCCGGATCGCGGCTGCGATTGCCATGGCGTTTGCACTCGTCGTGACGATGTCGGTCACGCCCGGCTTCGCGCAAAGTCCGACACCCACTCCGACCCCGACCCCCACGCCGTCGCCAACGCCTGTGCCGGTGCCCACCTCGATCAATTATGACCAGTCGGCCGGCAACACCACGCTCGATCTCGGCTCGGGGTTCTTGGAGCGGCTCGGCAATCAGGCGTCGGGCGGGTTCAACCGCGCATTCCGGACCAATCCCGGCGGCGGCGGTGCGTCCGAGAGCACGGAAGATCCGCGCTACCGCACCTGGATCGAGGGCTACGGCATCTCGGTCCGGACCGATGCGCAAGGTGATTTCGTCGGCGACAAGCGCAAGACATTTGGCGGCGTGGCCGGGGTCGGCGCACGGCTCGCACCGGGCGTCAATCTCGGCTTCTCCGTCGACCAGAGCCACACTGACATCGACGTTCCGCTCGCGCTCCAGTCGGCGACGCTCGATCTGACGCAGATTGGTTTCAACGGCTCCGTCGACAGGGGCCCCTGGACCTGGGCTTTCGCGGTGGTGCATGGTTTCGGCAAGGTCCAATCCAGCCGGGATACCGGTTTCGGCCTTGCAACCGCGGGCTATCACGCCGCGGTCGACGGCGCGCTTACCGAGATCAGTTACTACTGGACCAAGGACCAGATGCGTATCGTGCCCAAGGGCGCGCTCGAATATGTGCGCGCCACCAGCGCCGCGTTCCAGGAGGTCGGCGGGCTCGATCCGCTGAACGTCGGTTCGACGGCGCTCTCTCGCGCGCGCGTCATGATCGGTGCCGAGATCGGGCGCTACTTCATCCTCGACCGGAAGGTTCTGGACCTGTCGGCCTACGGCAAGTTCGTCGACAATTTTTACCAGAACCTGGGATCGGTGCAGGTCAGCCTGGGGACCCAGAGCATCATCGTTCCCGGCATCGGCGAGAGCCGTTACGGCATGGATGCCGGCGCCTCGGCCTCGCTCAGCCTGACCAACACCGCGCGGCTCTACATCAACTACGATGGCAAGTTCCGCAACGAGCTCACCTCGCACCAGGGCACGGTCGGCTTCGAATATCGGTGGTGAAGCGCAGGCAATGCGCGCCTACCTCGGCGTCGCCGCGACATATCCCGTCAGCCCAAAGCCTTCTCGCGCAGTCGTCATCATCGGTACCAGCGCGTTCGGATGGATGAACTCGTCGCGGAAGCAGGGATAGGTCTTGGGATCGAAGATCTTCTTCAGCCAGTCGACCACGATCCTGTGGCGCTCGGAGGCGCGGAACTCGCGGTGATAGGTGAGCCAGAGATCGGCATGGTGACTGACGCCGAGATCGACGGCAACGAGCGGCGCGCCGAGCGCGATCGACACCGTCGGCAGGAAGCCGATGCCGGCGCCGCGCTCCACGGCATAGAGCGCGCCGACCGAGGAATTGGTCTTGATCCCGACGATGCCCTCGAGCGACGTCAGCCCGAGGATGCGGGCGTAGGCACCGTCGTCGACCTGCGGCGCGGTCTGCTTGATGATGCGGTGGTCCTTCAGCTCGGCCAGCGTTGACGGCAGGCCGTAGAGGCTCTCGTACTCCTTGGAGACGAAGGGATAGATGTGCAGCCGGCCGAGCTTTGCGACGATCAGGTCGGGATTGGTCGGCGGCTCGAGCTGGATCGCGATATCGGACTCAAGCCGTGCGACATCGGACTGCTCCATCGCGCAGCGCAGATCGACAGTGATCTTGCGATAGGTCTTCTGGAAATCGATCAACCGCGGCAGGATCCAGAAATTGCCGGGGCCTTCGGTCACCGCAACACGCACGGTGCCTGTGGTGTCGTTCGACGATCGCGAGGCGCGACGAAAAACGTTGAAGGCATGACGCTCCATGTTTGCAACGTCGGCGATCATTGCGGTGCCTTCGTCGCTGAGCGTGAGCCCGCTCTGGTCGCGCAGGAACAGCTTGCAGCCGATGCTCTCTTCGAGCCGGTCGATCCGGCGCATCAGGGTAGTGGAGGTGAGCCCGAGTTCCTCGGCAGCGTTGCGAAAACTTTTATATTTTGCGCACGCTAAAAAAAGCTTCAAATCATCCCAGGATGCATCCAGGGCCTCTTCACGGTGCTGCATCATCGCAGCACCCCGGTGCAATACTTGCTGCATACGCCTGATCCCCAACCGCTAAGTTCAATCTCGTAGCGGGGCACTAAAGACCCGAACGATAGAGGGGCGATATGGCTATGGAAAGGGGCTCGTTTGCCGCAAGGCATCATTTCGATGCCTTGCCGCTGAGTCCGGATGTCGAAGTTCGTTGCGCGCAATTTTCCGAAATTGCTGCGCTTTCCGACATGGCGCACCGGCTGGTGCCGGGTGTGCAAATCGGGGCGGCGGAACTCGCGAAATACTTCACTTTCGATCCTCAGAGCATCCTGACTTTCAGCCGGAAGGGTAGGCTGCTTGGCGGCATGGCCTTCCTGTTTCTCAACGACCGCGGGCACGATGCGCTGCTGCTCGATGAGATCTGTCTCACCTCGCCCGAGACGCACTATCTCGCCTCCGCGAAGGAGGACGTCGCCGCCATCTATATCTGGGCAATCGCGGCAACGGGGCGCGGCATCGCCGGGCTCGGCAAGGCCGCGGCTCATTTGCGACAGGTAAGATTTCGCAACGCAGATTGCTATGCGCAGCCGTCAACCGTGGCCGGACGAGATATCATGAAGGCGACCGGCTTCGAGCCCGTCCCGAGCTTCCAGCCTGACCTCTGGTGTTACGAGCGCCCGTGGCACCGGCAGCCGATGCGCATGCCAGACACAGTCATCCAAGCAAGGAGTTTTGCAGATGCACGGTACTAGGATTCCCCTCGCCAAGCCCGACTCCCGCGCCATCACCGTCCGCCTCGCGCGTGATCCCAGCGATCTCATGCTTGTTACCGCCATCCGCTCGGCAGTCTATCTCGCCGAGCAGGATTGTCCGTTCGAGGAGGAGTTCGACGGCAACGACATGGTCGCCGCGCATTTCATCGGCTTCGTCGGCAACGAGCCTGCAGGCTGCCTGCGGGTGCGCTTCTTCGGCGATTTCGCCAAGGTGGAGCGGCTTGCGGTGCGGCACCAGTATCGTCGCTCGCGCGTCTCGTTCAAGCTGGTGCAGGCGAGCGTCGACTATGTGAAGCGCAAGGGCTTTCGCAAGATCTACGGCCAGGCGCAGGACCGGCTGGTCGATTTCTGGGCCCATTTCGGCGCCAAGCCGCTCGGCCACAATCGCAAGATCACGTTCTCGGATTTCTCCTACACGGAAATGCTATTGGAGATCGAGCCGGGGCCGGATGCCATCACGCTGGACAGCGACCCCTATGTGATTATCCGTCCCGAGGGCGATTGGGATCGGCCGGGCGTGCTCGATGCGTCCGCAGGACGGTCGGTGACCTCGCCGCTGCGGGACCTCGCACTCGCCGGCCGTTGAAACTAGTGCAGCTACGCGCAAGACGATGCTGGTTTCCAACCACGACGACCCGCCGATCCTGATCTGTGCGGATCTTCAGGTCGAATATCTGACCCCTGGGCGTCGCCACGTGATCCTCGACGGCGACGCCGTTACCGCGCGCTGTCTGGGACTTCTGACGCTGTGGCGCGACAATCTCTGGCCGGTGATGCATCTGAAGCGCATTGCCCAGGCCGCCTGGTTCAATCCGGCATCGAGGCTGACCGATTGGATCGCCGAGACGAAGCCGCAGCCCGGCGAGATGACGTTCGAGCACCCGCTGCCCTCGGCCTACAGCTCGGCGAGGTTCGTGGACTACATGTCCAATATCCGCAATGTGCGTTGCGTGCTCAGTGGCTTCTCCCTGGACGAAACCATCCTGGCCACCGCCGTGGAGGGATTTCACCGCAGCCATCGTTACCAGCTGGTCGGCGACGCCGTGGCGTGCCGGCAGCCGGGCACGGGCGATGCCGCCGCCTACAAGCATGCGATGGTGAATGTCCTCGGCAATTTTGCTACAATCCAGTCCAGCGCCGAACTGATCAGAACCAGCGGTGCCGTCGCAGTGTAGGCGGCCGCGATCGGCGGATGAATGGGGTGGGACATTGTCACGGGGAGAACAGCTCAAGGAGCTGGCGAGCGATCTGTCGCGTGCTGCCGAGACGGCGCGCCGCATCGGCTTGCCGACAACGGTCTATCTGCTCTCGATGGCGCTTGTGGAGGTGAGGGAAGCCGCTGCCGCCGCTGGTGATGGGGATGACGACGGCGCGGCCTGAGAGCTGCCCGTGTGCGGCTTTGTGCAACGCTGCTGAGCGCTTGCTGCCGCCGAATTGGCGTTGCAAGTTTTGTCCCGTCGCAATAGCCAAGTGACTTGATATATCGAGTGATGACGCCGGCCCCGCCGGCGACGTGACGACTTGAGGGATCTCGCAAATGTCCATGCTGCCCAATTCGCAGGAGGCCCGCGATGTGGCCTACCAGCTCCATCCCTACACCAATGCACGCACCCATCAGCAGGCCGGTCCCCTGGTGATCGAGCGCGGCGAGGGGCCCTACGTATTCGACGCGTCGGGAAAGCGCTATTTCGAGGCGATGGCTGGCCTGTGGAGCGTCGGGCTCGGCTTCAACGAGAAGCGTCTGGTCGAGGCGGCGCACAGGCAGATGCAGGCGCTGCCATTCTACCATACGTTCTCCGCCAAATCGCACGGTCCCTCGATCGATCTCGCCGAGAAACTGGTCGCACTCGCGCCTGTGCCGATGAGCAAGGTGTTCTTCACCAATTCCGGCTCGGAGGCGAATGATACCGTCCTGAAGCTGATCGCCTATCGTTCCAACGCGCTTGGCCAGCCGCAGCGCAAGAAGGTGATCAGCCGCCTGCGCGCCTATCACGGCGTCACCATCGCTTCGGCAAGTCTGACGGGCCTGCCGAACAATCACCGCTCGTTCGACCTGCCACTGCCGAACATCCTGCACACGGGCTCTCCGCATTTCTACAAGGACGGTGCGCCCGGCGAGAGCGAGGAAGCTTTCGCGACGCGGCGGGCCGAGGAGCTCGACGCACTGATCCAGAAGGAAGGACCTGACACGATCGCGGCTTTCTTCGGCGAGCCGGTGATGGGGGCGGGCGGCGTCATCGTGCCGCCGGCGACCTATTGGGACAAGATCCAGCAGGTCTTGAAGAAGTACGACATCCTGCTGGTCGCCGACGAGGTGATCTGTGGCTTTGGCCGCACCGGCAAGATGTTCGGCTGCGAGACCTATGGAATCAAGCCGGATGCGATGGTGGTCTCCAAGCAGATCACCTCGAGCTATTTCCCGCTGTCGGCGATCATGCTGAACGAGCGCATGTTCGAGCCGATCGCGGACGAGAGCAACAAGATCGGCGTGCTCGGCCACGGTTTCACCGCGGGCGGCCATCCGGTCGGTTCGGCGGTTGCGCTGGAAAACCTCAAGATCATCGAGGAGCGCGGCCTGGTCGCGCATGCCGCCGAGCTCGGCGCGTACATGCAGGGCAAGCTGCGCGAGCTCACCAGCCATCCGCTGGTCGGCGAGGTCCGCGGCGTCGGCATGATCGCAGCCCTCGAGCTCGTGCTCGACAAGCAGCGCAAGACGGCCGCTGCAACGCCCGGCGCGGTCGGCGGCATCGCAAGCCGCAAGCTCCAGGAGCGCGGCGTGATCTCGCGCAACATGTTGGATGCCATCGCCATCTGCCCGCCGCTGATCGTCAACAAGGGCCAGATCGATGAGCTGGTCGCGGCCATCGCCGGCGTGCTCGATGACATGAAGGCGGACGTGGCGAACTTGACGCCGGCGTAAGGTCTCCCTCGTCATTGCGAGGAGCTCGTGACAAAATTGCAAAGCAATTTTGCGCTGAAGCGACGAAGCAATCCAGACTGGATCCGAGGAGCGATTCTGGATTGTTTCGCTGTGCTCGCAATTGACGATGTGGCTGGCAGGGTGCGCCAGCTACAGGACTCCGCTCGTGATCGCCTACAGCGCGATGAGATTGGGATGAATCGTCATCGCGCTTTAGGTTGTTGTTTGAGCATGATCTCCGCGCAAACGCGTTCCGCGTTTGTCGCGAGGGAAAACCGCTTCGCAATCTTCCGGATCATGCTCTAGGCCCGCTGGACCCCGATCACGCGCCCCTTCTCGATCGCAAGCGCCAGCTCGCCGCGTTTGAGCTTCAGCGCGGCATCGCCGAACAGTTCGCGGCGCCAGCCGTGCAAAGCGGGCACGTCGGCCTCGTCGTCGGCCGCGATCTCCTCGAGATCGTCGACGGTCGCGATCACCTTGCTGGCGACCGCATGGCGCTCCGCGGTCATCCGCAGCAGCACCTTCAGGAGTTCGACGATCGCCGCGCCGGTGGAATTGTTCCGCGGCTTCTCCAGCTTCGGCAGCGTGGAGAAATCCCGCGCCAGCCCGCGCTCGACCGCGGCGACGATATCCGCACCCCATTTGGATTTCTCGAGACCCTTCGGCACCGAGCGCAGATGGGCGAGCTTTTCCAGCGTATTCGGCGCGTGGGTCGCGATGTCGCTGACGGCTTCGTCGCGCAGCACACGGCCACGCGGCACGTCGCGG
This sequence comes from Pseudomonadota bacterium, assembly GCA_023435725.1. Classification (GTDB taxonomy): domain Bacteria; phylum Pseudomonadota; class Alphaproteobacteria; order Rhizobiales; family Xanthobacteraceae; genus Bradyrhizobium. The sequence continues at coordinate 35,410 of JAEYRD010000111.1, read as the reverse complement.
CTCTGCGCCTCCTGCTCGCGCCAGGCCGCGACCTCCATCAGCACGGCGAGGTCCTTCGGCTTGCGCACCCGCGTCTTGAGCCGTTCCCAGGCGCGCTCGGGGTGGAAATCGTAGGTCTTCGGCGAGGTCAGGATCTCCATCTCGATGGAGACCCATTCGTTGCGGCGGCGCTTCTTCAGATCGGCATCGAGCGCCGCGAAGACGTCGCGCAGATGCGTGACGTCGGACACCGCATAATGCATCTGCTCCTTGGTCAGCGGACGGCGCGACCAGTCGGTAAAGCGGTGGGTCTTGTCGGGTCGATGCCCAGTGACTTTTTCGACAAGCTGATCGTAGGCGATGCTGTCGCCATAGCCGAGCACCATTGCGGCGACCTGGGTGTCGAAAACCGGGTGCGGAATGATGTTGGCCTGGTGCCAGATGATCTCGATGTCCTGCCGGGCGGCATGGAATACCTTCAGTACGCTCTCGTTGCCCATCAGCTCGAAGAACGGCTTGAGGTCGATGCCCTCGGCCAGGGCGTCGATGACGATGGCTTCCTCGGCGCTCGCCATCTGCACCACGCACAACAGCGGGTAATAGGTGGTTTCGCGCAGGAACTCGGTATCGACGGTAATGACAGGGTGCTTGGCCAGCCGGCTGCAGGCAGCCGCGAGGTCAGCGGTGGTGGTAATCAAATCCATGAACGGCCCATGACGAGATCATCAGCCGTTCTGCCGAAAGCGCTGTGATGTCAAGGGGGTTGGAGCGAATTCGAGCCTTGCATTTGGTCCGGAATGGCTTGAACCGGCGCAAAATCCTATTCGTAACGGATCCGCTGCGAGGGTTTTCGCGCGCAGGGCAGCGCAACCACGACCACGCACATGGCGACCAGCGCCAGTCCCAGGAACTCGAAAACCAACAGATCCACGGCAAAATCCCCCGCAAGACCATTAGATTTGTCGGGGTGGCGTTGAAGGTCTGTTAATTCTCTTGGTTACCGGCGGCGGGTTGGGCCGGATGGTGGATGAGGGGTTAACGGGCTTGCCACCGCTCAAACGATTTCGGCGCCCCGCGGGGCGGAGCGCCGACGTTCGTTTCCCTGCGGGCCCGCGGTCTTACGGCAGCTTCAGCGACGTCTCCGCGTTGTAGGGCTTGAGCAACTCGTCCGCGGCCTTCTGGGCGGCGACGAGCGCCTCCTTCGGCTGCTTCTTGCCGTTGAGGACCAGCATCACCTCGTCTTCCAGCGTCTTGCGCACCGGCACGGTCTTGTAGGTCGCAAACCAGGGCTTGGCGACGTCGAGCTGCTCGACGGCGGTCTTGGCGTCCGGGTTCTTGTTCAGGAACTCGACCATGTCAGGCGTCTTGTAGGCGGCCATGTTGGGCGCGAAGTAGCCGGTGGCGCGGCTCCACCAGGCGCTCTTGTCGGGCGAAGTCATCCACTTGATCAGCGTCCAGGCGGCCCTCTGCTTGTCGGCCTCTAAGCCTGCCGGAATGATCAGCGAAGCGCCGCCGATCGGCACGGCATTGCGCACGTTGCGCGGGATGAAGGCGACCTTGTAGTTGAACTTTGCGTTGTCGCGCACATAGGTCAGCGAGCCCGTCGAAAGCATCATCATCGCGGCATTGCCGGAGATGAAGGAGGTGCTGACGGCCGGGCCGGGCGTGGCGCCGGGCGCGTGGACCTTGTGCTTGCTAATGAGGTCATTCCACCAGGTCAGCGCGCCGAGCATCGAGGGCGTGTCGTAATAGACCTCGCCGCCGAATTCCTCGTTGTAGTAGCGCCCGCCATTGGTCATGGTGAGCGTTTCCATCATCCAGCCGCAATAGTCGTAGGCGCAGGGGATCGCGATGCCCCAGCGGGTCACCTTGTCGCCCTCGCGCTTGGTGAGCTTCTTGGCCCAGTCGGTGAGCTCGGCCCAGGTCTGCGGCGGCTTGTTCGGATCGAGGCCGGCTTCCTTGGCTTGGTCGGCGTTGATGTAGAGCAGAGGCGTGGAGTTGTGGAAGGGCACGCCGTAGACCGAGCGGTTGATGACCGCGTTGCCCTGAAGCGCCGGGAAGAACTGGCCGAGGAATTGTTCCTTGGTGGTCCCGTCGGCGGCGATCAGAGAGTCCAGATTGGTGAGCTCGTTCTCGATCTGCATGTCGAGCAGGAAGTTTGCCGACATGATCACCGCGGACGGCGGCTTGCCGGCCTTGATCGCGGCGCGCGTCTTGATCAGCGTGTCGTCGTAGGAGCCGGTGTAGACGGCGGTCGCCTTGATCGCCGGATGGGTCTCGTTGAACTCCTTGATCAAGGTGCCCATGTCGCGAGCGAGCTTGCCGTCGACGGGTACGGGAAAGAACAGATCGATCTCGGTCGGACCTTCGGCCATCGCCGGGAAGGCGAGGGCACTTGCCAAAGTGCCTGCCATGGCGAGGCCAAGCATGAGCCTGCGGGAGAACAGCATCGGAAAATCTCCTATTTGATGCCTGAGGTGACGAAAGAGCTGATGAAGCGTTTCTGGAAGATCAGGAACGTGATGAGCAGCGGCGCGATCACCATCAGCGTGCCGGCGGCGATGGTGCCCCAGGCTTGCGTGCCTTCGGCCGTGGCGGTGAACACCGAGAGGCCGACCGTCAGCGGGCGCTTGTCCGGCGAATTGATCACCATCAGTGGCCACAGGAAGTCGTTCCAGTGGCTGGTCACGGAGATGATGGCGAAGGCGGAAAAGCTCGGCAGCGACAGCGGCACGTAGATGTGGCGGATGCGCTGGAACAGTCCTGCGCCGTCGATCAGCGCGGCATCCTCGAGTTCGGCCGGAATGGCCTCGAACGCCTGGCGCATCAGGAACGTGCCGAAAGCGGAAGCGAAGAACGGCATCATCACGCCGGCGAGCGTATCGTAGAGGCCGAGTTGCGCCACGAGCTTCAAATTCGGCACGATCAGCAGCACCGGCACCAGCATCAGCTGCATCAGGAACAGATAGAAGATTAACGTCTTGCCGGCGAAGTCGAGGCGTGCGAACGCGAAGCCCGCCAGCGTGATCGTGACGAACTGCACCAGCAGGATACCGGTGCAGATGATCGTGGTGTTGAGGAAGTAGCGCGGGAAATCGCCGATCTCCCAGGCATCCCTGATGTTGTCGAGCGTTGGCTTCAGGCTCGGCATCAGCTCGGCCATCGCGTTGATGCCGTCCGAGGCGGGACGCAGCGTCGCCACGCCCATCCACAGGAAGGGAATGAGCCAGATGATGGCGAGCAGCACGGTCAGCGCGAAGCCGAGCTTCGGCGTGATCTCTCGGCGGGTGGCAAGTGGGGCGTTCCGGAACAGCCGGTCGACCAGCGTCATGGCCCGCCCTCGCGGTTCGCCATCGTCCGGAACGTGAGCGCGGTGAGGCCCATCAATGCGCCGAGCGTCAGCAGCGTCGCCGCCGAGGCCTTGCCGATGTCGTAATGCTCCACCGCCTGCTGGTAGATGTAGAACAGCACGAGATTGGTGGCGTTCGACGGGCCGCCCTTGGTCATGACGAAGACGTGGTCGACCTGGGTGACTGCGTTGAGCGTCGCGATCACAATGACGAACAGGAAGGTGGGCTTAAGCTCCGGCAGGATGATGTAACGCAGGCGCTGGAACGGCCCGGCACCGTCGAGATGCGCCGCTTCCATGACGTCCTCCGGCACGGCCTGGAGGCCGGCGAGGAAGAACAACATGTAGTAGCCGGCGTTCTTCCAGATCGTGATCACCATGATCGCATAGAGCGCGATATCGGGATCGCCGAGCCAGTTCGGCAGCACGGGAAGCAAGCGCCCGATATAGTAATCGAGCAGCCCGACATTGGGCAGGAAGATGAACAGGAACAGCGCGGACGCCGCGACCATCGGGATCAGCACCGGCAGGAACAGCGCGGCGCGCAGCGCGCTGGTCACGGCATTGGTGCGCGCCAGCGCCAGCGCGAACAGCAGCGCCAGCGCGATACTCGGGATCGCCGTGCCCAGGGCATAGACGAGATTGTTGACGACGGCGCCGGTAAAATAAGAGTCAGCGAGCACCGCGCTGATATTGTCGAGGCCGACGAAGCGGAGTGGTGCCTTCGGCGTGGCGCGCTGGTAAAGCGCATCGACGAACACGCGTCCCATCGCGCCGTAGGTGAACAGCGCCAGGAAGATCAGCGAGGGCAGCAGCAGCAGATATGCCGGCAGCGACGCTTTGAAACGGTGGGAGAACCGCTTCAGCACGTGCAGTCGCGGCGGCGCTGACGTCGCGACCGTGAGAGCCGCGGGTTCAGCGAGGCTCATCTCACCGCGCCGCGAACTTGAGCGCATAGTCGCGGCCGTCCATTCCCGCGGGCGGTTCGAACGGGAAGCGCAGACTGGTGTCGAGGAAGTCGTGGCTGTGCACGACCAGGTTTACCTGGTCGATCAGCACCACGCCATAGGCCGGCGGCTCGTGGCTTGCGAGATGCGGAGCGCTGGCATCGAGTTCGAACCAGACCTGATGGTTGGTGCCGCGCAGGGTCGAGAAGGGGATCTTGCCGTAGCTGCCGAAGATGGGTCGGTGCACATGGCCGAAGAACAGGTGGCGGATGCGTGCGCGGTAAGGCGCGATCACCTCGGCGAACTCGGCGCTCTGCTTCAGCGCGATCTCGTCCATCGCGTGGACTCCGACCGGGAAGGGCGGATGATGCATGAACATAACGAACGGCTGTTCGGCAGGCGCAGCCGCGAGCGTCTTCGCGAGCCAGTCGAAGCGCTTGGTGCACATCTCGCCCGCGTGGCTGGTCTCGTCCAGCGTGTCGAGGAAGACGAACAGGCCGTGCTCGGTGGTGCGCGTGCCCTGCACGAAGCCGTTGGGATCGCGCGGCGCGGCCTGCAGTGCGTCGAGGCAGGCGACGCGGCGGTCGTGATTACCGACCATCGCGATGTAAGGCATTTTCAGCGCGGCCATCGCGTCGGCGAAATTGGCGTAGGACTCAGGCTCGCCCCAATGGGTGAGGTCGCCGGTCACGACCGCGAAGGCGGCATCGGACTGGTGCTTGTTGATGTCGGCGATCGCCGCATCCAGCCGGGCGCGTGGGTCGAGGCCATAGAGTTTCAGCCCCGGGTTCGCCAGATGTGTGTCGGTGATATGGATGAATTTGAAGGGCATGGCGCGCTTGTCTGGACTGTTGGAGGATGGGCGCCTCCGGCAAGACGGCCCTGACAGGCCGTTAGAGCGCGTGTGTTTCAGTTTGATGACAGCGGTTCCCGCGGGCGGGACGGGTCCACAACGAAGGGGCGACGAGCCAAAGGCTGACACGTCACCGCGAGCCACTTCAAGTTGTGATCTCGAAGTTAAGCGTGCCTCAAATTCGGCAGGTCTGTAGGATGGGCACCCATCCTACGAATTCCTCACGTCCCGCAGAATGTCTGCAACACCCGTTGATCGGGCAGTGGCGGATCAGCGTAGGCGGCGTAGTCCGCCTGGTCTTCGTATGGTTTCGCCAGCACCTTCAGCAGTTCTTCAAACGGCGCGTAGTCGTCGTTGTTGACGGCGGCCTGGATCACTGCCTCGACGCGATGGTTGCGCGGGATGAACATCGGGTTGACGGCGTGCATGGCGGCCTGCCGCGCGGCTGCGGTGTGCGGCTCCCGCGCGGTGCGCTCGCGCCAGCGCCCGGCCCAATCGTCGAGGGCTGTGGGGTCCATGAACTGCGCGCGGACGTCGGCGACGCCGGCTTCGTCGCCCGCGGCGTCACCGAGCCTGCGGAAGGTGAGGGTGAAGTCGGCCTGGTTCTTTGCCATGGCATCGAGCAGGTCCTGGATCAGCGCCTCATCGCCGTCGCGCTCCGTGAACAGGCCGACTTTCTTGCGCAGGCCCGCCTGATAGGCCGCGCTGAAGGTCTCGGCGAAGGTGCCGAGAATGTCCTGCGCCTCCGCGACTGCCTTCTCCTGGTCGTCCGAGAACAGCGGCAGCAGGCATTCGGCGAGGCGGGTCAGATTCCACAGCGCGATGCGCGGCTGGTTGGCATAGGCGTAGCGGCCCATCTCGTCGATCGACGAGAACACCTGCGCTGGATTGTAGGCATCCATGAAGGCGCAGGGGCCGTAATCGATGGTCTCGCCGGAGATCGACGTGTTGTCGGTGTTCATCACGCCATGGATGAAGCCGACCAGCAACCAGCGCGCAACGAGATTGGCCTGACGCGCGACGACGCCGGCGAGCAGCGCGTGATAGGGCCGCTCGGCGGTGAGCAGCTCGGGGTAGTGACGGGTGATGACGTGATCGGCGAGCCGGCGGATCGCGTCGGTGTCGCGGCGCACGGCAAAGAACTGGAAGGTGCCGACGCGGATGTGGCTCGAAGCGACGCGTGTCAGCACCGCGCCGGGCAGCGCGGTTTCTCGGATGACGTGCTCGCCAGTGACCACGGCGGCAAGCGAGCGCGTGGTCGGAATGCCCAGCGCGTGCATCGCTTCGCTCACGATGTATTCACGCAGCACCGGGCCGAGTGCGGCGCGGCCATCGCCGCGGCGGGAGAATGGGGTCGGGCCCGAGCCCTTGAGCTGGATGTCGCGACGGATGCCGTCTCTGTCGATGACCTCGCCGAGCAAAATCGCCCGGCCGTCGCCGAGCTGGGGCACGAAGTGCCCGAACTGGTGTCCGGCATAGGCCATGGCGATGGGGTCAGCTCCGGCGGGAACCGTCTTCCCGGCCAGGATCTCGGCGCCTTCCGGGGTCTCCAGCAGGTCGGGATTGAGCCCGAGCTGGACCGCCAGCGGCCGGTTCAGCTTGATCAGCCGGGGCGCGGCAACGGGGGTCGGCGCGACGCGGGCAAAGAAGCTGTCCGGCAGCGCCGAATAGGAGTTCTGGAAGGGGAAATGAACCGTCATGGCCCTAAAGATAGGCGGGGAACGCCTAATGGCAAAGGCTTGAGCCCCAGTAGGGCAAAAATGGGCGCTCTCGGCCCAAAACAGGGCGTTCCCTTGGTTGCCGCCCCCGGCCTCGTCGGGTAAACCCTGCCGCAACTTCGGACCGGCCGTTTCGGCCGTCCGATTCGATCCTCCGACATTGATTTTGGGACGACCATGCATCGCTACCGGTCACATACATGCGGCGCGCTCCGCGAGAGTAATATCGGCGAGACGGTCCGCCTTTCAGGCTGGGTTCATCGCGTTCGCGACCACGGCGGCGTGCTGTTCATCGACCTGCGCGACCATTACGGCCTGACCCAGTGCGTGGTCGACCCGGATTCGCCGGCGTTCTCGCTTGCCGAGAAGCTGCGCTCGGAATTCGTGGTGCGGATGGACGGCAAGGCCCGCCGCCGGCCCGAAGGCACCGACAACGACGACCTGCCGACCGGCAAGATCGAGATCTATGTCAGCGAGATCGAGGTGCTGGGACCGGCCGGCGACCTGCCGCTGCCGGTGTTCGGCGACCAGGAATATCCTGAAGACATCCGCCTGAAGTACCGCTTCCTGGACCTGCGCCGCGAGAAGCTGCACCAGAACATCATGACGCGCGTCGAAATCATCAAGTCGATGCGCCGACGCATGGAGGGGCAGGGCTTCTTCGAGTTCAACACCCCGATCCTGACCGCGTCCTCGCCGGAAGGCGCGCGCGACTTCCTGGTGCCCTCGCGCATTCATCCCGGCAAGTTCTACGCGCTGCCGCAGGCACCGCAGCAGTACAAGCAGCTCTTGATGATGTCGGGCTTCGACCGCTACTTCCAGATCGCGCCCTGCTTCCGCGACGAGGACCCGCGCGCCGACCGTCTGCCCGGTGAATTCTACCAGCTCGACGTCGAGATGAGCTTCGTGACTCAGGAAGACGTCTTCGCGGCGATGGAGCCGGTGATCACCGGCGTGTTCGAGGAGTTCGCCAAGGGCAAGCCGGTGAGCAAGAACTGGCGGCGGATTCCGTTCGCCGAAGCGCTGCGCAAATACGGCAGCGACAAGCCGGACCTGCGCAACCCGATCGAGATGCAGGACGTCTCCGAGCACTTCCGTGGCTCCGGCTTCAAGGTGTTCGCGCGCATGCTCGAAGACCCCAAGAACCAGGTCTGGGCGATCCCGGCGCCGGGCGGCGGCTCGCGTGCCTTCTGCGACCGCATGAATTCGTGGGCGCAGGGCGAGGGCCAGCCCGGCCTCGGCTACATCATGTGGCGCGAGGGCGGCGAGGGTGCAGGTCCGCTCGCGAACAATATCGGGCCTGAGCGCACGGCTGCGATCCGTGCGCAGATCGGCGTGAAGGAGGGCGATGCCGCCTTCTTCGTCGCCGGCGATCCCGACAAGTTCTGGAAGTTCTCAGGCCTTGCCCGCAACAAGGTCGGCGAGGAATTGAACCTCACCGACAAGGAGCGGTTCGAGCTCGCCTGGATCGTCGACTTCCCGATGTACGAGTACAACGAGGACGACAAGAAAGTCGACTTCTCGCATAACCCGTTCTCGATGCCGCAGGGCGGTCTGGAAGCGCTGAAGGGCCAGGACCCGCTGACCATCAAGGCGTTCCAGTACGACATCACCTGCAACGGCTACGAGATCGCCTCGGGCGGCATCCGTAACCACGTGCCGGAAGCGATGGTGAAGGCGTTCGAGATCGCCGGCTATGGCGAGCAGGAAGTGGTCGATCGTTTCGGCGGTATGTACCGCGCCTTCCAGTATGGCGCGCCGCCGCATGGCGGCATGGCCGCGGGCGTCGATCGCATCGTGATGCTGCTCTGCGGTACCACCAACCTGCGCGAGATTTCGCTGTTCCCGATGAACCAGCAGGCCATGGACCTGCTGATGGGCGCGCCCTCGGAGGCAACGACCAAGCAGCTCCGCGAGCTGCATGTGCGGGTGAATCCGCCGCAGAAGTGAGGCGCGCGCCTCTTCTCGTGAGTGGGGAGAGGCTGCCCCTACGTCGTCATTGCGAGCGCAGCGAAGCAATCCAGAATCGTTCCGCGGAGGGACTGTGGATTGCTTCGTCGCAAAAGCTCCTCGCAATGACGAGGAGGATTCCCCTTTTCTCTACAACCCCGTCGATGCCTCGATGCGGAATTGTGCCAGCGCGACGATCGGCTCGCTGTTCAGGGCATCCACGAGCTGAAGCACCGATACCTTGCCGAGTGGCGTCAGCTTGATGGTGAGTGTTTGCCCTGACGTCGCGACGAAGTCGGCAAGCGCATCGGCCGCCGCCTTGGCATCGAGATTGGCGGTCGAGACCTTCTCGCCCTGCGCCCGGATCATCTCGACGATGGCACTGCGCGCGGCGTCGCGGCCGACGTTCTGCGTGCGTGCAAACTGCGCTATGATCAAATCGACGACGCCGCTGTCGCGCAACGAAAGCTCGATCGCGCCGGTCTCGATCTGCGCCGCCTGACCCATGGCCTGCACCGGGTCGGCGGTGAACACGCCACGCGGCACATTGGCGAGCGCGAAGCGTGCCTGCGCCCTGGCGAGATTGCCGAGATTGATGGTGGCTGGCGCAAGCGCGAAGGCGCCCGAGGACTCCGTCCAGGCGGCACCGAGGTCGAGGTCGATCGCGAGCTTATCGACGCCCGCCATCACCAGCGGCCGCTGCGTCGGATTAGAGGGATCGGTGGGGGTCACCATCTTCACGACCAGATTGGCCTTGCTCGGGATCGATCCGATCAGCTGACCCCAGTTCAGGCTGATCGTGTCGATGGTGACGAGCTGCCGCGTGTTCCTGTAGGGCGAGACCACACCCTTGATTTCGGCGCCTTCGAGCACGCGGAACAGGCCGAGGATCTGATCCGGTGATGGCGCCCGTCCGACATTCGTGAGCTCCGCCGCCCAACGCAAAAGATTAGCGGTGCTGAAGGACTTCAGGGCGAAGCGCTCCATCTTGAACTGCCCCTGCGGGACCGGCGCATCGAGGCCTTCGATCGCGAATTCGCCATCGCGGTACCTGATAGCGGTGATCCTCGCCGTCCCTTGTGGCGTTCCCATCGACGTCTTGCCGATCTGGACCTTGCCGACGCGAAGGCCTTCATAGAATCCGGCAAGCTTCTCCATCATTTCGCGCGATTGTGCCGGCGTCGGAGAAGCCGACCGATCCGCAGGCAGGAGCGCGAGAATCTCGGCCGGCCGGAATTTCGACGGCTGCAGCGCGACGTCCTCGAAAGTGATGCCCTCGATATCCGTCCGCATGCCCTGCGCCGATTTGAGCACGTAGGGGCCGACCGAGATTTGCCGGTAGACGCGGTGAAAGCTGTCGTCGCTGGTCTTGGGGTCAAACGCGGCGGCGATCGCGGTCGCATCAAAGTCTTTGACGATAATGTTGGAAAGATCGCCAGTCAGCTTGTCCTGCTTGCCCGGCTGCTTCACATCGACCGTGAAGACGGCGTGGTCTGCCTTCATCGCATCGATCTTGCCGTGCTTCAGATTCTGGATCTCCAGCCCGGAGTAGGAGAATTCGCCGCTGCCGATGGCGCTGCTGCCCGCATCGAAGGTCATCGACACCGTCGGGGCCGTGAGCGACGATGCCGAGACGCCTGCGTACTGATCGAGCACATAGCGGTACATCTCGATCAGGGAGCCGCCCGCTGGCGCATTTCCGGTGTGAACGGGACCTGCGTAGTCGCGCATCGTCAATTGTGGGACCTTGTAGGAGGCTTTCACTTTTGCCGGGCCGACCTGGTCCAGTCTGACTTCGAAGTCCCTAATGTCGATGCTATCGGCCGAAAAGCTGATATCGTCGATCAGGCGAACGCCCGTGCCCTTGATGCCGGCGATTTTGATCTGCGCCTGCGGCTCGCTCTCGGGAGCGACCGCGATGTCCTCGACCGTCAGCGTCCGGCTCATCACGTCGAAGGCCACTTTGCCGTGGCTCGCCCTGTTGCCGTGGCTGCGGATTCGGTCGAAGGCGGCCTCGACTTCGGCGATGGCGCGATGTCTTGCGTAGAGGTTGAAGCCGAACCATCCGCCCGCGGCAAGCACGGCAAGTGCGATCAGGCCGATCAGGATTCGCTTCATTCCCAGCTCCAGTTGCTCGCTTTGCACGGCGCAAGCTGCCATATTCGCGAAACACCGTGCGGTCCAGGGAAAGCTATAGCTATCAAATATTTGACCGCGCGCCCTGTTGATGGGGCCGCAATCGGTTGTTGCCACCGAGGCGCCCGGCGTGCTTCATCCCGTTTCCATGGCCCGGAAATAGCGCCCGCTGGGGGCGGCCGCTCCGGATCTTGCATTTTTGAGGCCGGTAAAGCGAGGCGAGACACCGCATGTCGTCCTATTCTGATGATCTCCACCAGGCGGCGCTGGCCTATCACCGCCTGCCGCGCCCCGGAAAGCTCGAGATCCAGGCGAGCAAGCCGCTCGCCAACCAGCGCGATCTCGCGCTTGCCTATTCTCCGGGCGTCGCCGCCGCATGCACCGAGATCGCGAAGAACCCGTCGGAAGCCGCGACCCTGACGACCCGCGCCAATCTGGTTGCCGTGGTCTCCAACGGCACCGCGGTACTCGGCCTCGGCAATATCGGCCCGCTGGCCTCCAAGCCCGTGATGGAGGGCAAGGCGGTCCTGTTCAAGAAATTCGCCGGCATCGACGTGTTCGACATCGAGATCGCGGCCGACACCATCGACCGCGTGGTCGAGACCGTGGCGGCGCTCGAGCCGACTTTCGGCGGTATCAATCTGGAAGACATTCGTGGACCGGAATGCTTCGAGATCGAGACCCGGCTGAAGGAGCGCATGAAGATCCCGGTCTTCCATGACGACCAGCACGGCACCGCCATCATCGTCGCCGCCGCCATCACCAATGGCCTGCGGCTGAACGGCAAGAAACTGTCCGAGGTCAAGATCGTGGCGTCGGGGGCAGGGGCGGCCGCGATCGCGACGCTGAACCTTCTGGTGTCGATGGGCGCGCAGCGCAAGAATATCTGGGTCTGTGACATCGACGGCCTCGTGCATGAGGGCCGCAATACCTCGATGGACCGCTGGAAGGCGGTCTATGCGCAGAAGACCGACAAGCGCACGCTCGCTGACGTCATCGGCGGCGCCGACATCTTCATCGGCCTGTCGGCACCGGGCGTGCTCAAGCCGGAGATGGCCAAGGCGATGGGCGAGAAGCCGCTGATCATGGCGCTCGCCAACCCGACGCCGGAGATCATGCCCGAGGAAGCGCGGAAGGTGCGCCCCGACGCGATGATCTGCACCGGGCGTTCCGACTACCCGAACCAGGTCAACAACGTCCTCTGCTTCCCCTTCATCTTCCGCGGCGCGCTCGACGTCGGCGCCAGCGCGATCAACGAGGAGATGAAGCACGCCGCGGTGGAGGCCATCGCGCAGCTCGCGCGCGAGGCGCCATCGGACGCAGTGGCGCAGGGTTTGGACACCGGCGAGGCAGGCGGCTTCGGTCCGGGCTCGCTGATCCCGAGCCCGTTCGACCCGCGGCTGATCCTGCGCATCGCGCCGGCGGTAGCCAAGGCCGCGATGGAGTCGGGCGTGGCGACGCGCCCCATCACCAATTTCGACGAATACACTGCGTTGCTCGAGCGCTTCGCCTTCCGCTCCGGCCTCGTCATGAAGCCGATGTTCGCGAAGGCCAAGACCCAGCCGGTGCGCGTGATCTACGCCGAAGGCGAGGATGAGCGCGTGCTGCGCGCCACCCAGGTCGTCCTGGAGGAGAAGCTGGCGCGGCCGATCCTGGTCGGCCGTCCTTCCGTCGTGGAGGCGCGCATCAAGCGTTTCGGTCTCTCGATCCGGGCCGGCAAGGACTTTGACCTCATCAACCCCGAGGACGATCCGCGTTACCGCTCCTATGTGCAGTCCTATGTCGAGGTCGCCGGCCGGCGTGGCGTCACGCCGGATGCGGCGCGTACGGTCGTGCGCACCAACAACACCGTGATCGCGGCGCTTGCCGTGGTGCGCGGGGAGGCGGATGCGATGCTCTGCGGCGTCGAGGGGCGCTACATGAGCCACCTGCGCCATGTCCGCGAGATCGTCGGCTTCTCGCCGGGGATCAGCGACTATGCGGCGCTCGCGTTGATGATCACGAGCAAGGGCGCCTATTTCCTTACCGATACTCAGGTGCGGCCCAATCCGAGCGCGGAGGAGCTCGCCGAAATCGCGGCGCTTGCGGCGCTCCACGTCCAGCGCTTCACGCTGAAGCCGAAGGTCGCCTTCGTATCACATTCCGATTTTGGCAGCTACGACACGGAGTCCTCGCGCAAGATGCGCCGGGCCACCCAGCTTCTGAAGGAGAAGCACCCGGAGATCGAGGCCGACGGCGAGATGCAGGGCGACACCGCGCTGTCGGCGGCAGCGCGCAAGCTGGTGCTGCCGCACTCCAAGCTCGAGGGCGAGGCCAACATCCTGATCATGCCGAACCTCGACACCGCCAACGTCGCCTACCAGATGATCAAGGCGCTGGCGGATGCGCTACCCGTTGGCCCGATCCTGATCGGCCCGGCGCGCCCGGCGCACATCCTGACCCCCGGCGTGACCGCGCGCGGCATCCTCAACATGACCGCGGTCGCCGTGGTCGAAGCGCAGGAGCGGGCGGCGCGGCAGCAGCCGACGTTGTTTACGTAAGGGCAGTGCTGTCTCTATCACCGCGCTCCACTTGCGCGGTGAGGTCGAATTCCAGCTGCGCTCGAATTCGAGTGAGGGGAGCCTCCGCGATTTCCGCTGTCAGCCGTGATCGCGCAGGTGGCCCCTTTCCCCGCGGGGAAAGGCGGCACACCGCCCGAGCCTCGGGGGTTCGAGTTTTCAAAAGAGTTTCTCCATTTCCCCGTTTGAAAACCGCAAACGGAGTCTTCATAATCCCCCCCAAGCGTCCCGCGCTTTGAGCTTTGCCAAGAGGCCGATCATGCCAGCGTTCGTGACTTTCGGGCGGATCCTGTTCGCCGTGCTGTTCATCTACACGGGCGCGACCAAGCTCTTTGCCATCCAGGCGACCGCCGATTTCATCGCCACCAAGGTCGTGGTGCCTGACGTCATCGAGCCCTACGCCAAGCAGGTCGAGACGGCGACCGCCATGACCACGCCGCAGCTACTGGCGATCGCGGTCGGCGGGCTCGAGATCATCGCGGGGCTGATGATCGCGTTGAATTTCGGCGCGCGCTTCTTCGCAATGCTGCTGATCATCTACGTCGCGGTCGCCACCGTCCTGTTCTACGATTTCTGGAACCAGGTGCCGCCCGACAACGCCAAGATGCTGGTCGACGCGCTCAAGAACCTGTCGATCATCGGCGCGCTGTTCATGATCATCGGCTATGGCCGCGCCACACGCCCGGTCGAGGCGGCCTACGGGGACGTGTAGGTCTCGCAAGGTGGGTTGGGCGAAGGCGTAACAACCCCCCGATTCCCGACCGCGGTGTGGGCGAAGAGGGCGCTGGAGCTAACCCACCCGGCGCCACGGCGTGACCGTAACGTCATGCGCCGTATCGAGCGCATATGGTGCGCCGGGCTTCATCCCGTGTGCCGCCAGCACCTCATGCGGCGTCCGCTCCGGCACGCCCACAAAACAGCCTTCGCCGCCAGGCAGGCGCACATGCGGGGCTTCCGACAGCCAGAACGTGTCGTAGCGGTCCATGAACATGTCGAACACGACGGGGCCACCGATGATCGCGACGGTGCCGGAAGCCACGCCAGCAAAGGCGCTGGCCTCCTCGAAGCTCGCATGATCCGGATTCCACAGCGTCGCGTTCGGCATCTCCGGATCGATGGTGAGCGCCTTGATCTTGCGGGTCAGGATCAGCCGCTTGCGCTTCGGCGAATTCGGCTGCTGCTCGTGCGAGTGCCGGCCGTGCACGATCAACGCGGCGCGGTCGAGCGCCTGCTCGAAGAACAGCTTGTCGCCTTCGAACTTCAGACTGTCGGGCATGACATGGCTCGCGTCGGCGAGCATGCCATCCGCGGAGACGATGACGTAACCTTCGAAGCGGAAAGACAATTGCCGGCTATTCGGAAACGGTCGTCACCACGGAATTGACCGGGCGCTGGCTTACCGTCGGCAGCTTGGCGTCCTTGAGCAGCTCCTGGTCGTATTCGGGGAGCGTCGAGACTGGCGTCTTGGCGCGCATCGCCACCACCTTGAAGCCGCCGGCCTTGAGGCGGTTCAGGAGCTCGGGCAGGGCCTCCGCGGTATGTTTCTGGAAGTCGTGCATCAGGATGATGCCCTTGCCCTTGCTGTCGAGCTTTTTCATCACGGTGTCGACCACCTTCTCGGGCTTCGAAGCCTTGAAATCGAAGGAGTCGATGTCGCAGGAGAAGATCGCGATGTTGCGGTTGCCGAGATAGGTGACCATCTCCGGCGGATGCTGAAGCGCTGGGAAGCGGAAGAAAGGCGCGGGCGAGATGCCGCCAAGCGCCCATTTCACGGCGCTGATGCCTTTCTCGATTTCCTCCTTCCGCTGCTGCTCGGTCAGCTTCTTGTTGTTCAGGTTGGCGTGCGACCAGGTGTGCGTGCCGACAATGTGACCGGCCGCGTAAACCTGTTTCAGGATCTCCGGCTCATAGGTCGCGTGCTTGCCGATCGAGAAGAAAATGCCGGTGGTGCACTGGTCGGCCAGGGCCTTCAGCACAGCCGGCGTGTTGTGCGGCCATGGACCGTCGTCGAATGTCAGAACCACCTCGTGGTCACGCAGGAAGTCGAGCTCCTTGAAGTGCTCGAAGCCGAAGCCGGGACCTCCCGTCGTGTCGATCTCGACGGTGCGGGCGACACCGAGCGCGTTCGGATTGTTGCAGGCAGCGCGCGCCGGCTGCGGCGCCTGTTGCGGTAGGGGCGGATTGACGAAGGCGGCAGGTGCGGGCGCGGCCGCTGCAGGGGCGGTTGCCGGTGCTGCGGCCGGCGCGGCTTGCGTGGCGGCTGCGGGCTTCGCGGCCGGGGTCTGCGATGATGCGGCGCCCGTCATCGCCAGAGACATCGCGCTTGCCAAAATCAGTCCTGCAGCCACACGCATGGTGTTGTCCTCGAGATTGATCCCGTTGTTCCACCGTGGCTTTTCGTCCCCGGCAAAACCATCCTGCCCCTTGATGATCCTAGCCTAGATGGTGGGCCCTCGTCATTGCAACGGCTGTTTGGCGCCTCGCCACAATTGTGCCCAACCCTGTTGGGCGCGTCGCGTCAACTATCGGCCAGAGCCTTGGCGATCGCCGTCTTGATCCGTGTGTCCGTCGGATCGACGGCGGAGGCGAAGACGTCTGCGATATAGCCGTCGCGACCGATCAGGTATTTGTGGAAGTTCCAGCGGGGAACTTCGCGGGGGCGTGCGTCTGCCGCCCATTTGTAGAACGGATGCGCCTTCGCACCGATCACCGTGGTCTTGGCCGTAATCGGGAAGGTAACGCCGTATTGGTGGTGCGCGGTCTCCGTGATTTGGGTGGTGCCGCCGGGTTCCTGTCCGCCGAAATCATTGGAGGGCACGCCAATGACGGTCAGCCCGCGCTCGCGAAATTCGCTCCAGATCTCCTGCAAGCCGGCATATTGCGGAGTATAGCCGCACAGCGAGGCGGTGTTGACGACGAGCAATGGCCGCCCTGTGAAAGCGGCAAGGCGGATGTCGTCGCCGGACAATGCCGGGAAGGAAAAGGCGTAGGCCGAGATCCGGCTCATGCCGCCATCGGCGAGCGTGCGCGTTGCCGGCACGAGCGTGCCTGCAAGCGCCCCGACGAGCATAGTCCTGCGATTCATCATTACGGTATCCCCCGAAATGATTCGGGGTGAATGCTACTCCGCCTTCGCGATCGGCCTCGTCAACACCGCGTTATCGGACGCCGCGAAGCGCGCTAGTACAGGCGGACGATGAAGTCGGTGCCTTCGCCGGTCTCGCCCTGGTTGATGCCCTGGTCGGAGACGATGATCGAGCTACCGCTGGTCAGCATCTCGTTGATCTTCGCCATGGTATCGGAGGGGATCGTGACACGGTCGAGCGCCTCGGCCGGACTGTCCGGCGTGACCACGGGTTTCGCGGCAACGGCGATCAATGCGGCGCCGCGCTGACGGCGCGTCATGCGCCCATCATCGTCTCGCGCGGCGGCGCGGACCGAGACCGGCAGCGACACCACCGACCAGTGCAGTGCATTAGTGTCGGTCTTGTCGACTTCGGCGGTAAAGACATGCGTGCCGAGCGGCCGCTCGCTTGCGGCGATCGTGATGGGCACCTCGAACAGCGGCGCGAAATTCTGCCGCACGTAGAGCTTGGAATCCTTGCGGCTGACGAAGACGGCGATCTGGCCGGCCCGCTTGGGCACTTCCGGCCTTGCGGACGGCGCGGGATCGGCGATGCGGAGCTCGTCCTTCTTCGCGTCCGGCGCGGGCGCCGTAGCCGTGACAGCCACATCAGATTTCTTCGCCGCGTCCGCGGCTTCGGCCTTGGCTTCCTCGGTCTTGGTTGTTTCGGATTTGGCTGGCTCGATCCTGGCAGCCCCAACCTTGTCATCGGCCGTCACGGCCTTGGGCGCTTCCACGATTTCAGCGGGCTTCGCTTCAGCATTCGCCGGCTTGGCGGCTTCTCCCGACTGCAGCTTGGCCGCATCGGAGGCTTCGGCAGTCTTCGTCCCGGATTTGGCTGACGCCTCAACCTTGTCGGCCGTCGCGGTCGCTTCCTCGCGGGCCGGCGCATTGCCCGTCGTCATATCCGACATCACGTTGTGGCCGACCGACGCGCGCAGCTCGACGACGCTGTCCGCGCTAGCGGGCTTCGATTCGACAGGCTTGACTTCAACCGCCTTGACTTCGGCGACCTTGGTTTCCGCCGCGGCCTTGTCGCCGACATTGGTTTGCGGCTCGAGGCTGGCGGCGGGCTGCGGTGGCACGCGCATGGAGGCGAGCAGGGGATGCGAGAAGTCTTGCGGTGACATCTGACCTGGCGTGACGATCACGCGCGCGCCCATCTTGGTCCAGTTCCACATCTTCACCGCGAATGTCATCGGCATGCGGATGCAGCCGTGCGAGGCGGGATAACCCGGCAACACGCCGGCATGCATGGCGATGCCGGACCAGGTGATCCGCTGCATGTACGGCATCGGTGCGCCACTATAGATGTTCGAGTGGTGGAATTTGTGCTTCTGGATGACGCTGAACACACCCATCGGCGTCGAATGACCCTTCATGCCGGTCGACACCGGAGACTCCGCGAACACGCCATTGGAGTCGTAGATCGTGACCTTCTGCCGCTCGATGGAGACGACGATGACGAGCGGTCCTTGCGGCTTGGTACCGACTTCCTTTTCCGCGACGACCGCTTTCTTGCCCGCTGTGCCGCGCTTCTGCGGCTTCTGGCGCGGGATTTCGGGATGCCGCTCCTGCCGGGCGTAATAGGATCCGTCGGAATAATCCGTCCAATAATAAAACGCTGCTTCTGCCTGGCTGGTCGTGCCGGTTGCACTGGCCGCCGCCAAAATGGCGACCTGCCACAGCCGTGCGGATGCGGCGGCAAAACGGGACCCGTTCACGCTATTCATTCCTCGAATCCATAGTTCAAATCAGACGTTAGTCTCGCAGAGGCGATACTCGTTCACCAGCGTGGCGGTTCGGTGATCATCTGCTTTTGTCCAGGACGTAGCAAAAAAGCCTCACGGAGCGGTAAATGGCGGCCGCGTCCTTGCTGGCGGTCATCTTCCTGACCGGTGGTCGCATGCCTACATTGTGGGGACTTGTTACCGGAGAACTTCATGTCATCTCGTTTCCCTGGTCTTTCCGGCATCCGCTTGAAAGACCTCGCTTTATTCCTGTTGCTGCTGGCTGTGCCGGCGACCTCCGCAACCGCCGCCGACGAACCGGATCTGATCTTTCGCCGTTCGACCGTGTTCAAATGGATGAGCCCAAACGACAAGCTCGCGACCTACGGGCTGGACGATCCCGAAGTCGAGGGCGTCGCCTGTCATTTCACGGTGCCTGAGAAGGGCGGCTTCAAGGGCTGGCTCGGCCTTGCCGAGGAGGTCTCGGACATCTCGCTCGCCTGCCGCCAGATTGGTCCGATCAAGTTCAAGAACAAGATGGAGCAGGGCGATGACATGTTCCGTCAGCGCCGCTCACTGTTCTTCAAGAAGATGCAGATCGTGCGCGGCTGCGACGCCAAGCGCAACGTGCTCGTTTACATGGTCTATTCGGACAAGCTGATCGAGGGGTCGCCCAAGAACTCGACCTCGACAGTGCCGATCATGCCGTGGGGGCCGGCTGACGCGAACGTCCAGAAGTGTGGCGAGTTCTTCACTCAGTGACGACAGCGCGGCTGGCGCGCATTTGTGCGTGATGCGAGCCGGTCAGCCGCACGAACATCTGCGGTGCGGCGTCGTAGCCGCGACTAGATTGCAGCGCCATAGCGACGGGTGCAGTGCTGGGGCGTTGGTCTCCGCGGTCCGTCCAATGGTCCGCGGCGCGCGTCGTTGCGCGATGTTCCGCCGGCATGATGGCCATCCCTCACGTGAATGCGCCCGGTGATCCGGGCGTCTCGGTTTCGATGGCTTGCGTCGCAGCCGAAGCGCCCCCGGTTCGACTTGGCCAGCCGTCGTTGGGGCTTCTCTTCAGCAGAAAAGCGTAAAATGCATGTGAAGCATGTAAGGCGCGAACGTGACCGTGCCCCGCGCGCGACGCGCTTCGGGCCGGAACAGGGCTTGCCAAACTGCTTTGGGCCGCGCCGCGACGCGCCTGAAATGATTGGGTTTTTCGGCCCAATGTTTCGCCGCCCCGGACGCGACGAAACAATTCTCATGAAGACGAAACCATTTTCTCGTTTTGGCGCATCACGCGCGAAACCGCCCGTGATTATCAGCGACGCACCGACGACGGCGCACCGCCGGCCAAGGAATTTGGAGACAAACCCATGCGCGCGCTCAGCTTCATCCTTGCTTTCGGCTTTGTGCTCGCCGGTTCCGCGTTCGCAGGTTCGCCGGACGGCAATCTCCCCGGTATCGGTACCTTCCAGTACAGCGGCTCGCCGGTCACGCCCACGGCGCCGCAACCGATCGTGGTCGCCGCACGCTTTTGATAGCCAGCAAGAAAAATCAGCAGGCAAAGGCCATCATGTTCCTTCGTCTCTGCGTCGCGGCTTTCATTTCCCTTCTGACGATCGGTTCCGTGCAGGCGCAGGTGCGCGCGCCTTCCAGGCTACCGGATCCACGCAGCGAGTTCGTGCGTCAATGCGCGCCGCGCATGCTCGGGCGTTGGGAACATCCGGAGGAAGTTTGCGGCTGCCTGCATGACCATGCAGCCGCAGTTGTTGAGGACCGCGATTTGCGCGAGGCGCTCTTGCGCGGCATCAGCGAGACCGGCGTGCCGACGATCGAGACCGATTGGGTACCGACGTCGAAGCAAGGCGAGATCGGCGCGACCTTCACCAAGATCGCCAAGCCCACTTTGCAGTGCATGTTTGATCCGGCGAAGTGACGCTCTTGGTCCGTTACCTTGCTTTCGGACCGTAACGTGGCACGCAGGCGCTCGTCCGCGCGACGCCCTTGTCGGTCATCTTCGCGCCGCGCACTTCCTTGACCTGTCCAGCCGGGCAGGTTCCGTCATCCACGAGCACGCGCTGGCCAAGCTTAAGGTCGACGATGTCCTGTTCGCGCCCAACCGTGCCTGCGCGCGCCGTCGAGGCGAGGGCGACCGAGATCAGGAACGAGAGGCAAGTCGTACGGCGCAGCAGCATGGTGTGAGGTCCCAGCATCGATGGCCTCAATGTACGGAGGGGCTGGCGATTCTGATAGTGAACCTTCGTTAACGCCGCCGCGCCGATTTGCCCCTCTCGCGCAAGGCGGTGCGCGATTCCCGCGCCAGCCGTTCGGCTGACGCCACGAGTTGTGGAATCGCGTGCCCGGAAAATCCCAGCACGAACCCCGGCAGCGGACACGCGCGCGAATAGGTGTCGGCGAGCAGCCAGCCTTCCGCGGCGGCCGCCTGCTTGGCCGCGGCTGCCACCGACAGATCGACCGACGGATCGAACCGGGCGACAAGATGCAGGCCCTGCGACGGCACCGGTACCGACAGGGCTCCGTCGGATGCAGTTTCCAGCGTTTCGGCAAGCACATCGCGCGCCTCGCGATAGAGTTTTCGCACCCGCTTCAGGTTGGCGGCAAAGGCGCCCGAATTGAGCATGTCGGCCACCGCGCCTTCCATCAGTGTGCCGGGGAAGCGGTCGAGCGCGGTGCGCGCCGCAGTCACGTCCGAGATCAAGCGCTCGGGAAGGGCGCAGTAGCCGATGCGCAGGCCCGGAAACAGCGTCTTGGCGAACGTGCCCATGTAGATCACGCGCTGCAGATGATCGATGCCTGCGAGCGACATCAGCGGTGCGCCGTCATACCGGAACTCGCTGTCATAGTCGTCCTCCAGCACGAAGGCGCCGGCCTGCTTCGCCCAGTCCAGGAGTTCGAGCCGCCGCGGCATCGACATTTGCACACCCAGTGGAAACTGGTGCGACGGCGTCACATAGGCCGCCCGCGCTGAAGGCGCCGCAGCGCGTCCCTTGGCGATACGCATTCCGTGCTCGTCGACGGGGACGGGCACGGCGCGATAGCCGCAATGTGCGATCGTCCTGCGGGCCGCGGGATAGCCGGGGTCCTCGCACCAGACCTGGTCGTTGGGCCTGAGGATCGCACTCAGCACGATCCGCAGCGCGTGCAGCGTGCCTGACGTCAGCATGATCTGGTCAGGGTCGCAGCGCAGGCCCCGTGCCGACAACAGGTGATCGGCGATCGCCGCACGCAGCTCGCGGCTGCCGCGAGGATCGCCATAATGCAGATGCTCGGACCCGAACGCGCGCATGCGGCGGCCGACGAAGGCGCGGAAGCGCTGCACCGCGCGCTCGTCGATATGGGTGCAGCCGAGCGAGAACGCGCCCTGCCGCGGTGCTTCGACCACGGCCTTGGGCTTCTTCGGCTCCGTCGCGCGCGCTGGGATGCGCGCGGCGACGAAGGTCCCGGAGCCGACCGTAGCCTCGGCAAGACCGTCGGCGATCAAGCGCTCATAGGCTGTGACCACGGCGTTGCGACGAAAGCCCGTCTGCCTGGCCAGCGTCCGCGATGGCGGCAGCGGCTCGCCGGGTTTGACGAGACCAGAGACGATCATCTCGCACAGCGCCTGATACAGCCGGTGTGCCGCGGATGCGCCCGGCGTGATGTGCGCCCCGCTGAGATCGAGCGGCAGCTCGGCCTTGGCCGGAAAATTGGTCGGAATCTTTTGCATGGAATTGGCACTATCGCAGACCAAATCTGCCACTACAACGGGTCTGGAATTCTTCCAATCCCGACAGGAGTGGCCGTGAGCCAAGCTGAGAGCCAAAATTCCTATCCGACATCAGCGCGCAACCAGGTGAAGCGCCGTCACGACCGCGGCTTCTACGATCACGAGACGGTTCATCGCATCCTGGACTCCTCGATGCTCTGCCATGTTTCCTACGTGATCGATGGCCAGCCCTATTGCACGCCGACCTTCTTCTGGCGCGAGGGGACCAGGCTCTATTGGCACGGTTCGAGCGCCAGCCGCATGCTGCGCAGCCAGACCAAGGGCGAGCGCGTGTGCCTCACGGTCGCCCATCTCGACAGCCTCGTGCTGGCGCGCTGCGGCTTCAACCATTCCGCCGACTACCGTGCGGTGATGGCGTTCGGCACCGCCTATCTCGTCACCGATCCCGAAGAGAAGGAGCGCGCGGTGATCGCAATGGTCGATCGCTTTTTCCCGGACCGCACTGCGAGCCTGCGCCAGAGCAACGCGCAGGAGATCAAGGCGACCTCCTTCATTGCGATGGAGATCGAGGAAGCCTCGGCCAAAGTCCGCGCCAAGGGTGTCGCAGATGACGATGAGGACTACGAGTTGCCGATCTATGCCGAGCGCATCCCAGTGCGGACCGTGCTCGGCGCGCCGGAGCCGTGTCCGCGCCTGCTCGACGGCGTAGGGCGGCCTGCGACGCTGAATGGCTATTTCGAAGGCCGGTTGCTCGAAGATGCATTGCGGGATGCCTATTTTGTACGGTACCCGAAGGGCTGAAATCGGCTAGCTTGCGCTCCATCGATGATCTGAATGCCTGATTGGAGTAGCCTGATGAATGCCGATACGCAGCAGAGGATTCTTGACGCCGTCGATGCCGGCTTCGAAGCCCAGCTTGCGACCACAAGTGATTTCGTCGCGATCCCCTCGACCCGCGGGGCGGAGGGACCGTGCCAGGACATGATCGGCGACCTTCTGCGCGAGCGCGGCTACGAGGTCGACGACTGGCACATCAATGTCGACGACTTGAAAGACTTGCGCGGCTTCGGCCCGATCGAGCACGATTTTTCGAAGGCGCGTTCGGTGGTGGGGACCTACCGTCCGCAAACGAACGGCGGCAAATCGCTGATTCTCCAGGGGCACTGCGACGTGGTGCCGGCGGGGCCGCTGGAATTGTGGGACACGCCGCCATTCTCGCCCGTCATCAAGGACGGCAAGATGTTTGGCCGGGGTGCCTGCGACATGAAGTCTGGCACCATCGGCGCGCTCTATGCGCTGGACGCGATCAAGGCAGCCGGCCTGAAGCCGACGGCGCGGATTCACTTCCAGTCGGTGATCGAGGAGGAGAGCACCGGTGTCGGCGCACTCTCGACGCTTCAACGCGGCTATCGCGCGGACGCCTGCTTCATTCCGGAGCCGACCGGCGGCAAGATGGTGCGCTCGCAGGTCGGCGTGATCTGGTTTCGCCTGCGCGTGAAGGGCCATCCGACCCACGTCGCCTTCGCCGGCTCCGGGGCGAATGCGATCATGGCGGCATACCATTTGATCCAGGCGATCCAAAAGCTCGAGATCGAGTGGAACGAGCGTGCGAAAGCCGATCGCCACTTCAAGACGCTCAACCATCCGATCAACTTCAACCCCGGCATCATCAAGGGCGGGGACTGGGCGTCCAGCGTGCCGGCCTGGTGCGACGTCGACTGCCGCATTGCCGTGTTGCCGGGCTGGTCGATCGCCGATCACCAGAAGGAGATCGTGGCCTGCGTCGCCGCTGCCGCGCGCAACCACCGCTTCCTCGCCAACAATCCGCCGGAGATCGAATGGTCGGGCTTCTTGTCGGAAGGCTATGAACTGACTGACGCTGCGGCGCCTGAGGCTGCCTTCGCAAAGGCTTTCGACAAGGTCTATGGCGGCGCGGTCGAGGACCTCGTCTTTACGGCGCTCACCGACACCCGCTTCTACGGCCTCAATCACGGCATCCCGAGCCTGTGCTTTGGCGCAAGCGGCGGCGAGATGCACGGCTTCAACGAATTCGTTGACCTGGATTCGCTGAGGAAGACGACCAAGGCGATGGCGTTGTTCATTGCGGACTGGTGCGGGGTGGAGAAGGCGTAGCGCCTGCTGATGTCGTAGGGTGGGCAAGGCGCCCTTGCGCCGTGCCCACTATCTTTCCTCAATCTCCAACGAGAGGTGGGCACGCTTCACTCTGCCCACCTTGCGATGCCGTCGTCGTTCGAGCTGGAAATATCTTGCCGGTCCTCTGCCCCAAACAAGGGCGCAGTCAAATGCTTTAAGCTTAAAATAAAGACTAGGATGCCGCCCTTGCCGGTGGCAGACTGGGAGCCGGTTCGCTGGGCCTGAGTCCTCGGGAGTCACGATGCGCGATTGGGATGATGCTTATGCCAATTCGGCCCATATCCCGGGCTCGGACAAGATGCCGGCGCAATGGGCGGAGAGGGCGGCGGCTTATCGCGCCGGGCTGAAGGATTTCCGTGCAGACATCGCCTATGGCTCCGCCGAGCGCCAGCGCCTCGACCTGATCCTGCCCGACGGCGACAGCAAAGGCCTCATCGTGTTCGTGCACGGCGGCTACTGGATGCGCTTCGATAAGTCCACGTGGACCGACCTTGCCGAAGGCGCGCGGCACCACGGCTGGACGGTCGCGCTGCCGAGCTACACGCTGGCGCCTGCCGCGCGCATCTCCGACATTACCGCCGAGATCACCGCCGCGATCGCCAGGGCGGCCTCGCTCGTCGCAGGTCCGATCCGGCTCGCCGGCCATTCCGCCGGCGGCCATTTGGTCACGCGCATGCTCTGCGACGACAGCCGGCTCGAACCCGCCGTCTACAACCGCATCGCCGGTACGCTTTCGATCAGCGGCCTGCACGATCTGCGGCCGCTCCTGAAGACGAAGATGAACGAGACGCTGCGGATGACGATGGAAGAGGCGACGCTCGAGAGTGCTGCGCTGCATCTACCGCGTGGCACCTCACCGGTCACCGCCTGGGTCGGCGGCGGCGAGCGGCCCGAATTCATCCGGCAATCCGACCTGATGGCTAATGTCTGGACCGGCTTCGACGTGCAGACGAGTCTGGTCGTCGATCCCGGTCTCAACCATTTTACCGTGATCGACGCCCTGAAGGATCCGTTGTCGCCGATCACCGCGCGCCTGATCGGCCTCGACTGACGAGGATCCGAGGGATGATCGATCGGGAGGTGCTGTCATGACGTCCAGGGATTATGACCCTGCAAGCGAAGGCGCCGAGACGGATTTCGCCCGGCGCATGTCCTACGGCGACTATCTGGCTCTGGATGCGATCCTCGGCGCGCAGCATCCGCTCTCGGAAGCGCATGATGAGATGCTGTTCATCATCCAGCATCAGACCACCGAGCTGTGGATGCGCCTTGCCATCCACGAGCTCAGCGCCGCCCGCCGCGCCATCGCCAGGGACGAGGTTGCGCCCGCAATGAAGATGCTGGCACGGGTCTCGCGCATCTTCGAGCAACTCAACAGCGCCTGGGACGTGCTGCGCACCATGACGCCGAGCGAATACACGCGCTTCCGCTCGCAGCTTGGCCAGTCCTCAGGCTTCCAGTCACGGCAATATCGGCTGATCGAATATCTGCTCGGTAACCGTAATCACGCCATGCTCAAGCCGCACGCGCATGACGCCGAGGTGACAAAGCTGCTTGAAGCCGAGCTTGCCACGCCCAGCCTCTATGATGAAGTGCTGCGGCTCGCCGACCGCAACGGGCTCAAGATGCCTGCGGCCGTGCTGGCTCGCGATGTTCGCGAGACCCATAGCTTCAACGAGGGCGTGCTGCAGGCCTGGCGTATCGTCTACGAGGCGCCGGAGACGCACTGGATGCTCTACGAGCTCGCCGAGAAACTGGTCGACTTCGAGGATTATTTCCGGCGCTGGCGCTTCAACCACGTGACGACAGTCGAGCGCGTCATCGGCTTCAAGCGTGGCACCGGAGGCACCGGCGGCGTGAGCTATCTCAAGCGCATGCTGGAGGTCGAGCTGTTCCCCGAACTCTGGCGCGTGCGTACGATCTTGTAGAGATGTCCAAGATGTCTACCAACATGACCAAGCTTCGCGTCTATGACGACACCAGGGCACTGTTTCATCTGCCCGACGGCGTGATCTATCTCGACGGCAATTCGCTCGGTGCGCTGCCGCTTGGCGTTGCCGAGCGCGTCAATCGCGTTATCACGGCCGAGTGGGGCGATGAGCTGATCCGCGCCTGGAACACCGCGGGATGGTATGCGCAGCCGCGCCACGTCGGCGATCGCATCGCGCGACTGATTGGCGCGGAAGCCGGCTCCGTGATGGTCGGGGACACGCTATCGCTCAAAGTCTATCAGGCACTTGCCGCCGCGCTCGACATGAACGCGTCGCGAAAGATCGTCCTGTCGGACACCGGCAATTTTCCGACCGATCTCTACATGGCCGAGGGCCTGATCGCCACGCTCGGGCGCGGCCATCAATTGCGTCTTGTGGACCCGGAGGAAATCGAGGCCGCGTTGTCCGAGGAGATCGCGGTCCTCTACATCACTGAGGTCGATTACCGCACGGGCCGCCGTCACGACATGGCGAAGCTGACGGCAAAGGCGCATGCGCTCGGCATCGTCACGGTCTGGGATCTCGCGCATTCGGCCGGCGCACTGCCCGTCGATCTTGCCGGTAGCGGTGCCGATTTCGCCGCCGGCTGCACCTACAAATATATCAATGCCGGCCCCGGCGCGCCGGCCTTCCTCTACGTTGCGCCGCGACATTCCGATTGCGTCCGCGCTGCGTTGTCGGGCTGGATGGGGCACGCCAAGCCATTTGCATTTGAGCTTGCCTATGTCGCCGCCGGCGGCATCGAACGTATGCGCGTCGGTACTCCGCCGGTGCTGGCGATGGCAGCGCTGGAGGCTTCGCTCGACATCTGGGATCGGGTGGACCTTCGCGAGGTTCGCGCCCGCTCACTGGCGCTCGGCGATCTCCTGATCGCTGAGATCGAGCGCCGTTGCCCGCAGCTCAAGCTCGTCACGCCGCGCGCACACGAGCGCCGCGGCTCACAAGTTTCCTTCGCCTTCGACGGCGGCTACGCCGCCATGCAGGCCCTGATCGCCCGAGGCGTCATCGGCGATTTCCGCGCCCCTGACATCATGAGGTTCGGGATCACGCCGCTCTACATCGGCGAGGGCGAGATCGTACGGGCGGCGGAAATCATCGAGGAGGTGATCGTGGATGAGGTGTGGCGCCGGCCGGAATATCAGGTGGTGAATGCGGTGACGTGAGGAAGGCGTCTGCCCGGACGTCATTGCGAGGAGCTCGCGACAAAATTGCAAGGCAATTTTGCGCTGAAGCGACGAAGCAATCCAGTCGTCCCCGGAGGGACTCTGGATTGCTTCGCTTCGCTCGCAATGACGGCGGAGAGATCAGCAGTACCCGCCCCACAACGCCGTCACGATCGCATCGAGCCCGTCCGTCAGTGCCGCCGGGCCCGGCTGCAGGATGATCGGCGACTTGATCTCGACGATGCGGTTGTCTCGCACGGCTGGAATCTCGTTCCAGCCGTCGCGCTGCTTGATGTGGGCGGGCACGACCTTCCTGCCGCACCAGGAAGCGAGGATGATGTCGGGGCCGGCCTCGCGCACCGCGTCGGGCGAGACGATGCGATCCTTTGCGGCTTGCCGATAGCGCAGATCCGGAAAGACATCCTTACCTCCGGCGATCTCGATCAGCTCGGACACCCAGCCGATGCTTGAGATCAGCGGATCGTCCCATTCCTCGAAATAGACCTTTGGCCGCAGTGAGGGGCGGGGCGTTGCCGCGATCGCGGCGAGGCGCCGCTCGAAGCCTTGGGCGAGTTCCTCCGCGCGCCCTGTCGCGCCGACCAGGGCGCCAAGCGTACGGACCATCGCCAAAATCCCGGCAACATCGCGCTGGTTGAAGACATGGACGTCAATGCCGGCCCGCACCAGCTCGGCGGCGATCGCCGCCTGGAGGTCAGAGAAGGCCAGCACGAGGTCCGGTTCCAATGCTGTGATTTTCGGTATGTCCGCCGAAACGAAGGCCGAAACTCGCGGCTTCTCGCGCCGGACCTGGGGCGGGCGCACGGCGTAGCCGGACACGCCGACGATGCGATCCTGCTCACCGAGCAAATAGAGCGTTTCGACCGTCTCTTCGGTCAGGCGGACGATGCGGCGGGGCGGGAAGTGGCGCATGGGACAAGCATATGCGCAAATGGGAGCGCCGATGTCAGCACGGCCATTACCACGGACGTCATTGCTTTGCCACGCCAAGCAATTCACGTTGAGAGAACAAGGAATTGGGAGGAGATGCAATGACGCCGCTCGAGAAACTTAAAGCGATGAAGATGCCGTTCGCCGAGCTCAAGGGCGTCGAATTCGTCGAGGCGGAGAAGGACCGCGTCGTGGCGCGGATGACAGTCCGGCCCGATCTCTGCACGCTTCACCACACCATCCATGGCGGTGCGGTGATGGCGCTCGCCGATTCCGTCGGGGCCGCCGCGACCGTGATCAACCTGCCGGAGGATGCCAAGGGCACGACCACGCTCGAGAGCAAGACCAACTTCATTGGCGGAGCCCGGGAGGGAACCACGGTCATCGCCACCGCCACCCCCGTCCATCGGGGCCGACGCACCCAGGTCTGGACGACCCGGCTGGAAACCGAGGACGGCAAGCTGGTCGCCGTGGTCACCCAGACCCAGCTGGTGCTCGTATGATTACGGGGCCTTGATTTTATTAACGAATTAGTCGCTTCCAGAGCCTCTAACTTGTGCAGGGCTCCGCCTTGAAAAATTTGCTGCGACGCACAATATAGGAAGCCTAGGGATTCGAACGCCTCCTCGAGGGACACCAAGAGGAGTTTTGACGTGGCACTTAAAGAGACCGTCCGCACCGCTCCAGGCTATGTGCGGACCTTGATCCAGCAGGAAGAATTGCCGCTCTTGCGCGATCACCTGCTGAGGCTCGACGCCGAAAGCCGGCACGACCGCTTCAACGGCTTTCTCGACGACAGCTTCATCGAGCGTTACGCCGCCCGCTGCGCCGAGGACGGCACGGTGATCGTTGCCTACATCGTTGATGGCATGGTCCGCGGTGCGGCCGAGCTTCATCCGCCGGAGGGCGACTCGCTTCCCGAAGTCGCCTTCAGCGTCGAAGCCTCGGCCCGGCGCCAGAACGTCGGCACCGTGCTGTTCAGCCGACTGATCGCGGAAGCGCGCTGGAAGGGTTATAGGCGCCTGCGCATTACCACGGGCGCTGAGAATCACGCGATGCGTGCGCTGGCCCATAAGTTCGGCGCGCATCTGGCTTTCCGCCATGGCGAGTCGACCGGTACGATCGATCTCGCCAAAACGCCCGAAGCGGAACTCGCTGATCTTGCAGCCTCGCCGTTCAGGGCCGGCCGCGCCTTGCTCAGTTTCAACTCGACCTGCTGGAAGCTGATCTCGAGCATGTACGGCAATCGCGCCGCCTGACCGAAAAAGCGGACTGGAATCAAAAAGCGGACCGGCAAGGCCGGTCCGCTTTTTGATTTGGGGCAGGAAATTAAGCGCTCAGGTGCCCGTGCGCTTGTCGTTGCCGAAGCGGCGGACGACGCGCCGTTCGACTACCACCGAGCGCTGTGCGCCCTGTTCGCCGGCGATTACGCGCGTGGCTGTGATGCGGCTGTTGGTGCGAGCCTGCTTTTTCACCTCGGCCTGGACGACATCGAGCGGCATACCCATCAACGCGGCTGCGATCTCGGCCTGCTGTTCCTGGTCGTCGGTAATACCGACGGCGGCAAAGATCGCCTCGTCCAGGGTCGGCGGGTCGTGGCGCACGCGCCGCGTGCCATATTTGGTATTCCAGTCTGCGCTCATAACGGCCTCGTTTCGATGCCGGGATACCTAGTGCCGCAGATGTTGCATTGCAATATGAAATCAGTGTGGCATCTCAGCTATTCACGTGATGCATCGGTCCGGCGTCAGGCCGGTGACGCGACACCTGCATCGACCTCAACCCCTTGTTGCGGCCAGCGTTTCAACGCCGCATGGCCAGCCTCGGTCAGCCCGTAGATTCCACGGTCGGCGCGCTCGAACCAGCCATACACATTGTTAAGCAAGATCTTGCCGGCGTCGGGACAGCGTTCGCGCAGCTCGCGCACGCGGCGTGGGCCTTCGGCTAGCGCCGATGCGCAGGCCAGCGCCTGCTGCCGATAGGCCGTCATGATCGGTGCACGCGTGCTGCCGCCGAGCACGGGATCGCCTTGCCGACGCTGATGCTCGGCAACCAGGCGCGAGCGTACCTTCGGCTCGCGGCGCGGGGCGGCCGTCGGCGGCTTCACCAGCACCTCGACCTGGCCGCGGTCGGTGACCCCGAGCATACCGAAGCCGAGGCGACGGCAGAGATTGCGATAGCGCGCGTCGCTTTCGCGCCCTTTGCCTCGGGACGACATCTTTGCGGCGATCCAGACTTCGTCGCCGGCCGGTGCACGATCGACCGCCTGGAGGATCAGCTCGAGATTGAAGGCGAGCTTGAGTTCGCCGATGACCACGACAGGAGGATCGCCGTCGCTGAGGCCGACGAGATCGCAGCCGCCGATCTCGCCCTTGACCGAAAAGCCGAGCTCTTCGAGGAAGCGTTTGACGGGAAGGTAAAGCTCGGTTTCCACGGCATGTCCGATCGGAGAATCAGTTGCGGGCAGTCTAGTGCCTTCCCGGCCCCGATTGAATCAGAGCCGCAGCCCCGACGATCCGATCGCAATTCGATTACACCCGTCCACCGACGGGGATCAGCGCGCCGGTAATGCCGCTCGCCGCGTCGCTGACGAGGAACAGGATCACCTCGGCGAGTTCCTGTGGCGTGACCCATTTGGAGAAGTCCGCTTTCGGCATGTCCGCGCGGTTGGCCTTGGTGTCGATGATCGACGGCAGCACCGCGTTCACCGTGACCTTGCCTTTCCACTCGTTCGCCAATGCTTCGGTGAGGCGATGCACGCCCGCCTTCGACGCCGCGTAGGGCCCCATGCCGGAGCCTGCCTGGAGTGCACCCATGGCACCAATGTTGACGATGCGACCGGTTTTGGACGCGGCGAGGTGCGGCAGGGCCGCGCGTGAGGTGTTGAGCGCGGTGAGCACGTTCAGCGCATGCATACGCTGCCACGTCTTGATGTCGCCATCGCCCACCGTTTCGAAGGCGAAGCCGCCGGCAATGTTGATCAGCGCGTCGAGCCGGCCGAAATGTTTCGCCGCCGCCTCGATCGCCGTCTTCGCCTGCGCCGGGTCCGAGAGATCGACGCTGCCGATCTCGATGCGGTCGGCGGTCGCGGGAGCCTGTGAGGGCGCATGATCGATGCCGGCTATGCGCGCCCCGCGGAGCCGCGCGGTCTCGGCGGCCACCTTGCCAAGCGCGCCGAGCGCGCCGGTCACGACAATGACTTTTCCCTGCACGATACCCTCCGTCGGTCCCATTCGCGCCGACTATTGCGCGCGGCGAATTGGACTTGCAATGGCGGCAGCTTCAAGGCTGGGCTATAGGTGCAACTTTAGATCGTGGAGGAGGTTGTTACATGTCTGACAATTTGCCGACCATCGAGTTTCCCGCTGCGATCGTCGACCTGAAATACCCGCTGATGCGGCTCCGGCAAGCCTTGGACGGAAAGGGGCCGGTGCGCATCGTCGCTATGGGGTCGTCGTCAACGGCCGGACGAGGCGATGTTGTCCCGTATCCCTATCGGCTCGAGATGTATCTGCGACAATACTTCAAGGACGTTGTCCATCGGCCGGACATCCGGATTGACGTGCTCAACCGGGGCAAGGGCGGAGAGGAGGCAAACGAAGAGCTCGGACGCTTCGAAGCGGATATCTTCCATGATAATCCGGCGCTGGTCATCTGGCAGGTTGGGACGAACGCGGTCTTTCACAACGACATCTACGACGTGGACGTCGTTGCCGGGAATATCAGGAAGGGCCTGGCGCAATTGCGCGCGCGCGGCTTCGAGGTTCTGGTGATTGATCCGCAGTATGTAACGAAGATGCTCTGGGATGATCGCGCTGAGCTGTCGGACAAGATGGTCCGGCTGATCCGCGATGCAGCCAATGAGGTCGAGGTCAATCTGTTCCAGCGCTGGGCGCTGATGCGGCATTGGCACGTGCAGGACAATGTGCCGTTCGAGCAATTGATCGACACGAGCGATCCAGACAAGCTGCACCAGAGCGACTGGAGCACCCAGCAGATATCTCTGGCCCTCAAGAGCGCCATCATCAAGGCCACGGGGCTGACCACTTGAAACGGCTGCGGCCGCTCGTTTATGCTTGCAGATAGCGCTCCTTCAGCGCAGTGCGCTCGGCCGCTCCGACCTTGAGCCCTTCACGCAAATAGGTTTCGAGATCGCCATATTCGCTGCCGACGGCTTCGAAGGCGGCCGCGAGGTAGGAGGCCTCGACGCTGCCAATGGCATTGCGCACGTCGTCGGGCAAGTCTATGGCAGCCGTCGCGTCGCGCCGGTAAAACTGGTTGGTCAGCAGATAGTCCTCCGCAATGACCTCCTCGGCCACGCCAAGCGCATGCAGGATCAGCGCGCTGGCAAAGCCGGTGCGGTCCTTGCCGGCGGTGCAGTGGATCACGAGCGGTGCGCGATCTTCCAGGAGTTGGCCGAACAGCATGCGAAAACTGTGCGTGTTGTGGCGGACATAGTTGCGATAGGACTCGCGCATGCATTCGAGCGCGACCGGTGCGGTCAGCGTGCCCCTGGCGATCTCGGCGCGCAGCGCAGCCACCACCGTCGGTTCGATCGGCAAAGAATGTACGGTGATCTCGCGCACGACACAGACGCCGGCCGCGCGCTCTTCCACACCGCGAAAATCGAAGGCGCTCCGCACGCCGAGGGCGCGGACGATCTCGATGTCGGCAGGGGTCAGCTGGCCGAGATGGTTGGAGCGGAAGATATGCCGCCAGCGTGTGGTGCGGCCATCAGCTGTGGCGTAGCCGCCGAGATCGCGAAAATTGGAGGCGCCTTGCAGGGCGAGGTGACGGGCAGGGGAATCTGACATGAGCTCAGCTTGGGTTATGTTTCCATTGGACGCTCGACGGGCGTTCTTGAGGTCTATTACAGGGGACGATCATGGGCGGGTACAAGGCCATTCTTTTGACGATCACCATGCTGGCAGGCGGAATTTGCGGGGCGCGGCAGGCCGATGCGCAGACCTTCCGCACCTACCGCTGCGCCGATGGTGCGCAGTTCATCGTTGGGTTTTATGACTACGACAACCGCGCGTTCGTCCAGATCGACGGCGAACCCGTCACGCTCGCGAGGCGGTTGACGGTCTCGGGCGCACGCTATTCGGGGGCGGGGATCACGCTGAGGATCGGCAGGACCGGGACTACCACGGTCAAGCATTTGAAGCGGCTGGCGACGGCGTGCGCGGTGATCTGAGCGGCGTCTTTCCCGCAAGAATCCAAAAGGGCCGAAACCTCGTTGTTTCGACCCTTTTTCAAACTGCCGCCCGACGCTTGTGAGAGCGCGGCGGTATCAAGCCAGCCACAGGCATCAGCGGTCCCATTTCGGCTTGGCTTCGTCGATCGCCTCCTGGTGATACCAGCTATCGCTGCAGATCGAGACGTTCGGCGGAAGCGAAACGTGATCGGCGGGAAGGCGGGTTTCGCCAAGGCGGCGCCCCCCGAGAGCCGCGCGGCCCCCGACGGGGAATTGGTAGATCTTTGCAGATCCCTGACTCAGACCATTGTTCATCATTGCGATTTCTCCTTGGTCGAAGCGCCTTGGCCTCCATGGTGCGCCCGACTCGTTCGATTGTGGTTACTGAAATCCCCATATCGGCCGCGCATCCCGAAATGCAAAGTGCTGAAAAGGAAATCAGTTGCCGCCCAATTTGTGGGCAGGCAACCTTCTGCACCCCTTAAGGCACCACGTTGGTGACTAACGCTTGGGCCATTCCAAAGGTTGCTGGGCGAGGCCTGAGACTTTGCGAAAATTGCTGGACGTTGATGCGTGTTTAGTCGGCAACCTCAGGGACAGGTCCGGTTGCTCCTGAATCAGGCGTTTTCCGCAGGATTTTTGCGGTGCAGCTTCACGCAAAGGTGCGCCGCTATGACGCACGCAATTGTGGACGGCTGCCCGGCGCCGGGGAAGCGGGCGGCGGTGGAAAACCTCCCGCACTGCGGCCTTTTGGCACGCAAAATGCTTGTAAGGGGCCGGCCGATGGTGGCCGGGTACAAACGTGCGGGGATTAGCCTCCCCACCTTTCGCATCATCTACAGAGAGGCTCAATGACCAAGTATAAGCTCGAGTACATCTGGCTCGACGGATATACGCCGACTCCGAATTTGCGCGGCAAAACTCAGATCAAGGAATTCGCGTCGTTCCCGACGCTCGAGCAGCTTCCGCTCTGGGGCTTCGATGGCTCCTCCACCCAGCAGGCCGAAGGCCACAGCTCCGATTGCGTGCTGAAGCCGGTCGCCGTCTTCCCGGACGCCGCGCGCACCAACGGGGTGCTCGTGATGTGCGAAGTCATGATGCCCGACGGCAAGACCCCGCATGCCTCCAACAAGCGCGCCACCATCCTCGATGACGCCGGCGCATGGTTCGGCTTCGAGCAGGAATACTTCTTCTACAAGGACGGCCGTCCGCTCGGCTTCCCGTCGTCCGGCTATCCGGCCCCGCAGGGTCCGTACTACACCGGCGTCGGCTACTCGAACGTCGGCGATGTCGCCCGCAAGATCGTCGAAGAGCATCTCGACCTCTGCTTGGCTGCCGGCATCAACCACGAAGGCATCAACGCGGAAGTCGCGAAGGGCCAGTGGGAATTCCAGATCTTCGGCAAGGGCTCCAAGACCGCTGCCGACCAGATGTGGATGGCCCGATACCTGATGCTGCGCCTGACCGAGAAGTACGGCATCGACATCGAATTCCACTGCAAGCCGCTCGGCGACACCGACTGGAACGGCTCCGGCATGCACGCCAACTTCTCGACCGAGTACATGCGTACGGTCGGTGGCAAGGAGTATTTCGAGGCGCTGATGGCTGCCTTCGACAAGAACCTGATGGACCATATCGCCGTCTACGGCCCGGACAACGACAAGCGCCTGACCGGCAAGCACGAGACCGCGCCGTGGAACAAGTTCAGCTATGGAGTTGCCGATCGCGGTGCTTCGATCCGCGTTCCGCACTCCTTCGTCAACAACGGCTACAAGGGCTATCTGGAAGACCGCCGTCCGAACTCGCAGGGCGACCCATACCAGATCGCTTCGCAGATCCTGAAGACGATCTCGGAAGTTCCAGCTGCTGCCGCGAAGGCCGCCTAAGGATAGCGT
>JAEYRD010000104.1 GCA_023435725.1 Pseudomonadota bacterium | reverse complement strand
GGCGCTCGCGGCGCCCGGTTTTACGCTGCGCCCCATCCGGGCTACTGGCTGCTATCTTTAATCCGAACTTAAGCGACCTGCCGCATCATCGCCCGCGCCTGGGGGAATGGACATGCGGTTGCGGCTGAAGGCGGACGGACGGATCGTCGAGTTGCGGGACGGGCAGGAATTTCCGGTCCAGCCTGCGGCCAATGCAGCGCCGGCTGACGCCAGCTCGCTCGCGGTGCGCGATTTGCGCCGCCGCGCCTGCCTCACCCAGATGGAGTTTGCCGCCAAGCTCGGCGTACCCGTCGAGACCATCCGCAACTGGGAGCAGGGCAAGCGCGCTCCGCGCGGACCGGCCCGCGCGCTGCTCGCGGTGATCGCGCATGCGCCCGACACCGTGTTCCAGGCGCTCGCCAAAGCCTGACACGCACCTGCCGTTCGCTGAATATCCGGCGAACTGCCGGGGCTGCCATTGGCAGTGTCATGGGGCGGGTCCATAGTGATGCCTCAATGAGATGTGGGGCGACCGCAACAGAGGATTCCTCATGCTGTTCGTCGAGGCCAATGGCGCAAGGATACCGGCGATCGGGCTCGGGACGTGGGAGCTGAGCGGCCGCACCTGTGCGCGTGTGGTCGAGCAGGCGCTGCGGCTCGGCTATCGCCACATCGACACCGCGCAGGTCTACGACAATGAGCGCGAGGTCGGTGACGGCTTGCGCGCCTCCGGCGTGCGCCGCGACGAAATCTTCGTCACGACAAAGGTCTGGACCAACCATTTCGCGCCCCACGACCTCGAGCGCTCGGTCAAGGAGAGCCTCGCCAGGCTTCGGCTCTCGTCCGTCGATCTGGTTCTGCTGCACTGGCCCAGCTCGCACGTGCCGCTGGCGGAGACGCTGGGTGCGTTGTCGCACGCCAAGCGCATGGGCCTGACCCGCCACATCGGCGTCTCCAACTTCACCGTGGCGCTGATCGAGCAGGCCGTGGCGCTGTCGCCGGAGCCGCTCGTCTGCAACCAGGTCGAATACCACCCTTATCTGGACCAGTCGAAGGTGAGAGCGGCCTGCGACCAGCATGGCCTTGCGCTGGTCGCCTACAGCCCGATCGCCAAGGGCCGGATCAAGAGCGATCAGGTGCTCGCAGGCATCGGCCGCGCGCATCGCAAGACGCCGGCGCAGGTCTGTTTGCGCTGGCTCGTGCAACAGAACGTCGCTGCGATCCCGCGGACCTCGCGCGTCGAACGTCTGTCGGAAAACATCGACATCTTCGATTTCGAGCTCTCGGACGACGAGATGGCCCGGATCGCCGCGCTGGCCAGTCCGAAGGGGCGCCTGACCGATTTTGGCTTTGCGCCGAAATGGGATTGAGGGGCCGTTCCGGTATGATAGGAGCAGGGCGGCAACCCAAGATCGGGCGATGGAACTGCGGAAGATCATACGGACGGACCTTGCGGCGTCGGCGATTGCGCATCTGACGCTGGTGGCGTTGATCATCCTGATCAGCGAGGTGCATCCGTTTCACGCCGCGGCGCCAGAGACGGTTTCGGTCGACATCGTCACGCCGGAACAGGTGAAGCAGGAGGAGGCCAAAGCCGAGGAGAAGGCCCAGGAAATTGCGAAGGAGCAGGCGAAGGAGAAGCCACCGGAGCCGACCCCGGACCTGAAATTGCCGAAGCTGGATTTCACCGACAAGGACAAGCCTGATACGGCGCCGAAGCCAGCGGCCAGGCAGCCGGCACCGTCGCCGCAGGCATCGCCCGAACCGCCGCAACGGTCCGCACAGCAGCAACCGCAGCAGCAGCCTTCGCCGCCGAAGCCGCGCGAGGCCAACGCACTACCGCAACAGCCACCATCTCAGGCGATGCCGCAGCCATCGGCACAGCAGCCGCCACCCGCAATGCCGCAGCCCCAGGCCGCGCCTCCGGCCTACCGGCCTCCAGAGCCGGACGTCACCGTCAAATACGGCGTCATGCTGGGCCTGCCGCCTGAATTGCCGGCTGAACCGAAAGACCTCCCCAAGGACGATGGCGGCGACGCCAAGGACTCGATCGCAGCCAGGCTGCCGGCCGAGGTTGTCGCCGAGCTTCGTCGCCATCTGAGAAGCTGCGCAAAACTGCCGGCCGAGGTCGCACCGACCGACAGCGTGCGCATCAAGCTGCGCGCAGTGTTCGCCGCCGACGGCGGGCTGGCGCGTCCGCCGATCCTGATCGAAGCCCCGCCCTCCGCGAAGGGGGTGGCCCTCGTGCAGTCGGCGATGAGCGCGCTCCAGGCCTGCCAGCCTTACAAGATGCTGCCGGTCGACAAATACGAGGAATGGAAGGTGATGGACCTGCCGTTCACGCCGCGGGATTTTGGCGGGTAGCGAATTGCTGTGGCTGGTCGAAGCCACTCATGAGAAATGGCACCCGCGATCCGACGGGCAAAACACCTGATGCGGCGTCAAGGCGCTTCTGTGAAAATATTCTACTTTCCAGAAATTCGGATTTATCGTATGTGTTGCTTATCCCGGCTCGACGGGAGGGGCGATCGTACGTCGTCACGATACGCGAGCCGGGCTTGCGGTGGACGCGGCAGCGTCGGGCGCGAGAGGTGCGGGCAGGGCGGATTGCTTTCCGTGAGCCCGAAACCGCGTGCCGACGAGCGGCGCTGAGAGTTCGTCTCGCCAGCATTTTTCCCGCAATGTCGACAGCGCGGGAAAACCCTGTGGCGATCAGCGAACGTGCGTACGGCAAAACCGTGTGGTCCTGGCCGTCGTTGCTACGGTCAAGCCTTTGCGGAGATGCTTGCGAGCCCAACCGGGCAGACGGCATCGTCAATTCGCGGGGCGAGGGAGGCCAAAGGAATTCGGCTCCCGGGAGAGCGCGGCATAAGCCGTCAAACCATCGCGCAGGGAAGGCCGCGTGTTGGGCTTCACCTGTATGCTGCTGTGCGGTCTCCTTGCGCTACCTTTCGCGCAGCGGACCGCGGGTGCTAGCTGGCACCCGGCCTTCCCTGCGCCCTCTTGATTGAGAGGGAGA
>JAEYRD010000066.1 GCA_023435725.1 Pseudomonadota bacterium | reverse complement strand
TGTCGTCGGCCGTCAGCGTGATGTATTGCGGGCAGGTCTCCGCATGCACCGGCAAGCCGCGCTGCTGGGCCCAGCGCACCTGCTCCATCGCCTCGCGCCCGGAGACATGCACGATCATGATGGGGACACCGACGATTTCGGCATGGCTGATGGCGCGATGTGTCGCCTCGCGCTCGACGGCCTGGGGCCGGGACACGCCGTGATAATAGGGTGCGATGTGGCCTTCGTGCTCGAGCTTCGTGGTGAGGAAGCGGATCGCGTCATAGCCCTCGCAATGAACCATCACCAACGCTTCCTCGCGGCGCGCCACATCGAAGACCTCGAGCAGCTGCTTGTCGCTGAGCACGAGGTCGTCATAGGTCATGAACACCTTGAACGAGGTGTAGCCGTCCTTGACCAGCGCCGGCAGCTCCTGACCGAGCACGACCGCGGTCGGGTCGGAGATGATGAGATGGAAGGCGGTGTCGATGTAGCACTCGCCTTCGGCGAGCTTGCGGTAGTCCTCGACGCAGGTCCGCAGCGAGGTACCCTTCTCCTGGAGCGCAAAGGGCAGCACCATGGTGTTGCCGCCCGCGGCGGCCGCGCGCGTCGCTGACGCGAAATCGTCGGCCATGACCACGTCGGGGCCGGAGGGCTGGGAAATGTGAACGCAACCCGCAATTTGCACGCTGCATGCAATTTGTTCGGTTTGCATTTCAGGCAGCAAAGGTCGCCCGCAACCGACGCCAGCCGATCATGATCCCTGTGATGGAGAACGCCAGCCCGAGCGCGCAGAGCCCGATGATCAGCACATCACGCAGACGTGGATGCGCCAGCAGGACCGGAAAATCGAGCGTATGCAAGGCGCTGTAGAACCAGCGATAGGCGCGTCGCGACGAATCCAGCCTTTGCAGCACACTGCCATCCGCACCGTCGATATCGAACCAGACTTCGCCGCATCGGGAGCGGTAGACGGCAGCGCCCTCGACGATGGATCGCGCGGGATAGTTGTCATTATCGGCAAGAATCGACGGTGCGCCGCAACCCGTGGCGAGGCGCGTCGTTAATTCCTGAACTTCGCGAGCGCTCAAAACTCCCGCTTGCCCAACGCGGGACGCATCCCCGATCAAGGTCTGGCGCGCCAGAGCGACCCGATCGCGTCGATAGATGATGCCGTTGAAGGCGAACCATTCGACCTCACGGGCCGATGACGATATCGGCGACCGTTCGAGCGATGAGGCCGCCGCCCAATCCGGCGAGGCATTCGCCACGGCGGCCTCAGTCGTGGTCAGCAGCCCGCGCGAGAACAGACGTCCGTGGTCCATGGAGAGCCAGCCGCTGAAGATCCACGTCAGCACGAAAGCCGTTGCCGCAAGTCCAATGAGATGATGCAAAGCGTGCCAGCCTCGGTAGGGTGAACCGATCAACCGCCCTCGCCGCTTGATCCGCAGCAAGCCAAGCACCGCGCCGAGCAAAGCTGCGATCGAAGCCAGCAGCGACAATGTCCAGACCACACGGTCCCACAGCGCCCAGTTGCTTCTGAGAACCGTCGGATAGATCCAGTGCAGCACACTTCCGGCGAGGTTCCATCCGCGCTCGCTTCGCGTCGTGTCCAGGACCACCTCTCCTGTAAGGGATGAGACATAGACCTCCGTCTTGGCGGCATCGCCGAGAGCGACGCGAAACAGCGACCGATGGCGATCAAAGCCGTTCGGTACGCTCCATTGATCATAGTCTGCGCGCGCAACGATCTCGGCACGCGCGCCATCGAGCCCGCGGCTGCGGGCGTGATCCCGTGCAATGGCGAGCGCGACATCCGGAGACGTCACCGATGCGTCGGCCCGATCGGAGGCGCGGACCGCCCGCGCGCGCGATGGCCCCGAGACGACATAGACCGGTCCATCGCTCCGTTGGACCAGACGAACCCGCGTGGCATCCGTGATCCCGCTCGCGGCCACGGCGTCGACGACCGCAATCCTCACCTGCGTGCGATCCACCCGCACGAGTCCGGCAAATCGCTCCGCTTCCGTCAGCGACGGAAACGGAACGAAGTGCATCACGATTCCGCTCGCGAACCACATCGCGAACAGGAGGCAGAACGCGATTCCGAGCCAGCGATGCAGCAGGACGATCGCGCCCATCATGCGTTCAGCGCCCTACCATTTGAACGCAGCGGAGATCTCGTAGGTACGCGGCGCACCGAGCAGTATCTGGTCGGGATAGAACGGATCGCCCCAGATGGCGTAACGCTTGTCGGTGATGTTGCGAACGCGGAAGGTCAGGCGAGCCTGGTCGACCGCATTGAACACCGCCTTCGGGATATCGACGAACGCATAGACGTCAGCCACGGTGTAAGCGCTCATCGTGACCGTGTTCGCGTCGGTGTTGTAGCGGTCGCCGATATGGCGGCCGACGATTCCGAGCTCCACCGGCCAGGGCGTGAAGAAGCGATACGAAGCTCCGGCATTCGCCACGATGCGCGGCACGTTCGGGGGCGTATTGCCCGAGAATGACCCGCCGGCGAAATTGTAGTCGGCGTAGTGCGCATCGACATAGGCGATGTTGCCCCAGAGCCGTAATGGCTCGATCGGCCGCACCGATGCTGCCAGCTCCACGCCCTTGGACTCCTGCCGTCCGGCAATGTTGAGCTGCATGCCGCCGGCCGCCGCATAGACGTTCTTGCGCTCGATATCGTAGGCCGAGAACCACCATTCCGCCCTGCTGTCCCATAACAGGTGCTTGACGCCGGTCTCGTAGGTGCGCGAGGTCGTGAGGTCGAGCGGCTGAGTCGGTCCGAGCAGGAAGATATTGTTGGCCGAGACATCAGCGCCGGTGGCGTACTGGCTGAAGAAGGTCAGGCCCGGAATGGCCTCCCAGGTGTAGCCGATGCGGCCCGTCACCGGCGCCCAATCTGTCGAGTACGGGAAGCCTGCCTTTTCCAGGCCGCTCACATTGGTCGAATTGCGGTCGAGCCCGATATGCTCGACGCGCAGGCCACCAATCAGCGCGAAGCTGCGCGTCAGTTTCAGCCGGTCCTCGAACGACAGCGCCTCGTTGTCGATGCGAGCCGTCTGCTGCTGCGTTGTGAGTAAACTGTAATAGCCGCGCGCGGGATCGACCAGCGTGACGGAATCGCCGGGAAAATTAGCTGCGCCCGGCCTGACAAAATCGAGATAGCTCGACGATACCGTCGTGACGAAACGGTTGTCGAAGCCTGCGATGTTCGTATCCCACGTCAAGTCGGTGATGTTGCCGACAAGGCGCTGGCTTTGCGCGACATAGAAGCGTTCCCGATCGACCATATTCGTCGTGGAATTGAACGCCTCCACCTCGTTATTGAACCAGGTACGCTCTGCACCATAGGCATAGGCCTGGCTCTTGAGCGTCAGGTCGGGCGCAAGCTTCAGCTCGAAGCCGCCGCGCAGCCACACTTCCTGCGCGACGTTGCGGTTGTCGAGAACGTTGTAGTTGGTGTTGAAGGTGCGGTCGTCGATCGTGACCGGCCCGAGATTCGTTCCGTTGTAGTTCGAGACGTAATTGCCGGAGACGATTCCCGTCGTGGCGTGCGAGCCGCTATAGGCAATCGGCACCAGCGGCGCGCCCCAATAGGCTTTCGAGCGGTCCTCGCGGTATTCGATCGCGCCCCAGACCTTGAGACTGTCGGAAATGCGGTAATTGAGCTGGCCGGAGACGTCGAACGTCTTCGTATTGGTGTCGTCGACAAAGCCGTTGAGCGAGGAGCGGCTGATGTCGAAGCGGTAGTCGAGGCCTTGGACATTGGTGCTGCCGCCGGAGCCGTAATGGGCGCGGAAGGAGTTCAGCGAGTCCCAGGAGAACTCCGCCTCGTTCCGGATCGCCCCGGTGTGCGGCTGCTTCGTGACCAGGTTGATCGCGCCACCGGCGGCACCTTCGCCCGACATCAATGAGGCCGGACCTTTCACGAATTCCACGGCTGCGAGATTGGCCGTATCCGTGATCCGCGAGGTCATGTTCTGCGGACCGATCTTGATGCCGTTGTAGAGCGTGTTGATCTGGCTGTTGGTGAAGCCGCGCATCGAGAAGGCCGAAGGCTCGGCCGGATTGTCGCCGGATGTGACGCCGACGGCGCCTTGCGCCACCTCAGACACGGTGCGGTAGCCCTGCTCCCGCATGGTTTCGGCCGAGATCACCTCGACCGTCGCGGGAATCTCCCGCACGGTCAGGCCGAGCCGCGAGGCGCTTACGGCCACGACGTTGCTGTTGAGCGGCGTCTGTGTCGGCGTCGCCGCAGTTGGCTTTGGCGCTGTCGACGCCGCCGCTGCTGCTGCGCGGCGCGCGCTCTGCGCGTCCCGGCCAGCCGGCTTGGCCTGCTTGCGCGGCTCGGCGGGCGTCACCTCAACCGGCGGCAGGGGTTGGCGGGCCTGCTGCGCCAGCACGGCAGGCATATCGGCGGCAACAAACGACGCGAGCACAGCGGAGCCGCGCAGCAAGGCGCGCGGTCGTACAATACGGATGGAAGACACGGTTCGGGACCTCGGTATGACGTCAGTGGCACGTCACAGCGAACGAGGTCTCATCCCCGGCTTTTCAGCCGTCCGATGAAGCCGAATGTCTGTACTCCCCGACCGACATCTTCGCGTGTGACCACGGCTGACGGCAGGTCTCCTGGCTCGCGGGTCGTGACCGCTTCGTCGCCTTCCCGGGACCGAGGACCCAGTGGCTTGTGACGAAGGATTCACCGCTTACAGTTGCGGGGGCAGCTACGGCATTGGGGACAAGTCCCCGCACCGCATTCCCTTTTCATCCCCTCTCGGGGAAACCGTCTTGGCCATCTAGGATTACCATCAAGACAGAGTCAATGTACCTGTTGCGGTGTTATTGCCACACCGACCAACTTCCTTGGAGATGAGCATGGAAGGCGAGACCTTCCTCTGGCTGATACGGCATGCGCCCGTCAAAGGAATGGCGGGGACCATCCATGCGTCGGACGCGCCGGCCAACCTCGGCGATCACACGCAATTGGAGGCGCTGCGGCAGCGCCTTC
The DNA here is from genome assembly GCA_023435725.1 of Pseudomonadota bacterium. Classification (GTDB taxonomy): domain Bacteria; phylum Pseudomonadota; class Alphaproteobacteria; order Rhizobiales; family Xanthobacteraceae; genus Bradyrhizobium. The sequence continues at coordinate 8,848 of JAEYRD010000066.1, read as the reverse complement.
CGCCGGATGCCGCGAGCTATGCCAGCCCTTCACGACGCACGGTCGAGACGGCCCGCGCGCTCGGGCTCGAACCGGGGCTGGTCAGCGAATTTCGCGAGCAGGATTTTGGCAACTGGACCGGTCATCGCCATGACGAGCTCGCCGCGACCGGTGGGAATTTCTATGCACAGTTTTGGAGCAATCCAGCGCGCGCGAGACCGCCCGGCGGCGAGAGCTTTGAGGATCAGGTTGCGCGCGTTCGGCTGGGTCTGCCGCGGATTGGAGCCGGACCGGCAACACTCGTCGTGCATTCCGGCACGATCCGCGCAGCGCTGTGCATCGCGCTGGATTTGACGCCAGAGGCGGCCTTGCGTTTCGTGATCGATCCACTGTCGCTGACCCGGATCGACCGGCTTGCGGCCGGCTGGCGCGTCGTCTCCGTCAATCAGCGCACAGCCTGAGTTGAGTCAGGCCGGACGATCCGGCACATTGGCCTGCGCAAACGTCGCCATGCCGTTGTGGAGGCTGCAGGCCGATCGCACCAGTGGCAGCGCGATGGCGGCGCCCGATCCCTCGCCGAGCCTGAGATCGAGGCTGATCAGCGGCTGCACGTTCAGCGCGCGCAGCACCAGCCGATGCCCCAGCTCCGCCGATTGATGCGAGGCCAGCAGGAATGGCTGGCACGACGGATTGAGGCGCACTGCTGCCAGGGCCGCGACCGACACGATGAAACCGTCGATCAACACAGGGATACGGCGCTGTGCGGCCGCGATGATCGCGCCGCAGATCCCCGCGATTTCGAGGCCACCGACGGTGCACAGGATCCTTTCGGGCGTCGCGCCCGCAACGCCATGGCGCGCGATCGCAGCATCGATCACCCGCGCCTTGTGCGCGCGGCCGGCCGCATCGACGCCGGTGCCACTGCCGGCGATCTCCTCGGCGCTCACGCCGAGCAGGCTCGCCGCAATTGCAGCCGAGGTCGTGGTATTGCCGATGCCCATCTCGCCGAAGATCAGGAGATCGGGCTGACTTGTCTCGGCACGCGCGATCGCGCGCTGGCCGGCCTCGAAGGCAAACGCCAGCTCTTCCGGGGTGAGCGCAGCTTCGACACTGAAATCGCGCGTGCCGCTGCGCGGCTTGTCGGTGACGATGCCCGCCATCTCCTCTTGCGCCAGGGTGCCGGCGTCGACGACCTCCAGGTTTGAGCCAAGCTCGCGCGCCAGCACCGAGATCGCGGCGCCTCCGGAGGCGAAATTCGCCATCATCGCGATGGTCACGGCTTGCGGATAAGCCGACACGCCCTGTGCGACGATGCCGTGATCACCGGCGAAGACGATGATCGGCACGCGTGCGGCACGAGGCTGCTCGGTCGCTTGCAGGCCCGCAAGCTCGATTGCGAGCTGCTCGAGGCGGCCAAGCGCGCCGGCCGGCTTCGTCAGCTGCGCCTGCCGCGCGACCGCCGCCTCGCGGTGGACCACGGAGATCTCTGGGCATTTCCGGTAGACCCATTCAGGGAGCATGCTGCCTCGCTTGCCTCACGGCCTGCGCTTGAGAATGTAACTGTCCATGATCCAGCCGTGCCGCTCGCGCGCCTCTTGCCGCACAGCGACGATGCGCGGGCCGGTCTCGGCTAGCGCGCCGGACATGACGATCTGGTCGGCCATGCCGAGATAGGCGCCCCACCAGATGTGGAGTTCCGCAGGATCGAGCGACCGGAACGCCGTGCCGCCGTCGAGCATCACCACGACGGTATCGACACCTTGTGGCCAACCGCCCTCCCGCAAGCGGCGCCCGGTCGTGACCAGGAACGGCTCGCCGATATCGTTGAGCGGCAGCGCATGCGCCGCGCACAGCGCCTGGATCGAGGTGATGCCGGGCACGACCTCGATCTGCGGCAAGGGATTGAGCCGTCGCGCGATGCGCAGTGAGGAGTCATAGAGCGAGGGATCGCCCCAGATCAGCAGCGCGACCTTGCCGTCGCCTGCGCGATGGCCCGCGATCGTCTGCGACCAGGTCGCCGCGACGGCATCGTGCCAATCGTCCACGCCCTTGCGGTAATCCGCCTCGTCCGCATCGCGCACGGGAAGATCGAACTCCGCGATGCGCGTCTTATCATTCGCAAGCACATCCGCGCAGATCGTCCGCCGTAAGTCCGCAAGATCGGACTTTGCGGCCCCCTTGCGCGGGATCAGGACGAGATCGGCGGCGTTGATGGCATCGATCGCGGCGCGCGTGAGCTGCCCGGGATCGCCGCAACCGATGCCTATCAGGCAGAGCGTCATCACGACGGATAGTCCCCCGCCAGCGCGCCGAACAGGATCACGGCGGCCGTGGAAGCGGCTCCGCCGCGCGCAAGCTGCTCGGCGAGCTCGGCAATCGTGGTGCGCACCAGCCGCTCGTCGGGCCGCCCGAGGGATTCGGCGAACAGAGCCGGCGTATCCTGGGCGAGGCCATGCTCGATCAGTTTTGCGGCAAGCGCCGGAAAGGTGCGCCGGCCCATATAGACCACAGTCGTCGCGTCGGGATCTGCCAGCGCCGTCCAATTCAGGTTTGGCGGCAACTCGCCCGTGACATCGGCCCCGGTCACGAATTGCACCCGGCGCGAGGTGTGGCGCCGGGTCAAGGGAATGCCGGCTTGCGCGGCGGCGACGCAGGCCGAGGTCACGCCGGGAACGATCTCGTAGCCGATGCCGGCCTCGCGCAGCGTCTCGAGCTCCTCCTCGAGCCGGCCGAAAATGCCGGCATCGCCCGACTTCAGCCGCACCACACGCACGCCGGTCGCCGCATAGTCGACCAGGAGGCGGTTGACGTGGTGCTGCTTGGTCGAGGGCCGCCCTGCCCGCTTTCCGACCGCGACGAGATTGGCCCCCGGCCGGGCGAGGTCGAGGATCGCGCCCGAAGCAAGGTCGTCATAGAGCACGACGTCCGCCTCGCGTAGCCGCGCGGCGCCTTTGAGCGTGAGAAGCTCGGGGTCGCCGGGTCCGGCGGAGATGAAAGTGACAAAACCGCTCACCGGTCCTCCGCGATCAGATGGAAGAACGTGCCGGTGGCGTGGCCACGCCGCGAGCCGGTCTCGGCGATGACGGCACCCGTTGCGTCGTGCACGACCGCCAGCGGCGTATCTGGCTGCGCGACGATCGTCGAATAGTGGAATTCGTGGCCGCGCAGGCGGGCACCCACCTGATGGCCCGGCATTGGCGCGGCGAGCGCGGCAAGGCGGTAGCCCAGATGCATGCGGCGCTTGGCAAAGCTTGTCTCCAGTCCGAGCAGGCCGGTCATCTCATGGCGGACACCATCGGCGTCGGTCAAGGCGACTCCCAGCACCATATAGCCTCCGCATTCGCCGTGCACCGGTCGCGTTACGGCGAAGGCACGCAAGCCGCTGCGAAAGCGCGCATTGGTCGCGATCTTGCCGGCATGAAGCTCGGGATAGCCGCCGGGCAGCCAGCAGACATCGGCACTCGGATCAGGACCTTCGTCGGCAAGTGGCGAGAATGTCGAGATTTCGGCGCCAGCCGCGCGCCAGGCTTCCAGCATATGCGGATAGACGAAGGAGAACGCCGCATCGCGGGCAAGCGCAATGCGCTGGCCGGGCGGCGTCACGTTGAGGCCATTCGCTGCAGGTTTCGGCGACCAGGCGGCGGCCGACCGCAGCACCGCATCGAGATCGACATGCTCCGTGACGAACCGCGCGGCCTCGTCGATCAGCTTGCCAATCTCACCCTGCTCCTCGGCCTGCACCAGGCCGAGATGTCGCTTCGGCAAGCTTATCTCGGCATGACGCGGCAGCGCGCCGTACACGGCAATGCCGGCATCGTTAAGCGCACGCCGCACGAGGTCTTCGTGGCGCCGGCTGGCGACGCGATTGAGCACGACGCCCGCAAGACGTACGCCAGTACGGTAATCACGAAGGCCTGCGGCAATGGCGGCCGCCGTCTGCGCCTGTCCCGAGGGATCGATCACCAGCAGCACCGGCCAACCCAGCATCTCCGCGATGTCGGCCGTAGCGCCCGTGCCGGAGACACCGCGCGCGGCGACACCGTCGAACAGGCCCATCGAGCCCTCGGCGAGCGCGACATCGGCGTCAAGGCCGCGGCTGACGAGGCGCGCGATCGTCGCACGGTCCATGGCCCAGCTGTCGACATTGACGGAAGCACGTCCCGTGGCGGCAGCATGAAAGGCGGGATCGATGTAGTCGGGCCCGCTCTTGAAGCATTGCACGTTCAATCCGCGATTGCGCCAGGCCCGCGCGAGCGCCAGCGTCAGCGTGGTCTTGCCGACGCCGGAGGCAGGCGCAGAGATGACGAGGCCTGCCGGCATCACGACACCTCCGGAAAGCGCGGCTCGGCGCCGACCGGCCGATAGCGGCGATCGTAGTCGGCAGCATAGAGGCGGCTCTCGTCAAAATCCGCCGAGCCAAGTGTCCTGCCGACCAGGATCAGCGCAGTGCGCTCCATCTCGGCGCCAACGGCAGCATCGAGCGTTGCAAGCATCGCGCGGACGATGCGCTGGTCCGGCCAGCTCGCGCGCCAGACGATCGCGACCGGGCAATCCGCGCCGTAGTGCGGCGTGAGCTCGGCGATGACTTTGTCAAGCAGATGAATCGACAGATGGATCGCAAGTACTGCTCCGGTTGCAGCGAAGGCGGCGAGCTTCTCCCCCTCCGGCATCGCGCTGGCGCGACCCGGCGTGCGCGTCAGCACCACCGTCTGGGCAAGGCCGGGCAGCGTCAACTCGGCCTCCAGCGCAGCCGCGGCGGCCGAAAAGGACGGGACGCCGGGCGTCACCGTATAGGGAATGCCGAGCGCGCGCAGGCGGCGGAGCTGCTCGCCCATCGCCGACCAGATCGAGAGATCGCCGGAATGCAGCCGCGCGACGTCCTTGCCCTCCGCATGCGCGGCGGCGATCTCCGCGACGATCTCGTCGAGTGAGAGCGGTGCTGTGTTGACGATCCGCGCGCCGGGCGGGCAATGCGCCAGCGCGCCCTCGGGCACAAGCGAGCCGGCATAGAGGCAGACCGGACAGGCGGCAATCAGATCGCGTCCGCGCAAGGTCAGCAAATCGGGAGCGCCCGGCCCCGCACCGATGAAATGCACCGTCATGCGCCGTCTCCTTCCGCGATCGCCGCGGTCGCGGTGCGATCCTGCGAGACCACGCGCGTCGCAATCAACCGAGCGCGAGGACCAGTGGCAGCGAGCGCCGCCGCTTCGGCGACCGATCCCGTCCCGAACTTTTCGTTGACGAACTTCGACTGCGTCGGCGTGTCGATGCCGGCCAGCATTTCGGCCGGGATAGCCCTGATCGGCACGCCGCACTCGCGTGCAAGCTGCTTCAGCACCTCCGCGTCGGCCTTATCGCTAACAGTCGCGACCGCTGCGAGGCCTTCGGAACCACCGGCCGCAAGAAGCGCCTCACGCAGCGAAGCCAACGTGACATCTAGCTTGAATCCGAGTCCGGCGACCTTCATCGGACTACGCTCCATTGCACCACAGGCCGTGCCGGCTGCCAGGAGCGGTAGCGGCCGAGCGGGGCAGCATGAGCGATCTCGGCCCGCATCAACTCGCCACCGTGGCGCTGATGCAGCTCGCCAAGCAGCGCTTCCGTTTCCAGCGTCACCGCGTGCGCGACGAGCCGAGCCCCCGGGGAAAGCCGCGACCAGATGGCATCGAACATCGCGATGTCAAGGCCGCCGCCGATGAAGACGGCATCCGGCGCGTCCAGCGCAGCGAGAGCTTCGGGCGCGGTCCCCGTGATAACGTTGATCCGACGCGCCAATCCAAACGACGCCGCATTGCTGCTTATGTTCGCGGCGCGATCCTCACGTGTCTCGATGGCGGTCGCGGTCCCGCCGCACAGCGTCCATTCGATCGAGATCGATCCCGAGCCCGCGCCAATGTCCCACAGCCGTTCGCCGAGACGCGGCGCCAACGCAGAAAGCGCGAGCGCGCGCACCGGCCGCTTGGTGATCTGGCCGTCATGGACAAAAAGATCGTCAGAAAGTCCCGAGCTGCGGGGAATGCCTTGCGCTCCCCTCGCCTCGACTGCCACCGCGACCAGGTTTCCAGCGAGATCACCTGCAAAGCTATCGGCGCGATATTCGGCAATCTGTTCGCGGGGCCCGCCGAGCGCGGTGAGAGTCCAGAATACCGAGGCGCCCCATCCGCGCTCCGTCAGCCATTTCGCGAGATCACTGGCCGCCTGCGCGTCTCGCACCAGACAAATGATGCGCGCACCTCGCGCCAGATGCGGCACGAGGCGCTCAAACGGCGCAGCGTGAAGCCCAAGGCATGCGACGGATTCGAGGTGCCAGCCGAGCCTTGCGGCGGTGAGCGAGAATGTCGACGGCGATGAATGCGCGGTCCACTCGCCGGCACCGAGTTTTTCGGCGAGGCCTGCGCCGGCGCCGTGCCAGAACGGATCACCGGAAGCGAGCACCGCGGTCGGCCGGCCACGGCAGCTCAGCACGACGTCCGCGTCGAACGGCACCGGCCACGGACGACCGCGCCCGGTCACGCCGGCCAACGCGAGGTGGCGTTCGCCGCCGAACACGGTTTCGGCATCGTCGAGCGCCTTTCGGCTTGCCTCGGACAGCCCGGCAAGGCCATCTTCGCCGATACCGATGATGGTCAACCAGGGATCAGCCATGACGCGCGCCCTCATTCTGGGCGGAACCGCCGATGCGAGCTTGCTCGCCGCGGAGATCGCGCGCGCCCGGCTGGACGCCGTCTATTCCTATGGCGGACGCACTCGCGCGCCAGCCGAGCAGCCGCTGCCGACCCGCATCGGCGGCTTCGGCGGCGTGAGCGGGCTTGCCGACTACATTCGCCGCGAATCCATCACGCATGTGATCGACGCGACGCACCCCTTCGCTGCCGAGATGAGCCGAAACGCCGTTGAAGCGTGCGCGCAAACCGGCACGCCGCTGATCGCGCTCGAACGCGCGCCCTGGGTCAGGGCCCCCGGCGACAACTGGATCGAAATTCCTGACGTCAACGCCGCACTGGCAGCGCTGCCCGAAGCGCCGGCAAAAGTCTTCCTCGCCATCGGCCGTCAGCATATCGCGCCGTTCGCGGCGAAGCCGCAGCATACCTACACGCTGCGGTTCGTCGATCCGCCCGAAACGCCCCTGCCCTTCACTGCAGATGTGATCGTGTCGCGCGGGCCGTTCACGCCTGACGGCGAGCTCGAGATGATGCGCACGCGCGGCATTACTTGGATCGTCGCTCGCAATTCCGGCGGCGACGGCGCGCGCGCCAAGATCGACGCGGCCCGCATGCTCGACCTGCCCGTGATCATGATCTCGCGGCCGCGACTGCCCAAACGGCAGCGGGTCGAGAGCGTGGCTGAGATCATGCAATGGCTCGGTCATCGGACCTGCCTCGGCGCGTAGACCCATCGGCCGACACGGCGCGTCTGCGAGTTGCCGACGATCACCAGCGTGCGCATGTCGGCCATCTCGGGTGTCGCTTCGTTCAGCGACACGGTCTCGATCCTCTCGTCGGCGGCGCTGATCGCACGCGCGAAGATCACGAGACGCTCGCCGCAACCGGCGTCTCTCAGCACTGCGAGCGCGCGGCCAAACCCCTCCGGCCGGCTCGCCGAACGCGGATTGTACATCGCGATGGCAAAATCCGCCTCCGCGGCGAGCCGCAGGCGCTTCTCGATCACGGCCCAGGGCTTGAGATTGTCGGAAAGATTGATCGCGCAGAAGTCGTGGCCGAGCGGCGCGCCGGCGCGTGCGGCCGCCGCCAGCATCGCAGTGATACCAGGCAGCACGCGGATCGGCAGCTCCCGCCATTGCGGCGCCTGTTCGAGCGCCTCGAACACGGCGGAGGCCATCGCGAAGACGCCGGGGTCACCGGAGGAGACGACGACGACCTGACCGCCTTCGGCGGCAAGCCGCAGGGCCTCGCTCGCGCGCTGCAGCTCTTCGCGATTGTCCGACGGATGCAGCTTGAGCCCCGGTCGCTGCGGCACGCGCGCAACATAGGGCGCGTATCCCAGAATGTCGGTCGCGGAGGCAAGCGCGGCGGAAACCTCCGGCGTCACCAGTGCATCGCTGCCCGGCCCGAGGCCCGCGATGGTCAGCGTGCCCGTCATTCGGCGGCGTCCAGATGCCGGCCCTTGCCGTGTACCAGCACGATCGCGAAATAAGGACAGTCGGCGACATCGATATCGGCAAGGCGCACCACGCGCTCGCCCGGCATGGTGCCGCGCTCGACCAGCCAGGCATCGTGCAGCCGCCCGGCTGACGCGAGCGCGCGCCGGACTTTTGCGAGATTGCGCCCGGTCTTCATGATGACGAGCGCATCGGAATCGCGCATGCGCCGTTCGAGCTCGTCCTCGGCCAGCGTGCCCATCAGCACTGTCGTCACGTCGTCGCCGAGCGCGATCGGCTGTCCCACGCTGTTCCAGCAGCCGACCATGCCGGGAATGCCGGCGATCACCTCGATCTCGACACGGCCTTGCAGGCGCGCGTGCAGATGCATGAAGGAGCCGTAGAAGTAAGGATCGCCCTCGCAGAGCACGACGACGTCGACCGCGCGCGCCAGCCGCGCGAGGCGCTCGGCCCATTCGTCGTAGAAGCCGGCCAGCAGCTGAACGTAGTCAGGGCTGTCGAAGGCGATCTCCGTCGTAACCGGGTATTCCATGGGATATTCGGTCACGTCGGCAACTAGCATGCCTTCGACGATGCGCCTTGCCTGACCCGGCCTGCCCTTTTTGCGGAAGTAGGCGACGTGCTTCGCGCCGCGCACCGTCCGGTCCGCGCGCACGCTCATCATATCAGGGGCGCCGGGGCCGAGACCGCAACAGATAATGCGTCCCATGTCTATTCGCTCCGGCTCGCCAGCGCGTTCACTGCCGCGAC
>JAEYRD010000027.1 GCA_023435725.1 Pseudomonadota bacterium | reverse complement strand
ATCAGATTTCGCATCGCAGCGAAATGACGCGACGCACGACCAGACATCTGATTGGCTTAGGACGTGCTTAAGCGGGCGACCTCCGTGCAGCCCGCCCGCAAGAACAATTATTCAATTGCCGGGACCCTTTGCTGCCGCCTCTGCCTGCTCCATCCTCTTCGCCATCTCTGCTTTGACTGCCTCGAGATTGAAACTCGCGCCGCGCTGCATCGGCGGGAAGTCGAGGAACGTTTGCAGTTCTTTGCCTACGACCTGCTGAACGAAGACAAAGCGCCAAAACTGGTACTTGAACCAGTCGAAATACTGCTGCCCGCCTTCCTTCGTTCCATTGTTTGGCCAGCCTGTACGCTCGAACGGATCGAGCCGTAGGTTGGTGATGTAGGGCACATCAGGTTTGGTCTTTTCGCCGATCCAGCCTGCGGGCTGGTCGATGAAGCGGAACTTGTAGTCGTCAATCCGCACCGCGCCGACCGTGCTTTCGCCGAGATAAAAAATCTCGTGCCGCTTGGAAGGTCCCTTGCCGGTAATAGCGTCCATCTGGTTGTAGCCGTCCAGATGGTTCTTAAAGACCCGACCGCCGATTTCCTTGCCTTTCAGCAATTCCTCAGTGATGTTCGGATTACCTGCTGCAGCCACAAAGGTCGGCAACCAATCCAGCCCGGAGAATATTCCGTTCTGCACCGAATCCGCGGGCACCTTTCCCGGCCATCGAATGATCGCCGGCACGCGGAAGCCACCCTCAAGCACCGTCCCCTTTGACTGAGCGAACGGTGTCTGACCGCCGTCGGGCCACGTAAATACCTCCGTGCCGTTGTCCGTGGTGAAGACAACGATAGTGTCGTCGTCCACGCCAATATCTTTGAGTTTCTTCATGACGAGACCGACGTCGTCATCGAGCTGTGCCATTCCGGCTTCTTCTTCCGACCAACCGTTATCGGAATTACGCATCGCCTCGTACTTCGGCGAGAGATGCGTCACGATATGCATCCGCGTCGGATTGAGCCAGACGAAGAACGGCTTACCATCCTTCTTGGCCCTATCGATGAAGTCGATAGCGAAGTCGCGAATTTCGTCATCAACCGTTTCCATGCGCTTCGGATAGAGTGTACCGGCATCCTCGATCCTTTGCTTTCCGATCTTGCCCCATCGGGGCATTTCGGTAGGATCATCCTTGTCAGTCGCCCAGCTGTGAACCATGTTACGGGGGCCGACGACGTTCAGGAGGTTCTGCGGATAGTTGGGATGCGCGGGATCTTCCATAGCGTCAAGATGATAGAGATAACCAAAGAACTCATCGAAGCCATGCACGGTCGGCAGAAATTCGTTCTTATCACCGAGATGGTTTTTACCGAATTGGCCGGTTGCGTAACCCATCGATTTGAGAATCGTTGCGGTGGTAACCGCCTCGGCCGGTATTCCGATCGAGGCACCCGCCTGACCTACTGTGGTCATACCGGTGCGGATTGGTAACTGGCCCATGATGAAGTTCGCGCGGCCCGCCGTGCAGCTCGCCTCTGCATAGTAGTCGGTGAAAAGCATTCCTTCCTTGGCTATCTTGTCGAGATTCGGCGTTCTGCCTGCCATCAGACCGCGATGGTAAGCTCCAATGTTCCACATGCCGATATCGTCGCCCATTATGACTAGGATATTGGGTTTTTGCCCGGGCTGCTGGCCAGAAGCAGGAATGCTTCCCATAGTCGTGGTGGCACACATCGCGAGAAAAGCGCCGCAGATATTTTTGAACTTGCTCATTGGTTGCTGCTCTCCGTACTGTCGGTTCCTGAAGAAGCATCGGTGAGCGTCGGACGTTTTGCCCGAGCAGGCGAAAGCCTGAGGCAGGGTGGGACCCATACGTTGATTCAGATCAATGAGCTGCAATTGCTTCGTGCGGTGGCGGCCGGCTGGCGTCTGGGAGCGGATCATGGATGCGTTGGCCGCGGGTCATGATGCGGCGGTGATCGATACCTCCGTCGTGCGCTTGCACCAGCACGGAACATGTATTTCGGACAACACATCACCTGGATATGGGCCGCTCACGAGGGGGCCTGACAAAGATTCACGCGGTGATGGATGCTGCCAATGGCCTGCTGGTCCACCTCGCCATCACGCCCGGCTTGGCGCATGACAATCGGTTGTGTTCCGTTCTTCTCGGCGCATTTGCTTCCGAAGACAATGTTGCTGCCGGATCGCGGATACAATGCGGACTGGGTCAGGGAGCATGCTCGACAGCAAGGACCGCTCGTTCTGACAATTTGCCCCGCCATTGTGAGCTACTTCACACGCTCGCTGTCGCCGGTATCGCTAGCCTGCACTCGTCAAGGCTGTGCTTGGCCCGCCAAGCAGAACGAACCCCAGCGGAGATACACAACGGACCGCTTGGGCCGATCTCACCGAAACAGGGGGATAGGTGTCATGGGGGCATTGAACCTTTCGCAGGTCCTCTGGGAAGAGCGACGGGCGCTCGCGGGCGCCGCGCTGGAATTCGCACCGATACATCCGGCACCTGGGCCCTCGCCGAAACCAACACAGCCGGCATCCCACGCCTCGCCAACAACCCCCGAGACATCGCCGCACTCTTCGCAACAGGCCACTGGAACGTCGCCGCAATCATCGCCGCGGCCGACGGCGCCACGCCCTGAAAACCTCCTCGACATCTACCAGGCGCTCAACGCGGATGATCGATGGGCGCTGTGCCTTTCCGGCGGAGGAATCCGCAGCGCGGCGTTTGCGCTCGGCGTGCTGCAAAGGATTGCGGACCTGAAGGTCACATCGAAGCGCCAGGGCGAGGAGGCCGGCCCGGCTCTCACGCAGTTCGAGTATCTGTCGACCGTATCGGGAGGCGGTTATATCGGAAGCTGGCTATCGGCCTGGCTCTGCCAGGAGCGCAAGCTACCTGTAAACAAGGTCCGTCAGGGCTCCACTCCGGACCCCGTGGTTTCAGCACTCAATCGGCGATACAGCCTCGGCCAACTCGGCGATCACGAAGAAGCAGAGCCGGTTTCCAACCTCCGGCGCAACTCGCACTTTCTCGCTCCGAGCTTTTCGCCGATTTCCCCCGATCTGTGGAGCGACGTTGCCAGCGTCCTTCGCAATCTGTTCCTGAACTGGATGCTGCTCGTCCCCCCGATGATCCTCGCGGTGCTCATCACCAAGGCACTCCACTTTGCAGTCATCGATGCCCACAATATCACGCGCGAGAATACGTCCGGGTGGTTCCTGGGCGTGATGATCGTACCAACCCTCTGCCTCCTGGCTTCCTTGTCGTTCTCCGCCGCAAACCGTCCCGCCCGCGGATGGATCAATGTCTCGCAACCCCGGTTTCTCCTTTGCGATCTCGCACCCTTCCTTGTCGGAGCCGCATTGCTGGTTTTCGTGCTGCAAAGCCAATACGGACTGTCGGTGCTCACGGACGTGACCAATGCCAGCGGGTTCGAGTTCGTCAAGCGGTTCGAAGGAGCTCACTTTGGCGCCGTCGTGATCGTCCGTGGCGGCATTCTTGGCGTTTTGTTCTTTCTCGTGTCCTGGCTGCTGGCGCCCGTATGGACTTTCATCTTTGGAAAGTCGGCCCAGCCTCTGCTCGCGGATCGTCCCAAGCATCCATGGATCGATCTTGCTGCCTGGTGCGTCGCCGGCGCCGCCTTCGGCCTGCTGAGCGCCACGGGACTGGTTGTGCTTTGGCATTACGCCCCGTCGGGCTCCGTTGCAGCGGTAGCGGGTTTTGCCTGCGTCCTCGGGCTGCCCTGGGTCGTGATGGCGCGCATCGTCGCCGATGTGATCTATATCGCGTTTGCCGAACTCCTCTCCGAGGTGGACGTAGGCCTCGAATTCCAGGCGCGGTCGAGCGGAATTTTCACACTGGCCTATATCGGCTGGCTGCTGTGGTTTGGACTCGTGCTTGGCGCGCCGCCGGCCGCAAAATGGATCGAGACCCAGCTTAGCAGCTCATTCCTCCTCTCGCTCGCAACAGGGGGAGGACTTTCAGGCCTGATTTCCGTCGTCCTGGGCGCGAGCGCGAAGACCAAGCCAGCCGCCGAGCAGGCGTCCGGCTTTCGCCAGTACCTCGGACTCAACACGATCGCTGCGATCGCAGCGGCGATTTTCGCGGCAACCGTGGTTGCCCTACTGTCCATCGCCTGGGACAGGGCGTTCCAATCATTCGGGTCTGGCGACGATCATCTGCCCTGGACAATCGTTCTCGTGGCAGGCGGCGTGCTTGTCGCGCTGATCTACGCAACGTCGCATGTGCTCAGCATCAACCGCTACTCGCTCCACAGCCTTTACCGGAACCGTCTGGTTCGTACCTTTCTCGGCGCGTCACGTCACGAGAACGACCGTGACAAGACGAAAAATGCCTTTACCGATTTTGACAGCAGCGACAGCCCCTATCTGTACGAGCTCTGGGAACATGGCGTTGAACCGCGAGGAACGAATTGGAAGCCGTTCCACGTCATCAGCGCGGCGCTCAACCTCGTGTCGTCCAAGAACCTGGCATGGCAGGAACGGATGGCGGCGCCCTTCACCTTCTCACCTCTCCATTGCGGCAGCGGCAGTGCGGCATTTTCCGATGGCGCTTACCGGACGACCTACGCCACAGCCAAGCAGCCGAAGCCCTACGGTGGAATGCTGACGCTTGGGACCGCCATGGCGGTTTCCGGCGCTGCCGTGAGCCCGAGCATGGGCTACAACTCATCGCCGGGCGTCGCCTTCCTGATGGCGCTGTTCAATGTGCGCCTCGGCTGGTGGCTCGCCAACCCGCGCGGCGACAATCCCTACTACTCGAAGGTCAAGCCGACAAATGCGCTCCGACCGTTCTTCATGGAGATGTTCGGCCTGACGAGCGAGACCGAGCGCTGGGTCTATTTGACCGACGGCGGCCACTTCGAAAACCTCGGCCTCTACGAAATGGTTCGCCGGCGCTGCCGCGTGATCGTGGTCAGCGACGCGGGGTGCGACCCCGATTATTCCTTCGAGGATCTCGGCAACGCGCTTCGCAAGGTATGGATCGATCTCGGTGTGCGTATCGACCTGCATGGCCTGGACCGCCTCAAGAAGCGCTTCAAGGAACGTCCGAGCCCCGCAACGGAAGAACCCTACTGGGCGATTGGCGATATTCTCTATAGCGAGGCCGATGGCGGCAAGTCGCAAAACGGACTGCTGTTGTACCTCAAGTCGGGCCTGCACGGCACGGAGCCCATGGGCGTATTGAGCTATGCGATATCCCACACGACCTTTCCGCATGAGACGACGCTGAATCAATTCTTCTCGGAATCGCAGTTCGAAAGCTACCGCATGCTCGGCTACGAGATCGCGGAACGCGCATTCAAATCCGGCGGGGGTCTTTCCGTCGACCCGGCCACCAAGGCGTCGCCGACATTCGTCTCGATCATCGAGAAACTCAAGAGCCAGGTCGCGGCATGAGCTGAGCCCGTCGCGGGCCCTGACGTCCCTGCTTCCGTCATTGCGAGCGCAGCGAAGCAATCCAGGCTCCGTCCGCGGAGGCAATCTGGATTGCTTCGCTCCGCTCGCAATGACAGCGGTTGTGGCTGGTACTTACAGCGCCGCGGACCCCTGCCATCACGTCTGGTCGCCCCTGCGCTAACGCGCCCTCTGCCGCCATTGGCACGCCTCCCCCAATCGTGTAACCCGGCCGAAATCCATGCCGGGACGGGACGCTGATGACTGCGGTTGCCACGGATGAAGCGGGAGTTGGCACCCGCGCGCTGATTTTCGCGTTGCTCGCACTCGCCTGCGGACACATGCTCTCGACATTGCTGCGCACGATCCCGGCGGTCAGCCTCGATCTGATGGCCGCCGATTTCCATATGGAGCCGCAGGCGCTGGCGAGCCTCACCTCGGTCTATCCTTTCGCCTTCGCCGCCGCGCAAATTCCGGTCGGTGCGGCGATGGACCGGTTCGGCGTGCGGCCGGTGTCGCTCAGCCTGCTCGCGGGAACCGTGTTCGGCGCCATTGCGTCGGGCTTCGCGACCGGGCCCGAGAGTTTTGCGGTCGGGCAGGTGCTGCTCGGCGTTGCAACCTCGGGCATGCTGATGTGCCCGATGACGCTGGCGGCCAAGCAATTGTCGGCGGCGCGGTTCGGCCTGTGGTCGGGCGCGATCCTCTCGATCGGCAATATCGGCATGCTGTTGTCGTCGAGCCCGCTCGCCTTCGTGGTCGATCATTACGGCTGGCGCGCCGGGTTCTGGATCTCGGCACTCGGCGGCGTCCTCGTCGCGCTTGCCGTGTTCATGCTGGTGCCGAACCAGCCGGCCGAGCACAAGGACGATTCCTCACCGCTGTCGCAGATGATCGCGGTGCTGCGGCTCGGCTTCTCGCGTCCGCTGCGCGGCCTGATCGCGCTCGCGCTGGTGTCGCTTGCGACCTCGCTGGTGCTGCGCGGCCTGTGGGGTGGACCGTGGCTGATGCAGGTCAAGGGTCTGTCACGAGTCGAGGCCGGCAACCAGCTCGGCCTGTTCACACTGGCGATGATCGCCGGCCCCCTGTGCGTCGGCATGATCGACCGCAGGATCGGCCGCCGCCGCGAGCTGGTGGCCAGCACGCACCTCATCGGTGGGCTGCTGCTCGCACTGATGGCACTCGGCGCGCCGCATTATGCGGTCTCCATGCTGTTCGGCGTTGCCCTGATGCCGCCGCAATACGACCTCGTGCTGTTCATCCTCATCGGCCTTGCGACCTCGGCCCAACCGTTGCTGTTCGGCATGTCCCGGCAGCTCGTCGACGCGCAAACGACCGGCAAGGCGCTCGCGGCGATCAACCTCGCCTTCTTTCTCGGCGCGGCGCTGATGCAGTCGATCACCGGCGCGGTCGCGGCGCTGGCCGGGCTGCCGGCGGTGCTGCTGTTCATGGCCGCCGCGCTTGTCGTGGGCACGCTGGTCTTCCTGGCTTACACGCGGGCTGTCTAACTTCGTAGGATGGGTAGAGCGCAGCGAAACCCATCATCGGCGTAAGTTGGGGCGATGGGTTTCGCTTCGCTCTACCCATCCTACAAGCTTCCTGGCTTACACACGGACTGCCTGAGCCCCTTGCGAAACGCGGCGTCGCAGGAGATGCTGCGCAACCTGCACCCGGGGGAATGAAGTCCATGCCTGTCGACACAAAAGCCGCCACCGACCGTCTCATGCGCTTCCTCGCCGTCGAGGGCGTGACCGGACAGGAGGCAGCGATCGGGCGTGAGCTCGCCGCCGCGCTGAAAGAGAGCGGCGTGCCGGCGAAGGCGATCCGGCTCGACGACGCCAACACCCGCATTCCCGTGCCGACCCAGACCGGCAACCTCATCGTCGACCTGCCCGGCCGTGGCGCTCTGCACAACCAGAGGCGGATCATGTTCATGACCCACATGGACACGGTGCCGCTCTGCGCCGGCGCCAAGCCGAAGAAGTCGGGACGCAAGATCGTCAACGAGGCCAAGACCGCGCTCGGCGGCGACAACCGCTGCGGCTGCGGCGTGCTGGTGACGCTGGCCGCCGAGCTCGAAAAGCAGAAGCTCGATCATCCGCCGATCACGCTGCTGTTCTGCGTGCGCGAGGAGAGCGGGCTCTATGGCGCGCGCCACGTCAAGCTGGATGAACTCGGCTCGCCGGTGATGGCCTTCAACTATGACGGCGGCTCGGCCTCCAACGTCGTCATCGGTGCCGTCGGCGCGGATCGCTGGAGCGTCGAGATATTCGGCCGCGCCTCGCATGCCGGCGTTGCGCCGGAGCGCGGCATCTCCTCGACGATGATCATGGCGCTCGCGCTCGCGGACGTGAAGGCCGGCGGCTGGTTCGGCAGGGTGGTGAAGGGCAAGCTGCAAGGCACCAGCAATGTCGGACCCGTCACCGGCGGCGAGGGCCGCCCCGCGGGCGATGCCACCAATGTCGTCACCGACTACGTGCATGTGCGCGGCGAAAGCCGCAGCCACGACGGAAAGTTCTTCAAGGAGATCACCAAGGCCTACAAGGCCGCGTTCGAGAAGGCCGCCAAGAAAGTGACGAACGCGCAGGGCAAGTCCGGCAAGGTCAAGTTCAAGGCCGAGACTGACTATTATCCGTTCCGGATGAAGGACAACCAGCCCGTCATCAAGCGCGCGGTCGAGGCGGTGTCCGCGGTCGGCGGCACCCCGAACGTCCGCACCGCCAATGGCGGGCTCGACGCCAACTGGATGGTCCGCCACGGCATTCCGACCGTGACGTTCGGCGCCGGCCAGAACGAGGCGCACACGATCGACGAGTGGATCAATCTCGACGAATACGACCGTGCCTGCGCGCTGGCGCTGCAGCTCGCGACGATGCGGTGATGCGCGTGGTTCGGCTCGCGCTCGCGGGATTTGCGCTGCTGGCGCTTGCGAGCGCGACTGGCGCGGAAGAAGACAACAGCGCCTTGCTGGTTGATCTCTTCGCAAAGATCTGCGCGGCCAAGCCGGAAAGGCCGAGCCAGGTCGAACGCATCGCAACGGGTCTGGGTCTTGTCAGTGACGGCGGCCCGATCACGGCCGAGATGGAGCGTGGGCCAAAAATCGACATTCTCTACTCGGCGAAGCTGATCAGGCGGGGCGAGAGGCTCGGCAGCATGACGGCCTATTTCGCAGGGCCTGACGATGGTCCGAGCGTGACCTGCACGGTGTCGGCCGTCGGCGTCTCGGCCGACGCGCTGCCCGGGCTGATCGAAACATCATTGAAGGCCCGCGAGCGGGCCGACAAGCCGTCCAACGACGACAATCATCGTCTGGCGAGCTGGCGTGTCGGCGCCGGAAACGGCGACATGCTTGAGATGTCGGTGTGGCGAACGTCGCCGCACCGGGCCTCGATCAGCATCAACTATCACGCCACCAAGCGGTGAGCTCGTAGGATGGGTAGAGCGTTAGCGAAACCCATTGCTACTTGCGAAGATGAAGATGATGGGTTTCGCTGCGCTCTACCCATCCTACGAACCACGAAACAAAAAGAAAGATCGGGAGGAAACATGCCGCGCATCGCGAATATCGAATCCGGCCTCTACCGGATCCCCCTCCCCGTCACGCTCTCCGACTCCACGCATGGCGAGATCGCGGCGTTCGAGCTGATCACCTGCCGCGTTCGCGATGCCGACGGCGCCGAAGGCGTCGGCTACACCTACACCGTGGGCCGCAATGGCGGCGCTGTCGCCGATATCCTCAAGCGTGAGATTCCGGCGCTGGTCGAGGGCCGCGAGGCCGACGACACCGAGGCGATCTGGCATCACGTCTGGTGGGCGCTGCATTATGGCGGGCGCGGCGGACCGACGGCGCTGGCGCTCTCGGCGCTCGACATCGCGCTGTGGGACCTGAAGGCGCGGCGCGCCGGACTGCCGCTGTACCGGCTGCTCGGCGGTTTCGATGCGCGCGTGCCCTGTTACGCCGGCGGCATCGATCTCGATCTCTCCGTCGAGGCGCTGCTCGAGCAGACCGACGGCAATCTCGCCAAAGGCTTTCGCGCCATCAAGATGAAGGTCGGCCGGCCCGATCTCAAATCCGATGTCGCGCGCGTCTCTGCGATGCGAAAGCATCTCGGCGACGGTTTTCCGCTGATGGCGGACGCCAACATGAAGTGGACGGTGGAGGAGGCCATCCGCGCCGCCCGCGCCTTCGTTCCGTTCGACCTCACCTGGCTCGAGGAGCCGATCATCCCCGACGACGTCGCCGGCCACGCCCGCATCATGCAGGCCGGCGGCGTGCCGATCGCGGCGGGCGAGAATCTGCGCTCGCTGTGGGAGTTCAAGAGCTACATCGTCGCCGGCGCCGTATCCTATCCCGAGCCTGACGTGACCAATTGCGGCGGCGTCAGCGCGTTCATGAAGATCGCGCGGCTGGCGGAGGCCTTCAACCTGCCCGTCACCAGCCACGGCGCGCACGACATCACCGTGCATTTGCTCGCGGCCTGCCCGAACCGCTCCTACCTCGAGGCCCACGGCTTCGGGCTGGACAAGTACATCGAGCATCCGCTGGTGCTCGAGGACGGGATGGCCTTGGCAGCGGACCGCCCGGGCCACGGCATCGGCTTCGACTGGAAGGGGCTGGCGAAGCTCTCGCCGTAGGCGGCGGGCTTTCCTGCACGCGAGGCATTCGCTGGCGCTTGATGCACCGGCCAGATAATCCGCTAAGGTGACGGCAGCCGACACCTTGCGAGAGACGCCCGCCTTGACACCCGAGTTGCACCAGAAACTGACCGCGTGGCGCCAGCACCTTCACGCACACCCGGAGCTGTCGCTCCAGGAGAAGGCCACCGCAGCCTTCGTGCAGGAGAGGCTCACCGAGCTCGGCATTCCCTTCGTGTCAGGCATCGGCGGCCATGGCATCGTCGCGACCTTGACGCGCGGGCACGCACGGAACCGCGTGGGCTTGCGCGCCGACATGGATGCGCTGCCGATCACCGAGGATACGGGGCTGGCCTACGCCTCGAAGACTCCCGGCGTGATGCATGCCTGCGGGCATGACGGCCACACCGCATCGCTGCTCGGCGCGGCCGCACTACTCGTTGCCGACACGAGTTGGAGCGGCACCGTCGATTTCATCTTTCAGCCGGCGGAAGAAGGTTATGGCGGCTCGCGCGCGATGGTCGCCGCCGGGCTGTTCGACCGATTTCCGATGGAGCGAGTGTTCGGCTTCCACAACTGGCCGGGCCTCGAGGCCGGCACCATCGCGGTCCACGACGACGTCGTCATGGCGGCCGGAGGCCGGGTCACGCTGACGATCGAGGGCCATGCCGGCCACGCCGGCCTGCCGCATCTTTCGCGTGATCCCGTGATGGCCGCGGGCCATTTGATCGTTGCCCTGCAATCGATCGTGGCGCGCAACGTCGATCCGCTCGACACCGCCGTGCTCTCGCTGTGCATGATTCAGGGCGGCACCGCGCCGAACCAGATCGCCGGACAGGTCGAGATCAAGGGAACGCTGCGCACCAACCGCGTGCCGGTGCGGAATGCCATCGTCGAGAGGATCGAGCAGATCTGCGCCGGCGTCGCGACAAGCTTTGACGTCAGGGTCACGCCGACATTCGTCCACGGCGTCGGACCGGTCGTCAACGCCTCAGGCGAAGCGGAGATCGCGCGCATCGCCGCGGAGAAGCTGCAAGCCCGCCTGCGCCGCGATCTCCCGCCGAGCATGGCCAGCGAAGACTTCGCCTACTTCCTGCAGCAGCGGCCGGGCGCGTTCGTCTGGATCGGCAATGGCGAATTGCGCGAGGGCGCGGAGCTGCATGGCCCGCGCTACGATTTCAACGACGCGATCCTTCCCGTCGCATCCGGCTGGATGGCCGAGGTCGCCAAGACGGCGCTGGCGTCGAACTAGACGGTGTACTCGTAAGTCGGGTGCTTGGCTTCGGCACGCCTGAGGTCCGCTTGTCCGCCGATAGCAGCGCAATAGCTGATGCCACTTGAGGTCGCGAAAGGCCCGGCAAGCGGCCCGATGCGTCGTGATCGGGTTGCGTGTTCTTACGGGGTTCCGTCATCGAAACACCTGGGTTATCGAAAACCGGCAAATCGAACGGGCATCGCAGCGGGAGCAGTTTAGACCAGCCCCATGCCCGGCTCCACGACAAACCGGAATCAACGCGGATCCGGCGTGAGTGACTTTGCGCCCTTTCGACCTCGGCTGCCCAAAGCAACTGCGCAGGAGCAGCCCGCTTGCCTGGAGATTCCTGCCCGCTATGCGAGTAGCAACCGAAGTCGTGGAATTGCTGCTGAAATCGGCCGGCACCTGGCTTTTTGAAGGTCATCAATTCGGCCTGAGCGACCGCGAATGGATGGCCCTGCGTTTTCTCGCGCGTGCCAACAGGTTCTCACGGACTCCATCCGCTCTTGCCATCTCCCTCGGCACGACCCGCAGCGGCACATCCGAGATTGCCGCGCAGCTGCGGAAAAAGGGATTGGTGATCCCGGAGCCGTCTGCCGAGGACAGGCGCTCGATTACGCTGTGCGTGACACCCCAGGGGAGGAAATTCCTCGATCGCGATCCGATCAACGCCCTTCGCGATCGAATCGCGGCACTCACAGTTGACGACCGGTCTCAGCTGCGCCACACGCTCCGTCGGGTTCTGGTTCAGAGCGACGTTGCCGAGCGTCAACACAATACCGACATTTGCAGCGGCTGCATATTCCTGGTCGAAGATGGTGCCGGGAGCGAGCGCCAGTTCAAGTGCCGGCGCTTTCGTAAAGCGATTGCCTCGAAAGAGACGGCCTTGCTTTGCACCTATTTTGAGGAGCCGGGTTCGAGAGATCTCGCCGCCAAGACCGCGTAGGCGCTTGGCCCAGGACGAAAAAGTCGCCACCATATCCCGATGTCCGCCATTCCGACCCCGATTGACTGACCGGCCCGGCCCTCGATTGCGTTGGGAGAAGAGGCCGACTAGGAAAGCCGGATGAGCATCGAATCTCCTCCGCAGTGGCTCAACGACGATCCGCCACCTGTCCTGCCCGCGCGACGACGCCGCTGGCCGTTCGTCCTGTTGTTCTTCTTCGTCCTGGCCCTCGCCGCAGGCACCTTCCTGTGGATGAATATCGATCAGCTCAGCCAGTATGCCGGGCATGCAGCGCCTGACGACAAGCCTGCATCCGGAGACCAGGCGGTGATGACCGACCTGCTTGCCGCCCAGCAGAAGGCGAGCGAGGACCTCGCGGCACTCGATCGCGCAGTCGCCGACCAGCAGGAGCAGCTCAAGACGATTCTGAACCAGCTCGCGGGCCTGACTGCGCAAATCGACGCGCTGAAGAGTGCGGCCGCTCCGCCGCCGGCGCCGCCGCCACCACCACCACCGGTCGCCCTCGTACAACCTCCGGCGCCCCCACAGGCCGCTCCGCCACCGCTCGCCAGCGCACAGCCGCCCGCGGCTCCGCGTGCCGCCCCGAAGCCGAAGAAGCCGCCACGGGCTGCGCCTTCGGCAGGCCCCATCTCGGTCGGCGGCGCGCCGCTGAACACATCCCCGGGCCCCGGAGCTCAGTGACGCCAGCAGCTTGTCGGAGAGGGCCTGCTCAAGGCTCCTTACACGGCCACGCGCCCGTAACCATGATCGCCCGGATATCGTCATCGGCGCCGGCCTTGTGGAAGGTGCCCTCGATCTCCGAGCCCATCGCGCCGGCATAAGCATTGAGCTTGTCCGGACGATTGAGCGCGATCACCAGGAGCGAGCGGTCGATCTCGCACGTGATGAAGCTGTAGGCGTATTGCTGATCCACGAATCTCAACTTCGGCTGCCCGGCCTCGCCCAGGCGATGCCGCTGCACAGCACTCAAGTCGAACGGCCCGTGCCCTGCCAAAGCGGCTCTTAGCTTTCGCTTGAATATCTAATGACACCCACCCCGACCTTTGGTTTGGGCCTGCTTGACAGGTGAACCAAACCCGGCAAATGTAATGTTATAACATTACATATCCCAAGCCACGGCATGCCCCCGCCTAAATCTCGACCTATCCCCTTGAAAAGGCTCTTCGATCTCCATGCAAAAACTGCCCGTCACGGTCTTGTCCGGCTTCCTCGGGGCTGGAAAGACCACTTTGCTGAACCACGTCCTGAACAACCGGCACAGCCTGAAGGTGGCGGTGATCGTCAACGACATGAGCGAAGTGAACATCGATGCGGACCTGGTTCGCGCTGGCGGTGCGAACCTGTCGCGGACTGATGAGAAACTCGTCGAGATGACGAACGGCTGCATCTGCTGCACCCTGCGAGACGATCTCCTCGAGGAAGTGCGCGCCCTTGCGGAGAACAACCGCTTCGACTATCTGCTGATCGAGTCGACCGGCATCTCCGAGCCGCTGCCGGTTGCTGCGACGTTCGACTTCCGCTCTGAGGACGGCCAAAGCCTCTCCGATGTGGCGCGCCTCGACACCATGGTCACCGTTGTCGACGCCGTGAATCTGCTCAAGGACTATTCGTCGACCGAGTTTCTCGAACAACGCGGGCAGGCGCTCAAGAACGACAACCGCACGCTGGTCGATCTGCTGGTCGAGCAGATCGAGTTCGCCGACGTGATCGTTCTCAACAAGATCGATGACGCCTCACCGGAGCAGCGCGAGGCCGCGCGCAAAATCATCCGCGCCCTGAACCCGGAAGCGGACCTCATCGAAACCAACCAGAGCCAGGTCGCTTTCGATCGCATTCTCGACACCGGCCGCTTCGACTTCGAAAAGGCGCAGCAGCATCCGCTCTGGTACAAGGAGCTCTACGGCTTTGCGGACCATGTCCCGGAGTCCGAGGAATACGGCGTGACGAACTTCGTCTATCGCGCGCGCCGACCGTTCGATCCAGCCAGGTTCGACAAGTTCATCAAGGAGCCATGGCCCGGCGTCATTCGCGCCAAGGGGCATTTCTGGCTCGCAACGCGCCCACAATGGCTCGGCGAGATCAGTCAGGCCGGTTCGATCACGCGCACCCAGGCACTTGGTTTCTGGTGGGCGAGCGTGCCCGCCGAACGATGGCCGGACGACCCGTTCTGGCGGAAGCAGCTGCGTGCGAACTGGAACGACGTCTATGGCGACCGGCGCCAGGAAATCGTCTTCATCGGCGCAGGCATGGATGAAGCTTCGCTCCGCGCCCGTCTGGACGCCTGCCTCGTACCGGGCAAGCCCGCAATGAACGTCAAGGAATGGGCGAAGCTCGCAGACCCGTTCCCGATCTGGCGCCGCGCCGACGAAACCGTCTAAAGCGCGATGAGATTGGGATGAATCGTCATCGCGCTTTAGGTTGTTGTTTGAGCATGATCTCCGCGCAAACGCGTTCCGCATTTGTCGCGAGGGAAAACCGCTTCACACTTTTCCGGATCATGCTCTTAGGAGAGAGAGCGGACATGAACAACGTCGTTCGATTCGTTCCGAAATCCGAACTCGAGCGCGAGCGCCTCATTCGCGAGGCCCGCGCGATCTACGACAGCATATTCCCGCCGGTCGCCACAACCAACGAGCAAGCCGACAGTCGTCCCGAAAAGAGGACGCAAACGCACGCTTCAGCCTTCAGAGACTGATGGCGGAACGCCGGTTGGCGATGAATTGCATGTACTGCTCGCAGAGCGCGGCGTTGAGACCGAGGAAGCCGCGCGGCATCGAGTCGCGGCCATGCGCGGCTTCGAGCTCGGCAGCCTCGCGGGTCCCTTACGGGTTTTAGCGGGGAACGTCGTCCAATCGCGCAAACATCGCGCTCGTCACCGCGCCCAGGAGCGACCAGAAGACCAGGCTCGTGAGGGTCACCGCGACCACGAACTGGTGAGACAGCGATGATGGGACGTTGGTTTCGACATGCTCCAGCTCCGGCGCACCGATCAGATGCGGCAACGCCAGCAGAATCACGCCCGCGATAGCCGCCGGCACGGAGCGGCGAAAGACAATCAGGCCCAGGCCTGCAGCCGTCGCCAGCACCGCCGCGAGCCACCAGATCTGACGCGACAGCAGAGGCGCGGCGGGTACGCCAGGCAGGTCCGGCGACAGGCCCAAGCCGGGCGCGATCGTGAATACGGCAAAGCCCGCCAAGCCCCACATCAGACCTTCGTGCCAGGTGACGGCCTCGCCGGTCGCTCCGCTGCGGACCGCGAAGAAGCCGGCCAGAAGCAATGCAAATCCGATCGCGGTCAGCACGTTCGCGGCAGCCGTATAGGCATTGCGCTCCAGCCCGTCGCGCGGCTCCCACGCTTCGGCGCCGTGGTCGTGGTCAGCGTGGCTGTGAGCTGCATGGTCATGACCGGCCGCAGTCGCCTGCGGCGCCGCGGCGTCGTGCTGGTGCGTCTCCGCGGCCTTCTCGTAGACCTCGGCCTTCAGGATCAGGGGAACGGTGCCGAACTGCTGGGCGACTGTGACGATGAGACCGACGATGAAGCCGGCAATGACCGACGAGAAAACGATCGAGCGAAACGTGCTCATTCCACCTCGGTCAGTGGCAGGGGAAGGCGTTCGAGTGGCGCACATCGTGCGCGGCATTGTGGACGACGTCGATGTGCGAGAAGCCGACCATGCCGACGACGAAGACGCCCAGCACCATCGCCATCAAAACCTGCGAAAGCCGTCCCACCTGCCCGGCTGCGACCGGAAGATGCGTGACCTGGTCGTTCATGACCTGGGCGTTCGTGAGCTGGGGTTGGCTCATGGCTGTTCTCCGTTGGCGGTTTGCGCGTCTTCTAGCAGCTTCCGGGCGATGTCGCGACTGGTAAGATGCAGGCTAGTCCCCGCAGGAATGTCCCTGCGGGCGATCTTGGTGCTGGCGGCCGCCCGAAAGGCTGTCTCAAACCGCCGGAAATACCCGAGGCAGTCCTCCGGCGACGGCTCGGCACCGAGCAGCGTCCGGAAAGCGCCCCGGTGCACGGCGCAGATCGCGCCATGTCCGGTGACAGCAAAGACCAGCGACGCGATGTCGTCGCGCCAATGGGCCTCGCCGCTCAAGCAGTCGCGCGTCCGCGCCCAAAGAGATCAAGCAGACGGACGATTTCGCAGGCGGCCACGAGTCCGGCGAGCCAGACCGCGCTGGTCAGTCCAATGCGCGTCACGATGGCGGCGGTGAAGGCGCCCTCTCCACCCAGGGCCGGCGTCGCGGCGAACAGCGCGAGCTGGTAGGCCGCATAGGCGACAACGAGCGTGACGGCCAGCATCAGCGGCGTGCGGCCCTGCGGCAGCAGGCGGAGCACGGCGGACGCCGCCGCAGTCGATAGAAGCGCAGCGGCGCCGATGACAAAGCCCCAGGCGATCGTGCTGGCGTCAACGGGATAGTGCAGCACGCCAACCCCGATGCACTGGTTCACGAGCCAGGCGCCGGTGACGGCCAGCAGCGCCGGACGCAGCGGCAGCATGGCCGCCGCCACGACTGCAAAGGCTGCGAAGGGCGTTGCACAGGCAAGCGCAAAACTCGCGAGCGCGCATGACGCCGTCAGCAGGGCAAAGCAGAACATCGACGCATAACGCGGTTCAACCGGGTGAAGCCGGCAATGGTCGGTGTGGGGCGGCAGGATGCTGAGGGCCATGTGTGATCTCCTTGTTTTCGAATTCTAGTACATTTGTGGGCTTATGACAGCCCTATCGAGGTCAATGAAGTGCGTCCATCGGGCGCCGTGCG
The DNA here is from genome assembly GCA_023435725.1 of Pseudomonadota bacterium. GTDB lineage: Bacteria > Pseudomonadota > Alphaproteobacteria > Rhizobiales > Xanthobacteraceae > Bradyrhizobium. Next base: position 50,731 of record JAEYRD010000027.1, on the reverse strand, counting down.
ACTTTGGATGCGCCTCAGAACGTAGCGCCGGCCTTGAGCAGATAGGTGCGCCCGGGCAGCGGATACGCGCTAAAGCGACCGTCCGTGAAGGTACTCGCGATCGCATAGTCGTAATAAAGAGCGTTCAGCACATTGTTGACGCTGAAAGACCAGAAGTAGCGCTCGTACTGGCCGCTGAGCTTGAGGTCGATCGTGCCGTTGGCGGGAATCGGCTTTTGCGTGCCGGCCTGATCGTTGTCCATCCGCCGCTCGCTCCAGAAGCGCGCGGTGGCGTCGAGCACGACATAGTTCTGCCAGATGTTCCAGGTGACGCCCACATTCGCCGTGTAGCGCGACACCAGCGGCACGTCGTTGCCGGCCCAGATGCCCTCGCGGAATATCGCCCGTGTCACGGCCATGCCGGAGCGCAGCAGCAGAGCGTCATTGACCCGATACGACAGGCTGGTTTCCGAGCCGTAGCGGCGGGTCGGATCGAGATTGGTGTTGTAGAACAGCACAGGGTTGAAGTGGATCTCGTTGGTGAGGTCCATGAGATAGAGACTGCTTTGGAACTGCAGTCCGCCTGACTTGATACGAAGCCCGCCTTCGACGTCCTGCGACGTCTGGGTCTTGAGCTGGAAGGTTCGCGGGATCGCAGCAAAAGTAAATGGATCAAATGCCGGCCCCGACGACACCCGCTCATCGACGTCGGGCGTGCGAAACGCACGCGCGCCGCGGCCGAACAGCGTGAAGATGTCGTTGAGGTGATGCTCGACACCAAGGTGCAGCGCATATTGGGTCTCGTTGCTGTTGAGCGGCAGCGCACCTATGTCGGTGTTGAACGGAGCTGTCGGGGCAAAATTGTCTCGTGCAGAGAGGTTGAAGTTTTGCACCCGCGCGCCGTAGGAGACATCGGTCATGGGCGTGACGCCCAATGTGTGCTGAAAATAGCCCGCGACCGTCTGCTGCCTGAGGTCGTAATTGTGCCAGGAAGCGAGTCCCTGGCCGGCGCCGCGGTTCTGCTGGAAGCTCGCATCGTAATAGTCGATGCCGGTCAGCAGCTGCGACGGCATTCCGAACATGAGGCTCTTCACGCTGAGCCGCGGCGTGATCGACCACGTCGTCAGATCGGCGTCGACAAAGGTCGACGTGAAGAGCGCCGGAACCGGCGTGGGGCTCGAGAAGAACGCACTCTGCTGCTTCTTGTTGCGCACGCCGCCGTCGACGATGAGATCGACGCCGTTGACCAAGGTCTTCGCGAAGCCTGCTGTCGCGCTCCAGCCCTGCTGGTTCGCGTAGTCGAACGGGGTGCTGGTCCCCTTTCGATTGGTTGCGAGCTCGTCGACCCCGATCGATGGATCGACAAGTCGGCCGCCCGGCAGCCGCAGTTCCTGATTGTCGCCGGTCACGGTCAGGAAGGCGGTCAGGTCGGGCGTCGTGTAGTTCAGATTGCCGACCCCGTTCTCCTGGGAGTAGCGATTATTGTCGCGGTAGCCGTCGGTCTTCACGACATTGCCATAGAACGACGTCGACCACGGGCCGGAATTGAGCGAGGTCGAGACATTCCCGAGCCGGGTGTTGAACGAACCGAAGCCGGCCTCGACGCGTGCGGTGACGGGAGGCCCGCCGACGCCGTTCTTGGTGACGATGTTGATCACGCCGCCGATCGCGTTGTCGCCATACAGCACCGCACCGGAATTGCCGCGCGTGATCTCGATGCGCTCGATGGAATTGAGCGGGATGGTGGAGAGATCCACCTGCGCCATGTTGATGTCGTTCAACCGCCGGCCGTTGATCAGCACCAGGGTGTTGGCGGTGGCGAAGGCACCAAAGCCGCGCAGATCGACGCTCGTCTTCGCAGCGACCGGACCACCATAGAGCGTCGTAATCTGGGCCCCCGGTGTCTGCGTCGCGATGATCTCGGCGAGTGTCTGCGACGGCGAATTTGCGATGTCCGCGGCCGTGATGACGGTCGTGGCGGCCCCGACAATGCCTCCGTTGCCGGCGGCCACCTCACCGCCTGCGCCGGATGAGCCGGATCCATCGCCCGCCGGCGCGCCGCTCGCGGCGACCTTCGGTGCCGCCCGCCGCCTCGTCGTGTCGCCGCCATCGCCGGTCGGCCTGGCGCGCGTGCGGTTCTGATCATCGGGCTTGGTCACTTCAATCGGCGGCAATTGCGCGGCGACAGCTTGCTGCGCGCGGGCGGCCCTCACGTTGAGGAGAAGGACGGGAACAATGAAGCTGGTTGCCAGCCAAACCGCGCGACGGCGCGGGACAGCAGAAACGGAAGGCATGCGGGAAACCTCGGTATGACGTCAGTGGCACGTCACAGCGAACGAGGTTTCACGGCGGAGCGCCGAAATGCTCCGGTGAAGCTAATGTCTGTACTCCCCGACCGACATCTTCGCGTGTGACCACGGCTGACGGCAGGTCTCCTGGCTCGCGGGTCGTTACCTTACGTCGCCTTCCCAGGACCGAGATTCCCAGTGGCATATGACGCGAGGTTCACCGCTTACAGTTGCGGGGGCAGCTGCGGCATAAGGGCAAATCCCCTGCACCGCATTCCCTATTAATCCCCGAAGGGAGCCGTCGAAACGACCGTAGGGTCTCCGCTTTGGTCGCGTCAAACGAGTTCGTGGCAACGCTCAACGGTTCTTCGCTCAGTGTGGTTGAAATACATCACTCGACGCTGCGCAGAGCTCTTGTCCCCCAATTGATCGCGCTGCCCGGGAGAGTACCATCCGCAAGAGACGCCGCCCCATCCCGCGGCCCGCTTTCCTCGAGGACGTCGCGACAGAGCTGGGCCTGGCACGAAGATACAAACCGCTGAAGATCGTGCGTTGCCCCGAACAGAAAAGGCCGGCTCAAGATTAGCACGGATCTTGCATAAAGTTCAGGCAATATGGACGCCACATGAACCTCATCAGCCTCGACATCCGTATGCTCCGGTCGCTGATCTCGGTGGTCGAGACAGGCAGTATCACCGAGACCGCGCGACGGCTCGGCCGCACCCAGCCGGCGATCACACTGCAACTGCAGCGGCTGGAAGAGCTCACCGGCAAGCAGTTGTTCGAGCACGGCGGCCGGCGGCTGACGTTGACTGAGGACGGCACCACGGTTCTCACCTACGCCAAATCCATCCTGCGGTTGCATGACGAACTGATTTCGCAACTGGCGTCGCAGGAGATCGAGGGCCAGGTCGTGCTCGGCACGCCCGACCTCTACGCGGCGTTCATGCTGCCGCAAATCCTCAGCGTGTTCCGAAAGTCCTTTCCGCGCGTCCAGGTCGAGCTCAATTGCGCGCTCTCGACGCCGCTCGTCGGTCTCGTCAAGCGCGGCGACGTCGACATCGCGCTCGTCACCCGCATGAACGACTTCACCGGCGGCCAGGTGGTTCGGCGCGAGCAGCTGGTCTGGATGACCGGCGAGCAATCCGCCGCACACCAGGAGCACCCGATCCCGCTCGCACTGCTGCCGCCCGGCAACATCTATCGCGACTATGCGATCGATACGCTGGAGCGCGCGAACCTGCGATGGCGCGTTGCCTGCGTCAGCGAAAGTGTCGGGGGCCTGCAGGCCGCTGCCTTCGCCGGCATGGCCGTAACCGTTCTCGGCCGCAGCGCGCTGGTGCCCGCAATGCGCGAGATCGGCCCCAACGAGGGCCTGCCACCGCTGCCGAAGATCGAGCTCTTGCTCTACAAATCCAGCGGCGCGACGTCGAAGGCAGCGACCGCGCTGCACGACTATCTCGCGCACTATCTGCGCCTCGACGAAGAGCTCAGCGGGCGCGGCATTCCGATCGAGTTGTCCTAGTTTGCGCCTTTGCGCGAAGCTCTCCTAGCTCAACGCCAGCTGCGGCCAGAATTTCGCCCAGGGCTGCGCCTGCTCGAACGCCGCGGCAATGCGGAAGATCGTGGGCTCGTCGAGCCAGGGGGCAACGATCTGAAGGCCGATCGGCAGGCCGTCGCGATCGAAGCCGCAGGGCAGCGTCGCGGCAGGAAGGCCGGCGAGATTGATCGGCCAGGTGAAGGGCGACCAGCCGAGATGCGGATCGACCTTGCTGCCGTCGATCTTGTCGACGCCGATCCGGCCGGCCTCGAATGCCGTCACCGCCACCGTCGGCGTCACCAGCGCATCGACGCGCTCGAACAGTTTCAAGAACGCATTGCGCGCCTGACCGCGCCGATAGCTCGCTTCGATATAGTCGATGCCGCTGTAGTGCCGGCCGGCCGTGATGACATCGCGGTAGTCGGCTTCGGAGCTTGCAAGATCGGCCGTCGTCTTGGTCGCGACGGCAGCAGCCTGCTCGGTGAAGGCGATCGGCTTCAGTGTGTGTTCCAGAATGCCGGGATCAAGACCCGGACCATCCATGGTGACCTGCGCTCCACAGGAGTCGAGAATGGCAATCGCCTTGTTGAACGCGGCACGCACATCAGGACTGACGGCCGCGTAGCCGAGATCGACGCTGGCGCCGATGCGAATGCCGTTCAACGGGGCTGCGTTGGTATCGAACCGCCGCGAGGTCACCGGCAGGCTAGCGGGATCGCGCAGATCGTAGCCGGCTATGATCTCCAGCGTCAGCGCAGCGTCCGCGACGGTGCGCGTGATCGGCCCGGTATGTGCGAGCGAAGCCCAGGATGGCGGGGAGAAGCCCGGCGAGCGCGGCACGAGACCGAAGGTCGGCTTCAGCCCGAACACGCCGCAGAAGGACGAGGGCACACGGATCGAGCCGACGCCGTCGGTTCCGATCGCGATCGGGCCACAGCCGGCGGCAACCCCCGCCGCCGCGCCGCCGCTCGATCCGCCGCTGGTGCGATCGAGCTTCCATGGATTGCGCGTGGTGCCGGTGACGGGGCTGTCGGCCGTCAGCTTGTAACCGGACTCGCAGGTCGTGGTCTTGCAGGTGATGATCGCGCCCGACGCCTTCAGCGCCGACACGACGGCGGCATCGGCCTCGGGCACAAAGCTCTTGTTCATCGGCGAGCCGCCATAGGCCGGCACGCCCGCGACGAAGACGAGGTCCTTGATCGTGACGGGCACGCCGGCGAGCGGCCCCTTGACTTCGCCTGCACGCATCTCTTTCGTGAGACGATCGGCCTCTGCCCTCGCCTGCTCGTACATCGGCGTCACCACCGCATTGCAGGCCTCGTTCGCCACCTCGAGTGCGACGATGGTGTCGTCGACGACATCGCGCGGGGTGAACGCCTTGCGCCGGTAACCCGCCATGATCTCGGTTGCAGTGAGCGCGCCGAGGCCAGTCGGCGCCGGCGGGAAGGCCGTTTGGCCGGAACCATCAGTCATCATCAATCCTGAAGAGCTAGCTGAGCGCCGCGTCGACGGCACGCTTGGCCATCACCGTGACGAGATGCGCACGGTAGTCGGCTTCGGCATGGATGTCGGAGGTAAGACCGTCAGTGTCGATCCTGATCGCCGCGATTGCGGTCGGATCGAAATTCTCCGACAATGCCGCCTCCATCGGCGGCACGCGGAACACGCCCGGCCCCGCGCCGGTGACGGCGACGCGCACACCATCGGCAAATTTGGCGACGAACACACCAACCAGCGCATAGCGCGAGGCCGGTGCCTTGAACTTCGCGTAACCCGCCTTGAGCGGCACCGGAAAGCGGATCGCCGTGATGATCTCGCCAGGTTCAAGCGCAGTCTCGAACAGGCCAAGGAAAAACTCGTCGGCCGCGATCTCGCGCGTGCTGGTGACGATGGTGGCGCCGAGACCGAGCACGCCGGCGGGATAATCGGCCGCGGGATCGTTGTTCGCGACCGAGCCGCCGATGGTGCCTCGGCTGCGCACGGCGGGGTCGCCGATCATGGACGCGAGCGCCGCGAGCCCGGGGATTTTCCCTTGCACCAGCTTCGAGGCCGCCACCACCGCATGCGGCGTCATCGCGCCGATGGTGATGGTGGCGCCGTCATCGGTGATGCCCTTGAGATGTCCGAGCTTCGAAAGGTCGACCAGCGCAACAGGACTGGCCAACCTTTGCTTCAGTGTCGGGATCAGCGTCATGCCGCCGGCAACGAGCTTGCTGTCCTCGATCGAGGTGAGCAGCTTCGCCGCCTCGGGAATCTGGTCCGGCTGATGATAGGCAAATGGCTTCATTGTTGTCCTCCCTATTCCGCGGCGACCGGCAGCGACGCGTTCTGCAGCAGGCGCCAGATCCGGTTCGGCGTTGCCGGCATGTCGACATGGGTGACGCCGAGATGCGACAACGCATCGACCACCGCGTTGATGACGGCAGCCGGCGAGCCGATGGTGCCGACTTCGCCGCAGCCCTTCACGCCCATCGGCGTGTGGGTGCAGAGCGTGGAGTGGGTCGCGACCTTCATCATCGGCAGATGATCGGCACGCGGCATGCAGTAGTCCATCAGCGATCCCGACAGGAGCTGGCCCGAACCTTCGTCATAGACGGCATTTTCGAACAGCGCCTGGCCGACGCCCTGCACGATGCCGCCATGCAGTTGGCCCTCCACGATCATCGGGTTGATGACCGTGCCGACGTCGTCTACCGCGGTGTAATTGACCAGCGTCACCGTGCCGGTCTCCGGATCGACCTCGACCTCGGCAATATGGCAGCCGCCGGGATAGGTGAAGTTGACGGGATCGTAATAGGCCTGCTCTTCCAGCCCAGGCTCCAGCACTTCAAGCGGATAATCGTGCGGCACGTAAGCGGCGCCCGCGATCTCCTCGAATGTCTTGATGCGGTCCGTTCCGGCGACGGAAAACTTGCCGGCCTCGAACTGGATGTCCACCTCGGCAGCCTCGAGCAGATGGGCGGCAATCTTCTTGCCCTTGACGATCACCTTGTCGGTCGCTTTCGACAGCGCCGCACCGCCGACCACCAGCGAGCGCGAGCCATAGGTGCCCATGCCGAACTGCACGCGGTCGGTATCGCCGAACACGATGTCGACATTCTCGAAGGCCACGCCGAGCTTGTCGGAGACGATTTGCGCGAAGGTCGTCTCGTGGCCCTGCCCGTGATTGTGCGTCCCGATCATGACCGTCACTTGCCCGGTCGGATGCACGCGCACCGTGGCGCTTTCATAGAGGCCGCCGCGCGCGCCGAGCCGTCCCGCAAAGCGCGAGGGCGCGAGGCCGCAGGCCTCGACATAGGTCGAGTAGCCGAGCCCGCGGAACTTCCCTTTGCTCGCCGAAGCCGCCTTGCGGATGCCGAAGTTCTTGACGTCGGCGGCGACCAGCGCGCCGTCGAGGCAGCCCATCGGATCCCCGGAATCGTACTGCACCAGCACCGGCGTCTGGTACGGATAGGCTTCCTTCGGAATCATGTTGCGGCGGCGGATCTCCACGCGGTCGATGCCCATCTCGGCGGCCGCGACGTCGACGATGCGCTCGAGCACGAAGGTCGCCTCGGGCCGGCCAGCACCGCGATAGGCGTCGACCGGCACGGTGTTGGTGAAGACCACCTTCACGTTGCAGTAGATCGCGGGCGTGGTGTAGACGCCTCCGAGCAGCGGCGCATAGAGATTGGTCGGGATGTTCGGCCCGAAGGTCGAGAGATAGCCGCCCATGTTGGCGAGCGTGTTGACGCGGAAGGCCAGGAATTTTCCGGTCTCGTCGAGCGCAAGCTCGGCCTCGGTGACGTGATCGCGGCCGTGGCGGTCGGAGACGTAGCCCTCCGAGCGGCTCGCGACCCATTTCACCGGCCGCTTCACGCGCTTGGCGGCCCAAGTGATCACGGCCTCCTCGCCGTAATGGAACTGCTTGACGCCGAAGCCGCCGCCGACATCGGGCGCCACCACGCGCAGCTTGTGCTGCGGAATATTCAGCACCAGCGCGCCCATCAGGAAGCGCACGACGTGCGGGAACTGGCTGGTGGTCCACAGCGTGAAGCGGTCCGTGCCGGGCTCGTATTCGGCGATCGCCGCACGCGGCTCCATCGGATTGCCGATCAGGCGGTTATTGACGAGGCTCAGCTTGGCGACATGAGCTGCCGTGCGGAACGCGGTTTCGACCGCGGCCTTGTCACCGAGCTCCCAGTCGCAGCAGATGTTGTTCGGTACATCGTCGAACAGCTGCGGCGCACCAGGCCTGACAGCTTCGAGCACGCCGACCACGGAGGGCAGCACCTCGTAATCGATCTTCAGCAGTTCGGCACCCGCATTCGCCTGCTCCGGCGTTTCCGCGACGACGAATGCCACCATGTCGCCGACGAAACGCACCTTGCCCTGCGCCAGCATCGGGAACGGCGGCTCCTTCATCGGCACGCCCTTGGCGTCCGAGATCCCCCAGCCGCAGGGCAGCGAGCCGAGACCATCAACCTTGACGTCGTCGCCGGTCAGGACCGCGATCACGCCGGGCGACGCCAGCGCCGCGCTCTTGTCGATGCCACGCAGGACCGCATGGCCATGCGGCGAGCGGACGAACACGCCGGCGGTCATTCCGGGACGCTTGATGTCCGAGACGTAATTGCCGCGGCCGGTGAGGAAACGCTGATCCTCTTTCCGCTTCGGTGCGGCGCCGATCCCGATCACATTGCCCATGGTCACTCTCCCTTGGCGGCGTTCATGGCGGCAGCGCCTGCCATCACCGAGACGACGATGTTCTGGTAGCCGGTGCAGCGGCAGATGTTGCCTTCGAGGCCATGGCGGACGTCGGCCTCCGTCAAGTCCGGCTTCTCGGTGGCGAGCGCGACCGCAGTCATCAGCATGCCGGGCGTGCAGAAGCCGCATTGCAGGCCATGATGCTCGCGAAACGCCTCCTGCATGGGATGCATCTGGTTCGAACCAGGGGCGCCCTGAAGGCCCTCGATGGTGAGCAGCGTCGCGCCGTCGAGCGCGGGCGCCAGCAGCGTACAGCTCTTCACGGGCAGACCGTTGAGATGCACGACGCAGGCGCCGCACTGGCTGGTGTCGCAGCCGATATGGGTGCCGGTGAGGTCGAGCTGCTCGCGCAGCAGCTCGGCGACCAGCGTCGCCGGTTCGACCTCGACCGTGGTGGGCCGTCCGTTGAGTGTGAAGGATATCTGCACGATCATACTCCCTGTGCGCGACCGGTCTTTAGGCAAGTGGCAACGCGCTGCCGGTGGCCCATGTAGCCATCACGACATCGCCGACGGTGAAGGGATCCGCGAAGAAGGTCTTTTCCGGCACGTAGGCGACGAACTCGTCGTCCGGCACGGTGTCGAGCATGACCTTGACGAAGTAACCCTGATATTCGATCGCAAGCACGCGGCTCGGCAGTGACGTGGTGCAGCCCGGCGGCAGATCCCTGCCCGGCCGGACCAGCGCGACATCATCACGGCGCACCGCAATATCGACCTTGTCGCCGACGCTGACGGTCGAGCGCGCCTGAAGCGGCACTTCGATGCCTGACGGCGCGGCTTGCGCGAGGACAAAACTCGCGCCATTGACCTTCTCGACCCACCCCGACAGCACGTTCTGGCCGCCCATGAACTCCGCCACGTAACGATCATGCGGATGGGCGTAGACATCACGCGCCGGCCCAGCCTGCTTGATCTTGCCCTGCTCCATCACCACGACGAGATCGGCGAGCGCGATCGCCTCGAGCTGGGTGTGGGTGACGTGGATGAAGGTGATGCCGAGCTCCTGCTGCATGCGCCGGAGCTCCTGGCGCATCTGGACGCGGAGCTGCTCGTCGAGCGCCGACAGCGGCTCGTCAAGCAGCAACACGCGCGGCTCGGTGATCGCGGCGCGCGCCAGCGCCACGCGCTGCTGCTGACCGCCGGAGAGTTGGGCCGGCAAGCGGTCTGCGTACTGCGTCAGCCGTACTTTTTCGATCATGGCGTCGGCTGCCCGCAGCCGATCGGCCTTGGACATGCCGCGCACGCGGAGCGCAAAGGCGATGTTCTCGCGCACGGTGAGATGCGGAAACAGCGCATAGGACTGGAACATCATCGCGGTACGACGCTGCACCGGTGCAAGCCCGACGACGTTCTGTCCGCCGATGACAATCTCGCCCGCGGTCGGATCCTCATGGCCCGCGATCATGCGCAGGATCGTGGTCTTGCCGCAGCCGGATGGACCGATGAAACAACAATAGGCGCCATCCGCGATCCTGAGATTGACACCGTCGACCACATTGGTAACGCCGTCAAAGCTCTTGCAGACGCCTGCCAGCTCGATATCGCCGCGATCCTTCTTCATTCCAAGCTCTCAACCCTTTGCCCGGCTGCCGCGCTTTTTCTGAAGCAGCACGATGGTGCCGAGGCTCGCACCGATCACAATAAAGGAGACGATGGTCGTCACCGTGCCGAGCGCATAGAGCGATGGCGAGGTGACGTTCAGCGTCATGCTCCAGATTTCCAGCGGCAGCGTGTTCAGCGAGCCCGCGGTCTGGAGGCTGCGCGCAAACTCGTCATAGGACAGCGTGAAGCCGAACAGCGCGACCGCAACCAGGCCGGGCGCCAGCACGGGGATCATCACCAGCCGGATCGACTGCCAGCGACTGGCGCCGAGATCGTAGGCCGCCTCCTCCCAGACATGGTTGAAGCGCGACATCACCGCGAACATCACGAGCACGCCGAACGGCAGCGTCCAGGACAGCTGCGCGCCGAGCGCCGAAGTGTACCAGCTCGCGTTCAGGCCGAGCGCCTGGAACAGGAGGCCCGTGCCGAGGCCGAGCACGAGGCCCGGGGCGACCAGGCTGCCGATCATCATGTAGAACACGAAGGTATCGCCGCGAAAGCGCTTGCGGAAACCGAGGCCGGCGAGGAACGAGACCACCACCGTGATGATGGTGACGATGATGGCGAGCTTGATCGAGCGGTCGAATGAGCCCTTGACGTCGCCGGTCCGCACCTGGGTGAAGAGATCGACGAACCAGTGCAGCGAGTGACCCTTCATCGGGAAGACGAGACCGCCACGGATGTCCTGGAACGACAGGATGTAGATGCAGAACATCGGGCCGTAGAGCGCGATTACGTAGAGCGAGAACAGCGTCGCCAGCACGTAGAACGTCCAGGGACGACCACCCTTGCTCGGCGCGATCGCCTTGGTCGTCGCGGGCGCGACCGTCTTAGACGTGTCGGTCTTGGGCATGTCGGCGACAACCGCGCTCATCGCGTGATCTCCTGCCTGATGTCGACGGTGCGCAAGATCAACGAGACAATCGCGACCAGCACCAGGGTGAGGAGCACGGCGCTCGCCGCCGCGGTCGGATATTGCAGCACGCCGACGTCCTCATAGAATGCACTCACCACCGAGGCCGAGCCGCCGCCGGACATCACTTTCACCACGAAGAAGTCGCCCATCACGATCGAGACGACGAAGATGGTGCCGAGCGCGATGCCGCTCTTGGACATCGGCACCACGATCAGGCGCATGATGTCGAAACGGCTGGCCCCGGCATCGATCGCGGCCTCGATCAGCTTCTTGTCGATACGAGCCATGGAGTTGAAGATCGGCACGATCATGAAGATCGTGAGCTGGTGGACATAGGCGATGACCACCGCGAGGTCGGAGAACAGCAGCACTTCCAGCGGCTGGCGGATCACGCCCATTGCCAAGAGCGCCTGGTTGATCAGGCCTTCCTTGCCGAGCAGCGGTATCCACGAAATCATCCGGATGATGTTCGAGGTCCAGAACGGCACCGTGCACAGCAGGAACAGGCCGATGGCCAGCAGCTGGTTACGGACGTGGAACACCAGGAAGTAGGCGACGAAGAAACCGATGATGAGCGTGAAGATCCAGGTCAGCACCGTGAACTTGATGGTCGCCAGATACAGCTTCAGCGTCAACGCCGAATGCAGCACCTCGACATAGCTCGCGAGCGTAAAGCCCGGGGTCAACCCGCCAAAGCCGTCGGTCGCAAAGAAGCTCGCGGCCAACACAACCAGGATCGGCGCCACGAAGAACGGCACGAGCACCAGGACCAGCGGCGACACATAGAGCCAGCCGGCGAGATTTGCGCGTGGTGGAGTTTGAGCTGAGCTCGAACTTGGCTGCATATCAGCGAACGCCTCGAAGTCGATCTTCTCGCACCGGCGCGTCACGGCGCCGGTGCTTCGTTACGTCAGGGAAAGCAGATTTCAGGCCACCTTGAAGTCGTTCCAGCGCTTGTTCATGTAGGCCGCCTCGTCCATCAGCGTGTTCCAGCACGAGATGTTCTTGACGCGATCGAGGAACGAGCCGCCGTCACGCTTGGTGCCGGCCTTCTCCATCGGCACGCCGTAGGGATCGTTGACCACCTCCGGCGCGGGCTGACCCTCGTACCAGAACGCCCATTCGGCCGGCGTCAGGAATTTCTTCGCGGTCGACGGCACCGGGCTGTAATAGCCGTAGCGCGCAACGAAACCGCCTTGCCAGCCCGACAGGTACCAGTTGAGATATTCATAGGCGGCGTCGAGCTTCTTGCCGGAGAGATGCTTCATCAGGCCCATGCCGTTGCACCAGCCGCGATAGCCTTCCTTGCCGTTCTTGACGTTCACCGGCGCGTAGACGCAGGGAATCTCCTTCACGCGCACCGCTGCGACCGCCGGCGACCACATCGACTGGATGACCACTTCACCCGCCGCCATCAGCTGCACCGACTGGTCGAAGGTGGTCCAGGTCGCGCGGAACTGGCCCTGCTTCTTCAGCTCGATCAGCTTGTTGCAGGTGAAGTCGATCTCCTCCTTGGTCATGTTGCCTTTGTTACCGTACTTGATCAGTCCGGCGCTTTCGAAGCAGAGCGCGGCATCCATGATGCCGATCGCGGGCACGTCGAGGATCGCAGCCTTGCCCTTGAATTTCGGATCGATCAGATCCTTCCACTCGGTCACTTCATGGCCGACGAGATCGGGGCGATAGCCGATCGAGTCGGCGTTGTAGACTTGCGGCAGGAAGGTCGCCCATTCGGTGACGCCATCATGCAGATCGGTCGCGTCGGGTTTGGAGATGTACATCGCTTCATAGGGCGAGATGCCTTGCCGCGGGATCTTGTGGCCGTCGATTTCACCCTTGGTGAAGATCGGCAGGATATTGTCGAATTCCTTGATCTTCTTGACTTCGATGCCCTGGATGACGGCGCGCTTGGCGGCAAGCTTGGCCTGCCAGCCCTCGAGGTCGGCGATGTCGACCGTATTAGGCTGGCTTATGAAGCGGTTGATGGCGGCGGAGGTGTCGAGGTTCTGCATCGTCACCTTGAAGCCGAGATCCTTGGCAGCCTGGTCGCCGATCGCCTTCACCACCGAATAGGAGACGCCGACATGGCGCAGTTCGATGTCCTTGATCTCCTGGGCCCAGATGGTCGGGAATCCGCGGATCGCGTCAGATCCTGCGGCTGCGCCCGCAGCTGCTGCCGCCCCCTTCAACAGCGTGCGCCGGCTCAGCTTTTTCGTCGACCTGACTTCCGCTTTGGCTTCCGTTCCCGCCGGATCGGAAGTGGATGTCCCCTTATCCCTGTCAAGCATGGCAACCCTCGTTGGTTACGATGAACGCTCGCACCGATCGCCATTGACCGGCTGCGGATGTGATCAGTTGCGCGTGAGGCTAGGGGCAGGATTTTGCGAAGTAAAATTGGAAGTAAAAATTTACCGCATAAATGCGACTTATGGGCTTTCGCTGATGCATTTGCTTTTGGCATCGCGCTTAAGAAGATGTCATCACGTGCATACGAAACGACAAATCTTGATGACAGCCTCGGCACGCGACGCGGTGGCCTCTTATGACTGAGGTCTCCGGTTGGCGCCGAGGGCGTTTGAGGATCGGCAGGATACGCTGGTTGCCCACTCGCCTTGGATGGCGACATGGGCTCGTACATGGGCCTGCAAACGTGGGCTTGTACCGACTCTTTTCGTGGGATTTTGGACCACCGTCCTGCAGCTCGTAGACGGAGGTCTGGCCGAAATCACTCTCGCCCAGCAGGCCGCCAGCCATCCTTTGTCTCGGAACACACTCCATCATCCGGCCGTCGATCGCCCGGTACGTGATTGCTGGCACGACCAGTCGTCGCCCCGGAGCTCAGCTCTTGTTCTGACCTGACCGCCGCCTCCAGGCCTTCAAGGAGCTCCCTGCCTGCGTCGGTGATCCGCCATCCGCCGTTCCTGCGTTCGATCAGGCCTTGCTCGAATACAGAAAGACCGGGCGCATGAGCCCCAAGTCTCTTCGTGCGTTCTGCCCAGTCGCGCCCGCTTGTCGCGAGGATTGCCATGTCACGCTTGAGATCGTCCATCGCAGCGAATCCATCTGGGTGACTCACGAGGATCTTGAGTACAGTTACTTGAAAATTCACACGCAGACGGGCTCCGCGGCCCTTCTAACGAAGTCATCGCAGAACGCAACGCTTGACGCTTTACCGAGAATCGTGCGCGAGCCTTCCGCAGAAGACGAGCGACCAGCTGACTAACAGATGAGAGCCAGCGCCTACTGTGGAGAACCCGAGAACTATTGAAGCGCGCCACCCACGACACCACCCACGTGCTGGCTAAGCCCCGGAAATTCCGTAGGTGCGGCCGACCCTGCGGACGCGGGAAAAGTCGCTCAGATGAGAGCCGATAATGAGCCAGTTCTCCTCGACGGCCCGATCGAACAGCCACCATCTCGTCCGCGCAGCGAGTTTGGGATCGTAGTCGAAGACCGTGCTAACGTCGGGATCGGCCGTCTGGATCTCGGCCATGTGGGCCGCATCGGCCCAGAACAGCGCGGTTTCTCCATTCCCCTGCAGAAGGAAACCGGTCTGCCCCATCGTATGGCCCGGAAGCGCCAGGGTCTCGATGCCAGGCAGCACTTCACCTGGCATGAACGGCTTGATGCGCGAGCTATAAGCCTTGACGATCGCGGCCGTGATGGGAAACGCACTACGGCGCGCCTCAGGGAGCGCCAACCGGGCTGCCTCGCTCGTATAGAAAGCGAGCTCGATCGAAGGGATCAAAATCTCGGCACGCGGAAAATATGGCTTCTCGCCATCCAGCAGCCCTCGCGCATGGTCGAAATGGAGATGGGTCAGGAGAACCCGGTCAACGTCCGCCGGCGCGATGCCGTTCTGCCGCATCGAGTCCCAGGAGCGACCGAGCGACGGGCTCCAACCAGGTCCGGTCCCGGCATCAACGAGCGTCAGGCCGCCCGGCCCGCGCAGAGCGAAGTGATTAACTTCGAACTCGATCGACGCGCCTGGATAATTGGCCAGCATCTCCGCCTGCGCCGCAGGCCCATTTGCGTGAACCAACGAGTCCGGGCCCGTTGCAAACATTCCGTCGGACAGGAATGCGATCTCGTAATCGCCGACACGGCGGCTGCGGAGTTTCACTCTGATTTCCTTTCGGTAGTGACGGCACCAAGGACTTACGGAGCTGGACGCACGCTAGAGTCCAGCGACAAGATGGCCTCCATCAACCGCGACAACGCTTCCGGTCATGAACGACCCCGCATCCGAAATCAGCAGCAGCAACGGCCCGTTCAGCTCTTCCAGCCGGCCCAGTCGTCGTTGGGGTATCCGCTTGACCAGGGCCTTTCCGTTCTCGCCCGCAAAGAATTCGTCGTTGAGGTCGGTCGCGAAATATCCGGGAGCAAGCGCGTTGACACGAATGCCGTAGCGCGCCCACTCGAGTGCCAGGGCCTTGGTCAATTGAATGACGCCTGCCTTCGATATCGCGTAAGGTGCAACGGCTCCGGCCACGCGCAAGCCCAGGATAGAGGCGATATTGACGATCGAACCTTTGACCTCGTTTGCGATCATCCGCCGCGCTGCTTGCTGCGCTACCAGCCAGACACCCTTCAGATTGGTGTCGACCACGCTGTCCCAGGAGCGCTCGTCCTGATCGAGAGCCGCTTTCGTCGCCGTGACGCCGGCATTGTTGATGACGGCGTGAAACGGCCCGAACCTGGCCTCGGCCTCGCCAAATGCCGTTTCGATCTTGCCGGCATCGGTCACATCAAGCGCGACGCAGTGCGCTTCGCCGGCGGATGCGTTGATCTGCTCGACGTTGGACTTCAAAGTGTCGATGCGACGCGCCGCGAGCGTTACGCGGGCGCCGCGGCCCGCCAGGAAGCGCGCGAAATGGAGGCCAAAGCCGCTCGACGCGCCGGTGACCAACACATGCTTGCCGTCAATGTCGAACATTCAATTCTCCCAGCGGCTGCGCCTCAGGCACGCTGGCGCTGTGCGAGCCTGGACATGCCTGCGATCCACCGGTCATAGTTCTCGGCTTTCCGCCGGCAGTAGTCCTTGACCACGACGTGCGGCAGGATCACGAAGGCCCCCTCATCGAGCCCCTTCAGCGCGGCCAGAGCCACGTCGCGCGGAGACAGGATTCCGTCGGCGCTTTCCGGACCTTGCGGGATATCGTTCAGAAGCGGCGTGTCCACGCCTTGCGGACATAGCACCGCGACGTGAATGCCCTGGTCACGGTGGCTGAAGGCGAGGTTTTCCGCCAGACCGATGGCGGCGTGCTTCGTCGTGCCGTAAACCGCACTGCCGACCTGGTTGAGCAGCCCGGCCGCAGACGCGGTCTGAAGGAAGATCCCGCCTCCCCTCGCAATCATGCGCGGCAAGAGGAAACGGGCGGCCCGAACGTGAGCCATGACGTTGATGTCCCAGGATTGCTGCCAGATGTCATCGGACGCGAAGGCCGCATTGTCCGCCGGGCCGCCGAAGCCGCGCGCAACGCCGGCATTCGAACAGAACGTACGGATGGGACCTTCCTCGGCCTCGATGCGCTCCAGCACGGCCGCGAAGGCGTCGGCGTCCGTGACGTCGACACCAAAGGCGCGGCCACCGATTGCTCGGGCAACCTCTTCGGCCAGGGCCGCGTTCCGGTCGAGCACCAGCACCTTTGTCGCACCGTCCTCGGCGAAGGCTTCACAAAGCGCCCGCCCGATGCCCTGCGCTCCTCCCGTGACGGCGACAATTCCAAAGCGATCGTTCACTCAGCGGCCTCGGGGTACTTGTCGGCTCCGTGCAGGCTTTCGCCGTTGGCCCGGAGCGCGCCGCCCCATTTGGTCAGCCACCAGCCATATTGCTCAGGCCAGCTCTCGAAATTGGCGGTGAGGCCGAAATACTCCGCAGCATGCAGTGCCCAGAACGGATTGAAAAGCATCTGACGCGCCATGAAGATCAGGTCCGCGCGTTCATCCTGCAGGATCTTCTCGGCAAAGTCAGGCGTGCGGATCATTCCGACCGCGCCGGTCGGGATGCCCGCTTCGCGGCGGACACGTTCGGCGAAGGGTACCTGATAGCCCGGGCCGCGCGCGAGATTGGCATTGGTCGAGCCGGCGCGCAGATTCCCTCCGGTCGAGCAATCGACGAGGTCCACGCCCAGCTCCTTGAGCTTGCGGGAGAAGATCACGCTGTCCTCGATCTCCCAGCCGCCGTCGATCCAGTCGGTGGCCGAGATGCGAACGAAGAGCGGCATGGCTGACGGAATTGCCGCGCGCACCGCCTTCGTGACTTCAAGCGGAAAGCGCATCCGGTTTTCGAGGCTGCCGCCATATTCGTCGGTTCTGAAGTTGGCCAGCGGCGACAGGAACGACTGCAGGAGATAGCCGTGCGCCATGTGGAGCTCGACGATGTCGAACCCCGCCAATACGGCCCGGCGTGCCGTGGCGACGAACGCGTCGCGCACGCCGACAAGGCCTTCCTTGCTGAG
The DNA here is from genome assembly GCA_023435725.1 of Pseudomonadota bacterium. Lineage (GTDB taxonomy): Bacteria > Pseudomonadota > Alphaproteobacteria > Rhizobiales > Xanthobacteraceae > Bradyrhizobium. Next base: position 33,197 of record JAEYRD010000027.1, on the reverse strand, counting down.
CGGAATGGGAATCTGAAAGCCGTCGGAGAAAGGCACATCCGACGGACCCGTCGGCGTCCAACGCTCCTCGCCCATCTCGATGTCGCGGTCGGTCAGCGGACCATTGCCCCTGAAGGCACGCTGCTGGCTCGACTTCCGGCCGCCATGGTTGATCTGGATCGCAGCCTTCGAACCGTGCGCCTTGATGACGTGAACGATCTGGCGCATGCCTTCGATCTGGCCATCTTCCCAGAGCCCGGGATCGCCGTTGGTGATCCGCCCCTTGCGGGTGACCGACGTCTGCTCGACGAATACGAGCCCGGCACCGCCCATCGCGAACTTGCCGTAGTGAACCAGATGAAACGGCGTAACGTAGCCGTTCTCGGCCGAGTACATCCCCATCGGCGAGACCACGATGCGATTGTTCAGCTCGACGCCGCGAAAGACAGCTTTTTCAAACAGCTTAACCATGTGGTTCTCCCCTGGAGGTCAACGCGCCCTGAAGTTCGCAACGCGCCGCTCGGCAGTGGCGCGCACGCCTTCGGCAAAGTCTTCGGTCTCGCGCAGCCACGATTGCTCATCGAGCTCGTGCTTCAGCCGTTCTTCGACGCGCTCGGCGAGGCCCGCGCGGAGCGTTGCGCGCGTCGACTTGACGGCGAGCGGCGCGCTTTCCGCAATCTCCTGCGCAAGCTTCATGGCCTCGTCGCGCAGCTTCTCGAGCGGAACCACCGCTTCGCACATGCCGATCTTGTAGGCCTCCTCGCCCTTGACCCGGCGGCCGGTCAGCATCAGCAGCGACGCACGGGTCGGGCCGACCAGCTCGGGCAGCGTGATGGTGAGCCCGAAGCCCGGATGAAAGCCCAGTCGGGTGAAGTTGGCCGAGAAGCTGGTCTCGGGGGTCGCGATCCGGTAGTCGGCCGCGAGCGCGACGCCGAGGCCACCGCCGATGGCATGGCCCTGCACCGCCGCGACGATCGGCTTCTTGGCCTGAAAGATCCGGATGCCCTCGTTGTAGAGCGCGCGGGAGTCCGCGCGGCGCGCTTCCGGCGTTTCCGGCTGCGGCCCGGAAAAATCTGCGCCGGCGCAGAAGGACTTGCCGTTCGCGCACAGCAGCGTGACGCGAACGTCCGGATCCGCATCCGCCGCGATGAGCGCTTCGGCGATCAGCGTCATCAGCTCCTTGTTGAAGTAATTATGCGGGGGCCGGTTGATCTCGGCGACTTGAACGTGGCCGACACGGGAGAGAAGAAGATCAGACATGAGTTTCCTCGAGTGACTAGCGAAGGCCAAGCCCGCGGGCGATGACGCCGCGCAGGATTTCCGTCGTACCGCCCTGGATCGTCAGCTTGGGCGCGATGCGGGTGTTGAATTGGAGAACCTGCTCGAAGCCGCCATGACTTGCGGCGTCGATCGGAAGATGAGCCGTGGCCTGGCGCACGCGCTGCGGCAGGTCCTGCTCCCACAGCGTGCCCAAGTCCTTCACGATCGCGGCCTCGGAGACGGGCTCCCGGCCGGCTTCAAGCATGCCTGCAACCGACACCGACATGCGGCGCAACGCGTGCAACTCCGCCACCAGTCCACCGATGGCTTCGGTCATACGCGCGTCGGGCTTGCTTCCGGCCACTTCGACCAGCTTGCGGAGCACGGCAAAGGTCTCGAGGAAACGCTCCGGACCGCTTCGCTCATAGGCCAGCTCGGTCGTCGCCTGCTTCCAGGCGCCGTCGACTTCGCCGATCAGCTGATCGTCGGGAATGAAAACGTTGTCGAACACGACCTCGTTGAAATCCCGCACGCCGCTCATCTGATCGATCAGGTTGCAGGTGATACCCGGAGCTTTCATGTCGACAAGGAAGGATGTGAGCCCGTGGCGGCGGTTCTTCTCGGTCGGCGTGCTGGTGCGGAACAGGCCGATCATGTAGTCGGCGCGATGGGCGTTGGTGGTCCAGATCTTCGACCCGTTGATCTTCCATCCGCCGTCGGTTCGCGTCGCCTTGCACTTGGCCGCGAACAGGTCCGATCCACTGTCCGGCTCGGACATGCCGATGCAGAAGCAGGCTTCACCGGCGATGATCTTCGGCAGGATCTCGGACTTGATGCGCTCCGAAGCGTATTTGATCAATGTCGGGCCGGATTGGCGATCGGCCGTGAAGTACACCGTGTTCGGCGCATTCGACGCCAGCATCTCTTCATTGACCACGAAGCGATCCAGGAAGCTGCGTTCCTGCCCGCCATATTGCCGCGGCCAGGTCATTCCGATCCACCCGCGCTGCGCGACCTTCTTGGCGAATTGCTTGTGGACGCTCCAGTCCTCCTCCGGACGATCAGGGTTGAACGTGCCTGCGTCGATCTCGGACTGGATGAAGGCACGCACCTCGGCACGAAGCTGTTGCACGTGCTCCGGCAAGCGGAGCGGCTGAAACTCGAGTGCAGTCTGCATGGGATATGTTCCTGATATCGCCGCTTATCGCGTGGCCAGCAGCGGCCAGAGCGCCTCAGGCCCCCGCTCGCAGACGAGCTGTCCAAGCCGCTCGCGCCATTGGCTCTCGTTGCCATAGTCGTCACGCCAGGCGAGCACGCGCAGCGTCAAACGGTGGAGGACATGCTCCCGCGTGACACCGATGGCGCCATGCAGCTGATGGGCGATGGCCGCGCCCTTTTGCGCGGCGCTCGCGGTACGAATCTTGGCCGAGATCACCTCCAGCCGCAGCTCGGGGTCGTTGAAGTCCCTGCCCTCCTTCAGAAGCCCCTCGATAGCCTCCGCTGCGGACCGTGCGGCGCTGACCGAGACGGCAACCTCGCCGGCGAGCTGGGCAACGCTGTGCTGAACGGACTGAAACCCGGAAATCAACCGCTCGAAGGCGCGACGCTGCATGACGTAGTCGGTCGTCAATGCCAGGATTTTCTCCAACGCGCCGGCGATCTGAAGCGACCGCGCCGCGGCCCCCATCAGAAGAGCGGTATCGTTGGTGAATGCAGCCGGTGCGCGCCGTGTCGCGACCACGCGGCATTTCGAGAGGGTCACGCGATCCAGGGGGTCATAGGCGAGATTGTTGTTTCGTTCGATCGCCGCGTCGTCGAGCGCAACCAGAACGACGGAAAGCCCCTTCGGGCCCCGCGCCAACAAGGCGGCGTGGGTGCATTCGCGCGCGAACGCAAGTCGTGCCACGGCCCCGGAAACGGAGCCGTCTGCATGCAGTGTCACGTCATCGAAGAACGAGGACGGACCAAAGGCAATCCTGCCGGCGGGCATCTCCAGCCCTGCCGCTCCCAGCATCCAGCCCGCGAGGAGCGTTTCGGCCAATGGCGCTGCGAGCGCGGCTCCGCCTGCGATCCGCAGAATGCCCAGGCTGTCGTACAGTCCGAGGCCGGCGCCGCCGAGATCCTCCGGCAGAGCGGCAACGTTGAGCCCCGTTTCCTCTACGCCCGCCCACAGGCGATCCTTCCAGCTCGTGTCCTTGGCCGCAATCACGGCCTGGATATCGGCAACGTCGGCAAAAAGCCGCTGTGCGGAAGTTGCAACAAGATCATCGTTTTGCATAGGCACCTCGCCGTCAAGCTTGCGCAATCGCGCCGGACTGACGCAGTGCGTCGACCTCGCCGGCGGACAGGCCGAGATATTCCGAGAGAATCTCGCCGTTATGCTGACCAAGACGTGCCGACGGGCTGTAGTCGGGCGCGTCTGCATCGTGCAGGACCAGCGGGCTACGATGGACGAGGATGTCGCCGTATTCGGGATGGGTAATTTCGCGCAGCATGCCGCGCGCATGAAGATGCTGATCCTCGGTCACCTCGAGCAGGTCGCGAACCGCGGCGCATGGCACCTTGTTGGCGCGGCACAGCTCGGTGATCTCGTTGCGGGTCAGCCTTGACGACCAATCCGACACGATCTGGTCCGTGAGGTCGATGTTTTTCAGCCGGTCGAGCACCGTCTTCAGACGCGGGTCTTCGGCCAGTTCGGGGCGTCCCATGGCGCGGGTCAGACCGGTCCAATGAGATTCGTTGACGCTGATGATGGCAACGTAGCCGTCGGACGCCGGATAGACGTTGTACGGCGCTTCCGCGAGCCCGCCGTGGCGATTGCCGGTGCGGGGCGCGGCGGCCTTGCGATTGAAGACGTCGGCAAGGTTCGAGGCCATTGCGGGATAGACGGTCTCGACCATGGCGATCTCGACCAGCCGCCCGCGGCCGCTCTTTTCGCGATCGTAAAGCGCGGTCATGATGCCGGCGTACAGATGCACGCCGCTAATGAAGTCCGTGATCGCGGGGCCAGCCTTGACCGGCGGACCATCGGCAAAGCCGGTCACGCTCATGATGCCGGAGACCGCCTGGATGGTCAGGTCCATCGCCAGATTGTCACGACTTGGACCGGAGAGCCCGTAGCCGGACGCCGAGCCGTAGATGAGGCGCGGATTGATGGCGCTCAGAGCCGCATAGCCGACGCCCAGCCGGTCAAGCACGCCGGGGGCATAATTCTCGATCAGCACGTCGGCCTTGGCCGCGAGCGCCTTCAGGATCTTCACGCCTTCGGGCGACTTCAGGTTCAGGCTGATGTTGCGCTTGTTGGCATTGAGCATCGCAAAGGGAACGGCATTGCCCTTGCTGATGCGTGCGCGATGGCGCACGGGCTCGCCGTTCGGCGGCTCAACCTTGATCACGGTGGCGCCGGCCTGGGCCATCAGGAAGCCGGCATAGGGGCCCTGGTAGACCTGGCCGAGATCGATGACGACCACGCCTTCGAGCGGCAGCTTTTTTGTATTGGTCAAGACGTCCTCGGTACTGTCAGAAGTTGTAGAGCCGCGTCGGATTGTCGATCAGGATCTTGCGGCGGATCGCTTCGTCGGGAACGCATTCGTGCAGGAGACGAAGCAGATCTCCGAGATCGGGCATGGTCTCCGCGGTGTGGCCGACATGGGGCCAGTCGCTGCCCCACACCACCTGGTCGGGCGCGGCCTGGACGATCGCACGCATGTAAGGCGCCGTGTCCGCATACGGACGGCCGGTGCGCGTGTTGCGGTCGGCGCCCGAGATCTTGGTCCAGTAACGGCCGGTTTTCAGGCGATCGGTGAAAGCGCGGAAATCCGGGTGCTCATGTCCCTTGTCGGCCATGGTGCGCGACATGTGGTCGATGACAAAATTGAGCGGGAGTTTTTCGAACTCGGCGGCAGCGGCGGCCAGATCCGAGCTTTCGATCCAAAGCTGGGCGTGCCAGCCGCGTTCGGCGATGCGCGGAGCGAGCTTGACCAGATCTTCGTAGCTCGTGCCGAGAGTCGAGACAGGCTTGCCGTCCTGCCGGATCATGGTGACACGCACGGCCTTGAAACCGGCGTCGGTCAGTTCGTCGAGCCGCCGGTCGGAGACGTCGGGCCGCAGGATCGCGACGGCGCGGAGCCGATCGGGGTAACGGCGCAGCGCATCGTAAGTGACGGCGTTGTCTTCTCCCGAGCCGACCGCATGGACGATGACACCGCGCGTGATGCCGAGCTTTTGCCAGATGCCAAATGCATCCTCGATCGTGAAGGGACGCGCAGCCGTGAAGCGGCCCTCGTTTCCGGCCGGGAAGCGGTCGAAGGGACCGTAGATGTGAAAATGGCAGTCGCAGCTGCCCTCGGGCAAACGATGTTCCATGACGACAACTCCCTGCTTACTGCTGACTGCTAGAGCCCAAGGTAGGCGCGCTGAATGTCGGGCGACTCCGCCAGCTCCCGCGCACTTCCTTCGGCGGTGATGCGCCCGACGCGAAGCACGTAGCCGCGATCGGCAATCTTCAGGGCGGCGCGCATGTTCTGCTCGACCAGAAGTGCACCGATACCGCGTTCCTTCAGGCTCCGTATGGCGGAAAGAACCGTCTTGCTGAGCAAGGGCGAAAGGCCGAGCGACGGCTCATCGAACAGGACGACTTTTGGCGAAGCCATCAGGCCACGCCCGATCGCGAGCATCTGCTGCTCGCCGCCCGAGAGCCCACCCGCGAGCTGAGTGAACCGTTCCTTCAAGCGTGGAAACAGGGCCATGACGTCGTCGATCGTGAAGGTCGGCCCGCCGCCGTTGACGTCGATCAGCTTCAGGTTCGCCTCGACCGACATGCCCGGGAAAATCTCGCGCCCTTCGGGGACATGGCTGATCCCGAGACCGCTGGTGACCCAGGGCTTCTTGCCTGTCGTCACCTTGCCCGCGAACGCGACCTTGCCTGACCACGGGGTCAGCACCCCCGAGATCGCATTCAACAGCGTGGTCTTGCCCGAACCGTTCGCACCGAGAATGGCGACGATCTCGCCGGCACCGACCGAAAGCGACACGTCCCTGAGCGCGGTCACGCGCCCATAGCCGACCGTCAGCCCGGAGACATCGAGAAGCTTAGACGAGTTCGTCATCACTCGCTCCAAGATAGGCTGCAACGACATCGGGATGCTTGAGGGCACGTTCGGGCGCGTCGGTCACGAGCTGGCGGCCATCGACCATGACCATGACTTCGTCGCAGAGCGCGCCGATCGCGGCCATGTCGTGCTCGACGATGACGATCGTCCGCTTGCCGGCGATGGCCCGCAGCAGCTTGATGAAGTCGGCGGTCTCGACCTCATTCATTCCGGCGACCGGCTCGTCCAGGAAGATGATCTTCGGGTCGTTCATCAACATGATCGCAACCGCGAGCCTGCGCTGGGTGCCGTAGGCCAGCGCCGAGGCCAACTGATCGCGCAGTTCCGTAAGCCCGCAGACCGCCAGTACGTCTCCGGCCTTTTCCGCGAATGTGTTCATGTCGTCGCGCCAGACCGGAAGCCGCAGGAGCCTGTGAAGCGCGCTGTGACGCATGCGGCCATAGCTGGCGTACAGCAGATTATCGTACACGGTGGAATGCCCGAAGATGGCCGTCCGCTGGAACGTTCGTCCGACGCCGCGGCGTGCGACCTCATAGGCCGGGAGAGCTGCGACATCCATTCCCATCACATTCACCGTGCCCGAGGTCGGCTTGGTGATGCCGCAGAGAATGTCGAACAACGTCGACTTGCCTGCACCGTTCGGGCCGATCAGCCCGTAGATCGAGCCCAGGGGAATCCTGATGTCGACGCCTTTCAGCGCACTCACGCCGCCATAGGTCTTTTTGACGTCGACCGCCTCCACGGCGTATCCGCTGCTCGAACTCATGCCCGGTCCTCGCTGCGCTTCTCGAGACGGCGCTCGATCACCTTGAACAGCTGATGGAGACCGCCGGGAGCGACGACCATGATGAAGATGATGATCAGCGAGAAGACCAGGACCTTCACATTCGGGTCGAAGTGCAGGAACTGCGGCAGGATCGTGAAGATCACTGCGCCGATGACCGGACCGAACAGCAGCCCGGTGCCGCCGATCAACACAGCCAGCAGTGCATCGACGGTACGCAGAACCGACATGACCTCGGGTGTGACAATCTGGGTGTAGGGAATGCACAGCCCCCCCGCCAGCGCCGCGATCGGGGCACTGAAGACAAGGGCCTTCAGCCGTTCCCGGAAGACGTTGATCCCGAGCGATTGCGCCAGATGTCGTCCCTGGCGGATGCTTTCGAGGGTGTTTCCGAAACGCGAGCTGCGGACATTGGCCAGCACGATCAGCACAAGGAGCAGAATCGCGGCCGTCGCGAAAAAGTAGGTCCGTGGATCGGAGAGATCGAACGGACCGATCGCGAGCCGGGTGAACCCGAACAATCCAAGGGGACCGCCGGTGATTTCCAGATTGAGCGCCGTGACCATCGCCACGCCCGAAAGCCCCCAGGACACGATCGAGAAGTAGGCGCCCGTCAGTTTCAGCGTCAGCCATCCGATCAGCACGGCCAGCACCGCGGAAAATCCCATGCCGAGCAGGATACCGGCCTCGTAGGGCAGCCCGAGATGGTTCATCGCGATGGCCGGGGCATAAGCCCCGATGCCGAAGAACATGCAGTGACCGAGCGGCACCTCGCCGATGCCGCCGAGCATGACGTTGACGCTGAGCGCGAACAGCGCAAAGCCGCAGGTATAGCCGGCGAGGCTCAACAGAAACGGGCTGTCTGCGCCAAGGCCGATGCCGAGGACGAGCGCCACGACCGAGCCAAGCAGCAGGACCTGCTTCCAGGGAACGACGCCGCGCGAGCCCTGCTCTTTCAGAGCGATTGAGGATTCTGTCATGACTAATGTCTGTTGAGTTCAGGGCGGCCCAGAAGACCCTGCGGCCAGAACAGCAGGACGAAGATCACGAGGATCCACCCCAGCGCCGGTGTCCAGGAGACCGAGACGTAGGTCTCGAACATCGAGTTGGCCAAACCGATGACCAGTGCACCCAGCAGCGCACCGCCGATGCTGCCGAGTCCCCCCAGGATGACCACCGTAAAGGCCACGATCACGTTGGCATCACCCATCGTCGGGAAGGCCGAGATCAACGGTGCAATCAGGCCGCCAGCGAGACCGGCCGCGGAGACTCCGAGCAGGAACGATAGAGCCCGCAGCCGCGGCACGTTGATGCCCGAGTACAGCGCCCCTTTCGGGTTCTGGGAGATCGCCAGAATCTGCTGCCCCTTGATCGAGTACCGAAGCCAGAGCGAGAAACCCATCAGGACGGCGATGGACGTGCCCGCGATGAAGAGACGCTGTGCCGAAATGAAGAAGCCGAAGACGGAGATCGCCGTTTGTCCGAACGGAGATTTCACCGGCAGCGGGTCTGGACCAATCACCAGCACGATCGCCGCCACGATCGCCTGGGACAGCGCGAACGTGATGATGATGGAGCCGTGCTCGCCGCGATCGTAGAGCGCCCGCTGAACGATGGTGAGCTCGAGAACGAATCCGATGATCGCGACGACGATCACCGCCAATGGAATGCACAGGAGGTAGGGAATGCCGGCATTTTCGAGCTGGAGCACCGCGTACGCGCCCAGGGCGAAGAACGCCCCGTGCGCGAAGTTCACGATGTGCAGCGTGCCGAAGATGATCGTCAGCCCGACCGCGACGAGTGCGTAACCTGATCCGAGGATCAGACCATTGATGATCGTCTGAACAAGCAGGTCCATCGTCCGGCCCTTCGACTTACTTCACCTCGAAGGATTCTCGCAAAGCGACGTCCTTGCCCTTCACGACCTGGATGTAGAAGTAAGGAGCCTTGGCGCGCCCCTTCGCATCGAAGGCCAACGATCCGCGCGGAGTCTTCCAGGCATTGTCGCGGATGGTCTTGGAGATCAGGTCGTAGTTGCTGTCCGTGCCGGCCTTGTCCATGGCTGCCGCGATGAGCTTCACGGCCTCGTAGACCACGAGACTGACCTTGTTCGGGTCCACATTGTTCTTGGCCTGGAACTTCTTGATGAAATCGGCCATCTCACCGGTGGCGCCCTCCGCGATGAAGATGTCGCCTGTCACGACGCCTTCCATGGCACCTTCCGCGGGAACGATCGCCGAAGCCTGAACGGTGCCGGTCGAGTGCGCTTCCATCGGGAAGCCGCCCTGCTGCCGGATCTGCTTCCATATCTGGGCCGTGCGGGCGGGATAGGCATCGACCACGTACAGCATCTCCGGATTGGCCGCCTTCAGCCTGGTAACGATCGACGTGAAGTCCGTTGTCGATGCGTCATAGTTGGCGACTTCGACCAGCTTTGTGCTGCTTCCCTCGAGCGAACGCTTGAGATTCTCGAGCACCGCTTTGTTGAACTCGGTGTTCTCGCCCATATAGGCGATGGTCTTCGGCTTGAGCGTGCCGATCAGGTATTTGTGGAAGATCGTGGAGTTGGTGCTGGCGGTGTTGTTGACCTGAAACAGCCACGGCGATCCCTGCTCGGTGATCGCGTCAGCTTGCGCACCCGGATTGACGTGAAGAACCTTGTTCTTCGTAATCGCGCTTTCCGCCAGCGTGATGGAGCTGTTCATGCCGGCGATGACCGCCTTCACCCGGCCCTGGGTCATCAGCTTCTGGACGGCGGCAACACCGTCCTGCGGCGTGCCCTTCTCGTCGTCGTACATCAGCTCGAGCTTGCGGCCGCCAAGGATGCCGCCTGCGCCATTGATCTCCTCCAGCGCAAGCTCGGCGCCCATCTTGCCGTCCTTGCCGTAGCCGGCCGTCGGACCGGTCAAGGGCAGGACAACGCCGATCTTGACCGGGTGCTGCGCGAAAGCAGCCGTTCCGCCGAGCAACGCCGACACGAGGACTGTAGCGGCCACCTTCATTCCGAACTTCATAACGCCTCCCTTTTTTTCGCGAGCGCCTGCGGACCTTCCGGTGACGGTTGGCCTCACATCGCCCCGAATGGGCGATGGCCGTGACGCTCATTGTTGTTTGAAACGGCCCCGACGGCACTACAGCCTGCGATGGACCAGAACGTTGGCTCCTCCCGACGCGCGCCTTCCGTCGCGCTTCGAGAGAACCCTAAGCGGTGCATCCGGCAGAGTCTATACTTTACTCATATGTGTGATCATTTCTATATATATGTAAATCATGGAAGTGGCGAGAATCGCGCCGGACGCTTTTCGAGGAAATGCGCCATTCCCTCAGCGACGTCTTCGGACCCGATGCAGCGGCTGGTTTCATGCGTCGACAGAGCCGTGGCCTGAGCCAGAGACTGCGACCAGGCCTGGCGCAGCTGCTGCTTGATAATCATCATCGAACGAGGCGAGCAATGCTGCGCCAGGTCGCAGGCGTAGGCCTCGACGCCGGCCAGAAAGTCCTCCCCCGCCAGACAGCGGGCCAATCCGATCGCCTCGGCTTCGCGGCCGGACAGAACACGCCCCGACAGCAGGAGATCGGCGGCATTCATCCAGCCGATCAAGCGCGGGAGCATCCACGCACTGCCGTGCTCGGCCACAAGCCCGCGCCGGGAAAAAGCGGTCGTTATCTTCGCGTTTTCGGCGATAAACCTGAGGTCGCAATAGAGCGTCAGGCAAAACCCGACGCCCGCCGCCGCACCATTGATCGCGGCAACCAAGGGCTTCCGGAGACCCAGCATGTAGCTGTATCTTTGGCCGAAATCGTCGCTCGAGGGCTCGACCTCGCGGTGGCTCTGGCCGGAAGAAATCGCCTTCGGATCCGGGCCGGGGCAAAAGGTCTTGCCCGCGCCTGTCAGGACTATCACGCGCACTTCCGGATTGGCGTCGGCGGCCAACAGGGCCTCCCGAAGCGCATCCTCCAGCGCATGATTCCAGGCATTGCGGGCCTCCGGTCGGTTGAACGAAATGGTCAGAACGGCATGCTGGAGGCGTTGAAGCAGAACGTGTTCCATAAGTCGGCAGACTCCCTTGAATTGGGTTGACGCTGCCACATGCCGGTGGTTAGCTCCACAGAGAATTATTTACACATATATGTAAATGGCCAACTCCGACTCCAGCATCAAATCGGCCCGGCGGATCTTCGAGGTCCTCGAATATTTCGAGGACGTGCAACGGCCGATATCGCTGAAGGAAATCTCGACCAAGTGCGACTATCCCACCTCGAGTGCCGCGGCGCTCCTGAAGAGCATGGTCGCATTGGGGTATCTGTTCTACGACAGCTACAACCGAACCTACATGCCGACGATGCGGATCGCGCAGATGGGTGGCTGGCTGAACTCGGGACTGTTTGGCGACAGCGCGATCTTGTCGCTCGTCGACTTCGTGCATCAGGAGCTCGACGAGCTCGTCAACATCAGCACGCAGTCCGATCTACACGCTCAATACATCCACTGTCTGCAAACCCGGAAACGCCTGCGATTTGAGGTCAAGCCTGGCGATGTCAGGCCACTCGCCATCAGTGGCGTCGGCCGAACGTTGCTCAGCGGTCATACCGACGTTGAGATCGCTCGCCTGCTTCGTCGCATCAATGCAGTCTGTCCTCCCGAGGAACATATGGAGCTGGACGAACTGATGAAGATCATCAACGGTATCCGCCGCGACGGTTACATGTTCTCCAAGCACATCATCGTCGAGGAAGCCGGCGTGATCGCAATGCTGCTGCCGAAGCGAAATTTCGGCCGCAACCTGGTCCTCGGCGTCGGGGGTCCCGTCTCCCGCCTCGAAGAAAGACAGGATCAGATTCTTGCATGCATGCGGGCAGGAATCGCTCGCTTCCTGACGGAGTAATCGGCTCCCTTTCTAGGGTCGCCCTCTGGCCGCCAATGGAACACCTGCCCGGCGCCTGCAGTTTCTGTTTGTCCTATCAGTCCACAGCAGCGCTAGTCCGTCAAACTACGCGCCAAGCAAAACCTCGATTCGACTATCGATCCGCCGGATCTCGTACACCTTCACGTCGCAATCGACCGGCTCACACAGTGCTTGCCCTGTCTTGATGTTGAACATGCCGCCGTGCAGCGGACATTCGACGACATCGTCATCCAGAAAACCGTCCGTCAGCAACGCCATGCCATGCGTGCACACATTATCGGTTGCGAAAATCTCGCCATTCACCTTGTAGAGCGCGATCTGAAGCTCACCGACCTCGAAGGGCAACATCCCGCCTTCTTCGAGATCGCTATCCTGACAGATCGCGTGCCAACCGTCCTCGCTCATCGTCTTCTCTTCTTGTGCATCTTGTGGGGAATGTCGCAACGGCCGGTTACATTTCAACGAAGACTGTTGCCTCTTCGACGACGACCGGGAATGTCTCGGCTTGAAGCCCGCGTCCTGTGACCACAGTCTCGTTCTCGATGCACGTCTTGTATTGCTTCGTGAACATGCGCTCTGGATCGCAATGCGACTTGCCTGTCTTCAGATCGAATTCCCATCCGTGCCAGGGACACCGGAGAATTTCACCAGGCCGCGAGAGCTTGTAACAGCCGGGCGTTTCCGATTCCGGCAACCCAACGACAACACCACGGCTGAGCTTTGCGCCCTCATGCGGGCAACGATTGAGCAGCGCGAAAAAGTCACCACCCACATTGAAAACGCAGATTTCACGGCCGCGGATATTCACGACCTTGTTGCTCCCTGGCGGGATTTCTTTGACGAAAGCGATACGATGTCTCGGCATGTTCAGAACCGGTAGAACTGTTCGGCGTTGTCGCGGCAGATTTGCCGGCGCTCTGTAGGCGTCAGCTTGACGTTGAAGGCGTACGCAGGATCGTCCTGATCCCAATGCGGATAGTCGGTGGAGAACAGCAGCCGGTCCCAGCCGACCCAATCAAAAGTGCGGCGCAAGTCGTTTTGCCCGCCCGGCTCCTCCATCGGTTGGGTCGTGTACCAGAAATTTCGCTTCGCATAATGTGACGGCGGGTGAATCAGATGAGGGACCTCGCTGCGCATCCGTTCCCACAAACGATCCATGCGCCAGACAAAACTGGGCACCCACGCGAAGCCGATTTCCACCAAAACAACCCTGAGCGTGGGAAATCGCTCGAACACACCTTCAAAAACGAGGCTGCTCATGGTCGCCGGTCCGCCCATCGTGGTGGCGTAATGTTCTTCCATATAGAATGACGGCCAGCCGCCACCTGTCGACGCGTGACCGCCGATGCCATAGGAATGAATGCCAAGCGGCAGATCGTGAGCTTCGGCCGCTTCATAGATCGGCCAGTAACGTTGCCGCCCGAGCGGCTCGCTGCTGCGCGGCGCCAGCATGATCTGCACAAAGCGGCGGTCTCGTGCGCAGCGTTCGATTTCCTTGACCGCGGCAACGGGATCGTCCTGCGAAACGACAAGCGTGCCGCGCAGGCGCGGTTCCTTGTCCAGCCACTCCGCTATCTGCCAATCGTTGTGCGCCGTGGCGAGCGCCTCGGCGTAGCCGAGGTTACGCTCGCTTCCAACGTTTCCGAACAGCGGGATGAGAATGCCGTTGATGATGTTAAACGGATCGAGATGCTGCTCCCGCATGAAGTCGAGATCGGAGCCCGGGGGCCCACCGGATGGTGGCCATGCATCGCGGCGACAAATCAACGGCGCCGAACGCGGATACTGCGTCGTGTTAATGAAGGGTTGCCGCAGATGCCCGCCGAATTGCTCGGAATGCTCCTGCCACCGCTTGGGCAGAAACGGGTACAGGCTTTTGGGGCTCTTCGGAAGCGGATGAATATCGCAATCGACGATTCCGGCATCCACCTTCTTGGCGACTCCCGCCTGAGGACTCTCGATCACCGTCATGTCAGACCTCCCGCAGCCGAGCGTAGGTTTCAAAAGGATTTTCCGTGCGAAGCTTTCGCATCAGATCCGGCTGCCCTCTTAGCGGCACAGCGTCGGTACCGTCGAAATTCCAACGGGGATAGTCGGTTGAGAAGAGCAGCATGTGCTCACCAATCTGCGCGACCAATTCCTGAATCACTTGCGCATCGTTGGGGCCATCGAACGGCTGCAGCGTCAGGCGTACATGCTCCGATACAATTTCTGTTGGAGACCTCTTGAGCCACGGAACTTCCATCCGCAGGCCCCGCCAGAGCTTGTCAATGCGCCACAGGAACGGCGGAAGCCATGTCACGCCGGAATCTATCAACACGACCTTCAGCTTCGGGTATTCTTCGAACACACCTTCGGTAATCAGACTGAGCAATTGCGTCTGCACACCGACGCTTTGCGCGGCCTGATCCTCGATGTGATAGGAAGGCCATCCATTGGTCCAGGGGGCAAACCGATAGGCGGTGCCGGCATGTATCCCGACTGCAAAGCCGTGGGCCTCGGCGGCCGCATAGATCGGCCAGAGGGCGCGATGGCCGAGCGGCATATCGCCCATGGCGATCATCGACACCTGAACAAATCGCCGGTCGGATGCGAGCCGCTCGATTTCCAGGGCAGCCTTTTCGGGATGCTGCCAGGGTAAGACGATCGATCCGCGCAGCCGTTCGTCCTTGCTCAGGAACTCTTCGGCAAGCCAGTCATTCATCGCACGGCACAACGCCACGGCGAGGTCTGCATTGTAGACCGCCTGAGCGCCGTAAAGGCAGTTGCAGATGGCGATATCGGTGCCGAACGGTTCCAGCGCCAGCGTCCGGACTGTCTCGACATCGCTGCTCGCCTTCCAGTCCGGCCGCAAGGCCGGACTGATGTTCGAGATGTCGCTGGTCAGTTCCAGACGATCGATTCCACGCGTGGTGACCTGCTCGCGCCAGTAGGCGTCGAGATACGGCACCAGCTTCGCTGTCGTCGGCAACGTGACATGAACGTCACAATCGATTTTCTTCTCGGAGACCAGGGATTGAAGCATGAGCGCTCTTCTTCCGATTCAGGAATGACAGATGACAAAGGTCAGTCAGCACTGATGCCCGCGGCACGAATGGTGGCACCCCACTTGTCGGTTTCCTGGCGGATGAACGCGGCAAACTCTTCCGGTGACGAACCAACGGGTTCTGCCGCCTGCTTCCTGAATGCCTCCTGCACAGCGGGAGACTTGATCGCAGCCACGATCGCGCCATTCAGCTTCATGATGACATCCCGCGGCGTCCCCGCCGGCACCACTATGCCGGTCCAGCCAGTCGCCTCGTAGTCCGGCAGCCCGCTTTCGGCGATGGTTGGCACGTCGGGAAGCACGGGAGAGCGCTTTTTGCCTGTGACTGCCAGCGCGCGTAATTGACCACCCTCAACGAGCGGCATGGCCGTAATCATGGAGTCAAACATTAGCTGAACATGTCCGCCCATGAGATCGCTGAGCGCAGGCGCACTGCCCTTGTATGGAATATGAGGTGCATCGATGTCGGCCATCTTGACGAACAATTCGCCCGACAGATGCATCGACGTACCCATTCCACCGGATGCGCGATTGAGCTTTCCGGGATTTTTCTTGGCGTACTCGATCAGTTCCTTGACCGAGTTCACCGGCAAGCTCGACGAAACAACGAGCAACAGTGGATATTGCACCACCAGCGAAACCGGCTCGAAATCCTTGATCGGATCGAACGGCAGCTTCTTGAACAGTGTCTGGTTGATCGCGTGCGTGCCGGTTGTGGCAAACAGGAGCGTGTAACCATCCGGTGCACTTTTCGCGACAAAGTCCGCGCCAAGATTGTTCCCGGCGCCGGGCTTTGGCTCGACGATCACCGGCTGGCCGAGCGATGCCTGCATCTATTCCGCGAGCATCTGCGCAGTGATGTGCGTGGGGCCGCCGGCAGCGGCGGGCACGACGATCTTGATCGGCCGGGTCGGAAAATCCTGGGCCGCCGCGGTTGAAGCCGCCAGACAGGCCGCTCCCAGAGCCAGAACCTTCAGCAAATTAAGAGATCGTCGCATCATCCCCCTTCCAATGTTCGACTGTCGAACTTAAAGTCGACTATCGAACAACGATAACCACAAGCCGAGGGGTTTGGCAATATAATGCCTGTACGTGTCAGCGATCCGTGGACAGACATCTCGAAGTGGCCCGGCGGCAGCGACACCTTTGTCGAAGCCTTCGCGAAGGGGCTCGCCGTCATTTCGGCGTTCGGTGATCACCGCAAGCTAACTCTCACCGAGGTCGCGCGGCACACAAATCTGCCGAGGGCCGGCGCACGCCGCTTGCTATACACGCTCGTCACTCTTGGAATGGCGCGCCAGGAGGGTGACGACTTCATGCTCACTCCGCGCATTCTTCAACTGGGCTTTTCGTATCTGTCGTCGCTATCGCTGAGGGAGGTGGCGCAGCCCGTGATCGAGACACTATCCCGCAAGGCCGACGAGGTCGTCGCCATCTCGGTGCTCGACGGCACAGACGTCCTCTACATCGCGCGCGCCGAGGTCACGAGCGTACTGCGACGCGGATTGACCACCGGAAGTCGTATTCCGGCATTCTGTACGTCTATGGGACGCGTGCTTCTTGCAGGTCTGCCGAAGGACGAATGCTCGGCGGCGCTGGCCAATTCGGAAAGGCGTCAATGGACGCGAACGACGGTGACCGACCTTCGCAAGCTCGAACACGAAATCGAAAAGGTCCGCTTGGAGGGCTGGAGCATGGTTGTCGAAGAACTCGAACTTGGTGCGTTCGGCATGGCCGTCCCGATCTACGGCGCTAACGGCAGCACGGTCGCGGCTATCAACCTGTCCACAAATCTGGCGCGCCATTCGCCAAAGGCGCTATTCAAGAAATACATGCCCGCACTGAAGGCTGCGGCGGACGATATCTCCCAACACTTGATCGCATACCAACAGTAACGCTGCGCGTTTTAAAGCGTCTTAGCACGATCAATAGCTTGGCAGTTGTTTCCAATTGGCGACAGCCTCACCGGAGATAGGTCCCGGCAAAAACGGGGCCCGCGTATTCGGGGCTGTGCTTCAGTATCCGAGTCCAGCTCTTGCGATCTGGCGTCAGCGCATGGGAGGCGCATATTGCAGGCCACCGTCGCTCCAGAGTCGATTGAGCCCGCGTGGGATGGCGAGCCTGGAGCCGGCCCGAGATTTCGTTCGAAGACCTCTGCTGTCCGCCGAAGTTCAGGTCTCAAATTCGATCAGGACCTTGAGTGCGCGAGTACTGGCAGCGGCGGCGAACGTCTCATAAGCCTCGATGATCTTCTCGAACTTGAATCGATGCGTAACGAGCTTCTTGGCGTCGATCTTGTGCGACTGCACCGTCTTGAGCAGCATTGGCGTCGTCACGGTATCGACGAGCCTCGTCGTGATCGAGATATTCCGGTCCCATAGGCGCTCCAGATGCAGGTCCACCTTGACGCCGTGAACCCCGACGTTGGCGATGACACCGCCCGGCCCTACGATATCCTCGCAAGTGATGAAACTGGCCGGCACACCGACAGCTTCGATAGCAGTATCGACGCCGCGGCCGCCCGTCATCTCCATGACCTTTTCGACCGCCCTGCCATCCTTGTTGTTGATCACCGTCGTGGCGCCGAAGCGGGACGACACCTCCAGCCGATTGTCGTCGAGGTCTATCATGATGATTTCGGCCGGCGAGTAAAACTGCGCCGTCAGAAGCGCCGCCAGCCCGATCGGGCCGGCGCCGACGATTGCGACGGTTGATCCAGGCTGAACCTTGCCGTTAAGCACGCCGCATTCAAATCCGGTCGGAAGAATGTCACTGAGCATCACCAGCGCGTCTTCTTCGGCTCCAGCCGGTACATGATAGAGGCTGGTATCGGCGAAAGGCGTGCGAACGAACTCCGCCTGCGTTCCGTCGATCCGGTTGCCGAGGATCCATCCGCCATTCGCGCAATGAGAATACATGCCGCGCCGGCAGTAGTCACACGTCCCGCAAGAGGAAATGCAGGAGATAATGACGCGATCGCCAGGCTTGAATGCGGTAACGGCGTTTCCGACCTTGTCGATGACACCAACGCCTTCATGGCCGAGGATGCGGCCGGGCGCGCAGGTTGGAACATCGCCTTTCAAGATATGAAGGTCGGTCCCGCAGATCGTCGTCTTCACAAGCCTCACGATGGCATCGGTCGGAGCGGAGATCTCCGGCTTCGACCTCTCCTCCAGGGTCTTCCTCCCGGGGCCATTGTAGACGAGTGCTTTCATGACAATCTCCGCTGCAACGTGGGACGAACGCGCAAGGAGAAATCTAAGCTGCCGGTGATATGCAGGGATTGATGCTGGTCAAACCTCATCATCATCGCGCATCACGATAAATTGTGAAAACCGTCTACCCAACGTCTCGCGCGTTCATGACCTCACACGCCGAATGAACGCATCGGCAATTGCATCTCAGCGTCTAGCACAAGATCTTCGGCCGATTTGCCAAGTGCAATTCGGTAGCGACCGTCCAGGATTCTCCAGCGGCCGGACTGGGTGTCGAAGCGCGCAAGCAAGCGCGGATCGGCAGTCACGCTCACGCGTTTTGCTTCACCCGGCTTCAAAGTGATGCGCTCGAAGCCGACAAGCCGCATACGCTTTTCGTCGGGCGCCTCGGTCAGGTACGCCCGCGGCACGTCGGTGCCGTCGCGAGGACCGGTATTCGTGACCGTGAACGACGCAAGAACGGTCGCGCCGCCGCTCACTTTCAGGTCGCTGTAGGAGAAACTCGTGTAGCTCAGCCCGTGCCCAAAGGCGTAAAGCGGTTTGAGATTCTTCTGCGCGTACCAGCGGTACCCGGCCTCCGCACCTTCATTGTAGTTGATCGTTGTCGGCGTTCCCCAAGGCGTCTCAATGCCCGGCAGCTCCGGCCGTGGAGTTTGGGCAAGGCTTTCCGGAAACGTGATGGGCAGGCGCCCCGAGGGATTTACCTTGCCGGTTAGCACCTCGGCGATGGCCTGTCCGCCGCTCTGCCCGGGATACCAGGCCTGCACGATCGCCCTGACCTTGTCGCGCCACGGCATCGAGACGGGATTTCCGGTTTCGAGCACGACGATCGTGTTCGAGTTGACGCTGGCCGCAGCCTCGATGACCGCGTCCTGCCCCCACGGCAAAGACAGTGCCGGTTCGTCTCGTTGCAGTTCAGCGCGTAGTGCTTGAGCGTCGAGATGACGCCCTCGCCCTGGATCCCGTTGACTGCTTCCGCCGCGAGGACGGCGCTGTGGAAAGGATCTTCGGAGTAGTATTCGAAATTCCGGCCGTTGCGCGGATCGCGGGTAATATTGACACCGCCCGCCAGCATGATGTTGAAGCCGCGCACACGGGCTTCGCGACCGATCGCCTCACCACCGTCACGCGCGAGCTTGGGATTGAAGCTGGCCCCCACGACGATGGAGGCGGGGAATGCCGTGGCACCCTTGTCGTCCAGGCGATAACCGGGGTTGGTGACACCCATGCTGGCGTCGCTCGACTGCAATGCAGGGATCCCGAGCCGCGGGATTCCGGGCGTGAAGCCCGCACTCATGTTCGTGACGGCTTCAGGAATACGCTTGTCGCGCGGCACGCCGAGGGTAGGAACAGCCCCAAGTAGACTGATGATAAGCGAGAACCGCTCGTCATCCGTCATTTGCTGTTCAACCGCCTTCGCGCGCTCATCCGGCGATCCATCTTGCGCTGTTGCGGCGGCACTCGAATACGACGCGGAGGCGGCGGCAGCGGACACCAAAAGCGTTCCGAGTTGCCGCCTGGTCAGATTCGCCATGGGCGCATCTCCTGATTTTTGCCGGCGCCTTCTTGGCTTTAGCGCAGACTCGACTAAGCTCAGGATTGCGGCGATGTTTTTGCGCTCGCGCGCTTTGCACCAGGTATAGCCGTTGACTGGATCGCCGCCGCGAAACCGCACCGGTGTGGAATCGGCTTAGGTCAGTTTAGATTTGCCAGGAGTCGCAGTCGCGCATTTCTACGCGTTGCGTCAGGCCTTCGACGGGCGGCGGAATCCGCCTTCCCAAAGGAAGCAACCAAGAAGACGATTTAAGTAAGCAAGATCAACTGGCTGGGGCGGGAGGGATCGAACCTCAGAAAAACCTCATGCCCGACGTGGACTTAACACCACACGTGAACGTCTGATCGCCGATTTTGATTCCTCTTTTGATTCCAAAGCCTGTTTGATTCGAACGACGTCAAGGATCACCATTACATTACCCCCAACTGCAATTTGGAGGTCACTAGGGCTGTAGGTCGAGCAGCCACATGACGTCTTGGGTTCGCTTCATCCAAGCGGCCGTATGTCCGCACCGATATCCGACGATCTCGGCAAGCAGTCCGTACTCAACCTTTAGATCTCTTGAGAAGATCGGCTCGTGGTGAGCAATTCTATTCCTCAAGTCTCTGATCTTGTCGGCCGCATTACGTATCTTTTCTCTGGCGGCTGCTACTGTCATCCCTTGAGGGAGGTTCGGATACTCCCTGCGCAAATAATGATTCCAGAGACGGCCGTCGTGCCGTCCCGTGTACATCGAGACCCAAAAAGCGAATTTGAGTTCTGCAATGACCTTTCCGGTCGTTTGCTGAGGGCGGGGTTGCCAATCTCGGGTAGCTACGAGTTCGCGCCGTGGGCTGAATCGCTGCAAGGACTGAGTGGCTGGCAAGCTCGTTTCGAAGGCTGTGGACCACGGCCAGTCGGGGGTGAGGTAAGCTGATTCCGCCGCATTCGCGACCGCGTTCCTCAAGCAAATTTCAAAGACGTGCAAGGGGTAGAGAAATGCCGCAGAGACCTGTGCGTTCCAATGATATAACTGTAACGCCTTGAGAGCATTGTTATTTCTAGCGGCTAGGAAAGTTTGGAAACGCGGGGTTGATAAGACGACCGGGATCGCCATCTGTTCTTGGGCGCTAAAATTTTCTGCCATTTAATGCGCTGAAAACGCTGGAGTTTCGGAAAAAAGTTCGCGTCGAGCATGCAATTTTGATGAGGTTCCCGTCAACCAAATGTTGACTTGGACGTTGTAGGCACTACGGTCACGACCATGCGCTTTGGGCCATGCGGGGTGTTCGCACCCTCCCCCCAGAGACAGTCGAAAAGGAAAGGGCGGCCTTAGCGGGCCGCCTTTTTCTTTGGCTTTCTGGCTCCTGAGCGGAAGGTAGTCCTGCGGGTTCTCAAAATGCCGGTGGAAGGCTCGCTAACCTTCTGTTGACATTTTGATGTAAAAATCGGATTTTGTTGTCCAGCGCAAATCACAACGGAGCTGGACTGTGTCCGATAACCCGGCAGAGCAATTTACCACCGAAGAGGTGCCTCAATCGATTTGGCCACTCATTCCCACTACAATTCGTCGCGCCTACCTCGCTGCCGACGCCACTATCGATGGGTCGCCTTACCTCGGGACACCGGGCGGCAAGTATCAGCGCGGCGACTTAATCATGCTAGCGGCGTCATACGAATTTCAGAAGCTGGTCAAGAATGGCAGCCTGCCCTCCTTCGATGGAACATGGGAGTTTTTCGCCAGACCGACCGGCAAACATTTTGTAATGCTGACCGCCCGCGCCAGGATCACGATCAACCAAGTCGAAGACCCCCGCAAAAAGCCTCGTCTAGCAGTGTTCCGCAACAACTACGCGGAATTGAATGAAGTTGGTTTGTTTGATGATTGGGACGAAAATCTAATCCGCGCCAGAGAGGAAGCAGCCAAGGATGGCGAACGCCGATTGCTTCACATTCTGCACGGCTACCAAGAACTCAATTTCGCGCATCTTGCGTATCCCCATCCGGAGCGCAATCGGCATATCTATCGGTCTCCGAATTTAATGCGAATGCCCCACGAGATGCCGCTGACCGATCTACCGCCGCCGGAAGGCCCGTCTGAATCGCCGGACCCAGAAACGATAGAAAATATCCAACGACACCTAAGGGACGATGAGTAAGCTAGTTGCCTTTCCAGACAGAACCACCGGATTTGTGCCGCAGCGCTTGGTCGAGGCTCGGCTAGTGCGGCAGATGTCGCGCGCCGAATTGGCTCGCGATCTTGGGCTGACCGGGCAGGCTATCGGCTACTACGAGACCGGCGACCGACGGCCAGACATGTCGGTCTTGCTGCGTATGGCCGAAATTTTGGAGCAGCCCGTTTCCTTTTTCCTGCGATCCAGCCCTTCTTTTGACGGTATCAGAGGGACGCGCTTTTTCCGCAGCATCGGAACGCGGTCGAATAAGGTCAACTACGCTCTGGATGTTAAAACAAAATGGCTGTGGGAGTTGGTCGGGTTTATTGGGCAAAACATCAAGCTCCCAGTTGTCAATTTGCCGGATGTTCCGCCTGCTAAAGCAGAATCTGGCTATACGCTGAATGAGATTGATGAAATTGCATCGTCAGTGAGGAAGCATTGGGGACTAGGTGAAGGGCCAATTGCTAACGTCATAGCGTTATTCGAAACACACGGCATTGTCGTGACTCGCTTCGAACTCGGTTCAGATGAAATCGACGCTTTTTCCTGCTGGATACGGCAACGCCCATATGTATTGCTTGGCTCTGAAAAGAAATCCTCCTCCCGTTCTAGGTTCGATGCTGCGCACGAACTAGGGCATTTGCTGCTCCATCGTCACATTGCACAGGAAGACTTAGAGAATAAGGACATTCGCGAGCACATCGAAAGCGAAGCCAACATGTTTGCTGGCTCTCTGTTACTGCCGCGCAATGCAATGTTGCGCGAGTTTTACTCTGCTCGCCTGAAACACTTGGAAGGCATGAAGGCTCGCTGGCGAGTGTCTATGCAGGCAATAGCTCACCGCGCCAAGCAGATTGGGATCATTGACGAGTACCAATACATCCTTTTCCGGAAGCAGATCAGCTTCAACCGCTACAATAAGAACGAGCCCCTAGATAACGAAATTCCGATGGAACAGCCGCAGTGGCTTCTCAAATGCTGGAAGCTCTTAACTGACCAAAAAAAGGTGCGGGAGGCGGGTGTAGAGGATGAGCTAGGATTTTCTCTAGATTTGGTTGTTCGATTGTTCGGCTCCGAACTCAAGGAGGCGCGCCCGGCGGAGCAAACGTCACCCGGCGTATTCAAGCTGAAATAAGTCCGCTGCTTGCGACAAAGACGGTGCGCAACGTGGTCACGAAGCTCCCCTTCAGCTCCCGCTGCGGGTCATCGCGAGCGGCGAGTGTCATCAACGCCCTTGGTCAACAAGTCAATCACCGAGACTTTGAGGGCATCGGCAAAAACTTCGAGTGTACTCAAGGTTACGTTTCGCTCCCCGCGTTCGACTGACCCCACATAGGTTCGGTGAAGACCGCACACATCAGCCAACGCTTCTTGGGACAACCCTTTCGCGCGTCGCAAGCGCACTACATTGCGCGCTAAGATCTGCGTAAGCGCGGGACTCGGCTTACGAAGCTGCTGCTTAGAGGGCATGCCATCATCCACAAGAAGAATGGTGCGCAGGCTTGTGGAGATGACGACTTTGAATCTACAGACTATGAGTAGCTAAATGATCCTCGACCCAGATCGATGGTCAGGTGATCAGACGACGCGGCGGTTCAACTACCATGGTCTAAAGGGATGCGGATGTCATGACGCACACACGCAAAATGCGGAGTCCGCCACCCGTACCATCAGTCGGGCTGACGTTTCTGACTCGCAAGGAGTCTGCACGTGAATTGAGGGTGTCGCTGGCGATGCGGGACACAACCCAAGCATAAGGGATCGCACTATGGATGCGGAGATTGCTAGGCCAGCGCGCAACGAGCGGAAGGAGCCGTCACCGGGTAGGTGGTTTCTGACGCGGAAGGAAGCGGCGCGGGAGCTGCGGGTTTCGGTCACGACGCTCGACCGCATGATCGTGCGCGGCGCGTTGAAGGCCAAGAAACATGGGCACTCGACCATTATCCTGCCCACCGAGATTGAGCGCTACATCGAGCAGTTGCCTGATTTGAGTCCGAGCGCACCGAACGGGGCGCACGGTGGATGATTGCATCATGTTCTGCCGCGTCTAGCGTGCCGCCGCGTTCCCAGCGCGCCTAATCTTCCTAAGTCCGCTGGTGAGGGCTGGGATTGCTCCCTGCGCTGGTCACTAGCGCGGGGCTTTCAGCGTGGCTAAAAGCACACAACTTCAAAGAGCTTTTTGATCGTAGAGCAATCTCTGGTGGCTGGGGCGGGAGGGATCGAACCTCCGAATGGCGGAATCAAAATCCGCTGCCTTACCGCTTGGCTACGCCCCAACAGGCGACTGACGGAACGGCGGAAGAATGGGCTACCGCAGATTCCCTCGGTCGCAGCCGGTCTATAGGGAGAGAAGCGGCATTTCAACCGCCTGGAGGGGCAAAATACCACAGCTTCGGGATCGGCCGCGCCACACCCTATTATATCATGTCGGGCGCGGCGATGGCCCCGTTTCGGACCGACGCCGGCCTGGCGTCCCGCCCATTGAGACCTCTCCCGTTTCATGGGAATAGGGCGCCAATACCTCGTCCACGGGAGTAAGCCATGACCTATCGCGCGCCAATCTCTGACATGCTGCTGTCGCTCAACCATGGCGCCGGCCTGAAGGCCGCCGTGGAGGCCGGCCATTATGGCGATTTCGACGCCGATATTGCCAGCGCCGTGCTCGAGGAAGCCGGCAAGTTCGCAACCGATGTGCTGGCGCCGCTCAACCATGTCGGCGACGAGCACGGCATCAAGCTCGACGGCGGCAAGGTCACGACCGCGCCGGGCTGGCCGGACGCCTACAAGCGCTGGACCGAGGGCGGCTGGAACGCGGTCTCCGGCCCCGAGGATTTTGGCGGCCAGGGCCTGCCGCTCGCCATCAACGCCGCCTGCACCGAGATCTGGAGCGCCTCCAACGTCGCCTTCGGCCTCTGCCCGCTGCTGACGGCCTCCGCGATCGAGGCGCTGGACGCGCACGGCAGCGACGAGCTGAAGACGATCTATCTCGAAAAACTCGTCTCCGGCGAATGGACCGGCACGATGCAGCTCACCGAGCCGCAGGCCGGCTCCGACGTCGGCGCGCTGCGTACCCGCGCCGAGCGGCAGGCCGACGGCACCTACCGCATCAAGGGGACGAAGATCTTCATCACCTATGGCGAGCACGACATGACCGACAACATCGTTCATTTCGTGCTCGCGCGCCTTCCGGACGCGCCCGCCGGCACCAAGGGAATTTCTCTCTTTCTTGTTCCCAAATTCATGGTCAATGCCGACGGCTCGCTCGGCGCACGCAACGACGTCTTCGCTAGCGGGGTCGAGCACAAGCTCGGCATGCATGCTTCCCCCACCTGCACCATGACCATGGGCGATCATGGCGGCGCGATCGGCTTTCTGGTCGGCGAAGAGAATCAGGGCATGCGCTGCATGTTCACGATGATGAACCAGGCCCGCCTCGGCGTCGGTCTCGAGGGCGTCGGCGTCGCCGATCGCGCCTATCAGCAGGCGCTCGCCTATGCGCAGGAGCGCAAGCAGGGCCGCGCCGTCGGCAAGAAGGGCGACGGTTCGGACGCGATCTTCGTCCATCCCGACGTCAAGCGCATGCTGATGCGGATGCGGGCGCAGACCGCCGCCGCGCGGACCATCTGCTATGCGACCGCCGTCGCGCTCGACGTCTCCATGCGCGCCAAAGACCCCAAGGTCCGTGCTGATGCTGCCGCGCGGGCGGCGCTGCTGACGCCGATGGCAAAGGCCTATTCAACCGATATCGGCAACGAGGTCGCCTATCTCGGCGTGCAGGTGCACGGCGGCATGGGCTTCATCGAGGAGACCGGCGCGGCACAGCACTATCGCGATGCCCGCATCACCGCGATCTACGAAGGCACCAACGGCATCCAGGCGATCGACCTCGTCACGCGCAAGCTCGCGGCCAACGGCGGCGCCGCCGTGTGGGCGCTGCTCGACGAACTCTCGGCAACCGTCAAACAGGTCGAAGCCTCCAACGATCCCGCCTTCGGCACCACGGGCACAAAGCTGCGCGAGGCGCTGGAGGCGTTGACGCGCACCAGCAAGTGGCTCCTGGAGCGCGTCGCATCTGCGCCCAACGAGGCGCTTGCAGGCGCGACGCCGTATCTACAGCAGTTCGGCGCCACGCTCGGCGGCTGCATGCTGGCTTCCGAAGCGCTCGCCGCCAAGGCCGAGGGCAACACGAACGCATCGCGCTATGTCTCGCTCGCGCGCTTCTTCGCCGAGAACATCACGGTGCAGGCCGGCGCGCTCGAACGCACCGTGACGGAGAGCGCGGAGTCCGTCGCGGCGGCGGATGCGGTGCTGCTGGGGTAGCTAGCTTCCCACCTACCCGTCATCCTGGCTTCGCTCCAGCACCTCAGTGTGACGGTGATAGGTTGTGCGACTCTCGAGCCGTTCTCCCCGGCCGCCACAGTAGGATCCCCGCCGCCAGTGCCCTAAACAAGAACGAACGGAATACAGCCGCGGCGGCGGCGCCATGCACCGGGATCAGGGGCATCGTCGTCGAAACGGAGGAGCGAGCGGATTGGCACGCCTGCAAGATCATGTAGGCTTAGCCTTGCGAGACTCACCCACGGCAAGCGTCGCGGCGAACGCAGGGGGCCCCTATGCCGAACGGCAATATCGTCGTCACCGAAGAGCGTGGAACGCGGGTGATCACCCTGCGCCGCCCGGGCAAGAAGAACGCGATCACACAGCACATGTATCGGGAGATGAGCCGCGCGATCGACACCGCGCAGAACAATCCCGACATCCGCTGCATGATCATTACCGGCGGCTCCGGCGTGTTCACCGCCGGCGACGACATCGACGATTTCCTGCACGCCGACACATCACGCCCCGAGACATTGTCCGACGGCGCCAAGTTTCTCTATTCGCTCGCCCTCAACGTCAAGCCGGTCATCGCGGCGGTCGACGGCGCGTCGATCGGCATGGGCACCGTAATGCTGTTCCACTGCGACTACGTGCTCGCCTCGAACGCTGCGACCTTCTCCGCGCCCTATATCCATCTCGGCCTCGTGCCGGTCGGCGCCGCCAGCCTCTTGATGCCGAATACGATGGGCTACCAGCGCGCCTTTGCGATGCTGGTGATGGGACGGACCTTCACCGCGGCGGAAGCGCACGCGGCAGGCTTCGTCAACACCGTGGTCTCGCCGGGACATACCGAGGTCGAGGCGCGCAAGGTGGCGCGCGAGATCTGCCGGCTGCCCGCCGAGGCCGTAGCAACCTCACGCAAATTGCTGCGCGCCCCGTCCGAGGAGCTTACCCGCCGTATCGACCAGGAAGGTCATCTGTTCGGCGAGCGGCTGAAATCGGACGAAGCGATCGCCGCGTTCAATGCGTTTACGAACAGGAAGAAGCGGTAGGGCCCACTCGTCATTCCGGGGCACGCGAAGCGCGAGCCCGGAATCCATTGGGGCGCAGAGTTAGTGGATGGATTCTCAGATGCGCAATTGCGCGTCATAGCTCGCGACTTCGTCGCGCCCCGGAATGTCAGTGAAAGCATCGTGAAATCTCCGCGCGCAACGACTAATCTTGTTCCATGCAATATCTTCTCCGCCTGATCGCCTTCACCCTGGCACTCGCCGCCCTCCCCGCCTCCGCCCAGACGGCCGCGCCGGTCGAGCTCCGCATCCTGGCGATCAACGATTTCCACGGCAATCTGCGCCCGTCGCCGGGCGGTATCCGGATCGGCGATCCCGAGGACAAGGCCAAGAAGGTGACGGTGGCGGCCGGCGGGGCCGAGTACATGGCGACGCTGGTGAAGCAGCTGCGCGAGGGGCACAAGAACACGATCTTCGTTGCCGCCGGCGACCTGATCGGGGCGAGCCCGTTCCTGTCGGCGATGTTTCACGACGAGCCCACGGTCGAGTCGCTCTCGATGATGGGGCTCGCGATCACTTCGGTCGGCAATCACGAATTCGACGAGGGCAAGACCGAGCTGCTCAGGATGCAGGACGGCGGCTGCCATCCGGTCGACGGCTGCCAGGGACCGCATCCCTTCACCGGCGCCAAATTCCGTTATCTCGCCGCCTCCACCATTGAGACGGCGACCGGCAAGAGCGTGCTGCCGCCCTATGAGATTCGGGAGTTCGACGGCATCCCCGTCGCCTTCATCGGACTGACCTTGAAGGAGACCGCCGGAATCGTCTCGCCCGCCGGCATTGCAGGGCTCGAATTCCGCGATGAGGCCGAGACGGTGAATGCGCTGGTGCCACAACTGAAGGCGCGTGGCGTGGAAGCGATCGTGGTGCTGATCCACCAGGGCGGCGAGCCGGCCGGCGACTACAATGAATGCCCGGCTATCACGGGCCCCATCGTCGACATCGTGAAGAAATTCGACCGCGCCGTCGACGTCGTCGTCAGCGGACACACCCACCGCGCCTATGTCTGCGACGTCGACGGGCGGCTCGTCACCAGCGGCGACAAATACGGCACGCTGGTCACGGCGATCGACCTCGAGCTCGATCCGGCAACACGCGACATCGTCAGCGCCAGGGGCGAGAACGTCATCGTCGCCAACGCCTCGCTGGCGAAGGATCCCGAGCAGACCGCGCTGATCGAGGCCTATGACAAGGTCTCCGCGCCGATTGCCAACCGACCAGCCGGATCGGTGACGCAGATGCTGTCGCGCGTTCCGAACGAAGCAGGGGAAAGCGCGCTGGGCGACGTCATTGCGGACGCGCAGCTTGCCGCGACGAAGGACGCCAAGGACGGCAGCGCCGTCATCGCACTCACCAATCCCGGCGGCATCCGCACCGATATCGTTCCGAGGGAGAACGGTGCGGTGTCCTTCGGCGACGTGTTCGCGAGCCAGCCGTTCCGCAACCGCCTCGTCACCATGACGCTCACAGGCAGCCAGCTCAAGGACATGCTGGAACAGCAATGGCTCGACCCGAAGCGACCGCGGATCCTCCAGGTCTCGAACGGGTTCAGCTATACCTGGGACGCGCTGAAGCCGTTCGGCGAACGCATCATCGCCGACAGGATGACGCTCAACGGCAGGCCGCTCGAGCCTGGAAGCGGCTATCGCGTCACCCTCAACGATTACCTCGCGGTCGGCGGCGACGGTTTCACGGTCGCCAAACAGGGCACGGCGCCGCAATATGGCGGCTACGATGCGGATGCCCTGTTCGCGTTCTTCCGGGCACACGGACCGATCGGTCCGCTGCCACCGACCCGTATCCTGCGCGTGAATTGATCCGGACCAAACGGGGGCGGAACGGGACAGCCCTTTGCCATTCCCATCCAAGCGCATAGATTGGGTTTGCGTTTTGGCCCCGGATGCGCCAAGCGACGTCAAGAGCCCGTTCCCTGTGAGGCCGACCTGATGAGCACGCTTCTCCTCTCCCACAAGGCCTGCCTCGACCATGTCACGCCGCCGGGACACCCCGAGCGGCCGGATCGCCTGCGCGCGGTAGAGGAAGCGCTGTCGCATGAGCGTTTCCAGTATCTGGTGCGCGACCAGGCGCCGGAGGGCGATCTCGATCTCGTCACGCTGTGCCACAACGAGCATTACGTCACCGAATTGCGTCACATCGCGCCGACCAGCGGACAGATCTATATCGACGGCGACACCTCGATGTCGCCGGGCACGTGGGAAGCGGTGATGCGCGGCGTCGGCGGCGCGGTCGCGGCCACCGAAGCAGTGATGACGGGCGAGCATCGCAACGCCTTCGTCGCGGTGCGCCCGCCCGGCCATCACGCCGAGATCGGCAAGCCGATGGGCTTCTGCTTCTTCGACAATGTCGCGATCGCCACGCGCCACGCGCAGCGCAAATATGGCATCAAACGTGCGGCCATCGTCGATTTCGACGTGCATCACGGCAACGGCACGCAGGACATCTTCTGGTCGGACCCGACGGTGATGTACTGCTCGACCCATCAGATGCCGCTGTTTCCGGGCACCGGCGCGCGCGGGGAGCGCGGCGACCACGACACCATCGTCAACGCGCCGCTCGCCTCCGAGGACGGCGGGCCGGAGTTCCGCTCCGCGTTCGAGGACCTGATCCTGCCGCAACTGACCAAGTTCAGCCCCGAGCTTGTCGTCATCTCCGCGGGCTTCGATGCACATTACCGCGATCCGCTGGCCTCGCTGAACCTGCGCGCGGAGGACTACGCCTGGGTGACGCGCAAGCTGATGGATCTTGCCGACAAGACCGCCGGGGGCCGCGTTGTTTCGGTGCTTGAGGGCGGCTATGACCTGCAAGGACTGAAAGAATCTGTTACGGCGCATGTCGGCGCCCTGATGGGCGTCTGACGACACCCGCCACATTGCGCCCGCAGAACTCTGTTTTCTCGTTGAGAAAAGCGAACCGGGCAATCGGAAACGGATATGGCCGAAAACACCCAAGTCGACGTCTCCAGGCTCACTTTCGAGCGCGCGATCGAGGAACTCGAGACGATCGTGAAGCGGCTCGAGGACGGCAAGGTGCCGCTCGAAGAGTCCGTGACGATCTACGAGCGCGGCGAAGCCCTGAAGCGCCGCTGCGAGGAGCTGTTGCGCCAGGCCGAGGCGCGCGTCGACAAGATCACCACCGATGCCAGCGGCCAGGCCGCCGGAACCGCGCCGCTCGACGTGCAGTAGGGACCGGCCCTTCAGAGCCGCCCGTTTCGGACATCCACAGCCTGCAATTTTTCATAATCGCACGCCGCACTTCCGTTCATCCGGGCCGGGTGGCCGGGCACGAAGATGGAGAATTTCCGCGCGGGAGCCTTTCGGCCTCGCGAATACGGCCAAAACGGCCTCCCTCCCGCCCCAAAACCCTGCCGAGGAACCGGGCAGGACTGGAACCCATCCGGCGGCGCCACGATTAACCAATCTGGCCCGCTGATTGCAGCTGCATGCCCGTTATCAGCCCGGCGGGTTGGCTTTGGCCCAAGCTTTGGTGTAAAGCTGCGCGGAGTGTGGCTTTTTGCAAGCCTTGCTTGGGCAGAGTTACCAACGACAAGCGCTTCAAACTGCTAATGAAATTGGCTGGGACGGACGAAGCCGATCTAAGTGACAGGGATCACAGAGACTGAACCGGAGCGTACTTAAGCTCACCTAAGCTTGAAGACGGGGCTTTGCCCCATGCAGGTGGCTCCGACGGTTTAAGGACTCGCGCTGCGCCGATATTGTGCAAACCCATCGCGCGCCGGAACGAACTTCCGGCGCTGACAAATTGGAAATCGCCGTGAACGCATACAGTAAAACGCCGCTTCTCGACACCATCCGGACACCGGATGACCTGCGCAAGCTCAAGATCGAGCAGGTTCGCCAAGTCGCCGACGAGCTGCGGCAGGAGACCATCGATGCCGTCTCGGTGACCGGCGGTCACTTCGGAGCAGGTCTCGGCGTGGTCGAGCTCACCACCGCGATCCATTACGTCTTCGACACGCCGCGCGACCGGCTGATCTGGGACGTCGGCCACCAGGCCTATCCGCACAAGATCCTCACTGGCCGGCGTGACCGCATCCGCACGCTGCGCACCGGCGGCGGCCTGTCCGGCTTCACCAAGCGCAGCGAGAGCGATTACGATCCGTTCGGCGCAGCGCATTCCTCGACCTCGATCTCAGCCGGCCTCGGCATGGCCGTGGCGCGTGACCTCTCCGGCGGCAAGAACAACGTTATCGCAGTGATCGGTGACGGCGCGATGTCGGCAGGCATGGCCTATGAAGCCATGAACAACGCCGGCGCCATGAACTCGCGCCTGATCGTGATCCTCAACGACAACGACATGTCGATTGCGCCGCCGGTCGGCGCGATGAGCGCCTATCTGTCGCGCCTCTACTCCGGCAAGACCTATCGCACGCTGCGCGATGCCGCCAAGCAGATCAACAAGCGCCTGCCCAAGATCATCGCCAACCGCGCCAACCGCGTCGAGGAATATTCCCGCGGCTTCATGATGGACGGCGGCACGCTGTTCGAAGAGCTCGGCTTCTATTACGTCGGCCCGATCGACGGCCATAACCTCGACCATCTGCTGCCCGTGCTGAAGAACGTGCGCGACATGGAGACCGGCCCGATCCTGGTCCACGTCGTGACGCAGAAGGGCAAGGGCTACGGCCCGGCGGAAGCTTCCGCCGACAAATACCATGCAGTCGTCAAGTTCGACGTCGCGACCGGCACCCAGGCCAAGGCCAAGCCGAATGCGCCGGCCTATCAGAACGTGTTCGGCCAGAGCCTGGTCAAGGAAGCGCAGAAGGATGACAAGATCGTCGCCATCACCGCGGCGATGCCGTCCGGCACCGGCGTCGACATCTTCAACAAGGCGTTCCCGGACCGCACCTTCGACGTCGGCATCGCCGAGCAGCATGCGGTGACGTTCGCCGCCGGTCTTGCGACCGAAGGCTACAAGCCGTTCTGCGCGATCTACTCGACCTTCCTGCAGCGCGGCTACGACCAGATCGTGCATGACGTCGCGATCCAGAACCTGCCGGTCCGCTTCGCCATCGACCGCGCCGGCCTCGTCGGCGCCGACGGCGCGACCCATGCCGGCTCGTTCGACAACGCCTATCTCGGCTGTCTGCCGAACATGGTGATCATGGCGGCGGCCGACGAAGCCGAGCTCGTGCATATGGTGGCGACCCAGGTCGCGATCGACGACCGTCCGAGCTCGCTGCGCTATCCGCGCGGCGAAGGCCGCGGCGTCGAGATGCCCGACGTCGGTGTCCCCCTCGAGATCGGCAAGGGCCGCATGATCCGTCAGGGCAACAAGATCGCCCTGCTCTCCTTCGGCACCCGCCTCGCCGAATGCGAGAAGGCGGCCGACGAGCTCGCAGCCCATGGCCTTTCGACCACGATCGCGGACGCGCGCTTCATGAAGCCGCTGGACACCGAACTGGTGCTCAAGCTCGCCCGCGACCACGAGATCCTGATCACGATCGAGGAAGGCTCGGTCGGCGGCTTCGGCTCGCATGTTGCGCAGTTCCTGACCGATCAGGGCGCGCTCGACAGCGGCCTGGTCAAGTTCCGCTCGATGGTGCTGCCCGACGTGTTCCAGGACCACGACACGCCGAGCGCGATGTACGCCCGCGCCGGCCTCGACGCCAAGGGCATCGTCACCAAGGTGTTCGAAGCACTCGGCAAGGACGCGAAGACCGAGACAGTCAAGCTCGCCTGATTGTCGACCGGACGCTGGCCCCCTCACCTCTCCCGCTTGCGGGAGAGGTCGGATCGCGCAAGCGATCCGGGTG
>JAEYRD010000220.1 GCA_023435725.1 Pseudomonadota bacterium | reverse complement strand
TCCGCCGCGCGCATCACGATCTTGAGCGCATCATCCGGCCGCTGCAACGCCTTCGCCTCATCCCGCGGCGCGCGTTCAGACCTCTCGCTCTCAATGGTTGTTAGGATCACCGGCATTGCTTTGGCATGGATCGGCACGATCAGCTTTCGCGTTAGGAGCGCATGATATGGTTCTCATCTCTCAAGATTGAAAATGCAGCGTGGTTGCAAAGTGTTAGCCGGTTCATAGTGTCGATCAATCCTGCGGTCTATAAGCTCTGAAACAACCGTTCGGGAGGCGACGATGATCCCCGATTGGCTTACCCTTCCTGCGACTATCCTCTGTGTATTGTTCTTGAGCACCGTCGTCTTGATTGCCGTTGGGGCTTGGTAGGCGACAGGTCAGGGCGGTGCTCGTGCGCGACGACATCGAGGATCGGACGAGAAGTCGTCCCGCCGCCCTGTCTTCCTTATCTACCCCGCGCATGACGATCCGGAGCGCATCATCCGGCAACGGTCGCTGTAACGCTTTCGCCTCATCCCGCGACGCGCGCATCGAGGGCGGATACTGACCCGCCGAGCTGTTGATCTCTCAACGCGTTTTAGGTCGGAAGATCTCTCAAAAGGGGAGAAGGGGCGGCAACGTGCGATCTGTCGGCGTCTCGAACAACGGCGCGCAAGCGGTCGGCCCGCATCTTGCTTAGGCACGGGCTGCCCGTTGTTAGTGCTTGATCGCACTGACATCAGGTGTTCTGCTCAAAAAAGCTGCTGGAGCATCGCACCCCGTGTCGATCTACGTCGCATTACATCACGTCACGCATTACAAATACGACCGCCCGATCGATCTCGGCCCGCAGACCATCCGCCTGCGGCCTGCGCCGCATACGCGGACGCCGATCCTGAGCTATTCGCTCAAGGTGACCCCGGCCAATCACTTCGTGAACTGGCAGCAGGATCCGCAAGGCAACTGGCTCGCGCGCTACGTCTTCCCGGAGAAAACGACCGAGCTGAAATTCGAGGTCGATTTCACGGCGCAGATGACCGTGGTCAACCCCTTCGACTTCTTCGTCGAGCCCTACGCCGACAGCTTTCCGTTCGAGTATCCCGGGGATCTCAAGACTGAGCTCGCGCCCTATCTCGAGACCATCAAGCCCGATCCCGCCTTCGCCAAATATCTCGCCTCGATCCCGCGCGAGGCGCCGAACACCGTCAACTTCCTGGTCGATCTCAATCGCGAGCTGCAGAAGAAGATCAACTACATCATCCGCATGGAGCCGGGCGTGCAGACGCCGGAGGAGACGCTCACCTCCTGTGCCGGCTCATGCCGTGACTCCGCCTGGCTGCTGATCCAGACGTTTCGACATCTCGGTCTCGCCGCACGTTTCGTCTCCGGTTACTTGATCCAGATCCGTCCCGATATCGACCCGATCGAGGGACCGCCGGAAGTCGAAAATGATTTTACCGATCTGCACGCCTGGGCCGAGGTCTATCTGCCGGGCGCGGGCTGGATCGGTTTCGATGCGACATCCGGCATGCTCGCGGGCGAGGGGCATATCCCGGTCGCCGCCACGCCGCACTATCGCTCGGCCGCGCCGATCTCCGGCGGTGCCGGCTTTGCCGAAGTCGAGTTCGCCTTCGACATGAGCGTGAAGCGGATCCGCGAGGCGCCGCGTATCACAAAGCCGTTTTCTGACGAATCCTGGGCGCGGCTCAACGATCTCGGCGAGCAGGTCGACGGCGATCTCGCTGCCCAGGATGTGCGGCTCACCATGGGTGGCGAGCCGACCTTCGTTTCGGTCGACGATCTTGAAGCTGCGGAGTGGAACACGGAAGCCGTCGGTCCGACCAAGCGTGCGCTTGGCGACGATCTGATCCGCCGCCTGCGCACGCGCTTCGCGCCGGGCGGCCTTTTGCATTACGGCCAGGGCAAGTGGTATCCGGGCGAGAGCCTGCCGCGTTGGGCGTTTGGCCTGTACTGGCGCAAGGACGGCGTGCCGATCTGGAAGAACGCTGATCTCATCGCCAAGATCGAGAATCCGCGACGTGCCCAGGTCGAGGACGCCGAGGACTTCATGGAAGGGACCGCTGCGCGGCTCGGGCTCGATCCCGGCTACATCATTCCGGCCTATGAGGATACCGCCTATTGGCTCCTGAAGGAGGCCGAGCTTCCCGTCAACGTCGACCCGTCCGACTCCAAATTGTCCGATCCGGAGGCACGCGCGCGCATGGCGCGGGTGTTCGACCAGGGCCTTCGCACGCCACGCGGCTTCGTGCTGCCGGTGCAGCGCTGGAACGCGCCGCCGCGCTGGCGCAGCGAGCGCTGGCAGCTTCGGCGCAATCACCTGTTCCTGATGCCAGGCGACTCCCCTTTGGGCCTGCGCCTGCCGATCGGCTCGCTCGGCTATGTCCCGCCCAATCAATATCCCTACATCGTCGAGCAGGACCCGATGGAGGCGCGCGGCAAGCTGCCGGTGTTCACTCCCCCGGCGCGCCCGAAATCGCCGCCGCGGGTCGCGCGCGAGCAGCTCAACACATCCGTCCCGGTCCGCACCGCGATGTCGGTCGAAGTCCGCGACGGCGTGATCTGCGCGTTCATGCCGCCGGTCGAGCGCATCGAGGATTATCTTGAACTGATCGCGGCACTGGAAGCCACGGCCGAGGAGATGCAGCTCCAGGTCCATGTCGAGGGCTATGCGCCGCCGTTCGATCCGCGCATCGAGGTCATCAAGGTGACGCCAGATCCCGGCGTCATCGAGATCAACATCCAGCCGGCTAATAGCTGGCGCGATGCGGTCGACATCACCACCGGCCTCTATGAGGACGCCGGCAAGGTGCGTCTCGGCGCCAACCGTTTCCTGGTCGATGGCCGCCACACCGGCACCGGCGGCGGCAACCACGTCGTCGTTGGCGGCTCCAGCCCGCAAGATTCACCCTTCCTGCGTCGCCCCGACCTGTTGAAGAGCCTCGTCTTGTACTGGCAGCGGCATCCGTCGCTGTCCTACTTCTTCTCCGGCCTGTTCATCGGCCCGACCAGCCAGGCGCCGCGCATCGACGAGGCCCGCCACGACAGCATCTACGAGCTCGAGATCGCGCTGTCGCACGTGCCGCCGCCGGGCTACCAGACGCCGCTGTGGCTGGTGGACCGGCTGTTCCGGCATCTCCTCGTCGACATCACCGGTAACACCCATCGCGCCGAGATCTGCATCGACAAGCTCTATTCACCGGAAGGCCCGACCGGGCGTCTCGGCCTCGTCGAATTCCGCGCGCTCGAGATGCCGCCCGATCCGCGGATGTCGCTGGCGCAGCAGTTGCTGATCCGCGCGCTGATCGCAAAGCTGTGGCGCGAGCCGCAAGCCGGCAAGTTCGTGCGCTGGGGCACGGCGCTGCACGACCGTTTCATGCTGCCGCATTTCATCTGGGAAGATTTTCTGGACGTGCTCACCGAGCTGAAGCAGTTCGGTTATCCGTTCGAGCCGGAATGGTATCTGGCCCAGCTCGAATTCCGCTTCCCCGCCTTCGGCCGCGTCCATCATGGCGGCGTGACGCTGGAGCTGCGCCAGGCGCTGGAGCCCTGGCATGTGCTGGGCGAGGAGGGTTCGGCCGGCGGCACCGTGCGCTATGTCGACAGTTCGGTCGAGCGGCTCCAGGTGAAGGCGGAGGGCTTCGTCGAG
This sequence comes from Pseudomonadota bacterium, assembly GCA_023435725.1. GTDB lineage: Bacteria > Pseudomonadota > Alphaproteobacteria > Rhizobiales > Xanthobacteraceae > Bradyrhizobium. Next base: position 71,338 of record JAEYRD010000220.1, on the reverse strand, counting down.
GGGCGCCATATCGTCACCTGCAACGGCCGCCGCCTGCCGATGACATCGACCGGCCGCTCGGCGGAGGCCGTGGCCGGCGTCCGCTTCAAGGCCTGGCAGCCGGCCTCCGGCCTGCACCCGACCATCCCCGTTCACGCGCCGCTGACCTTCGACCTGATCGACACCTGGAATGGCCGCTCACTCGGCGGCTGCGTCTATCACGTCGCCCATCCCGGCGGGCGCAGCTATGACACCAAGCCCGTCAACACCTACGAGGCCGAGGCGCGGCGGCTGGCGCGCTTCCAGGACCACGGCCATACGCCGGGCCCGATGCAGCCGCCGCCCGAGGAACGCACAAATGAGTTTCCGCTAACCCTCGACTTGCGGACGCCGCTCCTGCAATGAGTATGATGGTGGGGCGGGGAGAGACGCATGGGCGAGGGGGCAGCCGAACAGGACGACAAGGCGGGTAAGGCGCAAGGACAGCGTGAAGGCCAGCGCCGCCTCGCGCAATGGGTCCGCGACTATAGCCGTCTGCCCGGCATTCCCGACGAGTTCCTGGGGCCCGACGGCGCCCCGCGCGCGGTCTGGAGCCGCTTCTTCGACGCCTTCGGCGCGCTCGCGCCCGACGAGGCCGAGCGGCGCTTTGCGATGGCCGACCGCCACCTCCACGAGGCCGGCGTCACTTATCGCGCGCCCGGCGACAGTGCCGACCGTCCGTGGTCGCTCAGCCATCTGCCGCTGCTGATCGACGAGGCGGACTGGACGCAGCTTTCCGCCGGCATCACGCAGCGTGCCGAGTTGCTCGAGCTCGTGCTGCGCGACATCTATGGCGAGGGCCGGCTGGTTGCGGAAGGCGCGCTGCCTGCGGCGGCGATCGCCGGCAGCCCCGAATATCTCCGTCCTGTCTGCGGCGTGCCGCCGCCTGGCGGGCGCTATCTCTCGCTCTATGCCGCCGATGTCGGGCGCGGGCCCGATGGCCGCTGGTGGGTGCTCGGCGACCGCACGCAGGCGCCGTCGGGCGCAGGATATGCGCTGGAGAACCGCCTGGTGCTCTCGCGCGCGTTCTCGGATCTGTACAAGTCGATGAACGTGCCGCGCGTCGCGCCGTTCTTCGAGGCGTTTCGCGACAGCCTTCGCGCGCGCGCGGACCGCGACGAGCCGCGGATCGGCGTGTTGACGCCGGGCAGTTTCAGCGAGACCTATTTCGAGCACGCGACGCTCGCGCGCTATCTCGGCTTCCTCTTGGTCGAGGGCGACGATCTCGCCGTCAGCGACAACCGCGTCCACATCCGCACGGTTGCCGGGCTGAAGCGGCTCGACGTGCTGCTGCGCCGGGTCGATTCCAACTCGCTCGATCCGCTCGAGCTCGATGCCTCCTCGCGGCTCGGCGTCGCAGGTCTCATCGACGTGCTGCGCAAGGACGGCGTCGTCGTCGCCAACATGCCAGGCTCCGGCGTGCTGGAAGCGCGCGCGCTGCTCGGATTCCTGCCGGCGCTGAGCCGCCGCCTGCTCGGCGAAGAGCTGAAGATGCCGCACATCGCGACGTGGTGGTGCGGCCAGCGCGCGGCGCGCGACGAGGTGTTGTCGCGCCTCGACGAAGTCGCGATCGAAGGCGCCTATCGGCGCGGCGTTCCCGGCTTCGACAACAGCGGCCCGGTGCTCGCGAGCGAGCTCGACGCAAGCGGGCGGCAGCGCCTGATCGACGCCATCGGCACGCGAGGCATGGACTATGTCGGCCAGGAGGTGGTGCGGCTCTCGACCATGCCGGTATGGGAGCAGGGGCAGCTCACGCCGCGCCCCTTCGTGCTTCGCGTGTTCGCGGCCGCCACGCCCGACGGCTGGGCCATCATGCCCGGCGGCTTCTGCCGGATCGCCGAGCAGGCGGATGCGCGCGCGGTGTCGATGGGCGACGGCGCCCGCGCCGCCGACGTCTGGGTGGTCTCGGAGAAGAAGGTCCCGACCGCAACGCTGCTGCCTGCGACCGACAAGGTGCGCATCCGCCGCATCGCCGGCGTGCTGCCGAGCCGCGCCGCAGATAATCTGTTCTGGCTCGGCCGCTATCTCGAACGCGCCGAGGCGACGCTGCGGCTGGTGCGCGCGCTGGGCTCGCCGAGCGGGCCCAACAAGGGCACCGCGGCCTCGCTGCAATCTGCCGAACGCATCCAGCGCCTGCTGGTAGCCTGGGGCGCGATCTCGCAAGCCTCGCGCGCGGCGCCCGGGCGCATCGCCGCCGAAGCGTTGCAGAGCGGGGAGCGTTTCGGCTCGGCATTGTCGCTGGTGCGCGCGGCGCAGCGCACGGCGAGCTCGTTGCGCGAGCGGCTGTCGCCCGATGCCTGGCAGGTCATCACCGAGATGGCGGAGCGCCTTGCGATCGAGGTCGAGGACGACGACAGCGTGCTGAGCGCGGCAGAGCTGACCTTGCAGGAGCTTGCGAGTTTTGCAGGCCTTGCGCAGGAGAACATGAATCGCGCCGCCGGCTGGCGCTTCCTCGATATCGGCCGCCGCGCCGAGCGCGCCATCAACACTGCGCGATTCGCGCGCCAGTTCGCCTATGACGAGGCCGGCGACGAGGACCTCGATATCCTGCTGACGCTGGTGGATTCCCAGATCACCTATCGCTCGCGCTATCTGCTGGCGCCGATCCTGGCGCCAGTGCGCGATCTTGCGGTGCTCGACGGTTACAATCCGCGTTCGGTGGCCTTCCAGGTGACGACGTTGAACGAGCACATCGCCGCGCTGCCGAGCCTGAAGGAGCACGGCCTGATCGAGCGTCCGCAGCGGCTCGCGGTGGCGGTGCAGGCGATGCTGGCTACCGCCGAGGCCGAGAAGCTCGAGGTCAAAACCCTGTTCGCGCTGGAGCAGGACCTGCTCAGCCTCGCCGACGCGATCGGCCTGCACTACTTCCCGCACGGCCCCAATGCCAGCCGGCCGGAAAAGCTGACGGGGCTGGCGTGATCTACGACATCCGTCACGTCACGACTTACGAGTACGAGAGCGCGGTCAGCTTCGCCCGCTGCACGCTGCGGCTGGAGCCGAGGAGCGGCGGCGGCCAGCAGCTGATCTCGCATAATGTCGAGATCCGTCCGCGTCCGGCCGAGCGTAACGTGCGGCGAGATTTCTTCGGCACGCTTACCGAGAGCGTCGTGATCGAAGCCGCGCATCGCAATTTGCGCATCGACTCGCGCTCGCGCGTATCGGTCGCGCGACGACCGCCGGCACGTGATGCGGAGAGCCCGACCTGGGAGAGCATTCGCGACATTGCCTTCGAGGCAACAAGTCTCGGGCCGTCCTCGCCGGTCGGTTATGTCTTTGCGAGCCCTTTGGTGCCCGTTCTTCGCCCGGTCAGTGCCTATGCGGCTACGAGCTTTGCGCCCGGTGCGGGCATCCTCTCCGGTGCGGTTGATCTCATGCATCGCATCCGCAACGAATTCCGCTATGACCCCAAGGCGACGGTGATCTCGACACCGCTCAACGAGGTCTTCGATAATCGTCACGGCGTATGCCAGGACTTTGCCCATGTGATGATCGCAGGGTTGCGAGGGCTCGGCCTGCCCGCCGCCTATGTCAGCGGATACTTGCGCACCATTCCGCCGCCGGGCCAGCCGCGCCTGCAGGGCGCCGATGCCACCCACGCCTGGGTTTCGCTGTGGTGCGGGGCGGAGCTTGGCTGGGTCGATTTCGATCCGACCAATGATCTCCTAGTCGGCAATGATCACATCGTGCTCGCGATGGGCCGCGACTTCTCCGACGTCTCGCCGGTCGACGGCATCATCGTCGGCTCGCCGAAACAGAAGCTCGGCGTGGCCGTCGACGTGCTGCTGGTGGAGTGACGGTAATTTCTCGACCGCGACGATCGTCTCGTCGTATTCGAAGTCAACGCCTGCATGCTGCTGCATGACCAGAACCCGGATTTTCCTGCAACTATCCGTGTATGCGCCGGTTTAAAGTCGCCTTCGCCTCCATGCTGGGGCGCGTTGAGCGAGGGAATTGACGCCGTTGACCGCCTGGCGACGCAGGTGCGCGCGCAGACCGGATTTCATCGTCCAGCCCGCTTGGTACGGCGCTCCCTGGAAGACGAATTCCACGGTCGGCCATTGGCCCGGCTGGCCCCGCATCGCCCGCTCCCAAGGTGTATCGAGACGTGACCGCAACCGTGATGTTGCGAAGCGGGAGTGCAACATATTTACGTATTTTCGTCCCGATGTTTGGTCACTCGGCCCAAGATGGGCTATGCTTGCGTCGAGGGCAAGAATGATAGGTCGGGAGCTGGCGTGGGACACCACCGACGAGCGGGGCTGCATCCATGATGACGTTACCGAGACTGGCGGCTGAGTCCCTGGAGAAGTTGCTAGGCTCGTTCATGCGTCGCAGGTACGACGAGTCCTATGCCAGGGTACTGGAGGCCTCGACGCGCACCGCAATGGAATGCATCGGCAACAGCGACGCGCTCTACCACAACATCGAGCATACGATGCTGGTGACGCTGGCCGCCCAGGCGATCATGCTTGGCCGCAATCTCCACACCCATCTCGCGGCCGAGGACTACATCCATATCCTGATCGCCTGCCTTGCGCACGATATCGGCTATGTCCGCGGTCTGTTTCCGGAGGATGATGAAGACGGTTTCGTGATCGACGAGGCCGGGACCAAGGTGTCGCTGCCGCGCGGCGCTTCGGATGCCAGTCTGATGATGTATCATGTTGATCGCTCGATACTTTTCGTGAGGCGTCGGCTGCCGCCAATCCGCGGTATCGACAGCGAGCGCGTCGCCCGCGCGATCGAGGGGACGCGCTTTCCAGCCCTCGAAGGGCAGGAGTACGATGACGAAGCCTCGATTTTGCGCGCCGCCGATTTCATCGGCCAGCTCGGCGATCCCAACTATCTGCGCAAGGCTAATGCGCTGTACTACGAGTTCGAAGAGGTCGGCATCAACCGCCAGCTCGGCTACGACTCGCCCGCCGACATCGTGAACCGTTATCCGCAGTTCTACTGGAATAGCGTCGCACCGCATATCCAGACCGAGATCGGCTACCTCAACAAGACCGAGATCGGTCGGCAGTGGATTGCCAACCTCTACAGCAACGTGTTCCGTGCCGAACGCGACATCTCGCTGTCCGGGCCGCAGAAATAGCACTCGCAGCCGGCAGGAGCGCAGTGCGGTGGCCCGGATGAGCGAAGCGAGATCCGGGCTACGATAGTGCGCAAAATCCGTGAGTACGCCATGCAACAAAAAGCGATCACCACGGATGTCCTCGACATCGCCTATCTCGAATACGGCGCGCCGGACGGCTGGCCCTGCATCATGGGCCACGGCTTCCCCTATGATGTGAACGCCTATGCCGAGGCCGCGCCGGTCATCGCACAGACGGGCGCGCGGGTGCTGGTGCCCTGGCTGCGCGGTTATGGGGCGACGCGGTTTCGCTTCCCAGGGACGTTGCGTTCCGGCGAGCAGGCGGCGCTTGGCGCCGATCTCCTGGCCTTCATGGATGCGCTTGGTATCGAGCGCGCGGTCGTCGGCGGCTACGACTGGGGCGGTCGTGCGGCCTGCGTCGTCTCGGTGCTCAATCCCGAGCGCGTGATCGGGCTCGTCTCCGGCAATTCCTACAACATCCAGAACATCGCCCGCGCCATGGAGCCGGCCTCGCCGCCGGAAGAAGCCGCGCTCTGGTATCAATATCTCTTCCACAACGAGCGCGGCCGCCGCGCGCTGGAACGCAACCGGCGCGGTTTCGCGCGCCAGCTCTGGGCGATGTGGTCGCCGAAATGGTCCTTCGACGACGCGACGTTCGAGAACAGCGCGGCATCGTTCGACAATCCTGATTTCGTCGACGTCGTGATCCATTCCTACCGCCATCGCTACGCGCTGGTTGAGGGCGATCCCGCCTATGCCGCGATCGAGGCGAAGCTTGCGGCGCAACCGCCGATCCGCGTCCCGACCATCGCGATCGACGGCGACAGCGACGGCGTCAATCCGGGCACCTCCCATCATGCGCGCAAGTTCGAGGGCTTTTTCGAGCGGCGCGTGTTCACCGGCGCCGGCCACAATCTGCCACAGGAGCGGCCCGCCGAATGGGCGCAGGCCGTGCTTGACGTACGGGAAGCGGCTACCCGGCCCTGATTTTCGTGGTCGCAGGAACTTTTCGCCGTCAGCGCCGTCCAAATCCTGAGCTGCACGTCAAGCTGCTAAGGAGGTGACCATGACCGAGGACAAGAAGCCGGGCGGACCCGACCTGACCAAGGGCGTGTCGCTGACCGAGTTCAGGGACGGCAAGCTCCTCGGCCATGTCGGTGAGGAGGATGTTCTGCTGGTGCAGACCGGCAGCGAGATCTTCGCGATCGAGCCCGCTTGCAGCCACTACCACGGCCCGCTCGCGGAAGGCCTTGTGGTCGGCGACACCATTCGCTGCCCCTGGCACCATGCCTGCTTTTCTTTGCGCACCGGCGAGGCGGCCCGCCCGCCGGCACTGAACTCGCTTGCGGTCTGGGAGGTCACGCTTGATCGGGATCGGATCATCGTTCACCGCAAGCGTGAAGCGCCGAAACCGTCAGCATCTCATCGCAGCGCGCCAAGGCCGGAAAAATTCGTGATCGTCGGCGGCGGCGCCGCTGGTTTCGCGGCGGCCGAGATGCTCCGGCGCGAGGGTTTTGCCGGCGCCATCACCATGCTCAGCAATGACGGCGCGACACCGGTCGACCGGCCCAATCTCTCCAAGGATTATCTCGCCGGCAACGCGCCGGAGGATTGGCTGCCGCTGCGGGGCGAGGACTACTATCAGGACGCAGGCATCGACCTCAGGCTCAACACGAATGTGTCCGCGATCGATCCGGAGGCGCGGAGCGTGACGCTGGGTAACGGCGGTAAGCTGCCGTTCGACCGGCTGCTGCTCGCGACCGGCGCCGAGCCGGTCAAACTGCAGATCCCGGGCGCCGACCAGCCGCATGTCCATACCCTGCGCTCCGTCGCCGACAGCCGTGCGATCATCAACGCGGCCGGCAGTGCGAAGCGCGCGCTGGTGATCGGCGCCAGCTTCATCGGCCTCGAAGTTGCGGCGTCCTTGCGGGCGCGCAAGCTCGAGGTGCACGTCGTCGCGCCGGAGGAGCGGCCGATGCAGCGCGTGCTCGGACCTGAGATGGGCGACTTCGTTCGCGCGTTGCACGAAGAGAACGGCGTCAACTTTCATCTCGAGGACACGGTCGAGAAGCTCGAAGGCACGCGCGCGACGCTGAAGAGCGGGCGGGTGATCGAGGCCGACCTGGTCGTGGTCGGCATCGGCGTCACGCCGCGCCTTGCGCTCGCCGAGCAGGCGGGGCTTGCAACCGATCGCGGCGTGAGCGTGAATGAATATCTCGAGACCAGTGCATCAGGCATCTTCGCTGCCGGCGACATCGCGCGCTGGCCGGACCCGCATTCGGGCCAGAACATCCGCGTTGAGCACTGGGTGGTGGCGGAGCGCCAGGGGCAGGCCGCCGCGCGCAACATGCTGGGACGGCAGGAGCGTTTCGACGCCGTGCCGTTCTTCTGGAGCCAGCACTACGATGTCCCGATCAACTATGTCGGCCACGCCGAGAGCTTTGACGACATCGCGATCGACGGCAGCATCTCCGGCAAGGATTGCCTGCTGAAGTACCGCAAGGGTGGCCGCGTGCTCGCGATTGCCTCAATCTATCGCGATCTCGACAACCTCAAGGCCGAGCTCGAAATGGAGCGATCGCGGGTCTGAGCGCCGCATTTGACCTTGATTTGCGTCAATGTTGCTGGCGGCGCGGGTGCTCTGCTAGCTGTTGTCCCGGCGCACGCCCGTGCTATCCTGAATTGTGCCTCCGGGCTTCGCATGCAGGAGTGGCGTCATGACAAGTGCTTCGGATACCTCTCAACATCTTGGCCTCGGCTCCGGCATCGCCGCGGTGCGTGGCAAATGGGGCTGGATCGTCGCCCTTGGCGTCGTCTACCTCATCGCCGGCTTCATTGCGCTCGGCAGCGTGGTGATGGCGACGGTGGCAAGCGTGATCGTGGTCGGCGCGATGATGATCGTCGCTGGCATTTTCGAAATCATCGGCGCGTTCCAGCTGAAAAGCTGGGGCAAGTTCCTGATCTGGGCCTTGCTCGGTGTGCTCTACGTCGTCGCCGGCTTCCTGACCTTCGAGAACCCGTTGCTTGCGGCAGTCCTGCTGACGCTCTTTCTTGGCGCCGCGCTGATCGCCTCGGGCGTGGTCCGGCTGTTCCTGGCCTTCAGCATGAAGCGCGAGAGCCCGTGGGTGTGGGTGGCCCTGTCAGGCGCCATCACGCTGCTGCTCGGCCTGCTGATCGTGGCACGCTGGCCGGTGAACAGCGTCTACATCCTCGGCCTGTTCCTCGGCATCGACCTGGTGATGGCGGGAGTCGGCTGGGTCAGCCTGGGCTTCAGCTTGCGGCGGCGCCATTAAGGCGCGCGCCCGGAAGGGGATCGCTCATGCGTTGGGTTTATCTCGCCGTCATCGTGGTATTTGCCGCGGCGACGATCATCTTCGCCGCGCAGAATTTCGAGACTGTCACGATCTCGTTCTTCAGGATGAATCTCAGGCTCCCGCTCGCCGTCCAGACCATCGTGGTCTATCTGCTGGGCGCTGCGACCGGCGGCAGCGTGTTCGCCCTGCTGCGGCGCTCGTACACCGGTTCGCAGCGAAGCATCGAATGAACCAGCAACTCGACGCAAGACCATCTTGCGGAACTCCGCTGAGCTGACGCGCTGACAAAAAGCAGCGCGCCGCGCGTTCGCCTCATGACGTCGCGCGACGATAATCATTGGGGAGGAATCATGAAAGCCGCTTTGGCCCTGGCGGCAGCGCTGGCCGCTGCCTGTTTGTCCACGCCCGTGTCCGCGCAAAAGTCCTACGGTCCCGGTGTCAGCGACACCGAGATCAAGATCGGCAACACCATGCCCTATAGCGGTCCTGCTCCGCCGCTCGGCATCACCGGCAGGGTGATCGCGGCCTATTTCGACGAGGTCAACGAGAAGGGCGGGGTCAACGGCCGCAAGCTCAACCTGCTATCGCTGGACGACGCGTTCTCGCCGCCGAAGACCATGGAAGCGGCGCGGCGGCTGGTCGAGGGCGACGGCGTCGCCTTCATTTTCGCGACCATGGGCACGGCGCCGAGCTCGGCGATCGCAAAATATCTCAACAGCAACAAGGTGCCGCAGCTCTTTCTGATCAGCTCGGCCTCGAAGTGGAACGATCCCGCCAACATGCCCTGGTCGATGGCGCTGCCCTGGGCGCCGAACTACACCAGCGAGGCCGCCATCGACGTCGCCTATGCCCGCGCCAAGAACCCGAATGCGCGCTTTGCGGTGCTCTACCAGAACGACGACGCCGGCAAGGAATATCTGCGTGGCGTCAAGGAAGCGCTCGGCACTGATGCCGACAAGGCGATCGCGATGGCGTCGAGCTTCGAGGTTACCGACCCCACCGTCGATTCCCAGGTGCTGACGCTGGCCAACACCAAGGCCGACGTCTTCATGATCTATTCGGTGACGCCGCGCGCCTGCGCGCAGGCGATCCGCAAGGCGCACGAGGTCGGCTGGCAGGCGACACGCTTCCTCGCCAGCGGCTGCGCCAACAAGGCAACCGTGATGGTTCCTGCGGGCCTCGATGCCGGCAAGGGCGTGCTGTCGCTCGGCTCGCTCAAGCCGTTCGTGGCCGAGCCGAAGGATGATCCGGCGATGTCGGCCTACATCGATTTCATGAAGAGGCGTCTGCCCAACGCCGACGTCAACAACGTCGCCGGCCTCTATGGCTACACCGTCGCCGAGGCGCTGGTCGTCCTGCTCAGGCAGTGCAAGGACAATCTGACGCGCGAGAACATCATGGCGCAGGCAACCAACCTGAAGAACGTGCCGCTGTCGCTGTTGATGCCCGGCATCACGCTCAACACCACACCGCAGGATTTCCGCCCGATCAAGGACGGCTATATGCTCCAGTTCGACGGCAACGACTGGGTCGTGGCGAGCGAGCTGCTGCGCGGCACGTGAGGCGCTCCGAAGCGGACGGCCACAGAGACGGTGCACCCTCTCCCAAAAGGGGAGAAGGGAAGAGGCACCTTCATTGCGCGCGGCTTCCTCGGTACGAACAGGAGAACACAATGGACTTTCAACACTCCGCGCGTTCGCTGGAGCTTCAGGAGCGCGTCCGCCAGTTCATGCGGACGCATGTCGAGCCAGTCGAGGAGCTCTATTACGAGCAGGTCAAGCCGGAAGCCGCGCGCTACAGAACGCCGCAGGTGCTGCAGGACCTGAAGCGGCTGGCGCAGGAGCAGGGGCTCTGGAACCTGTTCCTCTCGGGCGAGCACGGACCGGGTCTCTCCAATCTCGAATATGCGCCCGTGAAGGAGATCATGGGCCGCATCCTCTGGGCGCCCGAGGTCTTCAACTGCTCGGCGCCAGACGTCGGCAACATGGAGGTGCTCGCCAATTACGGCACGAAGGCGCAGCAGGAGCGCTGGCTGAAGCCGCTCCTGGAGGGGCGCATCCGCTCCGGCTTCTCGATGACCGAGCCGCAGGTCGCCTCCAGCGATGCCACCAACATCCAGTGCGCGATCAGGCGCGACGGCGGCGATTACGTCATCAACGGCCGGAAATGGTTCACCTCCGGCGCGATGAACGAGGATTGCGAGATCCTGATCGTGATGGGCAAGACCGCGCCCGACGATCCCGACCGCCATCGCCAGCAATCCATGATCCTGGTGCCGAAGAATACGCCCGGCGTCCGCATCGTCCGCGATATGCTGACTTACGGCTACGACGACGCGCCGGTCGGCCACCCCGAGATCGTCTACGAGAACGTCCGTGTGCCCGCCGAAAACATCCTGCTCGGCGAGGGCCGTGGCTTCGAGATCGCACAGGGCCGCCTCGGTCCGGGCCGCATCCACCATTGCATGCGCCTGATCGGCTGCGCCCAGCGCGCGCTGGAGTTGATGTGCCAGCGGTCGGTCTCGCGCGTCGCCTTCGGCAAGCCGCTTGGGGAGCAGGGCTCGGTGCGCGAGGACATCGCGCACTCCTTCTGCGAGATCGCGCAGGCGCGGCTGCTCACGCTGCAAGCCGCCGACAAGATGGATCGCGAAGGCAACAAGGCGGCGCGCGACCTGATCGCGGCGGCCAAGATCGTGGTGCCCAGCATGGCCGCCCGCGTCATCGACCGCGCCATCCAGATCCACGGTGCCGCCGGCGTGTCGCAGGACACGTTCCTCGCCCGCGCCTATGTCTACGCCCGGTTCATTCGCATCGGCGACGGCCCCGATCAGGTGCATCTCGCCGCCGTCGGCAAGGAGCTGATCAAGCGCGGCGGGATGATGGCTGGGTGAGCGCTGCCGGTTGGGCCGAATGTGCGGACGCCGGCGTCGTCCTGACTAGCGCGTTTTCGAGCGAAGTGGATGCCGGTTCGCGCAAAGAAAACGCGTCGAAATATCATCTAGGGTCCCGTTCCGATTTCACGGGACCCTAGGACATCTCTCTCGAACGATTCAGGACACATCAGTCGAACTGCGTTCAACCACAGCCGCTGTTTGGCGCGGTCCGCCTCGAGCCGACCGCGCCAATGGCATCTCACGATCAAGCGCGTGCGAGCGCATCGAGCTTCCCGCGAAGCTCTTCGATCGTCGGCTTGGCGATGTCCCCAACTCCGGGAGTCGCCAGCACCTTGTCGCACATCTGGTTGATGGTCGGCGTTGCCGCTGCGATCAACTTGGCAAGAGCGCTCTTGCCTTCGGGGCTGAGCTTCGTCGCGAGGTCGCCGACGTCGTTCAATTGGGCTGTTGCTTCCCGAAGCTTGGGAAGGGCGGCCTGGGCGGAGGTGGAATCCGTGATGGTTGGAAGCACGGATCGCAAGGTGCTCATGGACGAGTTGACCTGGTTCGCCAGGTTCACTCCGCCAATCGTCAGATCTGGCGGTGCCAGACCCACGGTTCCGGTCGCGGGCTGCACTGCGGCAGGACGCGGCAAGTCGGCAACGGTTTCGTTGGCCTGGCGCCCGGTGGCATACCAGAGAACTCCGCCCAGTACGACCAGGGCGGCCAACCAATACGGCCATTGCGACGAGGCTGTGCGCGTTGCTGCCTGAGCTGCCCGACTGGACTCGGCAATTGTGCGCTGCGAGGTGTCGGCAACTCGGCTTCCGGCGGCCGAAGCAGCTGCGGCACCGCTGCGCACCGTTCCCGCTGCGCTGTCGATGAGGCCGGCAGCGCTCAACTGATCGGCCAGGCCGGACGGAATAGCCGCAGCGATCTGATTTTTTTGCGAGCTGAGGAGGGACGCCAGCCCGCTCGCATCGAGGCCTGCACTGCGCTGGTGTTGCCCCAACGCACCGAGGACTACGGGGGCGAGCATACCGAGTAGCGACTTGCTGGATCCTCCGTCGAATCCTGCGAACTTGCCGATCGATTGCGCCATCGCGTCCGTTGCTCCGCCGCCGAACAGGCCGGACAACAGGCTCGATCCGGTTTCCACGAGCGAGTTCTGACCTGAACCGCCGATGAGGCTCTTGAAATTCTCCAGCGACCCAGGCTGCTGCTGCGCCAACGTGTTGGAGAGTTGGCGCGCCCCGTTGGGAGTGGAGGCCACATCCGCGAGGCCTGCAAGCAGAGCGGGGACAGCGCCTCCAATTGCCGTTTGCGCGAGGTTGCGGTCAACGCCCAGCACAGAAGCGATTTTTGCGATCATCTCAGGGGTCAGGAACTGCATCACAACAGAGATGAGATTGGTTGCCATGCGATCTCTCCATTTTGGTTTTGGTTGTGAGGTGAGTTGTCTCCTTGGCTCCGATGCTGCGGCTTGGTCACGCTAGCCGCGTATTGTCTGGCGATTTCCGCATCAGAAATTGTAGTTCGGGATTGTGCAAGGGAAGCGATCTGGCAGGCCGAATCTCTCGCCAACAGATTTGCGTGACCCGCTAATCGATCCGCTCATTGTGACCAGGTGCAGTGTGCACGCCCAAATGTCCGGCCTGTCTAATCACAACACGGAGAGCGGGTGCCGCGGAGGATCTGCATCCGAGCACTATGCAGTTTCGGCCAAAGGGGGCATCCGGTCCGCGTTCTGCGAACGCCGTGCTCTCGGCCCTGGAGGGCCGAGCTTCCACCCTCGCGGGTGCCGGCGGGGTGATCTGCGTTAGCCGCCGATGACAACCCCCCTGATCTCGGGCATGACCCTGGCAAGGGCAAAAATGCCTCGCGATCGGGAGGACTGCATGAGCTACCAACACATCATCGTCGACGACCCGCGTCCGCGCGTCCGGCGCATCACATTGAACCGCCCGGAGAAGCGCAACGCGCTGAACAATCGCTTGCGCAGCGAAATCTTCGAGGTGCTCGAGCAAGCCGATCGCGATCCCGACGTTTCGATTTCGATCCTGCGCGGCGCAGGCCCGTGCTTTTCGGCCGGCTACGATCTCTCCGCCGATAATCGCGTCGACCAGCCCTATCACTCGGCGTCCGGACCGGGCCAATGGTCGCGCCACGTGGTCGAAGGCTGGTTCAAGATCTGGGATCTCGCAAAGCCCGTGGTCGCGCAGGTGCACGGCTACTGCCTTGCCGGGGGCACCGAGCTCGCCACCGCCTGCGACGTCGTCTACGTCGCCGACGATGCGCAGATCGGCTATCCGCCGGTGCGGCTGATGAGCCCGCCCGACATGCAGTACCATCCCTGGCTGGTCGGCATGCGCCGCGCGATGGAATTGATGCTGACAGGCGATGCGATGTCCGGTCGCGAAGCCGCCGAATGGGGTTATGCCACGCGATCCTTCCCACTCGCTGAGCTGGACGAGAAGACGCTCGATTTCGCTGAGCGCGCCGCCAAGGTGCCGATCGAGCTGCAGCAGCTCAACAAGCGCAGCGTGCACCGCGCGATGGAGATCATGGGCGCCCGCGCCGCCATCCGTGCCGGCACCGAGATACAGGCTCTGGCCTTCACGACCGAGGCGAGCAAGGCCTACATGGCCGGTTTTCGCCGCGATGGCGGCAGTGTGAAAGCCCAACTCGACCAGCGCGACACGACGTTCGGGGATTATCGGACGAAGAAGGAGTGAGCGGAGGCGCCCGTCGTCGTGCCGCGGTATCCTGGTTGGCGTCGGCCGATAGCACGAAGGGATGATGAGGCATGATTGACCGGGCGCCTGTGCTGATAGTCTTTGGCGGCCTTCCCGGCACCGGGAAGACCACATTATCTCGCGAGCTGACACGACGGCTCGCGGCTACCTATCTCCGTGTCGACGCCATTGAACAGACCTTGCGCGCGGAGGGCCGCGACGTCGGCCCGATCGGCTACGCCATAGCCAACGCGTTGGCGGCTGAAAATCTCAAGCTCGGCCGCGTGGTCGTCGCGGACTGCGTAAATCCGGTGCTGGCAAGCCGGGACGGCTGGCGGCAAACTGCACTGCAGAGATCGGCACGCATCGCTGAGATCGAAGTGATTTGCAGCGATGTGGACTTGCACCGACAGCGGGTAGAACGTCGCACGTCTGACATTGTCGGCCTCAGACTGCCGATCTGGGACGACATCGTGAACCGGCATTACGAGCCGTGGGATCGAGAGCATTTGGTGCTCGATACGGCCAATTGTTCGATCGATCGTCTGATCGAACGGGTGGAGATCTATGTCCAGGACGGGGGATCGGGTGACCCGCTGTGACCAGGTCTTTCGCCTTCGTTGATGGCCGGTGCGGACGAGGCGATCGAGTAGCAGATGCCAGCCGTCCTGCATCGTCTGGTTCCGGGCCATGCCGCTTTCTGTCGGCGAAACCTCGTCATCATCTGTTCAAAATCCGCGGCTAATTTTCCATTCGATGATTGCTCGCCGGATGTACGCGGGCAGCATCGCCAAGCCCCGGCCCCCGTGCCGGGGCTTTTCGTTTCCGGAGCATGAACGCGCCAGGGACGGGTCTTGCAAGGCACAACTCGTCCGCGCCTCGGCGCACGGACGTGCGGCTGCAAGGCGGTTCGCGAAGGCTTACCGCCGCCGCATTCACTGTTGATCTACATCAATATCACCCGACGCCCGGCGCTCACGTTATCGTCAGCCGCGCCTGACGCGGCTCATTGGTTAGTCAGTGCGATGAGGAGGGGTCATCATGTCCGGGAGAAAGCGCTTTTCGATCAAGTCAGTGACAATTGCAGGGCTCGCGGCCAGCGCTCTTTTGGGGCTTGCCGGTGTCACGCTCACTCCTGCACCGGCTGAGGCGGTCGTGTATTGCCAATACATCGGCTATCCGCCCAGCTGCGTCGCAAGAGCCGGCGTCGTGCTCCGGCCGCGTCCCGTGGCACGCGCTGCTGTTCGGGCTGGCACGGCGAGCGCAACCAATTTGAACGGCGGTGTCAACCGCGTCGGCGTGCGTCGGTAACTGGCTTGCTTGCGGATCACGAGCTCTGGTGGCAGACGGCCCGAGCTTCGTGATCCGCTCCGGTGCCAATTCTTTTGCATCGCGTTCATGACCGTGTTCGCCGCGATGGCGGCAGCGTGAAAGCCCTGCTGGACCAGCGCGACGCGACGTTCGGGGATTATCGAACGAAGAAGGGGTGAGGAGGCGATGGCATCTTTCAACCATCGCCCAGGCTGTTACCCTCTTTTAGGGCGTGTAGCCTAAAGACGGAGATGCCGGGTTAAATGTGGGTGTCCGCTTGGACGAAAGCGGGCTTCCACGGGCCGCTCCGAAAGAAGGTCACGCCGTGGGTACACCAGGAAGGAACTTCAGCACGAAGCAACGCTGGATCGTTGTGGCTGCGATACTCCTCGCGGCCGCGCTCGTTCAAGTACCTCTCGTTCTCAACGCCGATTTGGCCTGCCTGCTCACTTTGGACGAAAAAATCCTCGATGGCAGAAAGCTTGGGGTCGACCTCTTCGAGCTCAACCCGCCTCTATCGGTCTACATGTACATGCCGGCAGCTTGGCTTGCGCGTATGACGGGCGTTGGGCCCGAATTCATCGTGATCCTTCTGGTGACCATCGAGATCGTCGGCGCGCTTCTCGTCGTCGATCGTGCGGGCGCGGCGGCAAAGCTAGGAGCTCGAGAGAGAAGTATTACGACGTGGTCGCTTGCGCTCCTGCTCGCCCTTCTTCCGGGCGCCGTATTCGGACAACGCGAGCACATCGCCGTCATCGCGCTGACCCCCTTTGTCGCCATCACTGCGCTGCGCTGGCGCGGCTTCGATCCCGGACCGGCCGCAATCTTCGCAGGGATGGGGGCGGGGCTGGCCATGAGTATCAAGCCTTTCTTTGCTTTGGTGGTCGGCCTTCCGATAATCCTCGATGTCGTCCGCCGACGTTCTCTCAGGCCATTGTTCACCCCTGAAGCATGCATCGCCGCCATGATCGTCGTCGGCTATGGAGCCGTCGTCGTTGCCGCCTTCCCCGATTATCTCTCCACCTACGCGCCGATGGTGACTGATGCCTATCTCCCTATCAGGAAGGAGTTGAGCAGTCTGCTTCCCCTCCCAATCGTCGTGATAGGCGCATCGATTGCGTTCCTGCGCCTGTTGGCTCCGCAACATTTCAAGATTTGGAGCGGTGCAACCCCATGGCTGGCCGCATCGATTGGCGGAGCTGCGACTTTCCTGCTTCAAGGCAAGGGCTGGGCGTACATGGCTTTCGCGCTTTGCATGTTTGCGATTGCGGCGCCGCTGCTGCATGTTTGCACAAAGACATTGCGGTCGTCGGTTGTGGTCGGCGGCGTTGCGGCCGTTGTGCTCATCGGGCTCTATTTGTCCTCGCCGGCACCTGGGTTTCCGCCACTGGAGGAGCGGGTCCGAGCACTCGTGGAGCGCCCGCGGCTGCTCACGATTACCGATCACGTTGGTTTGGGGCACCCGCTCGTGCGTCAAATCGGCGGAACCTGGGTCGGCAGCTCTTGTGGGGCGCAGCTGCTGGCGGCCGGCGCGATGCTGCGCCAGAACAGCTCACAACCAACTGAGGGCGAGCAAGCAAAGCTGAACGGCATCATCGATTTCGAACGGCGGCATTTGTTGGCGGACGTGCGAAGCGGTCGCCCAAATGTCATCCTCGTGGATACCTATCTGCTGAGTTCGTTCCGGTTCGATTGGCTGGCTTGGGCCAATTCAGATCCCGAACTCCGGGTGGAGTTGAGTCACTATCGTGAAGTTGAGGATGTTGGCCGCGTTCGGATATTTGTCGATCATTCAAGTCGGGAATGATGACGCTCCATCGTGGCCCAGAAGCGGGATGACTGCTTCTGGTCCTATCCGGCGGACATCATACCCCGGGGGTCGGTATCCCGGTGCGAGGCGGCATAATCGATCTCGCCGCGCGTGGTGCCGATGTCCAGCAGCTCGAAGTCACTGAGGCCGGACAAGGCCGCGTGGACCTTTCGACGTTCGCGCCACTCTCGAAACGAAACCTGAAATCTCTCAAAAAATCCGATGGTTCTGACCGGCGCGTTGGTCCGTGGCAATCCGGTTGTGGTGTAGGTCGTGCTCATCGCGGTAAGCTCCGCTGATTGATCCACCGGCACAACGGTGCCACATCGTCACCGGGCGCGCTTGTTAACTGGCTTACATTTTCCTTACCGATGGCTTATTCTTGCAGGACGATCGCTGCCGCGCTCTCCGGGGACAGAGGGCTAGCCCGGGGAATGGTGCCATGCGCTATTTCTTCGATGACTGTGCGTTGGACACCGACCGGCGCGAATTGCGGCGCGGGCCGGATGTTGTGCCGACGACGCCACAGGTCCTCGATCTGCTTGAATATCTGATCCGCAGCAGGGATCGCGTCGTCAGCAAGGACGATCTCGTCAACGCGATTTGGAACGGCCGGATCGTATCCGATGCGGCGCTGACGACTCGGCTGAACGCGGTCCGTCGCGCGATCGGCGACTCCGGCGATCAGCAGCGTCTCATCAAGACATTTCCACGAAGAGGCTTTCGTTTCATCGCCGCCGTGCACGATGAGGATCGGCGCCCGGGTGCCGCGCTGGTCCCGGCCGCCCTCGCAGAACCGTCGAAGCTTGCATGCGAGGCCGGGGAGGCGGCGCTTTTGGTCGTCCCAGATCCAGCTGAAGAAGTCGCTGGCAATTGGAGATCTCATGACTGGCTGGGTCACCTCAGAGGCCGCATGAAGCTCGTCGGCGGGGTGCTGGCGTGGGTTGCCACGATCGGCGCGATTGGCGGTGGCCTTATCGGCTATTGGAATGTCTGGAAGACAATTCGCGCCGACGTCGTTCGGGAGGCTCAAAGGATTCAGGGACAACCGACTGTCAGGCCCGAGATCGTGTCTCGTCTCTCTCTGGTCGTGTTGCCGTTCGCCAACCTCAGCAACGATCCGGAGCAGGATCACTTTGCCGACGCCGTCACGACTGATTTGACGACCGGTCTTGCGCGCACGCCAGCCATTTTCGTTGTTGGGCGCGAGACCGCCTTTACCTACAGGAATAAGTCGGTCGATCTAAAGCAACTCGGGACGGATCTCGGCATCCGTTGGGC
The DNA here is from genome assembly GCA_023435725.1 of Pseudomonadota bacterium. Lineage (GTDB taxonomy): Bacteria > Pseudomonadota > Alphaproteobacteria > Rhizobiales > Xanthobacteraceae > Bradyrhizobium. Next base: position 52,902 of record JAEYRD010000220.1, on the reverse strand, counting down.
CGTACACGGCGCGGTGAGGCGCAACGGAAACCTGGTGCGGATCAACGTGTCGCTGACCGATCTTCTGACTGCCAACGACGTCTGGTCAGATCGGTTCGACGGCGAGCCAGCAAATCTGGCCGCCTTGCAGGGGAACATCACGGCGCGGCTTCTCTGCGTGGCACATCTGCACCTCCGTCAATATGAGCAGGCCGTCGAACAATGTAGCCGCTCGTTGAATACGACCGGCGCGGACTTTCAGGCTTACATGGGTCTGATCTCGGCTTACCGGCCGACGGGACAGATGGAAAAGGCACGCGAAGGCGATGGCCTTGCGGCACAAGGCACGTCTTGAGTTCACATTGCAGCTTTGTCGCCGAGTTGCTGCTCCGTCGCGCGCGCTTCGCGTTCAGCATGGTTGAACAGAGAGTGCCCCGCCGATGGTGGGCTGAAGAGCTGCGGCGCCGCTCTCTCTGATGCCTATCGTCAACTCCGCTTCTATGCTGGCAAGATGTTGCGCGGCGCCAGGCCGGATGATCTTCCGGTTTTGCGGCCAACGAAATTCGAACTCGTCGTCAACGCCGAGACCGCAGAGACACTCGGGCTTGTGGTCGCTCTTCATCGCTGCGGATGAATTGATCGAATGACCGCGCGTGGTCATGCGCTGAACAACGCAACGCCGCTGCCATGTCGGCTGGCTGCGGGAATCCGGACGTAACAGGATCGTTAGGCTGGTTGCTGCTTTTTGCTCCCTGGCCACGTCGCACGCGCTACTCACACCGGTTCCATCAAGTCATTCTGTTGACGCAATCTCTGTCTTAGTCGGTGAGAACTTAAAACACTGCGTGAGGACCGCTCTGGTTCGCACAACGGTTCCGTAGCCAGGGGTGGCTCGAACCCGCAAGAGATCGGCGCAACTTCATGAACGCTTCGCGTTCGCTTGCGCCTAGTCGCGGGATCGGGAACCGGACGATCGAAAAAATCACAGGAGTTATGATGCTGTTCCGCTCGAGCGCCGCAATTTGCGGCGCCCTGCTTGCGCTTGCCGTTTCTGTTACCGTTGCTCGAAGTGAAACGCGTAGAGTTCCCTCAAACGCCGTCATCGATGCCGCCTCTGGGGATGCGATCGTCGGCGCCGCGTCCATGTACAATCCGTTCAAGCCCGGCAAGGAGGAGGGCGGTCCGAACACAGCTTCCGGCGAGCGTTATGATCCCTCTGTCTGGGCGGCTGCGATCAAGACGAGCTTGCGTCGGAAATTTGGTGGGGTCCAGTTTGGTGCGAAGCCGAAATTTGCCCTGGTCGAGGCCGTAGGCAAGAAGGTCATCGTCAAGATAAATGATGTGGGGCCACTAAGGCCTGGCCGCATCATCGACCTGAACGAACGGACGATGCGCCATTTCGATCCAAGCCTCGAGATCGGAGTCATTGCCGACGTAAGAGTTATCCCGCTTTCAGGAGACAACTGGACGCCGGGACCGGTGGGCTGAACAGTCCCTCCTTTTCTAGTCGTGCTCGGCGCCAAGGATCAGGGCGCCCAATCCAAAGAACGTGACGCCGCCGACCCAGAGCAGCTCAAGCGCTGCCTCGACTGCCGAGGTCTCGATCGGTACGTCGCGCGTGAAGGCCACGATGATGAAAACCAGGTTCAGAAGCAGGCCGGTCAGGCCACACACGAAAAAGAGCGATTTGAATATGCGTGTCATGGTCCCTCGCTTCACACGGAGTCGCGCTTCAGGTCCGATAAAGCCTTGGCTAAGACGCTGGGAGTTTGGCCGCCCTTCCTATTGCGAAGGTTCCGGACGTTTATATGGGGCGAAAGGTCACGATGGCGGGAAGCCACCGGGAGTAGTTTGCCACTTCAGTCCAGAGTTTGAGGATACTATTCGGGGAGATGGCCGACTTCCACTCGCGGCCCGAAAGCAGGGGATCGCGTCGGCCTCTGCCGATGACACCTTGGGTCCCGGAGCGAGGTGTCCGTTCTAAGAGTGCGGCGTGAATTGGTTGAGGTCGAAAATGCCCATCCGCTGCTCCAGTTGGGCGACGCGGGCCGCCATCTTCTCGAAACCGTCCTCTCCGAACAGCTCGTGCTCCTTTTTCTCGAAGTCTTCGGCCATCGCGTCGTATTCGCTCGACGAGACGACGTCCTTCAGCTTCGGAAAGAGGTCGGTGTCCTCCCGGGCCGCGTGCGGCCGGTACATCGTGATGAAGGATTGCATCGCGCCGATGAGCTGCTTGCGGTCGTCTACACTGCTCCGGCCGGAAGGCGCGAGTTTCAGGATCGTCGCTGTGACCTTCCGGCCCGCTTCGTGCTGCCGCAGCAGGGTATCCACCAGGTCGGTCATCTTGCCGGCCTTCTTGAAGCGCGGGAAGACGTGCTCCTCCTCCGATTTCTCGTGATAGTTGTTGATGAAGTCGCGGATGATCTCGGCCGACTGCGTGATCAGTGCAGGATCGAAATCCTCGTTGGACGAGAACTTACGGATCCCGGCCTCGTAGAGCAGCAGCACGCGGTCGAGCACGCCGTGCTCGCGCATCAAATCCTCCGGCGGCGTGACCTCCTCGTCCTTCTTTCCCATCCCCTTCGTCTTCGCACCAGCCTTCTTCTCGGCGAAAGCAGACTTGGTGAGGAGGGCCGGCGCGGCGACGGCCAGCGTCCCTCCGATGAGAAGCAGACGTCGCTTGCTTGGCATCACGACTTCCATGATGTTCACTCCCGTGAACGCGCAACTTGCCAGGCCGATCAGCGCCAGGGCTTAGCTTAGCGCCAAGCTCTTGCTTACCGCCAAGCCTTTTCGTTCTTTTGTTCGTAATCCCTGAAAGCCTTCTCGAGCCCACCCAGCACCTCGGCGGACGTCTCGAACATCGCCTTCAACTGTGGTTCCTCGACTTTCTGGATGTCCTCGCGCAGATGGTTCCGGATATCGTGGAGCGCCTTCTGCATCTTCTGCGTATGGTGTCGGGGATCGGGATCTGCCGCACTTGCCATGTCCAGTCTCCTCGCTGCTAATGTTGCTCCGCCGGTCGACAGGAGCGTCCGGCAAGACAGCGCGTTAACGACCAGCGCAAATCGTCGTTCCAATTACGAAATCCGATAAAGGCGGCATGAAATACAAGGACTTGCTCACCGGCTTCATCAGGCTGCACATTCTGCACCACGCCGCGGAACATGAGATCTACGGTCAGTGGATGATCGAGGAGCTGGCCCGCCACGGCTACAAGCTCAGCCCGGGAACGCTCTATCCGCTGCTTCACGGCATGGAACGGAAGGGCTATCTGCGGTCACGCAAGGAGCATCCTCGCCGGACGGCTCGCACGCTCTACCGTGCGACGCCGCTGGGCAGGAAAGGGCTCGCCCTGGCGAAAACGCGCCTGCTCGAATTTACTGGGGAAGCAATGAAGAGTTAGGGCTGGCTCGCCCGACCGTCATCGTTTATCGAAACCCGATAAGCCCATACCCTGGATCAAACGTCCGTGAGCAACCCGATTTCATCGAGCGTCATCTCCGTCGCCCCAAAGTCCCCGACCGGCTCGCCGCTGGAGGTGCTGCGGGTTTTTCTGAGACTCGGTCTGACCTGTTTCGGCGGTCCGATCGCCCACATCGGCTATTTCCGCGACGAATTCGTCGTGCGGCGGAAATGGATCGACGAGCATGCCTATGCCGATCTGGTCGGGCTGTGCCAATTCCTGCCGGGCCCCGCCAGCAGCCAGGTCGGCTTCTCGATCGGCCTGATGCGGGCAGGCTATCTCGGCGCACTCGCCGCCTGGACCGGGTTCACGCTGCCTTCGGCTGCGATCCTCGTTCTCTTCGCCTACGGCGCCGGCGCGCTGAGCGGGCCGCTCGGCGCCGGCCTCCTGCATGGACTGAAGCTGACGGCGGTGGCCATCGTGGCGCAGGCGGTCTGGGGCATGGCGCGCAACCTCTGTCCCGACCGCGAGCGTGCGTCGATCGCGGTCGTAGCAGCGCTGATCATCCTCTTCAGCGCGGCGTCGATTGCCCAGATCGGAGCGATCGTTCTCGGCGGGCTCGCAGGTCTCTGGCTGTGCCGCGGCGATGTGCCGACGCCGTCCGGGCACGTCGAGCTTCCCGTGTCGCGAACCGTCGGCCTGATCACCCTCGGGACGTTCTTCATCCTGCTGGCCGGACTTCCCGCGTTGCGCAGCCTGACGGGGTCTACGGGCATCGCGCTGTTCGATGCCTTCTACCGCTCCGGCGCGCTCGTCTTCGGCGGCGGTCATGTCGTGCTCCCGCTGCTCCGTGAAGCCTTCGTCGCGCCGGGCTGGTTGAGCGACGATATGTTCCTCGCGGGTTATGGCGCTGCGCAGGCCGTTCCGGGGCCGCTCTTCACCTTCGCCGCCTATCTCGGCGCGGTGGTCTCGCCGGAGCCGCACGGGCTCGTCGGGGCGGCGCTCGGCCTTGTCGGCATTTTCCTGCCTGGCATACTGGTTCTGCTTGGCGCCCTGCCGTTCTGGGATGCCTTCCGGAAGCGCGCTGGCGCGCAAGCCATGATGCGCGGCGTCAATGCCGCGGTTGTCGGCGTGCTCGGTGCTGCATTGTACGACCCGGTCTGGACCACGACCGTGCATTCGCCACGGGACTTTGGCATCGCACTGGTCGGTTTCGTCCTGTTGGTCGTCTGGCGCGCTCCGCCGCTCGTCGTCGTGGCCTTCAGCGCCGCTGCCGGCGTCGTGACGGCGCTGATCTGACCGCCGGACGCGCAAAGATACGAGAACAGGCAGCGACCTCGCTTAGCAGTGTCAGCTGCCGACCCCGGACGACCACGAAGAGGGCGTGAACGAGACCGACCGAGGCTTGGTCGGATTTCATGAGGAGCTAGCCGCGTTTTCTGCGTTCTTCGTGATACCGCAGCGCATCGACAATGACCTTGAAGGCAGCCGAGTTCTGCCGCGAGGTTGGATAGTAGATATAGTAGCCATCGAACTTCGGCGACCAGTCGTCGAGCACGATGACGAGCTCCCCGGACCGGACGTGCCGTGTCACCATGTCTTCAGGGACATAGGCGATGCCGAACCCTCTTACGGCGGCGTCGATCATCGCGCGAGAGTCATTGAAGGTCACCTGTCCCTCGACGCGCACCCGCAGGTCCGGACCGTTCTTGGCGAATTCCCACACATAATGGCCGCCGGCCGCCTCACGCCGTTTGATGCAGACGTGCTTTACGAGATCTTGCGGGTGTTTCGGCTTGGGATGCTGTTTCAGATATTCGGGCGAGGCGACCGCGACGAGCCGCCAATCCGGGCCTACGCGCACCGCGACCATGTCTTTCTCGACGCTCTCACCGAGGCGGATGCCTGCATCGAAGCCGTCTTCGACGATGTTGCGGAAAGCCGTGTCGAGGCTGAACTCGACCTTGATGTCGGGATACTTTTTCAGAACCGGCGCCAGCTTGGGCCAGACGGTTTTTTCCAGGGCATGGTCCGAGAGCGTAATGCGGATGGTGCCCGATGGCTTGTCGCGCAGGGCCATCAGCTCCGCGATATCGCGCTCGATCTCTTCGACGCGAGGTGCAACTGATCGCTGAAGCCGCTCACCCGCCTCGGTCAGGCCGACGCTTCGGGTCGTGCGCGTAAGAAGCCGCAGGCCCATCTGCGATTCGAGACGCTTGATCGTATGGCTGAGCGTTGATTGCACAACGCCCAATTTCGCTGCGGCCCTGGTGAAGCTGCGCTCGCGGGCGACGGCCATGAAAGCCAGCAGGTCGTTGAAATCCTGGTTCGCCATGCTCTCATTATTCATGGCCCATATCGATTAATGCAAGCAAATTATATCGGCTAATCGAATGCCGCCCAACACTCTAAGTAAGGCTCTATGTGTCGCCGTGAACAGCGCCGGCTTGGGCGCTTCTCGACATAGGGATGCGGATGGACGTCACGACCGATCAGAAAACAACGCAGCCAGCGGCCGCTTGGAGCGCCGTTTTTGCGCTGTCTCTTTGTGCCTCGACGCTCGTCGCATCCGAGTTCATGCCTGTCAGCCTGCTCACGCCGATTGCCAGCGGGCTTCACCTGACGGAAGGGCAGGCAGGACAGGCCATTTCCGTTTCGGGGCTGTTCGCCGTTCTGACAAGCCTGTTCATTTCAGCGGTGACTTCCGGTTTCGATCGCCGCTCGCTGCTGCTATGGCTGACCGGACTGATGCTGGTGTCCGGATTCGTCGTGGCCGTCGCTCCCAATTATCCGGTACTCATCGCGGGACGGGCGCTTGTCGGAATCACGATAGGCGGCTTCTGGTCGATGTCAGCCGCGACGATGATCCGCCTGGTTCCGATCACCGTTGTGCCGCGCGCTCTGGCGGTTCTGAACGGCGGCAATGCGCTTGCCACCACGATTGCCGCGCCGCTCGGCAGCTTTCTCGGTCAATATATCGGCTGGCGCGGCGCGTTCTTTTGCGTCGTTCCCGTCGCAGCGCTGACACTTGTCTGGCAATTCCTCACGCTGCCCAGGATGCCAAGTCATGAGCGGGCGAGCGCCGCAGCTGCTTTCAAGGTCCTGTGCCGCCAGGAAGTGCCTTACGGCATGCTCGCGGCAGCCCTGTTCTTCCTCGGTCAGTTTGCACTCTTTACGTATCTGCGGCCGTTCCTCGAAACGGAGACGCGCGTCGATGTCACGACCATCTCGGCGCTCCTGCTCATCATGGGCGTTGCGGGTCTCATTGGCACGTCACTTATTGGATTCGTCATTCGCGAACGTCTTTACGCGTCCCTCGTCGTCATGCCGTTCGCGATGGCCCTGATGGCCGCAGCACTGACGGTGTTCGGCTGCTCACTTGGCGCAACGGCTGCGCTGATGTTCCTGTGGGGTTTCATCGGCACTGCGGCGCCTGTGGGTTGGTGGACGTGGGTCAGCAAGGCTTTGCCCGATGCTGCGGAAGCAGGCGGGGGGCTGATGGTGGCGGTGGTTCAACTCGCCATCACCGCAGGAGCGGCAGGTGGCGGTGTTCTCTTTGACTACAGCGGCTATCGAAGCACTTTTCTGTTCAGCGCTGCCATCCTCGCACTCTCATCGATCGTCATTCTGATCGGAGCCCTTCGCCGCAATGCAAAGGCCAGTTCGAAGTGCGCTGCTTGCGTGCCGGCGACACCGACATTGTGATCGGTGACGCCCACAGAGTTTGAAACGAGCGCGCGCCTCGATCATTGGCACAAGCTGGAATGACTGCATCAAGGAGGTACCACATGCAAATCAGGCAAGCAGGCTCCCAGCCTTCAGCCCGGGCTCCGGGGGAGTATTTTACCGGCTCGGTCCGTATCGATCCCTTGTTTCAGGCCGTCGATCCCTCTCGCGTAGCCGGCAATCACGTCACCTTCGAGCCCGGCGCGCGTACGGCGTGGCACACGCATCCGCTTGGCCAAACGCTCATCGTGACGTCCGGCCTTGGCCGTGTGCAGCGTTGGGGCGGGCCGATCGAGGAAATCCGTCCGGGCGACGTGGTGTCGTTCGAGCCGGGCGAGAAGCACTGGCATGGCGCGTCTGCGAAGACGGCCATGAGCCATATTGCCATTCAGGAGGCGCTCAATGGCAGCCCGGTCGCGTGGTTGGAAAAGGTAACCGACGAGCAATATGGCGACCGCGCCAGCAAGGGAGAATAGCGATGAAAGCAACCGTCCTCTACGGACCCGGTGATGTCCGCTACGAACAGGTCGATGATCCCAGGATCGTCAACCCGACCGACGCCATCATCAAACTGTCTGCAACCTGCATCTGCGGTTCGGACCTCTGGCCCTATCGCGGCCTGCAGCCGAACGAGGGCCCCGCGCATATGGGCCACGAGTATTGCGGCGTCGTCGTCGAAGTCGGCAGCGCGGTGAGGACCATCAAGGCCGGCCAGTTCGTCGTCGGTTCGTTCTGCCTGTCGGACAATACCTGTCCGCATTGCAAGTTCGGTTTCCAGTCGTCGTGCGAGAGGCGGGAGTTCATGTCGGGCGCGCAGGCTCCTTACGCGCGCGTCGCGCTCGCCGATGGCACGCTTGTCGCGACCAGGGAGATGCCGGGAAGCGATCTCATTCCGCACCTGCTCGCGACGTCCGACGTACTCGGGACCGGTTGGTACGCGGCGGACGCTGCGAACGTGAGAGAAGGTTCCACGGCTGTGGTCGTCGGTGACGGCGCCGTCGGCCTCATGGGCGTGCTTGCGGCGAAGGAAATGGGCGCGGAACGCATCATCGCCATGAGTCGCCACAAGACACGGCAGGATCTTGCCAGGGAGTTCGGCGCGACTGATATCGTGGTCGAGCGCGGCGCAGAAGGCATCGCGCGCGTGAAGGAACTGACCCGTGGTGTCGGCGCTGAGTCGGTGCTCGAATGCGTCGGCACGCAAGAAGCAATGTCGCAAGCCATCGAATGCGCGCGTCCGGGCGGTACCATCGGCTATGTCGGCGTCCCCCATGGTGTGACCTTTGAAGGCCAGTCGTTGTTTTTCGCGCAGCGGCGCATGCTGGGCGGCCCCGCTCCAGTGAGGCGCTTCTTGCCCGATCTCATGGACCGGGTGCTCAACGGACGCATTCAGCCCGGCAAGGTGTTCGATCTCACCCTGCCGATCGACCAGGTCGCAGAGGGCTACAGGGCGATGGACCAGCGTCGCGCGATCAAGACGCTGTTGACGGTGTGACGGGAGAACTTGTTCGGGCGGGGACGCCTACGCCGCGAAGATGACATCCTCGCCGGTGTTTTGCCCCGACGGGTCAAATGGATTTGTGAAATCCGTAAGAATTGCACCGGGCCGTTAAGCCGTTGATATCGCTGTCACCGGCTACTCTGCATGGGGTTGTTTTTCAGTTTTTTGTCGGAGCGAGCCCACCGCTGACATCGCGAGCGGTGGGACGCGCTGTCATCCCGCCTTGGCGGTGCGGCTATCCGCCGAACCCGAGCGTAAATTCTGGAAGAATTGCTCCACCTCGCGCGACAGTGTGTCCGCGGTCGCGGTCAGGCTGTTCGCCGCCGTCAGTACGGAGGCTGCCGCCGTATCCGTCTCGCCGATGGCATCGCGCAGCGAGTTGATGTTGGCGACCAGGGTCTCGTTGCCCTGCGCGGCGCTTTGCGCGTTGGACGAGATCTCGCGCGTGGCGGCGTCCTGCTGGCCGACGGCGCCGGCGATCGCGGAGGTGACCTCGTTGATCGCGCGCACTGCGCCGCCGATGTCGCGGACGGCATCGACCGCACTGCGGGTGGACGACTGGATCATGGCGACGTTCTCGCTGATGTCGGCGGTCGCCTTGGCGGTCTGTCCCGCCAGCGCCTTGACCTCATGGGCGACGACCGCAAAGCCGCGGCCGGCGTCACCGGCACGGGCGGCCTCGATGGTGGCGTTGAGCGCGAGCAGGTTGGTCTGCTCGGCGATCGCCTGGATCAGGCTGAGCACGCCATCGATGCGCTGCGTGGCCGCCGCCAGGCTCTCGATCTCCGCGATCGATTTCTCGGTGCGCTGGCCGGTCTGCTCGACGGCGCCCGCGGATTGCCGCACCTGGCGGCCGATCTCTTCGACCGATGTCGAGAGCTCCTCGGCCGCACCCGCCACGGCCGTGACGTTGTGCGAGGCCTGCTCGGTCGCGCTCGCCGCCGTGCCGGCGCGGTTGCTCGCGTCCGCCGTGGCGCGCGTGATGGTCTGCGCGGTCTCGCGCATGACGGTGGCGTTGTCGCTGAGGCCGCGCATGATCGCGCCGATTGCATCGCGAAACGCCTCGACGGATTGTTCGATGTGGTGGGCGCGCTCCTCGCGCGCGGCGGAGTCCTGCGAGACCTGCGAGGCGAGGTTGCGGTTGCGGCCCATCGCCTCCTGGAAGATCTGGATCGCGCGTGCCAATGCACCGATCTCGTCGGCGCGCTCCGTGTGCGGCACCGTGATGTCTTGCGCGCCGTCGGCGACCTGCTTGATGGTCGCGGTAATGGCGGAGAGGGGCCTGGCGATCGAGCGGGCGATGATGACGACGCCGATCACGACCAGCGCCAGTGCCACGCCGCCGAGGCAGGTCAGCACGAAGGACAACGTGCGATTGGTCTCGGTCTGGTGCGAGATCTGCCGGGCGCGTTCCGCATAGACCTTGGAGAGCGCCTCGAGGTCCTTGTTCAGTGCGGAGCGCACGGCGCGGTTGGCATCGTTGTCGCCCCATTCACGGCCGGCGGCCGGGCTGATCTCGTTGGCGCGGCGGACCAGCTCCTTGCGGAAGTCGACGAACTGCTCGATGCGCTTCTTGAAGGTCGCGAACTGCTCGGCATCATCGGCCCTGACGATGCCTTCCCATCCTTTCACGACCTCCAGGATCTGCGCGTTGAACTTGAGCAGGCCCTCGCCGTATTTCTTCACGACGGCGGGATCGGTGGACATGTAGACCCCGCGCGATTCCATCACGACCGCGTAGACCAGCGAGTTGACGCGCTCGACGTTCAGCGCGGCGGCATTCGCCGTCGCGATCGCGCTGGTCAGGTCGGCGCTGCGGCGGCTGTTGTAGTCGGACAGCATCGCGATCGCCGCCGTGAGCAGGGCGAACAGCGCGAAGATCGCGTACAGCCTGGTGGCAAGCGTGAAACGGCCTGCCACCCCGGTGGCATTCCCAGATCGGTCGGTTGTCATGATGTTTGGGGCCCGGAATGGCCTGAAGCGGCCGAAGAGCGCGGTCGTATAAGACTGATGAAAAACTATGCAGAATGAAGATGGACGCAGTGTTAACGCGCCCGGGGCGGCCCCTTCGCCTTTGGTCGAAAGAAAGGTAAGATATTTCAGCGTCTTGATCTGTTAGATTTCTGACGCCAGGGCCCGCCTTCACGTGCGATCAGGAGTCGGCCGTTGGCCGACGAATCCCGGAGGGGCCTTTGCTCTACCGCCACACCATCGATGCCACGACCTACACATTCCCGGACCTGCGCGATCTCCTCGCCAAGGCGACGCCGCCGCGCTCCGGCGACCGGCTCGCCGGCATTGCGGCCGCCAGCGCCGAGCAGATGATCGCGGCGCGGATGGCGCTCGCCGATGTCCCGCTCGGCCAATTCCTGCAGGAAGCCATCATCCCTTATGAGGCCGACGAGGTCACTCGCCTCGTCATCGACAGCCACGATGCCAGGGCGTTCGCGCCGGTGGCCTCGCTCACGGTCGGCGCCTTCCGCGACTGGCTGCTGTCGGATGCCGCCACGCCCGAAGTCCTGCGCAATCTGGCAGGCGGCATCACCCCGGAAATGGCGGCCGCGGTCTCAAAGCTGATGCGCAACCAGGACCTGATCCTGGCGGCTCGGAAATGCCAGGTCACGACCGCCTTCCGCAACACCATCGGGCTGAAGGGCCGGATGAGCACGCGGCTCCAGCCGAACCATCCCTTCGACGATGCCAGGGGCATCACCGCCTCGATCCTCGACGGCATCCTGCTCGGCGCCGGCGATGCCTGCATCGGCATCAACCCGGCGAGCGACGATCCGGCCGTCATCGCGCAATTGCTGCGATTGCTCGACGAGATCATCGCGCGGCTGAAGATCCCGACGCAGGGCTGCGTGCTCACCCATGTCACGACGACGCTGTCGCTGATCGGGCAGGGGGTGCCGGTCGATCTCGTCTTCCAGTCGGTCGCCGGTACCGAAGCCGCGAACCGCAGTTTTGGCATCAACCTCGCGCTTCTGAGGGAGGCGCAGGAGGCCGGGCTGTCGCAGAGGCGCGGCACGGTCGGGCAGAATGTGATGTATTTCGAGACCGGGCAGGGCTCGGCGCTGTCGGCCAACGCCCATCACGGCGTCGACCAACAAACCTGCGAGGCACGCGCCTATGCGGTCGCCCGCGCCTTTGCCCCGCTCCTGGTCAACAGCGTGGTCGGCTTCATCGGCCCGGAATATCTCTATGACGGCAAGGAGATCATCCGGGCTGGGCTGGAGGATCACTTTTGCGGCAAGCTGCTCGGCCTGCCGCTCGGGGTCGACATCTGCTACACCAACCATGCCGAGGCGGACCAGGACGACATGGACAATCTCCTGACGCTGCTCGCTGCCGCCGGCGTCACCTTCATCATGGGCGTCCCTGGCGCCGACGACGTCATGCTGAACTACCAGTCGACGTCCTTTCACGATGCGCTTTATGTCCGCGACGTGTTTGGCCTGGGCCGCGCGCCGGAATTCGACGACTGGCTGGCGCAGTCAGGCATCGTGGGGGCCGATTTCCGCCTTGCCGGCGATGCGGGCGTGCTCCCCGATTTCGCCTCGCGGCTGATCGCGTGACGGGCAATAGCACCCCCAGCAGCCTGAGGAAACCATTGGTGCCTCTCGGAATTATGCTCATGCCACAATATTGAGAAATTCCGGCGGCAGCGTTACGCTATGTGTCTAGCTGGCAATTTTCGAACCTATGTCGAGAGTGGCTGGGGGAGTTTTGATGCGAGCTGAAAGCAACGGTACGTCCCGGCGGATTCTCTGCGTGTTTCCGCGATACACCTCGTCGTTCGGTACGTTCGAGCACTCCTATCCCCTGACCGACGGCGTCAGCGCCTTCATGCCGCCGCAGGGCCTGCTGCTGATCTCCGCTTACTTGCCGAAAGAGTGGCGGGTCAAGTTCGTCGACGAGAACCTGCGTCGCACGACGAAGGAGGAGTTCGAATGGGCTGAGGTGGTCTTCGTCAGCGGCATGCACATCCAGCGCCAGCAGATGAACGACATCTGCCGCCGCGCGCACGAGTTCGATCTGCCGGTCGCGCTCGGCGGTCCCTCGGTCAGTGCATGTCCGGACTATTATCCCTCGTTCGACTATCTCCACGTCGGCGAGCTGGGTGACGCCACCAATCAGTTGATCGAGATCCTGTCGCACGACACCTCGCGTCCTGAGAGCCAAGTGGTGCTGACCACCCGGGATCGTGTGCCGATGACGGAGTTTCCGATCCCGGCCTACGAGCTTGCCGATGTGAAGAAATATTTCCTCGGCAGCATCCAGTATTCCAGCGGCTGTCCCTATCAGTGCGAGTTCTGCGACATCCCCGGCCTCTATGGGCGCAATCCGCGCATCAAGACGCCGGAGCAGATCATCGCCGAGCTCGACCGCCTGCGCGAATGCGGCATGACCGACACGGTCTATTTCGTCGACGACAATTTCATCGGCAACCGCAAGGCCGCGATGGACCTGCTGCCGCATCTGATCGAATGGCAGAAGAAGACCGGCTACGTGGTGCGGCTCGCCTGCGAGGCGACGCTCAACATCGCAAAGCGCCCCGAGATCCTCGAGAGGATGCGCGAGGCCTATTTCGTCACCATCTTCTGCGGCATCGAGACGCCCGACCCCGATGCACTGAAGGCCATGCACAAGGACCACAACATGATGGTCCCGATCCTGGAGGGGGTGCGTACCATCAACTCCTACGGCATGGAGGTCGTCTCCGGCATCATCATGGGGCTCGACACCGACAAGCCGAACACGTCGGAAGCGCTGCTCGCCTTCGTCGAGGAGTCCCGGATTCCGCTGCTCACGATCAACCTGCTTCAGGCGCTGCCGAAGACGCCGCTGTGGGACCGTCTCGAGCGCGAGGGGCGCCTTGTCGAGGACGACGGCCGCGACTCCAACGTCGACTTCCTGTTGCCCTACGACGACGTCGTCGCATCCTGGAAGCACGCCATGGGAGTGGCTTACGAGCCCGCGAAGGTCTATGCGCGCTTCCAGTATCAATGCGACCACGTCTATGTGCACCGCCTCAAGATGCCGGTGCCGGACGAGATGAAGACCTGGCCCAACATCAGGCGTGGTCTCGTCATGCTGCGCAACATCTTCTGGAGAGTCGGCGTGCTCGGTAACTACAAGCGCGTGTTCTGGAAGTTCGCGCTGGGACGGATCAAGCGTCGCGACATCGAAGGCCTGATCGGCTGCACGTTGGTCGCCCACCATCTCATCACCTTTGCGCGCGCGGCATCGAGCGGCCAGCAGAACGCCTCGAACTATTCGATCCGCTTGCGCGAGGCCTCCGTCCCCGCCGAATGATGCGACATGTCTGATCCGGCCGCTCCGCGCCGCCCAACCCTCGATCTGCGGTCGTTCACGCCGGCGCGCGTTGCGCTGGGACGTAGCGGTGCAAGCGTGCCGACAAAGCCGCTGCTCGATTTCACGCTGGACCATGCGCGTGCCCGCGATGCCGTGCATGCTGTCTTCGATGCGCCGCGGCTGGTCGTCGAATTCCGCGAGCTTGGCCTCGTCGCCATTGAGGCGAGGAGCCGGGCTGCCGATCGCAGGGATTATCTGCGCCGTCCGGATCTCGGACGTCAGCTTGATGCTGGTTCTGCCGAGGAGCTGGCGCGATATGCCAATGAAGCATGCCAAATCGCGATCGTGATCGGCGACGGCCTGTCCGCCGCGGCGGTCCACGCCCACGCGGTGGCGCTGATGGCTCGCCTGCTGCCGTTGCTCGCAGCCGACGACGGCGTCGCGATCGGCCGTGTCGTCGTCGCCTCAGGCGCGCGCGTTGCGCTCGGTGACGCGATTGGCGCCATTCTCGGCGCGCGCATGGTCGTGGTGCTGATCGGCGAGCGCCCGGGCCTGTCGGCGCCGGACAGTCTCGGCGCCTATCTGACCTTCGCGCCAAAGCCGGGCCGCACCGATGCCGACCGAAACTGCGTGTCGAACATCCACCACGCTGGGTTGAGCTATGAAGAAGCCGCCTTCAAGATCGCCTGGCTTGCCCGCGAAGGGTTGGCGCGGGAAACAACCGGCGTGATGCTGAAGGACGAGAGCGGCGACCGGGCTCCGCGTCGAATTGGCACGGCTTTGCCCGAATGACGGGCATTCCGGCAAAATCGGCGCGCCTTGACCGATTTGGCCATACTTCGCCGGCTTGCGAGTCGGGCTATTGACCTGCTAAACCCCTCGCGGCGATTTTCCGCGCATTTTCAAAGGGCAAGCCTCCCATTGGTATGGCGTTTTCAGGCCGTTCGCGGAGCGCAATAAGCTCACAGACCGAATCGATTTAGGAACTGGACAAGGCATGCTCGAAAAGCACAGCGAGAGTGAGGTTCATGTCGACAAGGTCGAGCAGGGACCTGCGTCCTCGATCGCCTTCGGGCTCGAGCGCATCGGCCTGATCGCCGTCCGGGCGCCGATCGTCTCCTGCATCGTGCTGCTCGCGCTGATTGTCGGCGCCGTGTTCGGCATCCACCGGATCAAGATCGACGATTCGCTGTCGCAGCTGTTCCGTTCCGACACCCGCGAATTCCGCCAGTATGAAGAGGTGACCAAGAAGTTCCCGGCCGAGGAATTCGACGTCCTCGTCGTGGTCGAGGGCAAGAACCTCCTGGCGAGGAACAACCTCGAGAAGCTGCGCGACTTCGTCACGGATATGCAGCTCGTCGAAGGGACGCGCGGCCTGGTCTCTCTGTTCTCGGCGCGCCAGGCGCCGGCGCCGGGCAAGCTGCCGGCCGCGCTGTTCCCGCCCGAGCTGCCGGAAGGCGCGGCCTACGACAAGTTCATCGAGACCGTCAAAAACAACGAGATCATCCGCGGCAAGCTGTTGTCGGAGGACGGCACGCTGGCGCTGATCGTGCTCTCGCTCGATCCGGAGGTGGTCGCTTCCAACAAGCTGACCAAGACCGTAGGCGACATCCGCGCGCTGATGAAGGAGGACCTCGGCGACACCGGGCTCAACGTGCAGCTCTCCGGCGTGCCGGTGATGCAGCTCGAGATCCGCAACGCCGTCGAGCGCGACGGGCTCACCTACAACATCCTCGGCATCCTCGCCGGATGCGTCATCGCCATCATCTTTTTCCGCAAGATCTCGTTCATGATCGCGGCGGCGTTCCCGCCGATGATCGCGATCCTGCTGGCGCTCGGCGCGCTCGGCTGGGCCAACTTCAACCTCAACATGTTCCTGAACGTGATGACACCGCTCATCATGGTCATCAGCTTCTCGGACTCGATGCAGCTCACCTTCGCCGCACGCGACCGGCTGATCGCGGGCCAGGACAAGTTCACCGCGTTCAAGAACGCGGTGCTGGTGGTCGGGCCGGCCTGCGTGCTGACGCACGGCACCGCCGGCATTTCCTTCATCGCGCTGCAGTTCTCCAACTCCGACCTGATCCGCAAGTGCGGCGAGGCGGGCCTCGCCGCCACCATCATCGCGCTGGTCGCGGTGCTGTCGTTGGTGCCGGTGTTCGGCGTGCTGTTCGTGCGCAACGAGAAGGTCTTTGCGGTCAAATTCCAGGGCGCCGATGCCGGCGTCCAGGCGCTGCGCAACTTCTGCTACTGGATCGCGGTGCGCATGGTGGGCCGCCCCGGCCTGTTCAGCCTAGTCGCGGTGCTGTTCGTCGGCAGCCTCGGCGTCATCTACGCCAATCTGGAGCCGCGCTACCGGCTCGCCGACCAGGTGCCGGACAAGCGCCAGGCGGTCGCCGCCAGCGACCGTCTCGACGCCAAGCTCACCGGCGCCAATCCGGTCAACGTGCTGATCCAATTCCCCAAGGGTGAATCGCTCTATTCACCGGAGACGCTGCAGACGATCGCTGACGTCCATGCGACCGTGGAGAAGGCGGCTGGTGTCGGCAATGTCTGGTCGGTCGAGACCCTGCGCCGCTGGCTTGCGGAAAAGGCCGGCAGCGTCGACGTCGCCACGCTGAAGGAATATGTGAGCGTCATTCCCGAGCATCTGGTGCGGCGCTTCATCGATGCCGAGCAGGATGCCGTCGTGGTCGCCGGCCGCGTGCCGGACAAGGATTCCAGCCAGCTCCTGCCGATCGTCGACAAGCTCGATACCGAGCTCGACGCCGTCCGCAAGAAGCATCCCGGCTACGAGGTTGCGGTGACGGGGCTCGCTGCGATCGCGGCGCGCAACTCGGCCAGCATGATCGAGAAGCTGAACCGCGGCCTCACCGTCGAATTCGCGCTGGTCGCGATCTTCATTGGCCTGGCCTTCCGTTCCTGGGTGGTGATGTTCGCCTGCATCCTGCCGGGCATCTTCCCGGTGGTGATGTCCGGGACGGTGCTGTGGGCGATGGGCGAGGGCC
Source organism: Pseudomonadota bacterium (assembly GCA_023435725.1). GTDB lineage: Bacteria > Pseudomonadota > Alphaproteobacteria > Rhizobiales > Xanthobacteraceae > Bradyrhizobium. The sequence goes on along the minus strand of JAEYRD010000220.1, from coordinate 35,966 downwards.
TGCAATTCGCCAGCGTCGTCGCGCTCACCGTCTCGTTCGGCCTGGGGCTGAGCGCGACCATCCACTTCCTCAATCGCCTCAGGCTCGAGAGCAAGCCGGGCGTCGGCTCGGCGCTGGCGGTCGAGCGCGCGACCGTGCTAGTCGGCCCGGCGCTGATCCTGACCACGGTGGTGCTGGCCTGCGGCCTCGTCGTCACCGTGTTCTCCGACCTGCCCTCGCTGCGGCTGTTCGGCTGGCTCAGCGCCTTCTCGATGGTCATGGCGCTGGTCGCCGACCTCTTCATCCTGCGGCCGACGGCAATGTGGCTGATCAACCTGCACGCCAAGCTTCACGGAGCTGACAAGCCCGCGATCTGAGCGGGACGGCTTGTGCGTCTCGCATTCAGACCTCACACAGGTGTTTGCGAGTAAGACCAACCAGCAAAAGGCCCCCGGCTCGCGAGAGCCGAGGGCCTTTATTCCTTTCCGAGCAGGAAGGGTATCAGCCCTTCGTCATCGTGATGTTGACGCCGCGGATCTCGCCCTTGGAGCTGATCTGCACCGTCTGCTTGCTACCGTTGGTGCGCAGTGACAGGTTGGCGGCAAAGCCGTTGGCCTCGACGAACACGTCGATCTGGCCGCCACCCGCTGTGCCCTGGAGGTTGCCGAAGATGTTGCGGCTGGCTTCGCTCCAGTTACCCGAGATGCGGTCGCCCTGGCTCGTCACGTCGCTGGTGAGGTCGAATTTGTAGCTGTCGCTGGCGCAGTGCAGGGCCTGCTTGAGGTTGAGACCGGTGCCGGCGACCTTGTAGTCCGCCTTGCAGCGGATGCGCTCGGTGGTGCCATCGGACAGCGACACCGTGCCGGTTCCGGTCCACGCGCCATCGAAACCGGCAAACGGTCCGGACGACTGAGCGTGGCTTGCTGAAACTGAGAAGAGCAGTGCAGCCCCGATGCCAGCCGCCTTGATCGCCTGTCCAGATCGCCCAAAGAATTTCATCTCAAATATCCCGTTTTGGAATGAGGCCCGCTCACGATTAAGGGCATCTCGCCACATCGAAGGTTTAGTGTTCCGAGCCTGTGTCAGGTTCAACGCCTGGGCGCCAGGGATGGAGGTTCACGAAGCCCTCGCGCCACGCCCAGACGTCGCAATTCTCCGTGTTTCGGTCTGTTTCTGACCGAAAGAGCAGGGCGGAGAGATGCAGGTGAGCAACAGGTGCCGAGCAAAACGCGACATGCCAGAATTATGACGTAGTATCAAACTCTTACATTTGCCAATGATGATCGGGAGAAGACCTGATTTGGTGGAGGCGGCGCCAATTTGGCCGCATTTACCAGTGCTTGTGGCTTCTCCGAGGCCGCACTTTCCGCGGCAACTTGCCATCAGAGCAATCCGTTCCGGCCGTCCGCCTGTGCTGTCCGGGATCGGTGCGATTCTGCCGTCAGAATGAAGGAATACAATGCGTAAGCTTCTCGTCGCTCTCACCCTGCTGTCGGCATCCCTTTCAACGGCGGCGTTCGCCCAGCAAGGGCGTGGCACGGACGCGGAGCAGAAGGCCTGCACACGCGATGTGCAGAAGTTCTGCCGTCCGGTCATCGACCAGGGCGATTTCACGATCCTGGCCTGCCTCAAGGAACACCGGGCCAAGATCTCGCAGGCCTGCGACCAGGTCCTGAAGAACCACAACCAGTAAGCTCGTCCAATGGCCCACAAAGGCGGCCCCAGGGTCGCCTTTCGGGCCCGATCCGGAAGGGCAGCCATCGAGAGACAGGATTGGTTTTGCGGCCGTATTCCCCTATATGGGTGGCCGCGGCGGCATCGCCGGCACGAGCCCGCGCGAGCGAAAAAGCCCTTCCTGTCCAAACGATTGTTAATCAGCCCTCGATGACCTCTGCGAGCGAATTGCGATCCGGCAAAGGTGACCGCGACGAGAATTTTCCCGTCGCGTCCTGGATCATTCATCCCCGTCATCGCGCGCTGATCCTGGCGTACTACAATTTCGTCCGCACAGCCGACGACATCGCCGATCACGCCACGCTCCCGTCCGACGAGAAGCTCGCTTATCTCGACCTGCTCGAGGCGGAACTGCTCGGCAAGGGTGATACCCAGGCCGAAGCCGTCACTCTGCGCCGTGCGCTGGCCGAGCGCGGCATGGCGCCGCGCCACGCGCTCGACGTGCTCGTCGCGTTCCGCATGGACGTGACCAAGCTGCGCTACGAGAACTGGGACGAAGTCATTCACTATTGCCGCTATTCGGCAATGCCGGTTGGCCGCTTCATGCTCGATGTCCACGGCGAGAGCACCTCGACATGGGCGGCGTCGGATGCGCTTTGCGCGGCCCTCCAGATCAACAACCATCTCCAGGATTGCGGCAAGGATTTCCGCGAGCTCAACCGCGTCTATCTGCCGCGCGATGCGCTGGCCGCAAGCGGCGCCTCGGTCGAGCAGCTCGGGCTTGCCCAGTCGCCGCCGGAGATGCTGGCCTGTCTTCAGGCGCTCGCCGTGCGCAACGAAGCGCTGCTCAACGAGAGCAAGTCGCTCAGCGCGGAGGTGAGGGATTTCCGCCTCGGCGTCGACATCTCGGTGATCCAGGCCTACGCCGACCGCATCGTGCGCCTCTTGAAGGTGCGCGATCCCCTGCGCGAGCGCGTGCATCTCAACAAGCTCGAGCTTCTCACCTTCAGCCTTGCCGGAATGATCGGCGAAGTCGGCCGACGCGCAATCGGGCGCAAGGCCGTCTCCAGACCGGGGACTGCACATGACGCTTGAGGCGACTTCGCCCGGCGCCAATTATGGCTCGACCGCATCGAACAGCTCCTTCTATGCTGCGATGCGCATCCTGCCACGCGACCAGCGCGAGGCGATGTTCCAGATCTACAGCTTCTGCCGGCAGGTCGACGACATCGCCGATTCCGACGGCCCGCGCGACGAGCGGCTCGCCGCGCTGCAGGAGTGGCGCAATGACATCGACGCGCTTTACCAGGGCAATCCGCCGCCGCGGCTGAAGGACTATGTCGCCTCGGTGAAGACCTTCGGGCTCAAGCGCGAAGATTTTCTTGCCATCGTCGACGGCATGGAGATGGACGTGCCGCAGGACATCCGCGCGCCCGACATGGCGACGCTCGATCTCTATTGCGATCGCGTCGCCAGCGCCGTGGGACGGCTGTCGGTACGCGTGTTCGGCCTGCCGGAAGAAGACGGCATCCTGCTAGCGTACCATCTCGGCCGCGCGCTCCAGCTCACCAATATCCTGCGCGATATCGACGAGGACGCGACGCTCGGTCGGCTCTATTTGCCGCGCGAGGCGTTGCTGCATGCCGGCATCACGTCGAATGATCCAAACCGCGTGATCGCGGAGCGCGCACTGCCAAAGGTCTGCCAGCCGCTGGCGCAGCGCGCGAAGGCGCATTTCGAGAAGTCGGACGAAATCATGAACCGCAACCGACGCCGCGCGGTGCGCGCGCCGCGGATCATGTCGAAATACTATCACGCCATTCTGGACCTCCTGATCGCGCGCGGCTTCAACGCGCCGCGCGAGCCCGTGCGTGTGTCGAAGGTCACGCGCATCGCCATCCTGCTCCGCTACGCTATCATCTGATGCAAAAGACAGCTCACATCATCGGCGCCGGAATTTCCGGCCTCTCCGCCGCCGTGCGGCTCGCCAATGCCGGCTTCAAGGTCGCCGTGCACGAGGCGACGCACCAGGTCGGCGGCCGCTGCCGTTCCTATTTCGACGGCGCCACCAATCTCACCATCGACAACGGCAATCATCTGCTGCTGTCGGGCAACAGCCATGCGCGGGCCTATGCGCGTTCGATCGGCACCGAGGCGGGCCTGGTCGGTCCTGAAAGCGCGCAGTTTCCGTTCGTCGATCTCGCGACCGGGCAGCGGTGGCAGATCGATCTCGGCGACGGCCGGCTGCCGACCTGGGTGTTCGACGAGAGCCGTCGCGTTCCCGACACCGGACTCACCGACTATCTCAAGCTGGCGCCGCTGATCTGGGCGTCGGAGGAGACGCTGGTCGGCAAGTCAATTCCCTGCGAAGGCATCCTCTATCAGCGCCTGGTGCAGCCCCTGCTGCTTGCTGCGCTCAACGTCGATCCGCCCGAGGGCTCGGCCGGGCTTGCCGGCGCGATCGTGCGCGAGACGCTGCTTGCCGGCGGGCAGGCCTGTCGGCCGCTGATCGCGCGCGACGGCCTCAGCGCCGTGTTGATCGAACCTGCCGTGAAGTTTCTGCAGGAACGTGGCCACTCCGTTCAGCTCGGCCATGAGTTGCGTTCGTTCACGACCAGCGACGGCAAGGTTGGCGCGCTGAATTTCGGCGGCGAGGACGTGATCCAAATCGCCGACGATGACGTCATCGTGATGGCGGTGCCGCCGCGTGCTGCCTCCAGCCTGCTGCCGGGCCTGAAGACGCCGACAGAATTCCGCGCCATCGTGAACGCGCATTTCCGCTTTGAACCGCCGCCGGGCTCGGCGCCGATCCTCGGCGTGATCGGCGGCATTGTGGAGTGGCTGTTCGCGTTTCCGAACCGGCTCTCCGTCACCATCAGCAACAGCGACCGTCTGGTCGACATGCCGCGCGAGGAACTCGCGCAGGCGATCTGGAACGACGTCTGCAAGGCGGGCGGCGTTTCCGGCGAGCTTCCCCCCTGGCAGATCGTGCGCGAGCGCAGGGCCACTTTTGCCGCCACGCCAGCGCAGAATGCCCTGCGCCCAGGGCCGGTCACTGCGCTGAAAAACCTGTTTCTTGCAGGCGATTGGACTGCTACGGGATTGCCTGCAACCATCGAGGGATCGGTCCGGTCGGGTGATCGCGCCGCCGATCTGGTTCTCGCCGCAAAGCGGCCCTGACGGGCTTTATCCCGATCACTTTCAATCCACTATCGGAGCAATCGAGCGACATGGATGCTGTGAACGTGACCAGCCGCGAAGCCCCGGATTCGAGGATACTGGAATCGAGCATTGCGTCGGCCACGCAAGGCGTCCTTGGCTTCCAGCAATCCGACGGCCATTGGGTCTTCGAGCTCGAGGCCGACTGTACGATTCCGGCCGAATACATCCTGCTGCGCCATTATCTCGCAGAGCCGGTCGACACGGTGCTCGAGGCCAAGATCGGCAACTATCTGCGCCGTATCCAGGGCAGCCATGGCGGCTGGCCGCTGGTGCATGACGGTGAGTTCGACATGAGCGCCAGCGTGAAGGCCTACTTCGCGCTGAAGATGATCGGCGATTCCGTGGACGCGCCGCACATGGTGCGCGCGCGCGAAGCGATCCATTCCCGCGGCGGCGCCATCAACAGCAACGTCTTCACGCGGTTCTTGCTTGCGACCTTCGGCGTGGTGACTTGGCGCGCGGTGCCGGTGCTGCCGATCGAGATCGTGCTGCTGCCGTTCTGGTCGCCGTTCCACCTCAACAAGATCTCCTACTGGGCGCGCACCACCATGGTGCCCCTGATGGTCATCGCCGCGCTGAAACCGCGCGCGAGGAATCCGAAGGGCGTCGGTATCGACGAGCTGTTTCTCCAGGATCCGCGCTCGATCGGCATGACCGCGAAAGCGCCGCACCAGAGCATGGCCTGGTTCCTGCTGTTTCGCTCGCTCGATGCAATCCTGCGCGTCATCGAACCGATGTTTCCGAAGAGCCTGCGCAAGCGCGCAATCGATGCCGCGCTCGCCTTCACCGAGGAGCGGCTCAACGGCGAGGATGGCATGGGCGCGATCTATCCGCCCATGGCCAACATCGTCATGATGTACGATGCGCTCGGCAAGGACGAGAACTTCCCGCCGCGCGCGATCACGCGCCGGGGCATCGACAAGCTGCTGGTGATCGGCGAGGAGGAGGCTTACTGCCAGCCTTGCGTCTCGCCGGTGTGGGACACGACGCTGACCGCCCACGCGCTGCTGGAAGCCGGCGGCGACAAGGCCGTGCCTGCGGCCAAGCAGGGCCTCGACTGGTTGATTCCCAGGCAGGAGCTCAGCGTGAAGGGCGACTGGGCGGTGAAGCGCCCCGACGTGCGTCCGGGCGGCTGGGCCTTCCAGTACAACAATGCCCATTATCCCGATCTCGACGACACCGCGGTGGTGGTGATGTCGATGGACCGCATGCGCCGCGAGCACGGTGCGACCGGCTACGACGCTGCGATCGACCGCGGCCGGGAGTGGATCGAGGGCATGCAGAGCGACGATGGCGGCTGGGCTGCCTTCGATGTGAACAATCTCGAATACTACCTGAACAACATCCCGTTTTCCGACCATGGCGCGCTGCTCGATCCGCCGACCGAGGACGTCACGGCACGCTGCATCTCGATGCTGGCCCAGCTCGGCGAGACCGAGAAGACCAGCAAGCACGTGGCGGGCGGCGTCGCGTATCTGCGGAAGACCCAGCACCCGGAGGGCTCCTGGTACGGCCGCTGGGGCATGAACTTCATCTATGGAACCTGGTCGGTGCTCTGTGCCCTGAACATGGCCGGCGTCGACCATAAGGACCCCATGATTCGGAAGGCGGCCGACTGGCTGGCCTCGATCCAGAACGAGGATGGCGGCTGGGGCGAGGATGCCGTCAGTTACCGGCTGGACTACAAGGGCTGGGAGGCCGCCCCCTCGACCGCCTCGCAAACGGCATGGGCCTTGCTTGCCCTTATGGCGGCCGGCCAGGTTGATCACCCGGCCGTCGCCCGCGGGGTGGAGTACCTGATTGCAACACAGAACAAAAAAGGACTGTGGGACGAGCAGCGGTACACCGCCACAGGCTTTCCTCGTGTATTCTATCTCCGGTATCATGGTTACCCGAAGTTCTTTCCGCTGTGGGCGTTGGCGCGGTACCGGAACTTGCGGAACACCAACAGCAGGGTGGTAGGGGTCGGAATGTGACTTTGGGGACGGGGGACTATCTTACCGCGGGCAATGCCATTGATCCGCGGCCGATCCTGATCGTGACCGGACTGGTTCAGGAGGCCCGCATCGCGGCTGGGCCCGGAATGGCGGTCATTTGTTCGTCGAGCAGCCCGACCCAGTTGCGGGCGCTGCTGACGGTGGTGGACCCCGAGACGATTCGCGGCGTGATCTCGTTCGGCGTGGCCGGCGGGCTCGACCCGACGCTGCGCTCCGGCGACGTGGTGCTGGCGACCGAGGTGCTGTCCGGTGACACCCGCTGGGCCGCCGGCCTCTCGCTCGGCGACGACCTCATCGACCGCCTGACGTCGGGCCGCCGCCGCGTGGTGCGCGGCAGCCTCGCCGGCGCCGAGGAAGTGGTGACGGGGCGGTCCTGCAAGGCTGCGCTGCATTCGGAGACCGGAGCTGCGGCCGTCGACATGGAGAGCCACATCGCGGCGGCCTACGCCGCCGAGGCCGGGCTGCCCTTTGCTGCGGTCCGCGTCATCAGCGATCCCGCCCACCGCGCACTGCCGGCGCTCGCCCGCGCCGCCATCAAGCCGAACGGCCAGATTGATCTGGCGGCCGTCCTGCGCGGCATCGTGCGCAATCCGACCACGCTGCATGCGCTGGTCTCGACCGGCATCGATTTCAACCGCGCGCTGCGCAGCTTGCGCGGCTGCCGCGACTTCCTGATCGGGACGGAGCTGACCGAGAGCGAGGCTATGGTCTCCGAGACGATCTGAGCCGTCCGACTAAAGACAAAATAAAAGGCCCGGTCGCCATTGGCGTCCGGGCCTTTTCCGTTTTGATGCCGGGCCCCGCCGCCTCGTCATTCCGGGGCGCGCCACTTGGCGCGAGCCCGGAATTCATCGGGCCACAAGACACGCGGTGAAATGGATTCCGGGCTCGCGCTATGCGCGCCCCGGAATGACGGAGGAGGGCGAGAGAAGCGCGCCTCGCTTCAAGCAGACTTACAAAACAGCACGGTTTCTTCGGGGTAGATCGTAAAATGATCTAGCCACATCTTGTAGCCAAGGTTCAAGGAATTGATGAACAGGGGAAGTTCGATCCAGTCATTAGGCTTGTGATAGACGCAAATCGCCAATGTTGGTTTGAACCGATTGAGCGTGCCCACGGCGCCCTTGAGCGCGGAAAGCTCGGCACCCTCAATGTCCATTTTTATGAAATCGACACGGGGCAAATTTCTGTCACGAACCGCATCGTCGATGGAGATGGTTCTGACTTCGGTCGCGCCGTGGGAGAGGGGGCGTTCGGAAACCTGACTTCCGGGGCCATTGTTCAGCATGTAGAGTATCTTGTCGGATGACTCCCATACCGGTCTCTCGATGATCTCGATATTTGACGAATATTGGGGGTTCAGTTCCAGGTTCTGACGCAAGATCTCGAGATTGTCTGGTATGAATTCAAAGCCGATGACCTTCCCCGCGGGCCCCACCTTCGTTGCAAAATACAGGCTCGTATCGCCGTAGCAGCCTGCCGGCCTCGATCACGATATCTCCGGTCTTTGCTGCGATCGCTGGCTTTACTCCGGTGTACTCGTATTGCGTTTTCAGAAAGGTCGCGTCGATCCCAAGGGGAGCGGAAAACAGATTGATATCGTAGCCGATCTCCTTCAGATCGAAATGAGTCAGCTCGAACTGCATGTTTTTGATTTTTTTTGCAGGCAGGCGGTTCGTTTGTAGACTCCGTGCCAAGCTCCGTTCCTGCCAATATTTTGGAGAATTTCGAAAGATCTTGACGAGGTCATGCCCAATCACGCGTTGAAGGAACAACTCCAACAGGACGTCCTTGGAATATTCGTCTTGCAGTAACTGATAAGTATCCAGCAATACCAGAGGAAGCGCCTTTGAGTTTTTCAATCGAGCTATTGCTTCGATTTTGTTCTGATACTTTTGAATATCGGGACCCACCGCTCGCTTGGGCTCAGCTCCATACCGCTCCGCCTCGTGGTTTTGCTCAAGATCTCGTGTCGCGATTTCGTACAACTTGGCTTGCAAGTGAGACAGGAATGAAATTGCGACTTCTGGAGACATTTGACCTTCTGGAGACATTTGAATGGCTGAGCCTCTATTCATCCGGGGGTAGGCAAATCCGACGGTGCACCTGATTCCGCGCCTTCAAACTGGCGAACGCGACCGGAGTCATTGAGTGCATGGTCGCCGCAAGTCTCGCCTTCTCGTACCGTCAGTTCGCGTTCAACTGTGCTTGCGGGGGTCCACGAACGCGACCGTAGCGTCCCGTGGGGATAGTTTCCGGTGCGAAGCTGGTGTGAAGCTGGCACAGCCTGAACATTCCATGACCTCATCCATCAAGGCGCGCGAGGTCCAGTTTCGACGCCGGGCCCGTGGCCTGGTCTTTCCGAGGCGCGCCATCTGGCGCGAGCTCGTAGGATGGGTTGAGCCCTTGCGAAACCCATCTCATCCCGATCACCGCTCTCCATAATCGCGGCCATCATCTGACTGATCGCCCGCCCAATCGGCGGGATAGTTGCCAAGCTCCGCGTGACGATGAAACGAGGACGGCGCCCAGTCGCGGACCCGGTCGACGAGCCCATGCTTGACCGGATTGATGTGCACATAGTCGACATGCCGGGCGAAAATCGATTTCGCCGCGTATAGTGTGCTCCCAATATCTGCGTTGCCAGATGCCCCGTTCACCTCTGGCGGAGCGGCGGCTTTGGGATATTCTTTCGTCTCGCGCGAGCCGGCGCGAAAAGGTGGCTTTGATCAACTGCCAGCGCATTGCAAAATCCGCGTCACCTTCGGGCAACGTCCATACGGTGTGAAGGTGATCGGGCAACACCACGACGGCATCGATCGTGAATGGATGGCGCTGGCGCGTCTCACGAAACGCCGCGCGCAGGTGCTCGACATGTCCGTCAGCAACGATAGCTTCCGCTCTGCCAATTTATTGCGACAGTGCGCGGTCATGCGCGATGTTACCACGAAGCAAGCGCGATGGGCTTGCGAACCCGTGTACGTCAAGCCTCGCGGATTACGCGTTGTCGGGAATGCGGGCGATGACCTTGATTTCGAAGTCGAAGCCAGCAAGCCAATTGACACCGATGGCGGTCCAGTTCGGATAGGGCGCCTCCGGGAACGTTTCGCTCTTCACCGCCATGATGGTTTCGAACTGGTTCTCGGGGTCGGTGTGGAAGGTCGTCACATCGACGATATCGTCTAAGGTGCAGCCCCCTGCCGCGAGCACCGCCTTCAGATTGGCGAAAGCCTGCCGGACCTGACCTGCAAAATCCGGTTCGGGGGAGCCGTCGGACCGGCTGCCGACCTGGCCGGAAACAAACAGCAGATCGCCGGAGCGAATTGCGGCAGAATAGCCATGCGCCTCGTAAAGAGCGTGGCGGTTTGCGGGGAAGACAGCATCGCGTTGCGGCATGTCATGATCCTTTCAGATGTCGCTGTCCTCTACGAAACAGATCTACGACCGGCGCCCTGGACGCCACAGGGGGGCGAGTTGATATACGTTGCGTATGTGGGATAGTCTCACATACGAGTTGAATGTCAATCCAAATACGCTTCGTATCTGAAATCAGGGTGAGCCATGGCCGCAAAACGCCGCCTCGAGACCATGGAGGAAAACCGTGCCAAACTGGTCGCGGCAGCGCGTAAGGCTTTCGCCGAGAAGGGCTTTGCTGCGGCGTCGATGGACGAACTGACCGCGGACGCCGGACTGACGCGCGGGGCCCTCTACCACAACTTCGGCAACAAGAAGGGGCTGCTCGCCGCCGTTGTCGCTCAGGTCGATGGCGAGATGGCGAGCCGGGCGCAAGAGGCTGGTGCGGCAACAGGCGACGATTGGGAGGGGCTTCTTGCGGAAGGGGCGGCCTATATCGAGATGGCTGTTGACCCGGAAGTGCAGCGAATCGTGTTGCTGGACGGCCCCGCTTTCCTTGGCGATCCGACTCAATGGCCAAGCCAGAACGCTTGTCTGGAAATGACGAAGCAGGCCGTCGCCAAACTGATCTCCGAAGGCATCCTGAAGCCCGTTGACGTCGAGGCTGCGGCTCGCCTTCTCAGCGGCGCGGCCTTGAACGCAGCCCTGTGGGTGGCGGCGAGCGAAGACCCGCGATCAGCTTTGCCCAAAGCCATCGAGGCGTTTCATCTGATGGCGGCAGGCCTGCTGGCGCGTCGGCGTGGAGCCGATACACGGTAAACTCCTGAACAATGGGGACGGAGCTCACCGTAAGGCGACTAGCCCGGGGCCGCTTTCGAACGGGTGAGTTTGGCATAGTGCCACCGTTTTGCCTGACGCGTCAAACGGAGTTCGTAAAATACGAAATTCGTGCGAGCCTTGAACTGCGTTGAACCCTGACGGCGCCTCTCGAATTGCGGCGGAGCACTGCGGAATCTCGATCACTGCCCCGTTGCCGCTGATTTGCTCGATGCGGCAATGGCTTGATCGAATGGACATCGTGCCGTCCGGCAGCCGGATTTCTACTGTGCATGGGGTTGTTTTTCACTTTTTTGCGGAAGGTCCGGCTCGGTCCAGCAAAGGAGGTGAGGGAGCGTGGCCCCGCATCGCCTGCTACGGCTTGGGCTTAACAAAAGAAAAGGCCCGGTCGCCATCGCGGCCGGACCTTTCCTGTTCGTGCCGACTCGCGCGCTTACGCGGCCGTCGAAGCCTTCCGTGCAGCCTTCTCCTGCGCGGCGGTGGCCTCGTCGCGGCGAATCTCCGAGAGCTTCTTCTGGACCTGCTCCGAGAAGATGTACTGCGCCGGACGCTGCTTGGACATGTCGATCTCGGGCGCCATCGGGCCCGAGGTCTTGATGCCGCGCAGCGACACCCACATCGCCTTCAGCGGGTTGTTGAGCGCAGCAGTGGCCGCCGTCGGCTCGTAGCCGCAATGGGCCATACAGTCGGCGCACTTCTCGTACTTGCCGGTGCCGTAGGTGTCCCAGTCGGTGGTGTCCATCAGCTCCTTGAAGGTCTTCGCATAGCCTTCACCGAGCAGATAGCAGGGCTTCTGCCAGCCGAAGATGTTGCGCGCGGGCATGCCCCACGGCGTGCATTCGTATTCCTGGTTGCCGGCGAGGAAGTCCAGGAACAGGCCGGAATGCATGAAGTTCCACTTCTTGCCCTTGCCCATCGCGAAGACGTCGCGGAACAGCTTCTTGGTCTTGGTGCGGTTGAGGAAGTGCTCCTGGTCCGGAGCGCGCTCATAGGCGTAGCCCGGCGACATCGAGACGCCGACACCGAGTTCGACGGTGAGGTCGAGGAATTTCGCGATCTCTTCCGCCGGATGGCCGTCGAAGATGGTGGCGTTGACGTTGACGGTGAAGCCGCGCGCCTTGGCCGCCTTGATCGCGGAGACGGCGCGGTCGAACACGCCCTTCTGCGACACGGCCTTGTCGTGATGGTCCTTCAGGCCGTCGAGATGCACGGAGAAGAACAGGTAGGGCGAGGGCTCGAACAGGTCGAGCTTCTTCTCGAGCAGCAGCGCGTTGGTGCAGAGCGAGACGAACTTCTTGCGCTCAACGAGACCACGCACGATCTCGCCGATCTCCTTGTGGATCAGCGGCTCGCCGCCGGGAATGGCGACCATCGGCGCGCCGCATTCATCGGCGGCGTCCCAGCACTCCTGCGCCGTCATGCGGCGGTTCAGGATCGCATCGGGATAATCGATCTTGCCGCAGCCGACGCAGGCGAGGTTGCAGCGAAACAGCGGCTCCAGCATCAACACGAGCGGATAGCGTTTGCGGCCAAGCAGTTTCTGCTTGAGCAAATAGCCGCCGATACGCATTTCCTTGAAGAAGGGTATAGCCATCACAAGTTTCTTTCTGGGCTTGAAATTCGGGTGGGTCAGCTCGCAGCCAGTTCGGCCGGAAGCCGGAATTCGATGTTTTCCTCGCGGCCCGGCAGCACTGAGACCTTGACTGGTCCGATCCGCCGCATCGCTTCGATCACGTCATCCACGAGTACCTCGGGCGCCGAAGCGCCGGCCGTGATGCCGACGGTCCTGGCATTTTTCAACCATTCCGGATTGAGCTCGCTGCCGTCGGCAATCAGATAACTCGCGACACCGGCCTCAGTGCCGATTTCGCGGAGCCGGTTCGAATTCGAACTGTTGGCAGCGCCCACCACCAGGATCACGTCGACCAGCTTGCTCAAGTCCCTTACCGCAGATTGGCGGTTCTGTGTCGCATAGCAGATATCCCGGATATCCGGGCCTTGAATATCTGTAAAGCGAGCCTGGAGGGCCGCAATGATGTCCTTGGTGTCGTCGACCGACAGGGTGGTCTGGGTGATGTAGGCCACTGGCGTATCCGCGGGCAGCGTCAGCGCCTTAACCTCTTCGACGCTCTGGACCAGCTGTACGGGGCCGGGGACCTGGCCCATCGTGCCCTCGACCTCGGGGTGGCCGGCATGGCCGATTAGGATCAGCATGCGGCCCTTGGTGATGTAGCGCTTCCCTTGATTGTGAACTTTCGTGACCAGGGGGCAGGTGGCATTCAGCACCGGGAGGTCGCGCGCGGCAGCCTCTTCCTCGACGCTGCGGGCGACGCCATGGGCGCTGAAAACGGTCACGGCCTTCGGCGGAACCTCGGACAGCTCCTCGACGAAAATCGCGCCCTTGTTCTTCAGGCTCTCGACGACGTACTTGTTGTGCACGATCTCATGGCGCACGTAGACGGGCGGACCATACTTCTGCAGGGCCCGTTCCACGATTTCGATCGCACGTACCACGCCCGCGCAGAAGCCACGCGGTTGCGCCAGATAAACTTCCATTGGACGCCCATCATGCAAGTTGCACCAATCCGCTCAGTAGTCCCTGGCGGCACCCCGATACTCACCAATGACTAGCAATAACCGCACCATTGGTTTCGCACGCGGTAACCGCCCACCCCAGTTGGGTTCCGGCGCATGGAGGCACAGCACTTTGTGTCAAAAAATCGGCAGAAAGGGAAGATTGACGAAACCCGGGTCCGCCTCAGTCAAATTCTACGGTATCATAATACAGAATGCTTCGCGAGCAGAACGAGCACATTTGTGCTCACTCTTTCGTCACTTTCTCGCCTCAACTCACCGGCTATACCGACCGCCCCGCAATGATTTTGCCATGGCCTCCCGCCGTTTACCTCGAACCTTCTTGCGGCGATAACCACTCAAAACAGCAATAGGTTTCGCCCGGGAACTCCGATAAACAGCCCGCGTTTCCGGCAAGCTGTTAACACTAGAAAGAAATGATGTGCTGCAAAGCGTAGTCGTTGCCATCGTCAAGGCCTGCACCCGGTTTGCCTCCCTCGTCGTCGTTCTCGGGCTCCTGCTGGCGGTGGGGGCGGGCTATTACGCGTCCCAGCACTTCGCCATCAACACCGACATCAATTCGCTGATTTCCCAGAAGCTCGACTGGCGTCAGCGCGACCAGGAGTTCGACCGCGCCTTCGACCAAGACGCGACGATTCTCGCTGTCGTCGAGGCGAGGACGCCGGAGATGACGACCGCGGCGGCGGACGCGCTCTTTGCGAAGCTGAAGGACGACAAGACCAATTTCCAGTCGATGCAGCAGCTCGGCACCGGCGAGTTCTTCGAGAGGAACGGCCTGCTGTTCCTGCCTACCGAAGAGGTCGCCAAGATCACCGGCCAATTCGAGTCCGCAGCGCCGCTCATCGAGATCATGGCGGGCGATCCCTCGATCCGCGGTCTGACCGGGGCGCTGGAGACGGGGCTTGCCGGCGTCAAGCGCGGCCAGGTCAAGCTGGACAATGCCGAGCGACCCTTCAACCTGATTTCGAAGACGGTAGAGACCGTCCTCAACAAGGGCAATGCAAGTTTCTCGTGGCGCGAGTTCGTCAGTGACGAGCCGCTGTCGGATTCCGACAAGCGCGCCTTCATCGAGTTCAAGCCGATCCTCGACTACAAGGCGCTGGAGCCCGGCAAAGGTGCGACCGATGCGATCCGCAAGGCTGCTGTCGATCTCGATTTTGCGACCAAATATCAAGCGCGGGTGCGGCTGACTGGTCCGGTCCCGATTGCGAACGAGGAGTACGCGACCGTCCAGGAGGGCGCCGTCGTCAACGGCATCGGCACCGTCCTCGTCGTGCTGCTCATCCTGTGGCTGGCGCTGCATTCGGCGAAGATCATCTTCGCCGTGTTCGTCAACCTCTTCGTGGGGCTCGCGATCACGACGGCCGCCGGCCTGATGATGGTCGGCTCGCTCAATCTCTTGTCGGTCGCATTTGCGGTGCTGTTCGTCGGCCTCGGCGTCGATTTCGGCATCCAGTACAGCGTCCGCTACCGCTCCGAGCGCTACAAGGTCGACGATCTCTCGAGCGCCCTGGTGCTGGCGGCGAAGCGCTCGGCAGTGCCGTTGTCGCTGGCGGCGATGGCAACCGCGGCCGGCTTCCTCTGCTTCATGCCGACCGACTACAAGGGCATCTCGGAGCTCGGCCAGATTGCCGGCGTCGGCATGCTGGTGGCTTTCCTCTCCAGCATCACCGTCCTTCCGGCGCTGCTGAAGTTGTTGAACCCGCCCGGCGAGAAGGAGCCGGTCGGCTACGCCTTCCTGGCGCCGCTCGATCACTTCCTGGAGAAGCACCGCGTGCTGGTCGTCGGCGGCACGCTGCTGCTGGCGCTCGCCGGCCTGCCGCTGCTCTACTTCATGAAGTTCGACTTCAACCCGATGAACCTGCGGAACCCCAACGCTGAATCGATCGCGACCTTCCTCGATCTGCGCAAGGATCCGAACACCGGTGCCAATGCCATCAACGTCATGACCAGGTCCGAGGAGCAGGCGAGGCAGGTCGAGGCGAGGCTGGAGAAGGTACCGGAAGTGCTGCGGGTGATGTCACTCGACAGCTTCGTGCCGCAGGATCAGGAGCCGAAGCTGAAGCTGATTGCGCAGGGTGCCAAGGTGCTGAACCCCGCGCTCAATCCCGACCAGATCGACGCGGCGCCGTCGGATCAGGAAAACGTCGAGGCGCTGAAATCCTCGGTCGACACTCTGCGCCGGACTGCGGGCGATGCGAAGGGACCCGGCGCGGACGCCTCGCGGCGGCTGGCCAATGCGCTCGAGAAGCTCGCCAATGGCGACGAGACGACGCGGAACAAAGCGCAGGACGTGTTCGTCACGCCGATGAAGATCGTGTTCGATCAGCTCCGGAACGCGATGAGGGCTGAGACGGTGACCCTGAAGTCACTGCCGCCAGATCTCGTCAGCGCCTGGAAGAGCAAGGACGGCATCATTCGTGTCCAGGCGCTGCCGAAGGGCGACCCCAATGACAACGAAACGTTGCGCAGGTTCGCGGCGGCGGTGCTCAATGCCGAGCCGACCGCGATCGGCGGGCCGGTCTCGATCCTGAAATCCGGCGACACCGTAGTGAGGGCATTCGTCCACGCCGGCATCTATGCGCTGCTGGTGATCAGCCTGTTGCTGTGGATCACGCTGCGGCGGTTCGCGGACGTGCTGATGACGCTGGTTCCGCTTCTGGTCGCTGGCGCAGTGACGCTCGAGATCTGCGTGTTGATCGGCCTGCCGCTCAACTTCGCCAACATCGTCGCGTTCCCGCTGCTGCTCGGTATCGGCGTTGCCTTCAAGATCTATTATGTCGTGGCATGGCGCTCGGGCAGGACAAACCTGCTCCAGACGAGCCTGACGCGCGCGATCTTTTTCAGCGCGCTGACGACGGCAACCGCGTTCGGCAGCCTGTGGCTGTCGAGCCATCCAGGCACGTCGAGCATGGGCAAGCTGCTCGCGCTCTCGCTGGTGACGACGCTTGCCGCAGTGCTGCTGTTTCAGCCGGCCCTAATGGGCAAACCCCGCAATCTCAGGCAGTAGGCAGATGTCGCCGACGGGGTCGGCGGCGCCCTTCTGGCCGGGCTTGGCCGCGCCGGCGGCCTTCGGGGCTGCAGGCGCGGTGGCGCCGGTCGTGCCGCCTGCTGTGCCTTGGGCTTTCGGCGCCGCGCCGGTCGGCTTCGGCGCGCCCTTGGCCATGGCGGGGCTTGCCGGGATCGGCGGGCCAACGCGGGTCCAGGTCTCGCCACCGCAGAGGAAGCCCATCACGCAGCCCTTGATTTCGAGCTGGTCGGCGCCAGCCGGCGTGATGGTTGCGCTGTAGAGCTGACCGTCTTTCGCATTGTAGACCTGTCCTTCCCACAGATCGGCGCCGGGCTTCTTCTTCATGTCGATCAGGGTCGGCATGCCGAGCGTCGGCCTGTTCTTTTTTGACGCATCCGGATTGTACTCGTCGCGTCCGCCGGGCTCCTTTTCCCAGGAAACGGCGCCCCAGATGCTGCCATTGCACTGGGCAACACGGATGTTGGCGACGCCATCGGCGACCCGCCAGTCGCCGGTGGGATCGGCGGCGAGTGCCGGAGTCAGGCAGGTGTAACCGCCAGCCAGTAATATTCCGGTGTAAAGGGCTAAACGCATGATAGTTCCTTGGCAGTGCAACATGGTCTAAAGCTGTGCTTGCGAAGATGGTCCGAAAAAGGGCAAAAGGCCGCACAGACCGTTTTCAGTAACGGTCCGTTTTCAGTTGACGAGACGGCCCTCAACCGAAGTATGTAGCGGATGCACAGCCTAAATCCAGACATGTCTCAGCTGTTCGCGGACCGTCAGGCCCAGCGCAGCGCCCTGCATAATCGGTATCTGAACGAGCAGTTCGTTCGGGTTCTCAAGACGATTGGCTACGATGTCGGCTTCCAGAAGGGCCAGGGGCAATACCTCTACGACCGTGACGGCGCGCGCTATCTCGACCTCTTGTCCGGCTTTGGCGTGTTCGCGATCGGGCGCAATCATCCGGTGATGCGCGAAGCGCTCAAGAGCGTGCTCGATGCCGACCTTCCCAATCTCGTCCAGTTTGACGTCTCCACGCTCGCCGGCGTGCTCGCCGAGCGGCTCTTGAAATACGTTCCCTATCTCGACAAGGCGTTCTTCGCCAACTCCGGTGCCGAATGCGTCGAGGCCGCGATCAAGTTCGCCCGCGGTGCCACCGGTCGCCCGGGCATCGTCTATTGCGCGCACGGCTATCACGGCCTGACCTATGGCGCGCTGTCGCTGACGGGTGATTCGAACTTCCGCACCGGCTTCGAGCCGCTGCTGCCGGGCTGCACCTCGATTCCGTTCAACGATCTTGCCGCGCTCGAAAAGGCGCTGGCCTCGCGTGAGGTCGCCGCCTTCGTCGTCGAGCCGATCCAGGGCAAGGGCGTCAACATGCCCACGGACGAGTTCCTGCCCGGCGCGGCCGCGCTCTGCAAGAAATACGGCACGCTGTTCGTCGCCGACGAGATCCAGACCGGCATGGGCCGCACCGGCCGCTTCCTCGCGGTCGAGCACTGGAATGTGGAGCCCGACATGGTGCTGCTGTCGAAGTCGCTGTCCGGCGGCCACGTGCCGGTCGGCGCCGTGCTGACGCGCAAGGGCATCTTCGACAAGATCTTCAACCAGATGGACCGTGCGGTGGTGCACGGCTCGACCTTCTCCAAGAACGACCTCGCGATGGCCGCCGGCATCGCCACGCTGGACGTGATGGAGTCCGAGAAGCTGATCGAGTCCGCCGCCAAGCGCGGCGCCGAGTTGCGGCTGGCGCTGACGCGCATGGTGCCCGGCTACGAGCTGATGAAGGAAGTGCGCGGCAAGGGCCTGATGATCGGCGTCGAGTTCGGCCCGCCGAAGTCGCTGCGCCTGCGGGCCTCCTGGAACGTGCTGGAGGCGGCCAACAAGGGCCTGTTCTGCCAGCTCATCACCGTGCCGCTGTTCAAGGATCACAAGATCCTGACCCAGGTCGCCGGTCACGGCAGCCACACCATCAAGCTGCTGCCGCCGCTCACCATCACCGAGGAAGACTGCAGCTGGATCGAGCGCGCCTTCGACGATGTGATCGCCGGCAGCCACAAGGTCCCCGGCGCGATCTGGTCGCTCGGCAAGACGCTGGTGGACAACGCGGTAAGGCGGTCGGCCTGATTTCTTGCTGAGGCATCTCGGCAATCGTCATTGCGAGCGAAGCAATCCAGACTATCTCGGCGGAGGTAGTCTGGATTGCTTCGTCGCTTCGCTCCTCGCGATGACGGTGTGCGGTAGTGCTACCCCTCCACATTCGCCTTCATTGCCGCCTCGAACTTGTCGACGAATTCGGCGAGCTCGTCGGCGCCGATATCGCTGACGGCCCAGAAGTTCAGGCCGCGATTGCCCCAGCGGCGGCAGTTGAAGCCCTGCATGGTCTCGGTCTTCGGCGCGCGGTAGTCCGTACTCGATGTCTGCGCCACGAACAGGTTGATCACGTGCTGCCGGCGCTTGTAGACGACCGCGCCGATGGCGCGCGCATCAATATAATCGAGGCGGCCGCCGACCAGCGTGAAGCCCTGCGCGGTGAGGTCGATCACGGGCGGTGCGACGTCGAGCTTGCCGTTGAACCACGGCTTCACGGTGTGCTGGTCGGTAGAGACCACGTCGATGAGGTGACCGGCCTGAAGCGAGCGCAGATGCGCGGAGACGACCTCCGACAGGATGCGCTGCTGATCGTCCTGGCGCAGTACGACAGCTACGACGCCGGAGGCGGCGAGCGCGGAGACCGCCGAGCCCATCGCAAAGCCGCGCAGCACGGAGCGGCGGGTCGGCTGACGCTGCGGTTGCGGCAACGAGGCCTCGATGCGGGCACGCAGGCTCGCCGGTGCGGTGTAGCGCAGGTTGGTGTCGGCGAGTACGCGCTGCATCTCGCGCTGTGCCGCGAGTTCCGCCGCGCAGGCCGGGCAGCCTGCGACATGCGCTTCGACCTCGCGCGCGTGGCCGGCATCCAGCTCGCCGTCGAGCAGCGCGTGAAGCACGATCTTTGCTTCGTCGCAGGTCATCTCACTTGCTCCTCTTCCGCCGTCCAGGCCGCACGCAGCATGGCTCGGGCGCGGGCGAGGCGGGACATCACGGTGCCGACGGGCGCACCGACGGTCTCGGCGATTTCACGATAGGACAGGTTGTTGACCTCCCGCAGCACGAATGTTTCTTTGAATGGTTCGGCGAGCGCATCGATCAGCTTGCGGATCGCGCCGGCATCGCGGCTGCGCAGCACTTCGGTTTCGGGGCCCGCCTCGCTCTCTTGCCAGATCGGCGTCTGTTCGGCGGCGCCGGGCGTGTCCTCGATCGCGCTGTGCGAATGCGCGCGCCGCGCATATTCGGCGTTGCAGACGTTGCGCAGGATCGCGAACAGCCAAGGCTTCATCGCCGGCCCTCGATAGCTGTCGAAATGCTTCAACGCGCGCAGGTAGCACTCCTGCACCGCATCCTCGGCGTCGGAGGCATCGCGCAGCAGATAGCGCGCGAGCGTGTAGACGTCATCGAGATAGGGCAGTGCCGCCTCGCGGAAGCGCTGCGCCCTCTGCAAATCGTCGTTGGCGGGCATCGCTCCTCGCTTTGCCTCTTGTTCCGTTCGCTGCTTCGTTTCGTCCCTGTGCGTGACTGAAGGTGCACGAGCCCGGCCGGCGTGGGACCACCGGCCGGGCAAGACGTTGATGCCTTGGTTCGAGACGTTACTCAACCTTGATCATCCCCGTCATGTGCGGGTGCAACGAACAAAAATACTTGTAGTCGCCCGCATTGGTGAAGGTGAACGAGAACTTGTCGTCGGTGTCCAGGGCCTTGGACCTGAACTTGCCGGCCGACACGATGGCGTGCGGGATGTCGTCCCGGTTGGTCCAGGTCACGGTGGTGCCGACCTTGACCGTGAGCTCGGCCGGCTGGAAGACGAAGTTGTCGATATGCACTTCCACGTCGTCGGCGCGGGCAGTTGTTGCGGGCAGCAGGATGGCCGCGGCCACAGCGATACCGAAGTCGCGGCGGTTGAGTGTCTTCATTGTCAGCTTCCGTTCCGCTTTGAATCGACCTTGAATCAGGCTTGGATCAGCCTTGGATTAGCCCTGGAGCGGCGTGTCGATGATCGCGAGCCGCTGCTCGTTCTGCTTGAAGTTGATGCTGGCGACGCCGAGCATGGAGCGGAGCTTCGCGTCCTCGACCTTCATCGGACCCGGCGAGGGGGCGGTTCCCGGCACCGGCTGCGGGAATGCAGTCGATCGGGCGGTGTGGAAGGTGACGTTGCCTTCGACCTTCTGCATCACTTGGTGGATGTGGCCGTTCAGCACGGTGACGGAGCCAAAGCCCTTGACGTATTCCAGCGCGCGGCCGCCGTCCTCGGTGCCCCAGCCCCATTCCGGATAGACGGTCCAGAGCGGGATGTGGGCGAACAGCACGATCGGCGTCGATTTCGACTTGCCGCGGAGATCGTCTTCCAGCCAGGCGAGCTGTTCGGCGCCGAGATTGCCGAGGCCGCCGGCCTTGAGGTCGACGACGTTGACGAGGCCGACGAAGTGCACCCCGCCGGCGTCGAAGGAGTACCAGCCAGCGCCCTTGGTGCCGCGGCCATAGCGCTCGCGATAGAGCTTCACCTCCTCGTCGAGGAAGTCGTGCTCGCCGGGCACGTAGTGCACGTCGAGCTTGCTCTGCGAGATGATCCGCTCGGCATTGTCGAACTCGGCGACTTTGGACAGATGGGTGATGTCGCCGGTGTGAATCATGAAGGCGGGTTTTGCCGGCAGCGCGTTGATCTTGTTGACCGCTTCTTCGAGCGTGCCGAGCGCGTTGGGATTGGCCGGCTTGTCGAAGCCGACATGGCTGTCACTGATCTGGAGGAAGCTCATGCCGGGCGAGGCCGCGGTCGCGGCTTGTGCGGAATCGATGATGCCGAGCGAGCGCGGCACGCCGCCCGTGATGGTCCAGAGCACCCCGGTGCCGGCCCAGGTCATGCATTCCAGCACCTTGCGGCGGCTGACGCCGTCTTCCCCGTGATCGTGTCCGCTCATCACACGCCTCCTCTCGCCCGGAATTGGGCTTCGGGGAGGTGATTGGGCGAGGGGCGGATTTATTCGTGGGAGAGGATGACGTTTTCGTGAGATGGCAAGATATCGTGCCCCGGACGGGGCGCACCGCCAAGAGGCGCGGCGTCCGGGGCACGAGGCCTATTTCGCGAATTCTCTCACGGCCTCCACCACGCGCTCCGGGACCTCCTGCGCCACACAATGACCGGCGCCGTCGAAGGCTAGCGTGCTGACCCGCGGAATCAGCGACACGGCTCGCGACGCCATGTCCTTGTAGATGGCCCCGGACTTTGCGGCGGTCGTGACGCGTACCGGGCAGTCGATCTCGGTGAGCCAATCAAACGGATTGCCGCGGGCGTCGCCGGTATAGACCTGCTCCATCGCCTCGTAGATCGGACGCAGGATCGCAGACTCGATCTCGGGCGTGCAACAGAGCTGTACGCGGCCATTGTCGAGCGCCGTGAAGCCGTGGCGCACATAGGCCCGGAGCGAGGTCTCGGTCCAATCCGCAAACGCCGGCGCGGCGCGGTAGCGCTCGAAGACAGCGTCGGCGCTGTCGAACTCGGCCCGTCGGCGCAGCGTGCCCTGCACGCGCGACAAGGATTCGTCGCTCAATCCTCCCGAGCGCGCCTCGCGCGGGTCCATCGCCGTCGGCTCCATCACGAACAGGCGTGCGAAGCGTCCCGGCCGAAGTTTCGCCGCGAGCAGCAGATCGGTCGCGCCTGCGCTGTGGCCGATGCCGTAGATATCATGCAGCTCGAGTGCATCGATCACACGGCAGACGTCGTCGGCATAGTCCAGGAAGTGATAGGCGCCGGGCTTGTGGCTGGCGCCGTGGCCACGGCGGTCGAGCGCATAGACGGTGTGGGTCGAGGCGAGCTCGCGCGCGACCTCGTCCCAGACGTCGGCGACGAAACCGGTGCCGTGCAGGAGGAGGGCAGGCGGCTTTCCGTTCCCGCCCCATTGCAACATGGCGATCTGCCCGTCGGCGGAGCCGATTGAAAAGCGCTCACTGATCATGGCGACGAGATGCTACTTCGCATCCTCCAGGATCATCGTCGCGCCCTTCTCGGCGATCATCGCGGTCGGCGTGTTGGTATTGCCCGAGGTGATGGTCGGCATGATCGAGGCATCGACGATGCGAAAGCTTCCGAGGCCGCAGAAGCGCAGGCGCTCGTCGACCACGGCCATCGGATCATTCGCCGCGCCCATCTTCGCGGTGCCGACGGGATGGAAGATCGTGGTGCCGATGTCGCCGGCGGCCTTGGCAAGCGAGGCATCGTCGTCGCCGACGGAAGGGCCGGGCAGATACTCGCTCGGGTGATATTTCGCCAGCGCCTTCTGCTGCATCAGGCGGCGCGTGGTGCGGATCGCGTCGGCGGCGACCTGGCGGTCGTCATCGGTCGAAAGATAGTTCGGTGCGATGATCGGCTTTTCGTCCGGCGTCGCCGCGCGCAGCCGCACGGTGCCCCGCGAGGTCGGCTGGAGATTGCAGGCGCTGACGGTGATGGCGGGGAAGCGGTGCAGGGGATCGCCGAACTTGTCGAGCGACAGCGGCTGCACGTGGAATTGGATGTTGGCCCGGGCCCGCGTCGCATCGGAGCGTGTGAAGATGCCGAGTTGCGACGGCGCCATGGTCAGCGGACCGCGGCGGCGGAAGGCGTAATCGAGCCCCATCAGGCCGCGCCGGAACAGGTTGTAGTAGGTTTCGTTCAGCGTGCGCACACCTTCGACCTTGTAGATCGCGCGCTGCTGGAGGTGATCCTGCAGGTTGCGACCGACGCCGGGCTTGTCCATGACGATGTCGATGCCGAGCGGCGACAGCCAGTCGGAGGGCCCGATGCCGGAGCGGTGCAGCACCTGCACCGAGCCGATGGAGCCCGCCGACAGGATCACCTCGCGTTTCGCGCGCGCCTCGATGATCTCGCCATTCTGGATGAAGCGCACGCCGACGGCGCGGCCCTGTTCGATGATGAGGCGCTCGACCAGCACCTGCTTCTCGAGCCGAAGATTGGGACGGTTCAGCGCGGGCTTGAGGAAGCCGCGCGCCGACGACCAGCGCCGGCCGCGTTTCTGGTTGACGTGAAAATAGCTCGTGCCTTCGTTGTCGCCGGTGTTGAAATCCGGGATGCGCTTGATGCCCATCTCCTCGGCGGCATCGCCGACGGCATCGAGAACGTCCCATGACAGCCGCGGCGCCTCGATGCGCCAGCCACCGCCGGCACCGTGATGCTCGCTGGCGCCGAGGAAGTGATCCTCCAGCCGCTTGAACATCGGCAGCACGTCGTCATAACCCCAGCCGGTCATGCCGAGCTGACGCCAGTGGTCGTAATCGGCGGCCTGTCCACGCATCGAGATCATGGCGTTGATCGCCGAGCAGCCGCCGATCACCTTGCCGCGGGGATAGGCGAGCGCGCGGCCGTTCAGGCCCGGCTCGGCTTCGGTCTTGAACATCCAGTCCGAGCGCGGATTGCCGATCGCGAAGAGATAGCCGACAGGGATGTGGAACCAGATCCAGTTGTCGTCGCCGCCGGCTTCCAGGATCAGGACGCGGTTGCGAGGATCGGCCGACAGCCGGTTGGCGACGATGCAGCCCGCGGTGCCGGCTCCCACGACAATGTAGTCAAACTCACCTTCGAGCCGTCTTGGCATTTTGCTTCCCACCCGGTCACTTAACGTTCCGTCCTAATAGGCAGACGCAGCGGGCCGGGACAAGCCCGGCCATGCCAGGCGGGCAGGGCTAGACCCCATTCCCTGGCAGTTGGGTGGACTGGTGCTTGCATGGTAGACAGCCCTGTATTTTCAACAAAGCTTGAGACCCTCCATGCCCATCGTGAACCGCGTCGCCGACCTTCAACCCGATATCCAGACCTGGCGGCGCGACATCCACCAGCATCCCGAACTGCTGTATGACGTCCACCGCACTGCAGCATTCGTCGCGGATCGCCTGCGCGAGTTCGGCTGCGACCAGGTCGTGACCGGCCTCGGCCAGACTGGCGTGGTCGGCGTGATCAAGGGCAACAAGCCGGCCGGCGAGGGGCTCAAGGTGATCGGCCTGCGTGCCGACATGGACGCACTACCGGTCGAGGAGCAGACCAACCTGCCTTACGCGTCCAAGACTCCGGGCAAGATGCACGCGTGCGGCCATGACGGCCACACTGCGATGCTGCTCGGCGCGGCCCGCTACCTCGCCGAGACCCGCAACTTCGCGGGCGACGCGGTGGTCATCTTCCAGCCGGCCGAGGAGGGCGGTGCTGGCGGCGCGGCCATGGTCAAGGACGGGCTGATGGAGCGCTTCGGCATCGAGCAGGTCTACGGCATGCACAACGGTCCAGGCATTCCGATCGGCTCGTTCGCGATCCGGCCGGGTCCGATCATGGCGGCGACCGACGAGGTCGACATCATGATCGAAGGCCTCGGCGGTCATGCCGCGCGTCCGCATAAATGCGTCGACTCCGTGCTGGTCGGCGCACAGGTAATCACGGCGCTGCAGTCGATCGTCGCGCGCAGCGTCGATCCGCTGGAGTCCGCCGTGATCTCGATCTGCGAGTTCCACGCCGGCAATGCCCGCAACGTCATTCCGCAGACTGCGACGCTGAGGGGCACCATCCGCACGCTGTCGCCGGAGGTGCGCCAACTCGTCGAGAAGCGGGTGCACGAAGTGGTGGCGGGCGTGGCGCAGATCACCGGCGCCAAGATCGATCTGCACTACAAGCGCAATTACCCGGTCGTGAACAACCACGCCGCGGAGACCGAGGTGGCGCGGCGCATCGCCAAGCAGGTCGCGGGCGATGCCAACGTGCACGAGATGCCGCCGCTGATGGGCGGCGAGGATTTCGCCTATATGCTGGAGGCGCGTCCCGGCGCCTTCATCTTCTGCGGCAACGGCGACAGCGCCGGCCTGCATCACCCCGCCTATAATTTCAACGACGAGGCGATCGTCTACGGCACGTCCTACTGGGTCAAGCTGGTCGAGGAGTCGCTCGCAGCGTCGTAAGGCCTCACTTCACCTCGCCCCGCTTGCGGGGAGAGGTCGGATTGCGCGCGGCGATGCGAAGCATCGTCCGAAGCAATCCGGGCGAGGGGGGACTCTCCGCGAGTCCGTCTCCCACTATGATTGAGGACGCAGCCCCCTCCCCGTAAGAACGGGGAGAGGGAGAAGTGGGTCTCAGAACAGGTGCGAGAACAAATAGTACAGCGTGCCCGAGATGATCATCGCGGCCGGCAGGGTCAGCACCCAGGCCATGGCGATGTTGCGGATCGTCGCCCATTGCAGGCCCGAGCCGTTGGCGGCCATGGTGCCGGCGATGCCCGATGACAGCACGTGGGTTGTCGAGACCGGCAAACCGTAGACGTCAGCGGCGGCGATGGTGGCGGCCGCCGTGATCTCGGCGCAGGCCCCCTGCGCGTAGGTGAGGTGCGTCTTGCCGATCTTCTCGCCGACCGTGACGACGATACGCTTCCAGCCGACCATGGTGCCGAGGCCGAGCGCGATGGCGACAGCGATCTTCACCCAGCCCGGGATGAACTTCGTAGCGCTGTCGAGCGAGCCCTTGTAGGCCGTGAGCACGGCGATGTCGTCGGCGCTGAGTTCGGCTTCCTTGTCCTTCACCAGGAAGCGGAGCGCTTCCGAGACGAGGTACATGTCGTTGCGGGTGTTGCCGACGGCTTCGGCCGGCACCTTGGCGAGCGAGCCGTAGGTGGAGACCTGCTTTGCGATATCGCGCACCAGCACGGCGAGCGACGGGAAGGTGCCAGCGTTGACCTCGCGCTGCGCGACATAGTTGGTGACGGCCGGCCGCGGGTTGCCGATCACGTTGTAGCCGGCGGCCTTGCCCTCAATGATCTTGCTCGCGGCCTCCGAGTTCGTGATGAACGCCGCGATCTGGGTCTCCGGCAGCGCGCGGTTGAGCGCATAGGCCGTCGGCACGGTGCCGATCAGGATCAGCATGATCAGGCCCATGCCCTTCTGACCGTCGTTGGAGCCGTGGAAGAAGCTCACCAGCGTGCAGGTGAGGATCAGGATGCTGCGGATCCACCACGGCGGCGGCTGGTCGCCCTTCGGCTCTCCGAACAAAGCGGGCGTGGCGCGCAGCAGCACGGTGCGCAGGATCAAGAGCAGGCCGGCGGCGAGCGCGAAGCCGAACAGCGGTGACAGCAGCAGGGCCTTACCGATGTTGGTGGCCTGGCTCCAGTCGACACCCGAGGTGCCGCTGCGGCCGTGCAGGACCGCGTTCATGATGCCGACGCCCATGATCGAACCGATCAGGGTGTGCGAGCTCGAGGCCGGCAGGCCGAAATACCAGGTGCCGACGTTCCAGATGATGGCGGCGATCAACAGCGCGAACACCATGGCGAAGCCGGCGCTGGAGCCGACCTGGAGGATCAGCTCGACCGGCAGCAGCGACACGATGCCGAAGGCGACCGCGCCCGAGGAGAGCAGCACGCCGAACAGGTTGAACATGCCGGACCACACCACGGCGACATGGGCGGGCAGCGAGCGGGTGTAGATCACGGTCGCGACCGCATTGGCGGTGTCGTGGAAGCCGTTCACGAACTCGAAGCCGAGCGCGATCAGAAGCGCGACGAAGAGCAGGAGGAAGGGGGCGATGGTCTTGACCTGCGTGCCGGTCGCATCGACGTCGACCCAGATGCTGTAGGCAACGAAAAGCAGCGCGGCGGCGATGACGCCCATATAGATCACGCCGGTAAGCGGATGGAATCCGCGGTCGAGGTCGGGCCCCCCTTTACGCAAGGCTGGCTCGATGGAGCCGGGCAAAGCAACGTCACTCATTGGAAATTCTCCTGTCGCAAGGCCTCCAATTTTGCGCGCGGCATGTGACAGCCGGTTGAAATGGTTGACGAACGGTTGAAATGAGAGGGCTTCTCCACCGCATGGCACCATGCAGCGAAGCGCGCGTCAGGCGGCGCGCGCGGCTTTCTTCTGCAAGCCGGCGGCGATCTTCAGGTCTTCGACAAAGCGCTGATATTCCAGCACCTTCGTTTCCGGATCAGGCAGCCGCAACAGATAGGACGGGTGCACCGTCACCAGAGCCTTGCGCCCGTCGGGAAGGTCTATGAGCCGGCCGCGGGTCTTGCCGATCGGGGTGATCTTGCCGAACACGCTTTGCGCGGCGGTGGCACCCAACGCCACGATGAGGTCGGGCTGGATTGCCGAAACTTCCCGCTCATACCATTGCCGGCATGCCCTGATCTCTGGTGTTGACGGCTTCTGATGCAGGCGGATCTTTCCGCGCGGCACGAATTTGAAATGTTTGACCGCGTTGCTGACATAGACCTTCTTGCGGTCGACACCAGCTTCCTCCAGCGCACGGTCGAGCATCTGGCCGGCCGGGCCGACGAAGGGATGGCCGGCGAGGTCTTCCTTGTCGCCGGGCTGCTCGCCGACCAGCATGATGTTGGCGGACTTCGGGCCTTCACCGAACACGGTTTGCGTCGCGTTCTTGTAGAGCGGGCAGGCGCGGCAATGCGCGGCCTCCTCGCGAAGCGCTTCGAGATCGTCGCTGGCGGTCTTGCGTTTCATCGGAGCCTCCGGAGACGGGGTAGTTCTTCCGCCGATCCAGCGTTCGGCATCAGAGAGCAGAGGTTCAAGTATCGAGGCTTCCGTCAGGTTCCTCCGGCGCTTCTTCGGCGTCTCCGGTGCGATCGGTTGGTCCGATCGGAAGTGACGGCGCCAGGTTTCCTCCAACCGGTTTGGGGTGGGCATCTCCGTCTGGCTGATCCCCGGCGTGAACGAGATCGCGTGGCCGTCCCAATGGGCGCACATGTCGGGCGTGAGGATCGACCAGGGCATGTCGGCGTAGCGGCGCGCGAAGAAGGGGGCGGCGAATTCGACGATGTGATGCTCCGGCACGAACCAGGCGGCGTAATGCGCCTTGTGCTCGCGTCCGATCTCGCGGAAACGGATGACGTCGCGCATCCGCTGCACGTCGCGATGCACGCTGCCGGCCATTGCCGTCGCCAGCGCGACGTCTGGATCGGTCCTGATATCGAGCAGATCGTGATCGCTCCGCAACTGCCACAAGAGGCGATAGAGCAGCGCAAATCGTTCACTGTCGCGATAACGGATCGCGACGCGTGCGAGCTCGATGAAATTGGCGGGTACGTTGAAGGTGCTGTCGATCTCGATCGGGGGAAGGTCTGGCGCTTCGCACAGGCCGGGCGGCACGTTGTCTTTCGCATGGCCCTGCACGCTCCACGTCACGTCGGCCGGCGCGACGTGATGCAGTGCGAGCGCACGTGCGGTTTTGCGCCAGCCGTCGAAATCGGTCTCGCTGTCGAGCGTGATGAGGTACATGGCACTTGAATCCCTTTGATTCTGCTCATGAATCTGGAAGCGCGCCAATTCGATTGACTCCCGGGGCGCTGTTAGCTTTATATTAGAACATATCATGAACAAATGAGCCAGTCGCTGGTTCTCTTTTGAGAGCCATCGGCAATCACCTCTGAAGGAGCGGCGAGCATGAGCGGCGCACGTAGAAGCGCGCTTGCGACCTTGCGCGGCCAGATTGAGCGCATCGAGACGGCGGAGGTCGTGCATCGGCGCGATCGCGTCGCGCTCGGCCACAGCGAGGCCGACGGCGCGCTGAAGGGCGGGCTCGCGCGGGCGGCGATCCACGAGGTGTTTTGCGAAGGCCGGCAGGGGACGGCGGCGACGGGCTTCGTCATGGGGCTCGCGGGACGCGTCTCGGCGCGCCGGCCGCTGCTGTGGGTGCGGCAGGATTTTTCGGAAATTGAAACAGGCGCGCTGTCGATGAGCGGGCTCGCCGAACTCGGCCTCGATCCGCGCCGCGTGGTGATGGTGCGCGCCGCCGATGTGGAGAGCGCGCTGCGCACCTCGGCCGATGCGCTCGCCTGCGATGCGCTGGGTGCCGTCGTGCTCGAGCTCTGGGGCGAGACCAGGCAGTTCGATCTCGTGGCAAGCCGCAAGCTGACGCTTGCCGCGCAATCTTCCGGCGTCACAGGCCTGCTGCTGCGGATGGCAGCGCAGCCGATGCCGTCGACTGCGGAGACGCGATGGATGCTGCGCGCGGCGCACTCGCCGCCGGGAGCAGCATGGACCGCCTGGGGCGCGCCGCGCTTCGACGCCGAGCTCTTGCGCAATCGTCATGGCCCATGCGGCCGTTGGATCATGGAATGGAAATGTGATGAGTGCCAATTCTCTGAGCCGTCGGCGTATCCTCAGCCTGTGGCTGCCGCGCCTGCCCATCGATCGGATCCAGCGGTTCCTTGGCAGCGCCGGGCTGGGTAAAACCAATGATCCAAACATTGTGGTCATCAAAGACAACAATGCGCTGGTGATCCATGCGCTGGATGAGGCCGCCGAGCGTCTCGGCCTGCATATCGGCCAGCCGCTGGCGAATGCGCGGGCGATGTGCCCGGATCTGAAGGTGTTCGACGCCGATGTCGTGGCCGATGCGAAAACGCTCAGCGATATTGCTGACTGGTGCGACCGCTTCACGCCGCTGGTGGCGCTCGATCCGCCGCACGGGCTGTTCCTAGACATCACCGGTTGCGCGCATCTGTTCGGTGGGGAATCTGCGCTGTTACAGGCCCTCGTCCGCGCCCTCGCTCGCCAGGGTTTCGTCGTCAGCGCGGCGATCGCCGGCACCTCGGTCTGCGCGCGCACGCTGACGCGGCAGGCTTCAGGCAGCATCGTCGCCGATGGTGGGGAGGCGGAGGCGATCAGCCGATTTCCGGTGTCTGCGCTCGGTGCGGGCGAGGCCATCACCACCGGCCTGCGCCGCGCCGGCCTGAAGACGATCGGTGATGTCGCATCGCGCGAGCCGCACGAGATCACGGCGCGGTTCGGTGCCCGGTTCTCCACGCTGCTCGCGCATGCGCTGGGGCAGGGCGATGCGCCGATCAGCCCGCGAAAACCGCTGCCTGATTACATCGTAGAAAAACGTTTTGCCGAGCCGATCGCGACCGACACCATGATCGCGATGACGCTGTCGCGGCTTGCCGACACGTTGATCGCGTCCATGGAGAAGCAGGGCAAGGGCTCGCGACGCCTGGAAGCCGCCTTCTTCCGGACCGATGGCGTGGTGCGCGCGATCATGGTCGAGACCGGGCGGCCGGTGACGCGAAGCGCAGTCGTCGACCGGCTGTTCCGTGAGCGCCTCGATGCGCTCGCCGATCCCCTCGATCCCGGTTTCGGTTTCGACATGGTGCGCCTGTCGGCGAGCCGCACCGAGATCGTGGTGCAGGAGCAGCGCGATCTCGACGCCCATGTCCACGACAATGACGAGCTCTCCGCGCTGATCGACCGCATCGCCGCGCGCATCGGGGGAAAGCGCGTCGTCGTGCATCTGCCGCAGGATACCCATATCCCCGAGCGCGCGGTGCTGGCCGCGCCGGCGCAGCATCATCTCGCCGCCGCCATACAGGCCGAATGGCCGGCCCGCGTCGAGAGCGAGCCGCCGCTGCGCCCGTTGCGGCTGTTCGACAAGCCGGAGCCGATCAAGGTGCCGTTCGCGACCGTGCCCGATGGCCCTCCGCATCAATTCACCTGGCGCCGCGCGCTGCATGCCGTGGTGCGGGTGGAGGGACCCGAGCGCATCGCGATGGAATGGTGGCGGCAGGACGGCAGGCAGCTGACACGGGATTATTTCCGTATCGAGGATGCCGAGGGCCTGCGCTTCTGGATTTTTCGTGACGGTCTTTACGAGGGGGAGACGTTCGACGACGACGGCAAGCCGGTTTCTCCCAGCTGGTATGTACACGGTCTCTTCGCATGAACACATCAGCTTATGCCGAGATCGGCATCACCACCAATTTCTCCTTCCTGCGTGGCGGTTCGGACCCGCGCGCCTATGTGCATCAGGCCAGCATCCTCGGCATCCCCGCGATCGGCATTGCCGATCACAACACGCTCGCCGGCGTGGTGCGCGCCTACAAGGAGCTCGACAATGCCGAGGTGCTCCACAAGCCGAAACTGCTGATCGGTGCGCGCATCGTCTTCATCGACGGCACGCCCGACATTCTGGTTTATCCGCGCGACCGCGCTGCCTATGGCCGGCTGTGCCAGCTTCTCACCAAAGGCAAACGCGGCGACGACATCACGCGGATCGAGAAGGGCGAATGCCATCTCACCTTCGCCGATCTTCTGGAGTTCTCGGAAGGCCAGCTCATGGTCCTGACGCTGCCGCATCGCTTCGAGCCCGAGCAGGCGCTGGATGTTCTTTCAAAGCTCAGGGCAAGCCGCGCCGAGGGCGTATGGCTGGCGGTGAGCCTGATCTATCGCGGCGACGATCGGCGTCGCCTGACGCGGCTCGATGATCTCGCCGCAAAAGCAAAAGTGCCGCTGCTCGCGACCAACGAGGTGCTTTATCACCATCCCGCGCGCCGTCCTCTTCAGGACGTGCTGACCTGCATCCGGGAAAAGACCACGATCGAGGCGGTCGGAAGGAAGCTTGAGGCCAATGCCGAGCGGTTCCTGAAGACGCCAGGCGAAATGTCGCGGCTGTTCCGCGATTTTCCCGAGGCGATAGCGGAGACCATGCGCTTTGCGGACAAGATCGATTTCTCGCTCGATCAGCTCAAATACCAGTATCCGGACGAGCCGGTGCCGCCGGGCAAGACCGCGCAAGGGCATCTGGAGGACCTGACCTGGGCGGGCGTGGACAAGTATTTCGCCAGCAAGATCGATGACAAGCTGCGTGCCACTCTCAAGAAAGAGCTCGCGCTGATCGACGAGCTGAAATACGCGCACTATTTCCTCACCGTGCACGACATCGTCCACTACGCGCGCAGCCAGAACATCCTGTGCCAGGGGCGGGGATCGGCGGCGAATTCGGCCGTGTGCTACGTGCTCGGCATCACTTCGGTCGACCCGACCAAGGTCGATCTGTTGTTCGAGCGCTTCATCTCCAAGGAGCGGCTGGAGCCGCCTGATATCGACGTCGATTTCGAGCACTCCCGCCGCGAGGAGGTGATGCAATATGTCTATCGCCGCTACGGCCGCCACCGTGCCGCGATCATCGCCACCGTCATCCACTATCGTCCGCGCAGCGCCATCCGCGACGTCGGCAAGGCGCTGGGCCTGACCGAGGACGTCACTGCCGCGCTCGCCGACACCGTCTGGGGAAGCTGGGGCAAGGGCCTCAACGACATGCAGGTCAGGCAGGCCGGTCTCGATCCCAGTAATCCCATGATCAACCTTGCGGTCGAGCTTGCGACCGAGCTGATCGAATTCCCGCGCCATCTCTCCCAGCATGTCGGTGGCTATGTGCTGACCCAGGACCGGCTCGACACCTATGTGCCGATCGGCAATGCCGCGATGGACGACCGCACCTTCATCGAATGGGACAAGGACGACGTCGACGCGCTCAACATGATGAAGGTCGACGTGCTCGCGCTGGGCATGCTGACCTGCATCCGCAAATGTTTTGATTTGATCGACGTGCACAAGGGCGAGCGTTACGAGCTTGCGGATATCAAATCGGAGGATGACGACGAAGTCTATCAAATGCTGCAGCGAGGAGAATCTCTCGGGGTTTTCCAGGTCGAAAGCCGTGCGCAGATGAACATGTTGCCGCGTCTTAAGCCACGGACGTTCTACGATCTCGTTATCGAGGTCGCGATCGTGCGTCCAGGTCCGATCCAGGGGGATATGGTGCATCCGTATCTGCAACGGCGGAAGATGCGATCCGAGGATATCGAATATCCCTATCCTAAGGGCGGCAATAAAAATGAGCTTCGAGACGTGCTGCACAAGACGCTTGGTGTTCCTCTTTTCCAGGAGCAAGCTATGCGGATTGCGATCGTGGCCGCAGGATTTTCCTCGGAAGAGGCCAACGGGTTGCGGCGTGCCATGGCAACGTTCCGCAACGTTGGGACCATCGGCAATTTCGAAGAAAAAATGATCGGAAACATGATCCGGCGGGGTTACGATCCTCAGTTCGCCAAGAATTGCTTCGAGCAAATCAAAGGCTTCGGTTCTTACGGTTTCCCTGAGAGCCATGCGGCCAGTTTTGCGCAACTCGTCTACATCTCGTCCTGGCTAAAATATCATCACCCAGATGCATTTTGCTGCGGCTTGCTGAATTCGCAGCCGATGGGCTTTTACGCGCCGGCGCAGATCGTCGGCGATGCCCGCAAGAACGGCGTCGAAGTGCGCGACATCGACGTCTCCTATAGTTTTGCACAGAACACGATGGAGGAGGGAAGCGGCGAATATTGCGCCGTGCGCCTGGGTTTCCGCCAGATCGACGGCTTCCATTGGCTGGATGAAGATGAAGAGAAGCTCAAAGCCATCCAGTTGTCATTCCGGGGCGCGCGCAGCGCGAGCCCGGAATCCATAACCACGATCGGGAGTATGGATTCCGGGCTCGCGCCAAGTGGCGCGCCCCGGAATGACGGTGTGGAGAGAGCCCCGGACTGGGCCGACCGCATCATCGCCGCCCGCAACCGGCGGCCCTTCACCTCGCTTGAAGACTTCGCCCGTGATACCGGCCTGCCCAAGCGCGCGCTGATCCTGCTGGCGGATGCCGATGCGTTCCGCTCGCTCGGGCTCGACCGCCGCGAGGCGCTGTGGCAGGTGCGGCGGCTGCCGGACGATGTGCCGCTGCCGTTGTTCGAGGCGGCGACCGCACGCGAGCAGCCGGACGAGCATGCAAAGCCGCTGCCGGTGATGCCGCGCGCCGAGCAGGTCGTCGCGGACTACCAGACCATCCGGTTATCGCTGAAGGGCCATCCGATGGAATTCCTGCGCGAGATGTTCACGCGCGAACGGGTCGTCGCCTGCAAGGACATCAGTCATGAGAACGAGCGGCGCCGCGTCCGCTGCGCCGGCGTGGTGCTGGTCCGGCAGCGGCCGGGCAGCGCCAGTGGCGTCGTGTTCATGACACTTGAAGACGAAACCGGCATCGCCAATGTCGTGGTGTGGCCCAAGATCATGGAGCAGTACCGCAAAGAGGTGATGGGCGCGCGCCTCATCCTGGTCGAGGGCTATATCCAGAGCAGCCCCGAGAAGGTGACGCATCTCATCGCGCAGCGCATGACCGACCGCTCGCACGATCTGGTCGGCCTTGCCAATGATGCCCTGAGCCGCAAGCCTGCGGTGCCATCAGGCGCAGCCCTGATCGAGCCCCTCAATGATGACCGCCGCGACCACGCGGATATGCCGGCGCAAAAAATCCGCCACCCCCGCAACGTCCGTATCCTGCCGCCGTCGCGGGATTTTCATTGAAGTCGTGACGAAGGTGCTGCCTCACCGTCATTGCGAGCGCAGCGAAGCAATCCAGACTGTCGCCGCGGAAAGATCCCTGGATTGCTTCGCTGCGCTCGCAATGACGAGTTTGTTGCGGCGATGATGCGCTACACTCTCAGTCGTCATGCCCGGGCTTGAACCAGGCATCTACGTCTTCGAGCGAGCGCCGCAAAATCACGCCCTAAAAATTCACCCGGTTCGAGATCGCGCCGTCCACGACGAGATTCGAACCGGTCGTGAACGACGACACCGGGCTTGCCAGAAACACCGCCGCGCTCGCGATTTCCTGTGGCGTTGCCATCCGGCCGGTCGGATTGCGGTTCATCGCATCCTTGTAGCGCTCCGGCATGTTCTGCTCGATCATGTTCCAGACGCCGCCCTTGAAATAGACGGTGCCGGGAGAGACCACGTTGACGCGGATTTTCTTCTTCGCATATTGCCGCGCCAGTCCCTTGCCCATGTGGATCAGCGCCGCCTTGATCGGGCCGTAGGAGCTTGCGAAGTCGGCCTGCGCCGCCGCAATCGAGGAAATGATGACGAAGGCGGAATCGCCGCCTTTTTCGCCGCTGGCTTCGAGGAATGGCCGCGCGGCATCGAACGCCTGCACGGCGCCGAGCACATCGAGCCGGAAGTTCTGTTCCCATGATGCAGCATCCTGGCCTTGCGCCATCGCGCCGGCATTGGAGAACAGCAAGTCGATGCCGCCAAGCTCTTTTGCGGCGCTCTCGATCCAGGATTTCAGCGCCGCGCCGTCGGTGACATCGATCGGGTCGCCGATGGCGCGAACGCCGCTTGCCTTCAGCTCGGCGACGGTGGCCGCAACTTGATCCGCGTTGCGCGCGCACACCGCGACGTTGGCTCCTTCTCCGACGAGCGTCGTCGCAATCGCCCGCCCGATGCCGCGCGTGCCGCCGAGGACGATGGCGTTCTTTCCTTTGAGACCGAGATCCATTGTTTTGCTCCTTTTTGTTGATCGCCGGGAGTGTAGCTGTTTCAGATGATGCGCAGAAGCCTCCACATCGTCATTGCGAGCGCAGCGA
>JAEYRD010000180.1 GCA_023435725.1 Pseudomonadota bacterium | reverse complement strand
GGGTGGAGACGCCAGCCCTCACCGGGCCGGATCTCGCCGAAGTGGTCCGCGCCGGCCAGGCCGATTGTGGCGTCGCAACGCGCGCGGCCGCGCGCTCGGCCGGCCTCGATTTCGTGCCGCTGGTCTGGGAGAATTTCGATCTGGCGATGCGGCAGCGCAGCTATTTCCGCCCGCCGATGCAGGCCCTGCTCCGGTTCCTGAATGAAAGACGGCTGCGGCAGCGCGCCGAGGAGCTGACCGGCTACGATCCCTCCCCCGCAGGACAGATCCGCTTCGCAGCCTGACGTTGACGCCCGCCCCCAAATAGTTGCAAAAGAAACCAATTCAGCCGGGCCATACCCGGGCAACACCGGCCAACGAGCCGGATCAGGGGAGGACAGCGTGAATCCAATGAGATTGGGATTGCCGGTCATTGCCGCATTGGCGGCGGCGCTGATGCCGGGCACAGCGTCGGCGCAGGTTTCCGACGACGTCGTCAAGATCGGCGTGCTCACCGACATGAACGGTCCCGCCTCCGCGCCGACCGGCCAGGGCTCGGTGACGGCGGCGCAGATGGCGATCGACGATTTCGGCGGCACCGTGCTCGGCAAGCCGATCAGCATCGTCGTCGGCGACCACCAGCTCAAGGCCGACATCGGCAGCGCGATCGCGCGGCGCTGGTACGACGTCGACCAGGTCGACCTGATCGTCGACGTGCCGGTCTCCGCGGTCGGGCTCGCCGTGCAGAACATCGCCAACGAGAAGAAGCGGCTGTTCATCACCCACTCCACCGGCACCGCGGACTTCCACGGCAAGTTCTGCTCGCCCTACGCGATGCAGTGGGTGTTCGACACCCGCGCGCTCGCGGTCGGCACCGCGGATGCCGTCGTCAAGCGCGGCGGCGACAGCTGGTTCTTCATCACCGACGACTATGCCTTCGGCCATTCGCTGGAGCGCGACGCCTCCAGCGTGATCACCGCCAATGGCGGCAAGGTGCTGGGCTCGGTGCGGCCGCCGCTGGCGACGCCCGACCTCTCCTCCTTCGTGCTGCAGGCGCAGGCCTCCAAGGCCAAGATCATCGGCATCGCCGCCGGACCGCCCAACAACATGAACGAGATCAAGACCGGCTCGGAGTTCGGCGTGTTCAAGGGCGGCCAGCAGATGGCGGCGCTGCTGGCGTTGATCACCGACATCCACGGCCTCGGCCTGCAGGCGGCGCAGGGCCTCTTGCTGACGACGTCGTTCTATTGGGACATGGACGACAAGACCCGCGAATGGTCGAAGCGCTACTTCGCCAAGATGAACAAGATGCCGTCGATGTGGCAGGCCGGCGTCTATTCGTCGGTGATCCACTATCTCAACGCCATCAAGGAAGCCGGCACCGACGATCCGCTCAAAGTGGCGGCGAAGATGCGCGAAAAGCCGGTCGAGGATTTCTTCGCCCGCCACGGCCGCTTACGCGATGACAATCTGATGGTGCACGACCTCTGGCTGGTGCAGGTGAAGACGCCCGAGGAAAGCAAGTACCCCTGGGACTATTACAAGATCCTCACAACGATTTCGGGCGAGAAGGCCTTCGGGCCACCGGACCCGGCGTGCCCGCTGGTGAAGAAGTGACAGACTAGGTCGTCATTCCGGGGCGGGACCGACCCCGGAATGACGACCGCTTGGAGCGACCGTCACTTCACCACGCCAATCTCGCGAAAGTATTTCATCACGCCCGGATGTATCAGCTCGACCCTCGGCGCTGCCGCGACCGTGTTCGCCGCCGTGGTCTCGCAGGCCTGTGCGAGCCGCTTGCAGAACGTCGCCTCGACGCCGTGCAGCGTCTTCGCCAGCCGGTGGGCGATATCGTCGGGCAGATCTTCGCGCGTCAGCACAAAGCTCCAGGAGCCGAGCGAGGCGATCGGCTCGGACTGCTTCGGATAGGAGCCGGCCGGCACGGTCAGCGGCTTGAGGAACGAGTGCTTGGCGCGGATGCGCGCGATCTCTTCCGCACTGGGCGCGATGAAGCGCGCGCCTGCACTCGATGCCACCGCCGCGAAACCGGGCCAGCCGATGCCGGCGCCCCACAGTGCGGCCACACGACCATCCTCGACCATCGCGGGGCCATCGCCGGCGCGGTCGAGATAAACCGCCTTGAAGTCCTCGTCCTGCTTCAGGCCGAGGCCATCCAGCACATAGCGCGCCAGGATCGGCAGGCCCGAGCCCTTGGCGCCGAAAGCGACGGGTCGGCCGACCAGATCGCGGATCGTCTTATAGGGACTGTCCGCCCGCACCACGAACATGCCGGGATTGGAATAGATCGCCGTGAGGATCTTCAGCCGCACCGGCGCGCGGCCGATGCCGGCAAAGGCTTCATAGGCCGGCTCGCCCGCGACCAGCGCGAGATCGAGCTCGCCCTTCTCCAGGAGCGGAATGTTCTCGTTGCTGCCCTTGGTGTTGCGCGGGGCGATGGTGACTTGCGGATCAGCCGCGTTCATCACCTCCGCAAAGGCGTTTCCGTAGAGCGGAAAGCCGCCGCCGGGCGTCGCGGTGCCAAGGCTGATCGTGAGGCCGATCGTCGTGGTCGGATGGGCCTTGCCTCCGGTTTGAGCAGCGGCGGGACTGGCGAGCAGCGCCGCACTGAGAAGGAAAAGGAAAGCGAATCTCATGGTCGTTCCCGGCGGAGCTGCGTCAACACCGACTTGCGGCGATGTAGGCAACGGCCCGATTTTGTGAAAGCATGCGGCCCAACGACAATAAAGCAATGGGAGGCGACATGTTGCGAATTTTGCGTAATGCTGTTTTCGGGCTGGTATTTCTTTCAGGTCTTTTCAGCGCTTCCCCTCCCGCCTCCGCCGCCGACTACCCCAACCGCCCCGTGCACTGGATGATCGGCTTCGCCGCCGGCGGCCCGGTCGACATCGTGGCGCGGATCATGGCGCAGTGGTTGTCGGACCATCTCGGCCAGCAATTCATCGTCGAGAACCGCGCCGGCTCCGGCGGCAACATCGCGGCCGCCGCGGCGATCAACGCGCCGGCCGACGGCTATACGCTGCTGTTCGTCGCGCCCAACAACGCGATCTCGACCTCGCTCTACAAGAAGCTGCCCTACGACTTCCTGCGCGACACCGTGCCGGTCGCGAGCATCATGCAGCTCACCAACATGCTGGTCGTTTCCAATGCGATGCCGGTGAAGACGGTCAAGGAGTTCATCGACTACTGCAAGGCCAATCCCGGCAAGATCTCCTTCGCCTCGTCCGGCAACGGCACCTCGGTGCACATGTCGGCGGAGCTGTTCAAGGTGATGACCAAGTGCGACATGGTGCATGTGCCCTATCGCGGCTCGGCGATCGCCTTCCCCGACATCATCTCCAACAAGGTGCAGCTGATCTTCGACAATCTGCCCTCCGCGCTGGAGCAGGCGAAGGGCGGCAATGTCCGCGCGCTCGGTGTGACCTCGCCGCAGCGCTGGCCCGCCGTGCCCGACGTGCCCGCGATCGCAGAGACCGTGCCGGGCTTCGAATCGGTCGGCTTCTACGGCATCTCCGCGCCGAAGGGCACGCCGCCCGAAGTGGTCGAGATCCTCAACAAAGCGGTCGGCGAAGCGCTGAAGGACCCGAAGCTGGTGGCGCGGCTGACCGAGAACGGCGGCATCCCCAAGCCGATGACGCCCGCCGAGTTCGGCAAGCTGGTCGCGGACGAGACCGAAAAATGGCGGAAGGTGGTGGAGTTCGCCGGGGTTTCGGTCGATTAGGGCCGGCCGCGAGACCCGTAGCTCGAGCAAAATGTTTTGGGGGGACCGGGAGGTCCCCTCGAATCAAAAAACTCGAAAACAACCCCATGCAAAGTAGACATTGGCGGCTTGTCGAAGGATGCAAGCGCCGCCGGGACATTTGACACGTCGGGCAAAACACCGGCAATATCCTATCACTGCCCCAACCAGCAAACGTTCGGCGAGCCCCGTTAACGGGCGGCTCGGTCCTTCCCGAGCAGGGCCGGCATTGCACCCCTGCCTCAGGCCCTGTAAACGAACCTCGCACCGTTGCCGGCCGCTTCTTGCGGCCGCCTTGCGGCGGGGCCTGTAGCTCAATGGTTAGAGCCGGCCGCTCATAACGGTCTGGTTGCAGGTTCGAGTCCTGCCGGGCCCACCATTTCTCGAAAGATCAAAGCCTTGGCTCCCGGATGCCCGCTGGTGGGACATTTCGGTGAGGCATTTCGTCGTGTTTGTTCCGTCGTATCTGGCCGTGTCGCGTCACGGCATCTACTATTTTCGTTGGCCCATACGCGCTGCGTCGATGAAGCGCAGATCATCAAGCGTGAAGATTTCGCTACAAACACGCGATCCGAAGGAAGCATTGCGACTGTCACGCGCACTAAGCTATTCGGCTCAACAGTTGGTCCAGTACGGCATCGAGCGCGGAATGACGTTTGAAGAGATACGAAGGCTGCTGACTACGCACTTCAGTGAAATGTTGGCGCGGCGCAAGCTACAGATCGCAACTAGCGGTCGTCTCTCGCAGATCGACACATCCGCCTTGCAGAGTGGATTGGCGCTCGCTGCAGAAGCCGCAGAGGATGGGACTGCGCTAATTCCGGGCGGTAGTGATGACGACCTAGTTGGCGGCTTCATAGAGCGATACGGGCTTAGTCTCCAACCGGGCACGGCCTCATATACAACGCTTCGTACGGAACTAAAGCGCGCATATCGTGACTATTGCTCGTCAGTTCTCGCCTACGATCGCTCTCTTGAGAGCTATCAATTGGAAAATGATACAGATAGCACGCCTAGCGCAGATCGCAGTGCAGTTGGCCTGCCTTATATTTCGCTGCAGCAACTCATAGAGCGCCATACAAAGGACAGCAATCTTGGCACGCAATGGACGCCGAAAACGCAGCATGAGAAGGCCGATCATTTCGCGCTGCTTATTGAACTATTGACCGCAGATAGAGACGTTACGAAGGTCTCGATTACAGATGCTCATCGCGTCAAAGATACACTGACGAAGTATCCCAAGAATCGTCGCAAAGACGCGAGGACGCGCGATTTGCCACTGCTCGATGCACTCAACGTTCCGGGCGTACAGACGATCAATGTGCAGACTATCAATAAGTACCTACAGACTTACGGGACGATGTTTGGCTGGGCAAAGCGCAACGGCCTCGTCAGCAACAACGTATTTGAAGGACTACATATCCGACTGACCAAGAAACAGTCGAAAATCGCTCGCACCGGATTTACCGACGCACAGGTGCAGACAATCTTGAGCGAACTACTGAACAACACCAGCGGACTTGTGCAGTTAGATTATCAGAAGTGGGGCCCGCTGATCGCTCTTTATTCCGGGGCGCGACTGAATGAGATCGCACAGATTCATCTTGCTGACATTCGACAGCAGGATGGTGTGTGGTGCTTCGACCTGAATGATGACGACGAGACCAAGAAACTAAAAACAGATGCATCGCGCCGTCTCGTACCGGTTCATTCGCGGTTGATCGAGCTTGGTCTACTAGACCACATACAGAAGATACGTACTGAAAATGCCAAGAAACTATTTCCCAAGTTTCAGTACGACGCAAAGAACGGATGGGGCCGCAGCCTCGGCCGCTGGTTCAATGATCGGTTTCTTGTGAAGATTGGCCTCAAGGACAAAGGCGTTTCCTTCCACGTCTTCCGACACACAGTGGTGACGAGGCTGTTGCAGGCCGGGATTGAGCAGCCACTGGTGCAAACCATCGTTGGCCATGAACGGCAAGGTGTGACGCAGCAGAACTATTTCACGACCGGATACACGTTAGCCCAAAGGCGCGATGCGATCGAGAGGCTGCGCTTCGACCACATGGCGCCTTCTGCGCATGGAAGCGGCCTAGAAGCGACAGGCAAGGCCGCTGAGCGAGTTTCTTCGACCGGCTAGAAACCCACCGTTGCGGACAACAGCGGCGCTCGGGCTCGCCTGGAGTTTGGTCGGCAGGATTTTATTGGAGGACATTCATGGGAACGATTGCGGTCGTCGCGCTAACTTGTGTGGCAATCTATTTCTTGCTCAGACACAGTACTGAGCGCGG
The DNA here is from genome assembly GCA_023435725.1 of Pseudomonadota bacterium. GTDB lineage: Bacteria > Pseudomonadota > Alphaproteobacteria > Rhizobiales > Xanthobacteraceae > Bradyrhizobium. The sequence continues at coordinate 23,169 of JAEYRD010000180.1, read as the reverse complement.
CAAGAACACGGTACGATCTTATCTCTATTTGCGTGCCATCGCAGGTGGCGCAACGGCTGACGAAGCTAACCAGATCGCTTGTACTGACGTAATCAACTTACCGACTGAAGTTATTCGAGCCGCAAAAGATCACGTGCGAATTGCTTATGATGGAAGGCAACTAGCGATGATCGCAGATGCAAAGGCGCGCGGATTCAGTCAACGGTCATAAAGATAGCGAGGCGCAGCAGTGTCAAAGTACGACCCTTTGCACAGATATCTGTGCGGCCAATCTCTGCGTCAGCTCGTACTGACCTTTGCTGAGATCGAAGACATAATTGGCGATCAACTGCCAACCAGTGCGATCCGCCCTCAATGGTAGGAGAATGCTACAGACCCAAATTCTTCTCATGTGCAGTGCAGGGCATGGCGAGCCGCAGGCTATAACGCCTATCTTGTCAGTGAATCAAACAGGGTCCGCTTTGAGCGGTCATGACAGCGATCAGATTCAACGTACGAAAAACGACTTTCGAGGAAGAACTGAGCGGTCGATGAAATGCTTTCGGTAAGTGGTTCAACCGCAAGCTCTGATCCAATCGTCTTACGGAGCACTGCTATAATCTAGATAATAGCAGCTACGCTGCAGGTAACTAGATTATATATACTCATTAGCTAGTGCTACATGAGTTGTGTTGTATCCTTCCCCACTTACTTTCTTTAGACCGATACACCGAACTCGGCATATCGTTCTCAAGCAAGCAAGTGAGGGCGATACAACGCGCTGCCATCCAGCATCATTAGCTGAGCGCCACATTGAGCGTGTTTGTAGAGCCTTCCCCTTATCTTCAAATAGGGAGGGCACGCGAGCAAACGTCGAATGATAGCAGGACTTGCACTGGTCGCTACCGGGCACTCTCCACGGCCCACAGCGGCTCGCTGGCGCGACTTTACGGCTAGCTCGCCCCAACACTCAGGAAAACTTCCAGCGCGCTCAGCGGGCTTCTCAAAGCCCGCAAGCTACAATCGCGATCTGTCGCCAAAGGCTTTCACGTTCTGCTTTCCGCCAAGCTCCGCCAGCGTAGTGAATGTTAGCCTTTGTGCTTTACCCCAGAGGCAGCTTTTGCGTTCAGGACACGATACACGGATGCACGTCCGATCTGTAGCTTCTCTGCGATCGCGGTTGGTCCAACGCCCATAGCTTGCAACTCACGGACCTTCGCAATGTCAACCGACGGCTTCCGTCCTTTGTACACACCTAGCGCCTTTGCTTTGGCAATTCCCTCTAGCTGCCTCTCTCTACGCAAATTCGTCTCGAACTCAGCGAACACGCCAAGCATGTCGAGAAATGCCTTGCCTGCGGCTGTGCTTGTGTCGATGGGCTGTTCCGTAGCCTTCAACGCAATACCTTTCTCTTTCAAGGATCGCACGATGTCCTGTAGGTCCCCTATTGAGCGAGCCAGACGATCAATCCGCGTAACGACTAGAGTGTCACCCTTCCTCATGAACTCTCGCAGTGTCGCAAGCTCCGTTCGCCCCTTCGTGCTTGTCCCGCTTGCCTTCTCCTCACGTATGGTCTCGCATCCGGCCGCCTTCAACGCGTTCCGCTGTAAGGTCAGGTCTTGATCGGCGGTGCTCACGCGAGCGTATCCGTACATCGTCATGCGAGATCGTCCTTTGTCTCACTAGGGTCTAGACCACGCATCTCATGACGTCTCGAAATTGTAAAGCCACCTATATGAGACACCTTCTGTGTCTCACACGATCGTCTCGCTAAGGTATACCCAAATGGGTCAGGAAGACTTTGCGAAGCGTTACAGCGCGGCGGACTTCCCATCTCGACGATGAGTTGCTGCACCAACCCACCGGGGGAAACGCAGACCGGGTCTTGTCTATATCCGCGTACGAAAAAATTCGTCGTATTCACAACTTCGCCCAGCCAAGCGATGCATTCACGATCGGAATCCGGGGAATGCGCCGTTCGCATGACTAGAGAGGAGTGAGAGATCGGATATGCTAGCGAAAGATTCGCGCAATAATTGCGGCGTCGAAGCACAACATGGGTGTGCGTGAAGCTTGCGACGCGGCGCACAAATCAAAGTTTCCAGAGATACTCTGGAAGTTAAACCGAGGTGCAGGGGGGGATATGGAAGGGTTCGATCTGGGGCGACTGAACCCCATCTCGTTTGAACGGCTTGTGCGGGCTCTCAGCTTCGCAAAACTAGGACCAGGAGGCACGGTTTATTCTTCGGGGCCTGACGGTGGGCGAGACTTCACCTATGAAGGTTCAATTGCTGGCTATGAAGGTAAGAAGTGGGACGGCTATCTTGTCATCCAGGCGAAGTTCAAAGACCCGATGTTGTCGCAAACAGACGACATCAAGTGGTTAGCAACCCAGCTCGATGATGAGTTCAAGAAGTACACACGTGCTGGCTCGCAACTACGGAAGCCACAATACTACATTCTCGCAACCAACGTTCGGCTGTCAGGCGCCGATGGTGCGGCTAAGAAAAAAGCGGGACGTCAGCGAAAAGGAGGCATGACCAAGGTCTTAGAACTATTTGGCCCATGGAAGCAGAAGTTAAAGCTGAAAGACCTCGATGTTTGGCCCCACGATAAAATCGTTGATCTACTTGTTGGCCACCCTGATATTCGAGAAGCGTATGCGCAGTGGGTTACATCAGGAGATGTCCTGAGCAAGGCATTCCAGCAATTCAAATCCAAGCAGCCAAACTTTGCCGAAGTAACAAGCCGTTCGCTCAAGAACTCGTTGCAGCGTGATCAGTTTGTTCGCCTCAAGGATGCTGGCAGTGTCGGCGATTTACAGATACGCACCAGTCAGGTGATCGTCGACCTGCCGCTCGCTAACAATGAGATTGATGGTCGGCTCAGAACGTTATCTGAGTTTGGCGAAGAAGTCGTTTATGAAGTCCTTGAGGATGATTCCGAAATACCGCCTGATAATGCAATTGCGGAACTGGTAGAGCGTGCGAGAGAAAAATTAGACCCAGAAACGCTGCTTGACGACGGCGACGGATCTGATCGGTCCGACCGCCATCCGTCCCGAAACAGAATCGTGCTGTTGGGTGGTCCAGGACAGGGCAAGTCGACCATCAGTCTCTTTCTCGCCCAGTTATTTCGGGCTGCCATACTGAAACGGCAGTCAACGCTGCGGCGCGATCAGAGTATCAATCGGCTTGTCGCGGAGATTTTAAAACGAGCGGAGAGCGAACTGATCTCCACGTCTTTTCCACCGCGTTTTCCGTGTCACGTTTCGCTTCCAAGGTTCGCCGACGTTGTCAGCGCCGCTCGCCAAAAAAATACCCGCCCACCCACGCTTCTCAGTCATATTGCAAGCGAGATCGGTTCCGCTGGAGACGACGACGTTGATCGTGGAGACTTGCGGAACTGGCTCAGAGACTACCCTTGGCTGTTAGTGCTTGATGGTTTGGATGAAGTCCCACCGACCGGAGAGCGCCCCGCGGTCTTGGAGGCAATCAACTCATTTCTGACGGAGGTTAATGAGCTGAACGCTGACATCCTGGTCCTAGTTACGACGCGGCCGCAAGGCTATAACAAGGACCTTGATGACAAGGTCTGGGAGCACTGGCGGCTAGCAGACTTGCAGCCTGAGCAAGCTCTTCGATATGCAAAGGCCTTCGGCGAAGCTCGCTATCCAGACGATTCCTTGAGAAGGGCGGATGTTCATTCTTCGCTCGTTGTAGCAGCAGGCCAAGCGGCTACAGCGCGACTTATGACCTCGCCGCTTCAGGTTACGATCTTGCACTTTATCGTCGACACTGGCGGGGGAGTTCCTACCGCACGATGGACGTTGTTCCACGAATATTTTGAAGTCCTCAAGAAACGGGAGAAGGCAAAGGGCGGAGAACTCCAAAAGATCCTAGAGCGGCACTGGGGCCATTTGGGTCCAATACATCACCGCGCCGGGCTGGTGCTGCAAACTGACAGCGAGCACGGTGGTGGCGCGGGAAGCCGATTTACCCAGGAAAGGCTTCGCCTCCTGATCCACAATTATCTGAGCTCGGAAGGGTTTGCTGGAGCTGAGCTATCTCACCGAGTGGACGAGCTAATGAAGCTGGCGATAAATCGCCTCGTTCTACTGTCGCAGCAGGTCGAGGGCACAGTCAGCTTTGACGTTAGATCCCTACAGGAATTTATGGCTGCTGCAGCGATCACCTCAGGTGATCAGGCGGAAATGGATAAGCGCCTGTCACATATCGCAGGCCATTCGCATTGGCGTCATGTCTTTCAAATTGCTGCCAGCCGCTGCTTCGCAGATGACACCCTCCACTACCGACGCTCGATCATTACTCAAATTGCCAGACAAATGGACACGACTGAACCTGATATGGTGTCCAGGAACGGAGCGCGCCTTGCTCTAGACTTGTTGGCTGATGGCGTTGCGCTAGACCACCCAAACTTCAGGCGCCCCTTACTTCAACATGCGCTTGAACAACTTGATTTGGGGAAGGACACCCTGGATTATCGATTGGCCGCTGTCTGTGATGAAAGTTTGGCCGACCTTCTGCGTGATGACCTCGCTCGTCGAATAGTGGAGGGTAGCCGAGCGAGTGCACTGTCTACTTGGAAGCTGATTTTCCAAATCAGCCAACTTGGCAAGTCTTGGGCAGATGATCTCATAGTTCAGCTGTGGCCCACCGACGGGACAATCGACGTCGAAGCCTGGGAGGAGATTGCCTATCCTCTTGGAAGTCAGCGCGTGATTGATCATTTGGCTCTCGGTCTCTCGAACGCCGGGCCAACTTTGGGGTTGGTGCTACATGGATTAGCAAACCGGCTGACACGACACAAACGAGACGAGCGTCTCGACTACACTCGTCTCCGCAAAATGAATTTTGTGGATCGCCTCATTACAGGAGAGAAGGCGCCCCCCTGGAAGGTGCTGCGGGTGCTAGATGGCGAATTTCCGAAAGCCTGCAACTTGCGGTTCGTCCCTATTCGCAGCTCGATTGGCACGCTTGAGGGAGACGATTTTTCAAAGCCCGCATGGGAGGCAATGCGACTTGCCGCGCAGTTCGCGAGTTCACCGGGCAAGAAGAACTTGGCTGCTTGTATCAGGGCGTTTGCCGACAGCAAGGTTAGATCCGTCCGCACGTTGTCTCGGTTTTTGCCATGGCCCATTTCGACCCTACTTCGGGAGGCCACGGGGACAGCGGAGCACCTTCAGAGGCTTGCTTCTGAGGTTGAGGCAGGATCAAGGGGCGACGTAGATCAGTGGACCGCCGCGGAAAAGCGCTGGAAAACAATTGGGCTGGTCGAGAATGACTTCTACGGTGCAACAGAGGTAGGCTGGTTCGGTACGGAAATTGCGGAGCGAGGCGCACCTCTATGGCTCGACGGGGTCGACCGGCCTAACGCTGTGCCGATCGCTATGATTAAGCGGCTAATTGCTATCTCTAGCAAGGTAGAGAACAGCAAAATGGCCGCCGCACTCCGCGACACAGCAGCTGCCTTGGTTTCATTTGGTCCTCGCCGAGATGTTTCTTCGGAAAGTGACGCCGAACTTCTTCTCGATCTTCTGCAGGGTAGCAGATACCGGTTTGCCCATGGAGCAGTTGAGTTTGCGATGGGAATGGACCAACGGATGTGGAGCCGGCCCACAATCGCCAACAAGCTGGGAAGCCTGCTCTCGTTATCCGAGAGCTTTGAGGCTAACCATCCCGCAATTCGCGACGCAGTTTTGAGGACCGTTGAGGAACATCCGAACCTCGAAGGATTGCTGTACCCGGCTGCACTCATCCTCTGTAACGAAGATGCAACCGGAACCGCTAGACTACTGCAACTCTTCTCAAAGGCTGGTCCTTTGAGCGAAGAGAGTGGTCTCAATGCTCGGCTCGCTGCAGCTATTGTTAGGCTCGTAGATTGTCCCAATCTGGACGAGTGTGTCGAAGATGTATTGGGCATCTCTGACCAATCGGCGCTATTCAACGCGTTCCTGTCCGGGGAACTCCTCGAAGTCGAACGCCGGTTGGATATTTTGACAATGGTAATAAAGAAACTGAGGCAGAGTAATTCTCCAAAATGGAGGGACTATATCGCGCCTGCGCGGAAGGCACTTGATGCACGTAAGTCGGAGCTAACCAACGCAAGCGTTTGGAAGGCTTTGGAGCTGCCACAGGAGAGCTTCGAGGTGCTATTGCCTGTAGTCTCGGCACGCCATCAGTTCGCTCGACCACCCGGTGGTTGAGGGCAGAGAACGATACTGCCTCGCGGTCCGTCTCGGGTGTCCTTATGCAAGAGCGTAGATCTAGCGTGCTATCAAGCGGCGTTTCCTGGCTACATGCCAACCTACAGATACAACCAAGGCTTTCCTGCGACACCGGGCACCTTCAACATGCGCTTCACTACCTCGATGCCCACTCGTCTGCAGGCTTGCTGACCGTGCCATTGCGAGCATGTATAGATAGATGTGAGGCATTAAGGTGGGACATTCTGTTCCACACTCTCCCAGCTGCATCTGTGAGATCAAGGCTTTGCGAGAATGGTGGATGCTCCTGCCGGGCCCACCATTCGGGCCTTTTCCCCTTGATTTTGCATGGATTTTTGCCCTCACTCCCCCACCTGTACAGAAGGTGGGGGAATAGATATTCACCTTCTAGGCCCTCTCGTTTCTGGTGCGCATCTCCGTCCACGTCAATTTTGCTGTGGCCGCTGATGAGTTCGAGTCGGCGGCCAGTGTCTTACAGCGGCGCGGCCTTGGAAACGCACAGGCGGGGCGCGCTGCGAAGGCTATGAACCGCTCGCGGCCTCGCGCTCGCTGCGCCATCGGGCAGCGGCTTCCCTGCTGATCAGCACGCGCACGCCGAGGCGCATCTCGCGTGGCGTCAGCTCGGCCGAAAGACCAATACGGGTTGTAGTTGCGAGACTCAAACATCTTAGGTATGGCCTGAACAAGCGCCCCCTCGCATACCGCGCTGTCGTAACTGCGGCGTCTGACTCAACGGTTGGTAACATGGTTGGCTGCCCGAAATGCTTCGCACTCGGGCGAGAAGGAGGGGGCGCCCTTTCACTATGCCTACGCTACCCAAAGCACTCGTGTCTGCTAACGACTTCTATGCTTATCTCGGTGTAGGAGTCGGCGAACGAAAATTCCTCGAAAAGCACGCTTATCATCGGTACCAGCACGTGCACGTTCCGAAGCGTCGCGGCGGATTGCGGCTCTTGATGATGCCAGAGCGCCGACTCAAATTCTTGCAGCGCAAAGCGCATCAACTGCTGCTTCAGCTCTACCGTCCCCGTACACCCGTGCACGGGTTCGTCAAAGATAAGGGCGCAATCACCAACGCCAACGAACATCAAAAGCGGCCGTACCTTCTAAACATTGACGTTCGCAACTTTTTCGGTGTGATCTCGCGTCGCCGAGTGCACGGAATGTTGCTGAGCATGGGGCTTACGGACGAAACGGCAGATGCCATATGCTCGATCTGTGTCACAGCAAACCAGCTTCCCCAGGGCGCGCCGACGTCTCCAATCCTTTCTAATCTGGTTGCCTATCGGCTCGACCGCGATCTGATGGAGTTCGCGAAAACCTACCGATTGCGATACACACGCTATGCGGACGACATCTCATTCTCAAGCTATGCACCACCCTTGGCGCTCTTCAACGCTGGGTTGCCTATTCCCGGCCGAGTGAAGCCTGATCAGCTTTCGGCCGCCCTTTCTGTAGCCTTCTCCTCCAATGGCTTCGAGATCGCTTCTGATAAGGTGTGGTTTGCTGATTCAAAATCGCGAAAGGAAGTTACGGGACTCGTTGTCAATGAGTTTACAAATGTGAGACGCACGTTTGTGCGTAACCTTCGGGCGGCGATCTACAAAACAGAGAAGTTGGGCCTTGCGACAGCGCAAGCCGCATACCAGAAGAAATACGGTACCAATGCGACCTTAGAGCAAGTCCTTCGTGGCAGGCTGGAATGGATAGCGCAGGTTCGAGGACGAAGCTTTGGTCCCTATCGAACTCTCGGCAAGCGGTTCAATCAACTGTTTCCAAATTCCCCAATTCAAATCTTTCCAACGTATGATGAGATCGCGCAGCAGGCAGTTTGGGTCGTCGAGTTTTGGGTTGATGAGGAAAAGAACGCGCAAGGCACGGCTTTCTTCCTTGAAGGTGTCGGGTTGGTGACGGCTTACCACGTCCTAGAAAAGTTGCCTTCCGGCATGCAGGCAGACCTCTTTAGGCCGAGCAGCGCCGGTAAAAAATTCAATGCCAAGCCATCGAGTCGCAAATGCCAACATCGCGACTTGATGATCTTAGAACATGACGTGCCACCAAATGAGTACCTGAGTTTGCCAGTGATTTCGTCACCTGAGCGACGAAACGATCAGATCATCGCTCTTGGATTTCCCGCGTACGGCCCGGGAGATCAGCTTGGTAAGAGGCCCGGTCAAATTTATGGAAGCGCCACGAAACGCGCTGTCAAACCACTGGAGGTCTCCGCGGTACTGTCTGATGGAATTAGCGGAGGGCCGATCATAAATGATCGGCATCAAGTGGTAGGTATCGCGCACAAGGGCGGAAATCTGGAACAAAAGCAATATGCAATTGAGGTTTCCGAGCTTCTCAAGCTCGCCATTGAATGATTTGCCGGTCTTGCGAATTATACCGCTCGGCCATCGTGAAAGCTCGGCCCGTATCAGGCGGCGGATGAGCGCCACGTTCTGTTGATGACCTCGATTGATGGATTGATTTCTTACCAAACGACACGCCATAGTTGAAATATTGTGACGAGCGATATTCCAAAACCTTACTACATCGCTTTCATCGATGAAGCTGGCGATCCTGGCCTGAAGACTGTCCGCCCGATTGACTCCGCTGGTGGGACGGAATGGCTTTGCATGAGCGCAGTGGTGATCAGAGCAAAGTTTGACGCCAATGTCGTGAGTTGGGTCAGGTCAATGTTGTCCAACGCCGGTCTTCGCAACGCCCGCGATCTCCATTACCGGAAACTGGCAGATTATCGAAAGCGAATTGTAGTAAGCGAAATCGCCCAGCTTCCATTGCGTGGCTTCGTTCTAGCATCAAACAAAAAAAATATGCGCGGATATCGAAACGTGCGAGCTGAGCGCGTTAGGTCTCAACAATGGTTCTACAATTTCTGCCTGCGGTTGCTGCTGGAGCGCGTCACCGATTTTTGTTATCAGCATGCAGCTCGTGAACATGCCACAGGCCGCTTCCTGAAAATTATCTACAGCGAGCGTAGTGTTCACTCCTACGCGCAAACAGCAGCTTACCAAGAACTGCTGAAGATGCAGGCCAAAGGTGACGCACTCTACCTGCCAAAGCGGCGGATCATGTGGGAAGTGCTGGATTGGCGTCTGGCTGAAGCAGTGTCGCATAAGTCGAGCGCTGGAGCGCAGCTCGCAGATGTCGTGGCCAGCGCCTTTTATCAAGCTGCCGACACGCTGCCGCCGACAAAATGGAACAGCGAATTTGCAAAATTGTTGGAGCCAATCATGGCTAAAGAGAATGGCTCCTGCATGGACTACGGCGTCGCTCTTCAACCGACACCAACATGGAAAGCAAAATTAACCGACCAGCAAAGGGAGATTTTCGAGTTCTACGGCTACAAGTTCTGGCCATAAGAAAAGTGACGGACCCCGGCCTCCGTAATCCGTCGAGCGTATAGACTGTCATCCATAGGACAGCCGTATCGATGGACGATCAAAGAAATGGTTCTTCGACCAAGAGGGTGTTCCGGCGTAGTCCGCCGAAAAGTAGTTTAGCCGAAAAGGCGTTGCGCACAAGTTAATGACCTACCTGCTCCATCATTCAATCCCTCTCCAACTGATCGGCCTCACGTCTCATCCTTGCCGAGATGGCGAAGCGGCTTTCGAGCGGCAGGCGGCGCGCGAACGTCAGCAGGCTGTCGATCATGCCGCATCGCGAGCGCCGCCAGCAACGCGCGGCGGCCTTCCTGCAGCTGCGGCCAGACCTGATGCAGATAATAGCCCTTGCCCACGACACACTCGCCATCGAGCGCGGGATCGGCGGGGCTTGGTGCCCACGGTCCCCATGCAGGCCAGATGCGCGGCAACAGTGTCCAGACCAATCGCTTTTCGACGCGAAGCAACTCGTCATGCAAGGCATCGTCAGCATCGTCATCACGAGCGCCCATGGCGCGCAACGCTAGTGCGCGTTCGAACAAGTCCAGGATTTCGTCGGTGATCTCGGCCTGTCTCCGCTGCGCCATCACCAGCCTCCGCGCTGGTTCGATGGCCGACCGGGGCGGCGTATCTCGTCGTTATCGAGCACGCCGAGGCGGCCTAATAGACGCGCGATAAGGCCTCGCGCTGATAGCTCGGCCATGACGGCAGGATTGAGCTTACTGGAGCCGGTCGCGCACGGCAGCATCTCGCCGTCGCGCTCGATCTGCTGGCGCAGACTTTCGGCGCGATCACAGGCATGGCAGGCGTCGAGCAACACGCGCAAACCGGCGTCGTCGATCTGCCATCGGGCGACGATCTCCTTCCACAACGCGGAGCCGGTGCAGCCCAACTCGGCGGGCGGCGGCGGGGTTGCGAACTGACTGACGGGGAATGGAATCGGCCTCTGGGTCATTGCGTCAGGTTCCATCGAGGTTCGGTCAAAAAATTGGGTAAATTCAATTACTTACACGCTAATTTCAGTGCCGCCGCGCTCGAAACCCTCCGGGTTCTGCTTTTCAGAACCCCGCCCCCCGGCCCTGAACAAAATTACCCTTCGAGGGCTTCTCATCGCGTTTAGACGAGGCTGGATGCGTTCGCCGCGTCTCAGGCCCTCTCTTCAGTTCACGCGGACCATGTTGCCGTCGAGCGTCTTGCCGCTGGCGTGCGCATCGAGCCGCAGCTCTGCGATCCTGATTTCCAATTCAGCCAGCCTGCTTCTCAACGCGGTGTTCTCCCGCGTCGCGCGCGCGATCTCGTGCTCGTGCGCTTCAATCGCGGTCGTTGTTGCTCGCACGATCTCGGCCAGTTGCGCTTCCAGATCGGCGATGCGTTGATCGGCGGCATGAGCGGCATAACCGCGCGCGATCTGTTGGCGCTCGATGTCCTCGTCACGCTTGCGCGCTTGCCGCTCGCGCGCAAACCTCTCTTCGTCCGCTTCGATCTCGCGGATGTGGCGCTGATTTGTCCACTGCGGGAGGCCAGCCGCCGACCGTCACAAAGGTCAATCCATCGGCGCTCCGACAGTTTGGTGGACGTCCTAACCCTTGGGCGGGCCGCACGATCCTCTTAGGACAAGCTCCGTCGGAATCTCGAGCCGCCGTGAGGAGGTCGAACTGGAACTGCTTTCGATCTGAGCCAGAACAGCGAGCGCGGCCTCGCGCCCAAGTGCCTCGGGCTCGTAACGGATAGCGGTAACCGGCGGCGTCATCATCTGCGCCAGGTTGCTGTCGTTACCTGCAATAATCGATATGTCGGAAGGCACCGAAAGACCGCAAGCCCGCACCGCCGCGAGTACGCCAGGCAGCAATCGCATTCCGAGAGCGAGGATGGCAGTCGGCGGCTTATCGAGCGAGAGAAGCCACTGAGTTTTCCGATAGGCGTACTCGGAAGCGAAGCTATCGAGGTGCAGGAGGCTCTCGTCCGGTTTGAGTCCTGCGGCCCGCATCGCCTGGTTAAAGCCCAGCAATCGATCCCGAGCCACGCGAGTACCCTTGCCACCGCTGATGATCGCGATCCGGCGATGGCCCAGCTGGATAAGATGCTCGGTCGCATGCCGGGTGCCGTTAAGATGATCGGCTCCAACGGAATCGACGGGAATTGGGAGATCGCGTTCGATCATCACGATTGGCAGCTTCGATGCTTCAACCGCCTCTACTACGCGCGTGTCGCTTTCCTGTGTGATCGAAAACAGCAGCGCGTCAGCATGCCGTCGCCGAAACAGCTCGATCAGGGCGATTTCGCGGTCGGCTTCGCCGTTGCTGGTTGCCGTGACAAGCAGGAAGCCATGGGCGCTGAAGACGTCCTCGGCACCCTTGACCATCGCCGCGTAGAGCGGATTTCTGATGTCCGAGAAGATGAACCCGACCATCCGCGAGGACATGCCGCGCATGCTTTGCGCGGCAACGTTAGGCACCCATCCGAGGGATTCCATTGCGTCGAGAACGCGCTGGCGCGTCTCCGGCGAGACGCCCGGCACATCGTTGACGACGCGGGAAACGGTCCCGAGAGCGCACTTCGCCTTCCGGGCCACGTCTCGCGCCGTGATGCGCTTCCGCTTGCCCTGAGCGCCGGACTTGTCCTTCGGGTTCACGACTGAGCCTTCTGCCGCAACTGGGTTCGCACCTACGGATTGCTAGTTGGGCGCGGTACCTGTCAATAGGCCTGCCGGAAAAGCCCCAGAAAGTCTGCCGTGCTCGTGAACCGGGGATTCCAGCGGTTGTAGTTGGCTTCGGTGCAATGCCTGGCCATTTCTTCGAGGCTGTCCTCCGTCACGCCGGCGTCCCTGAGGCGGGCCGGGATCCCGAGATCAGCACACAATTCGCCGATCTTCTCCACAGCTATTCGGGCAGCTTCCAATTCCGGAAGACCAAAGACGTCGTATCCCATCGCCTCCGCCACGCGCGCGTATTTGCGGGGATTCGCGATCATGTTGAAACGCGCAACCGACGGCAGGCAGAGCGCGTTCGAGAGTCCATGGGACAGGTGGAAACGGGCTCCGACGAACCTCGACATGCAATGGACGTTTCCAAGCCCCGTCTGGCCAAAGGCCATCCCTGCGAGCGCGGAGCCGCAGAGCATGTTGAGGGCAGCCTCCTCGTTGGCGGGATTGGCGACAAACGGACGCAGGTTCGCCGAGAGCAGCCGGATCGCCTCGATGTTCACTGCATCCGTGAACGGATTTGCGTTGCGCGAGATGAAGGATTCGAAGGCGTGCACGAACGCATCCACGCCTGCGTGGCAGGCCACCGTGGGCGGGATCGTGCGCAAGGCGGAGGGATCCAGGATCGCGATACGCGCCGGGTTCAGCGAAGCATGCCGGATCGACATTTTCAATTCGCGCTCTGTATCCGTGATGACGCAGGATCCGGACACTTCCGATCCCGTTCCGGCCGTGGTCGGGATCGCGATCAGAGGCAATGGCGGCGTCTTGAACTTCTCGATCCCCTCGTAATCATGGATCCGGCCGCCGTTCGTGCTCAGGATGCCGACGGCCTTGGCCACATCGATCGTGCTGCCGCCACCGATGGCCAGGATCGTAGTCGCCTTGCTGTTCTGGCACTGGGCAAATGCCTTCTCCACGGTGCCGACGCTCGGATCCGGCTCGATCTCGGTGAAGGTCGAGACCTCGATCTTGCTCTCGGTCAAGAGCGCCAGGACGGACTTGGCAAACTCCGTGCTCTTCAGGGCGCCGTCCATGACCAGGAACAGACGCTTGCAGTCGTATTCGCGAAGGAATTCGGGCAACTGTCGATGGCTTGACGCCCCCATGTAGACGCGGGTCGGACAGAAGTAACTCGAGATCGTTTGCATTATTGGAATGGTCCTATCTTCGGCGTTGCAGCTTCGGTCGGCTCAGGGATTGAGCACGATAAGGCGCTCCACCGTCATTTCGAGCGCGGCGTAGGCTGGTCCTTCCTTGCCGAAGCCGCTCTCCTTCACGCCTCCGAACGGCATCACGTCCGCGCGCGCGCTCGACGTTTCGTTGATCTGCACGGTCCCGAAACGGAATTTCCTCACCGCCGTCAGCGCGGTCGTGATGTCACGCGTGAAGACGCCAACCGAAAGGCCGTAAGGGGTATCGTTGGCGCTTTCGAGCGCCTCCTCGAAGCGGGAGAACCGTCGCAGGACCAGAAGAGGCGCGAATGCCTCCTGGCACCAGGCAGAGCAGGCTTCCGGCACGTCGGCCAGGATGGTCGGCTCGAGCACACGGCCGTCGCGCTTGCCGCCGCATACCAGGCGGGCCCCCGCGTTCACGGCGTCCTTTATCCATTGTTCGCCGCGCTGCGCCGCGCGCTCCGAGATCAACGGACCGACACGCGTTGCGGGATCCCTGGGGTCGCCGCTCTTCAGCGTGCGGGCTTCCCTAACGAGCCGCTCCAGAGCTTCTTCATAGATCGAGTCCTGGATGTAAAGGCGTTGGACCGAGGTGCAGACTTGGCCCGCCTTGCGAAGACCGGCATTGGCGATCTTCGGGATCGCATTGGACAGCTCCCCATCCGCGCACAGAATGGTGCTGGCGATGCTGCCGAGCTCCATTTGCGTCCGGCGAAGACCGGCGTGATCCTGGATGTAGCGGCCGACGCGCGTGCTTCCGGTGAACGTATAGAATCCGATGTCCTGTTCAGCCAGGAGCCACTCACCCACGGTCCCGGGCCCCTGAATGACGCTGAGGAAATCCTTCGGCATGCCCGCCTGCAGAAGCAATTTCCCGAGCAGCCCCGCCGTCAGGGGCGTCTCGGAAGACGGCTTCAGAATGGTGGCATTTCCAGCCGCGAACGACGGACCGATCTTGTGCAGCACCGTGTTTAGCGGCGAATTGAACGGCGTGATCGCGCACACGACGCCCACGGGGTCGCGGACCGTAAAACCGATCCTGCGCTCCGCGCCCGGGCTCGCGCCGAACGGCACGACGCTGCCGACGATGTTCTTCGCCACTTCAGCGGACAACTCGAGGGTCACCTTGGCGCGATCGACTTCGCCGCCGGCGTCCGAGATCGTAAAGCCGGCTTCCGCGACCATCAGGTCGACGAACTGCTCCTTGTGGGCATGGATCAGGCGCGAGGCTTCGTACAGGGCACGCGCCCGCTCATAAGGAGCCGGACAGCCCGCATCGGCGGCGCGCTTGGCGACCTTGACTGCGTGCGAGACCTGCTCGCGCGTCGCGGAGTGGACGCGCGCGAATTCTCGCCCCGAGAACTTGTCGAGAACCGGAAGCTTGGAATCGGACTCCAGCCATTCGCCATCGATGAGCTGAAGTCCCAGACGATCGTAATCCTGCATTTTAGACCTGTGAACGCTGCTTGGAGGATAGTTCAGGCTTGCTTCGATGGCCCGTAGGCCCCGACGAACCCGGAGACGGAGAGCGGCCGCGACACGCGCGGAGGAACACCCAGGTCGAAGACGTACGGCGCCTTCTCGATCGACGGGTACATCGTCTTGACCAGCGGGTCGTGGCCCGGAATGACGTGATCGGGTCCGTCCGCGAGCCTTTCCACCTGGATCAGACCGTCCAGATACTCCTGCACGTTGACGACGACCGGATAGGGGTTGGTCAGGATGGAGTTGGCGAAGTAGTGCATCGCGTCGGATGCCACCAGGACCTTCCCCCGCTTCGTCCGGACCTGTGCGACCTGCAGACCCGGGGCGTGACCCCCGACGTGGCGAACCAACACGCCCGGCGCGATCTCCGCGCTCTCCTCGGTGAACGACACCCGTCCCCCGTAAAGGGCAACGATGAGGCTGCACACCTGCGTCACGTCGTAAGGACGGCGCAAGTGCTCGTGACACATCGCGCAGCCCGTGGCATGCGACATTTCCTGCTTGTGGACGTGAATGCGGGCATTTGGAAATTGCGCCAGATGCCCGAGATGATCCCAGTGCATGTGCGTCACGACCACGTCCGTCACGTCTTCCGGCGCATGGCCGAGAGCGGCCAATCCCTCGGCCGGGGAGCGCATGTAGTTATGGCCACGCGTGCGGCAGATCTGCTCTTCGGCGCCGGTGTCGATCAGAATGACACGCCCCTCCCCGATGGCGACCCACACAAAGAAATCCAGGGGCATCGGCATGTCGTGGAAGTCGACCCGGGACATGAAGTTGTGGTCGGCAGACCGATCCGGATTGCTGGACGCGTAGTGGACGGCATAAAGCCGGTATTGGGGCTCCGGATGCCGGTCGGCTGCGGGCTTTTCCATTAGAGGTAATCCTCCGTGAGGGCCGATTCCTTGATTTCCTCGACGGTGCCACCGCGGATGATCTGACCGCCGCGCATGACGTATCCGCGTGTCGCCACCTTCAGTGCCGGAATTGCCATTTGCTCCGTCATCAGAATGGTCGTGCCTGCGGCTGCGAAGTGGCGGATGGCCGAGCTGATCTGCTGGATCCAGACCGGGGCAAGACCCAGGAAGGGCTCGTCCAGCAGCAGCAAACGCGGAGAAGCGCTCATGGCGCGCGCAATCGCCACGATCTGCTGTTGGCCTCCACTGAGGTGACCTGCGAGATCGTTGGCCCGGCTTTCGAGCATGGGGAACAACGCAGCCAGCTCGCCGTAGGCTTCCGCCTGAGCCGCCCGGCCCAAACGCGCAGCCCCGACCAGCACATTGTCCCGCACGGTCATGGTCGGGAATACACGACGGCCTTCCGGCGAGTACCCGATGCCGAACCCGGCCCGGCTCGAGGCGGGCGACTGACTGATCGCACGATCGTCCAGTTGGATCACGCCGGCGACCGAAGGAACGACGCCGATGATGGAATTTATCAGGCTGGACTTCCCTGCCCCGTTTGCACCCAGCAGGATGACCGTCTCGCCCTTGCTGACCTCGGCGGAGACCCGATCAAGCGCAGTGATGCCTCCGTAGCGGACAACGAGATCCTTGATCTTAAGCATCGAGGCTCTCCCCCTCCTCGGCCGTCCCGAGATAGGCCTCGATCACGTCCTTGCGCCTCAGAACAGTCGCGGGGTCGCCATGAGCGATGATCGTGCCGCGATCGAGCACATAGACGTAGGGGCACAGTCGCTTGATGAGCTCCATGTCGTGCTCGACGATCAGGATGCCGCAGCCCAAATTCGCGCACGCGGATTGCACGACCTCGTCGACGAGATGGCGCTCCTGCTTCTCGAGACCGGCGGCCGGCTCGTCCAGCAAAAGGGTCTTCGGCCCAGCAATCACAGTCATCAACAGGCCGAGCATCTTTTGCATGCCATACGGCAGGGTATCGCTCTTCTGGTCGAGCCGGTTGGCGAGGCCGCACTTGGCGATCAAGTCGCGGACGTAGCCGTCGATCGATGACACCCTGCCCTGACTGAACAGGCTGGCCCGCTCGAAATTCTCGGCGACCGTTGCCGTCTTGAACGTCTTTGTCTGCTGGAAGCTACGCACGATGCCGAGCTGGCTGCGCTGATGCAGCGGCAGGGAGGTAATATCCTTCCCTCCGAGCAGAATCTTGCCATCACTCGGGGCGAGCTGACCGGACATGATGTTGATCAGCGTCGTCTTGCCCGCACCATTCGGTCCGATGACGCCCTTCACCGTTCCCGGCTCGAGCGAAAGGCTGATGTCGCGAAAAACGCTGTTGCCGCCAAACCGCTTGGAAGCGTTCTTGACCTCGAGCGTGCTCTGGCCACGCGTTACGGGCTGCGTCATGCCTCGGCCCCCCGGCTGCGTCCCACTGGGACGAACCTGCGCCCTCGGGAAAAGACCCCTTGCAAGCTTCCGATCAAGCCGCCCTTGGCAAAAAGAACGGCGAGCATGAGCAATATCCCAAACAGGCCTTGAGAGTACTCGCCTTGAAGGCTGAACAGGTTGGACGCCCAGACCAGCAAGGCGGAGCCGACGACGGCGCCGAGGAGCGCCCCCTGGCCTCCGACGACTGTATAAGCGACGTAGTTGACCGACGAGATGGCCTGAAACGAACTTGGATGCGCCGTAATCAGCATCTCGACCAGGCAAAAGCCGCCGAGGCCAGCCAGACCCGCGGCTGCACAGAAGCCGATGACCTTATAGCGCCAGATCGTCAATCCGAGGCTTTGCGCGAGCAATTCGTTCTCTTTGATCGCATCGAACTGATGTCGGTAGTATCGCGTAAGTCCGATCGTGCCGAGCACGGCCACGATCGCCAGGACGGTCGTCATCAGAAGGATCTTGTTGTTGTCCTCAATCGGCATGCCAAGGAAGATCACGGGAGGAAGGCCCGAGATCCCGTTCGATCCGCCCGTAAGGGTTGGCGTCTCGAAGAGGAGCAGAGGCATGATCTCGGCAATAACGAAGGTCACCAGCACGAAATAGACGCCTCGCAAGCGAAGGATCAGCGCACCGATCGGAAGAGCAATCACCATCGGAACGATGAGACTGACGGCGGTGAGCGCGAACACGTCCGTTACGTCGTACCTTGCGCTGACGATGGCCACCGAATAGCCGCCGACCGCCATGAAGGCCGGGACCGCGAAGCTCATGAGGTCCATGCGCAGCATGATGTACACGCTCAGCGCCCCCATCAGCGCGATCAGGATCTGCGTAAAGAGAGAGATGACCGCGGCATTCGTCGCGTAGATCGGCACCAGGAGCGCGACTGAGACCAGCAGCAGGGATATGATCTCGTTCGTACCGATACGATCGATCAAGGATTGCCCTTTCACCGTCATGCTCCCCGCGTCTCTCGGCCAAAGAGCCCTGTCGGCTTGACCACCAGCACGATGAGAACCAGCACGAACAGCGCGAGAGCGCCCTTCGACCCTCCAACATAGACTGCAGAATAGGCCTCGATGATTCCGACGCAGAAGGCGGCGACCGTCGCACCGGCGATGCTTCCGAGACCACCGAGAATCACGACCAGGAAGGACATTGCGAGCACGGGATCGCCGACATGCGGCGTCAGTGACAGGATTGGCGTGACCAGCGCACCCGTCATGCCGGCAAGCCCGACGGAGATGGCAAATGCCATCGGAAAGAGCAGCCGAGCCTTGACGCCGAGAGCAACGGCGACGGTGCGATCCTCAGCCAGTGCTCGCAGGTTTCTTCCGAGATTCGTCTTGTAGATGAAGTAGTAGGTCGCAGCGATCGCCAGAATGCAGACGATCAGAACGATGAAGTTCTCGAGCGGGAAGTATAATCCGCGGAAGCGAAGCGCGCCGCTGACCGGAAACTGGAACAGGGGCGCGTCGGGGCCGAAAGTCACCAGCACGCCGCTGCCGATCACCATGTACAACCCCAGGGTCAGGATCAGGGTTGCCAGATGGTCATCGGCGACGCGGTCCAGCAGGAGAAGCTGGAACACGTAGCCGATTGCAGCCGTCGACAAAGTGGCTGCGAGCACCGCGAGCGGATACGGAAAGCCGAGCTTCGCCACGCAAGCGTAGGCGAAGTAGCCTCCGAGCAGGTAGAACCCGCCATGGGCAAAGTTCACCACCCCCAGAATGCCGAAGATGAGGGTGAAACCGAGCGCAAGCAGCGCGTACTGCGCTCCAAGCGAAAGCCCGATCAGGCCAGCGGAGAGAAAGCCGTCCATCCCAAGTTCCTTACCTTGCGCTCGATCGACCGCTCACTTCCCGTCGGGTGCCTCGATGCGGACCAGCGGCTGGTCCTTGCCGTCGATCAACAGACCCACTCCGAACGGCAATGACAGTTCCTGGTTGATGCCGTACGCCTCCTGGCCGATCCAACGGCCCTTGCCGAGATTTGGATCGTCGACGTTCAGCTTGCGAAGCGAAGCCGCCACCTTCTCGACGTCATCCGCCGAACCCGCGTCCGTGATGGCCCTGAGCATGGCCCGGCCACCAGCGGCGAAGAGGTAGAAGAAGTTGTTCTCGGGCGGCGCAGAACCGAGCAGCTCGCGATATTCGTCACCGAGCTTCTTGACGTTCTCGTCGATGAAGACGGGCTCGAACCAATAGAAGTTCTTGACCACGTCCTTTCCGCCGGAGATGCGCAGGATTTCTTCAGTGCCCGGACCACCGAGGCGGCCGATTGCGCCGTTGAACCCCGCCTGACGCAGCTGCTTGATGATGATTCCGGCATCTCCCGGCGGGGTCGAGACCGTATCGAGCACGTCAGGATTGGCGTTGATGATGCGCGCGACGATGGGAGCGAAATTCGTCGTGCCGCGCTGGTAATATTCAGGCGTCGCCTCGACCCCGTTCTTCTTGTAGACGCTGATCGCAGCTTCGGCGACGTCCGTTCCGGCCTGATCGTTCGGCGCAATCGTCAGCACCTTCTTGATGCCGAACTTCTGCTTGGCAAGCTTGACGATCGGATCGCCCCAGGCGAGCGGCCCCGGACCCACATGGAACGTGTAAGGCCAGCGCGGTCCAATCGCGTCCTTCGCGTAGCTGTCGCTCATCATCAGCATCTTGTTGCGGGTTGCGACGGGCTTCATGCCGGTCACCTCCGGCGAGCCGATCGGACCGAGGATGAACTTCACGTTCTGGCTGACGAAATTGTTCGCCGCCGCGGCAGCGCCTTCAGCAGTGTACTTTGCGTCGATCGCGATGACCTTGACCGTGCAGCGCTGGCCTCCGACCATGACACCGCCCTCGCGATTGGCTTCGGCGGCAGCGAAATCGGCCGCGCCCTTGATCGCCAGCCCCCATTGAGTGGCAGCACCGGACAGAGGACCGGTCGCGCCGATCGTGACTTCGCATCCGATCGCGCCGGAGCCCAGGGCAGCAACGGCCAGAGCGCCCACGCCGGCGCCAATCGCAAAGCGCGACGAAACACAGAGCTTCATTTTCCACCTTTCGTTTCTAATTGGCGCCGACGATCGCCGTCACACGCGCAACACTCCCCGCAGCGCACCTTCGTGAGGCCCGCAGCAACGCACGTTTCTCCAAGGCAAATTGGAAACGTTTCACGCCAGTACGCCATGGGCAACCGGCCTGTCAAGCGCTGGCAGGCTCGTACTCAGGAGAACGTGAGGAGGAATATCGAAGCTGATGCGAGCCAAAATGGCGCGTACTAGCTTCAGAACACTAGACGACTGCAGTCTCATCGCAGCTCGCGGCTTGACAGGCTGATCGTCCAGAATTTATGGATGAATTGAAACGTTTCCTTTTTCTGCGACCTATCGGCGCGGGGGCTGCCGGACCGGCTCCCCGATGCCGACCTGGCTCTCCGGAAGAAAGGACACGAACGACAAATGCCTCGGAGGACCCATGCAGAGCAAGGCGATGCTTTTCCAACCCCTGAAAATCCGCGGGCTGGAGCTTCGAAACCGGATCGTCGTGTCGCCGATGGCGATGTATTGCGCCGAGAACGGCTATCCGACCCAGTTTCATCTGCTCCACTACGGCAAGTTCGCGATGGGTGGAGCAGGCACGGTGTTCATCGAGGAAACGGCGATCTCCCGCGAGGGCAGGATCACGAACGGATGCCTCGGCCTGTGGGAAGACGAGCAGGTCGAGGCCCTGCGGCCCATCACGTCAGCGCTGAGAGCCCATGGCTCCGCGCCCGCCATTCAGATCGCTCACGGCGGGCGGAAGGGGAGCGCTCAACGCGCCTGGGAAGGCAATGGACCGCTGACCGCGCAGAACATTGCCAATGGCGACGAGACCTGGACACCGGTGGGACCATCGGACAAGCCATTTGCAAACGGCTGGCTCGTACCTCAGGCCCTGTCGCGAGCCGGCATGCAGGAGATCCTGGACGGCTTCGTGGCGACCGCCCTGCGTGCATTGGATGCCGGCTTCGAGGTCATCGAGATCCACATGGCTCACGGCTATCTGCTGCAGAGCTTCCTGTCCCCCCTGGCCAACATTCGCACGGATGAGTACGGCGGATCCTTGGAAAACCGGATGCGGTTCCCGCTTGAGGTCGCCGATGCCATGCGGCGCGCCCTCCCCGACAGCGTGCCGCTTTTCGTCCGCATCTCGGCGACCGACTGGATCGAGGGCGGCTGGACGATGGACGACAGCGTGGCGCTCTCGCGCGAGCTCCTGAGCCGTGGTGTTGACGTCATCGACTGCTCTTCCGGCGGCAATCTCTCGGGTGGCGCAACGAACTCCAGCCTGACACGCGGTCCGGGATATCAGGTGCCCTTCGCGGAAAGAATCCGCAAGGAAACCGGCGCCCTCACGCAGGCCGTTGGATTCATCCGGACGCCGCAATTGGCCGAACAGGTTCTCCAGGAAGGAAAGGCCGACCTGATCGCGGTCGGTCGCCAGATGCTCTTCAACCCATTTTGGGCGCGGCATGCCGCCGAGGTCCTCGGCGCAGAGCAGCACTTTGAGTCATGGCCTCAGCAATACGGGTGGTGGTTGAACAAATGGGCCGCAGGACTGCGAACGATGGATGAGTGTCCGCTCGTCGGCAATTGAAGCCCGTCAAACTCCGCAGCTCACGACATCTCGCGCCGAAAGAAGAAGCAAGCAATGCCCTCCAGGCTTTTCTCACCGTTCTCCCTCCGCGGCCTGCAATTGGACAACCGCATCGTCGTCTCACCGATGGCGCAGTATTCGGCGATTGAAGGTGGCATGGCCGGAGATTGGCACCTGATGCATATCGGCTCTTTGGCAGTGTCGGGCCCTGGCCTCATCATCATGGAAGCGACCGCGGTGCAGCCTAGCGGGCGCGTCAGTCCCGTGTGCCTGGGCCTGTGGTCGGATGCGCAGATCGAGGGGCTGCGCCGGGTGACCGATTTCGCCCGCGCGCACAGTGGCGTGAAGATCGGCATTCAGCTCGCCCACGCAGGCCGCAAGGCTTCGGTCGCACCGCCATGGCTGTCGGGCAATGAGCTATCGGTCGCCGACGGAGGGTGGTCCACCGTTGGGCCATCTGCGACGCCCTACCCCGGTCGGCGAATGCCAGCAGCGCTCGACGATGCGGCATTGGCGAAACTGATTGCCGACTACGTTGCCGCCGCGCGCAGGGCACGGGAAGCCGGCCTCGACCTGCTGGAGCTCCATTGTGCTCATGGTTATCTCTTGAACTCCTTCCTGTCCCCGCTGAGCAATGACCGGACCGACGGTTACGGGGGCGACATCGAAGGCCGGATGAGATTTCCCCTCTCGGTATTCAAGGCGATCCGCGCAGCATGGCCGGAAAACCTGCCGTTGGGAGTTCGTATTTCTGCAACGGATTGGGTGGAAGGTGGCTGGGACATCCGGGATTCGGTCACCTTCGCGAAAGAACTGAAAGCCCTGGGCTGCGATTACGTGACGCCGTCCAGCGGCGGAGTCGTGCCCGAGCAGAAGATTACCGTGGGACCCGGCTACCAGGTTCCGTTCGCCGCGGCGATCAGGGATGGCGCAGGTATCGCCACCATGGCTGTCGGAATGATCGGAGACGGGACATATGCAGAGCAGGTCCTCAACAGCGGCGCGGCTGATCTGATCGCCGTCGGGAGGGGCATGACCTACGATCCGCGCTGGAGCTGGCATGCGGCCGAGAAGCTGGGCCAAAGGGCGGCGTTTCCGCCGCAATACGCTCGATCCCATCCCTCAATGCGGAATCTTCCCCGCTGAACGAGAGGCGGCTGGCAGCACGCCAGCCGCCGCTCGGGTTTGCGGTGGCGCGCGGG
>JAEYRD010000143.1 GCA_023435725.1 Pseudomonadota bacterium | reverse complement strand
CGTCAACCGCGAGGAGGAGATCGCGCTGTTGATGGGGCGCTGGCAGCAGATCAAAGACGGCGACGGCCAGGTCGTGGTCAAGTTTGGCGAGCCCGGCATCGGCAAGTCGCGCATCATCCAGGAAATCTTCGAGCGGATCTCGGGCGATCGGCACGGACAGGTCTCGTTCCAGTGCTCGCCCTATTACACCTCCACGGCGTTCTATCCGTTCGTCGAGCAGCTCAAATTCTCGCTCGGCCTCGACCGCGAGGACCCGTCCGCGATGTCGCTGGCGAGGCTGGAGACCGCGATCGCCGCCGCCCATGGCGACATCGAGCGGGTCACGCCGCTATTTGCCGCGCTGTTGTTGCTTCCGACTGGAGAGCGTTATCCGCCGCTCGAGCTGTCGCCGCAGCAGCAGAAGGATGCGACCGTCTCCGCGCTGGTCGATCATTTCCTCGGCCTCGCACGCGAGATGCCGCTGGTGATCGTGTTCGAGGATTTGCACTGGATCGACCCGACCTCCCGTGAGGTGATCGACCTCCTGGTCGACCGAGTGCAGAACCGGCCGGTCCTAGTCATCATCACGGCGCGCTCCGAATTCCAGCCGAGCTGGAACGCGCATTCGCATATCACCACCTTGGTGCTGAGCCGACTGAGCCGCCATTTGCGCACGACGCTCGTCGAGCGCGTCGCCGGGAGAGAGCTGCCCAAGGAGGTCGTCGAGGAGATCATCGTCAAGACCGACGGCGTGCCGCTGTTCCTGGAAGAGCTCACCAAGACCGTTCTCGAATCCAATCTCCTGACCGAGCGTCACGGGCGCTACGTGCTGTCGGGCCCGTGGCGGCAGCTCGCGATCCCGGCGACCCTGACGGACTCGCTGATGGCACGGCTGGACCGGATGGGGCCGTTCAAGCGAATTGCACAGATCGGCGCCACCATCGGCCGCGAGTTCTCCTACGAGACGCTGCACGCGGTCGCCGACGCGCCGGCGGAGCAGATCGAGGCCGCGCTCAATCATCTGGAGGAAGCGGGGCTGATCATGCGCCGCGGTGATGCGCCGGATGCGCTCTACTCCTTCAAGCACGTGATGATCCAGAACGCTGCACATGCGAGCCTGCTGCACAGCGAGCGGCGCAAGTTGCATGCGCGCATCGCGCAGGTGCTTGGCGAGATGTATCCGGAGAAGGCCGAGCGCGAGCCGGAGCTGCTCGCGCACCATCTGACTGAATCCGGCCAGAGCGAGGGCGCCGCAAGTTTCTGGCTCAAGGCCGGCAAGCAGGCGGCAAGGAGCGGCGCCAATCTCGAGGCGATCGGCCATCTGCGTCGGGGCCTCGACGTCGTCCAGGCCCATGCACGCATGCAAGGTGCCGACGAGATGGAGCTCGAGTTGCGCGTCGCGCTCGGCAATGCGCTGATCGCCGCGAAAGGCTA
This sequence comes from Pseudomonadota bacterium, assembly GCA_023435725.1. Lineage (GTDB taxonomy): Bacteria > Pseudomonadota > Alphaproteobacteria > Rhizobiales > Xanthobacteraceae > Bradyrhizobium. Next base: position 35,542 of record JAEYRD010000143.1, on the reverse strand, counting down.
CGCGGTACACGAGGTCGAGGAGAATTACATCCGCGCGCTCGAGCTCGGCCAGCAGCTCAATGATGACGAGAAGACCTTCGCCGCCACCCGCGGGCTGTGGGTGTGTCATTTCATTCGCGCCGATCTCATCCGCGCGCACGATCTCAGCGTCGAGCTGTTGAAATTCGCCAAGCGTGACCGGCTGAACGAGCAGACGCAACCGGCGCAGCAAACCGGCTATCTGATCGAGGCGCACCGCTCGATCGCGATGACCATGCTCTATCGTGGCCGCTTTGCCGCCGCGCAGCATCATTTGCATCGCTGCATCAACCTCTACAGTCCCGACCTGCACTCCGATCTGATGGTGCGCCATGGCACCGATCCCGGCGTCGTCTCGCTGTCCTATCTCGGCTACCTCCTGTGGTTCCTTGGTCGGCCCGATGCGGCGCGCCAGCATAGTGAGCAAGCAATCGCGAATGCCGAGAAGATCCGCCACCCCTTCACGCTGGCCTTCGCGCTCGTGTTCGGCGCCTATCTCTGCCAGCATCTGCGTGACGTCGAGGGTACGCGCGATCACGCCAACCGCGCCATGATCATCGCCACCGAGCACAATTTCCTGCACTGGAAGCAGCAGGCGGCGATCCTGCGCGGCTGGGCGCTGGCCCAGCTCGGCGAGGCCGATGAAGGCCTGAGCCAGATGCGCCTTGGCCTCGACGAATACGAGGCGATGGATTCCTGGCTTGCCGGCTGCTGGTTCCGCTGCCTGCTCGCGGAAGCCTATGCCAAGGTCGGGATGCGCGATGCGGCCTTGCGCGCGCTGGACGGCGCGCTCGCAACCGCCAAACGAACCGGCGATCACTCCTACCTCGCCGAGGTCTATCGTCTGCAAGGCGAGATCACGCTATCGGGCGGCGACCCGGGGGCGGTGCAAGAGGCCGAGGATCTGTTCTGTCTGTCGCTGGAGGTCGCCCGCAAGCAGGGCGCACTGTCCTGGGAGCTGCGCACCGCCGTCAGCCTCGCGCGTCTGTCGCACGAGGCTGGCAAGCGCGAGCACGCCAGCCTCCTGCTCGTGCCGATCGTCGGTAAGTTCGACGAGGGTTTCCTCACGCCGGACCTGAAGCAGGCGATGCAGCTGGTCAACGAACTCGGAGGCGACGCGCCCTTCCGTGCACAGGGTGCGATGAAATGAGCGGCCTTGCCGCCGCGCATGCGCGAGACGTCGAGCTGATTGCGAAACGCGAGCGGAAACAAGAATCTAAACCCCCGTTCCGATTCCATCGGAACGGAAATGGCTCTGGTGCTTGTTCCGTCAAACGTCCTTCGTGAACCTGGTAATGACGTCCATGAACGGCTTTGCCTTGAACTCGCTGTCGAGCGGCAAGGGACGGTTGGGCTGCTTGTCCTTGCGAGCGAAGGTGCTGTTGATCCAGCTATGGCGATCCGAGATGCCCCAGGTCAGGATCGAGCGTAACGGGCCGCTGGTCGAGATCGCGGTCAACAGATCATCAACGCGCTTGGCGACGATGGCGTCGCGCTGGCCCGGATCGCCTGTCAGCTTCTGATCGTCGACGTCGAGCTCGGTGACGAGTACGTCCAGACCCCAGGAGCGCAGCTCGGTGACGAATTCGGCCAGCCCGTGCGTGTCGATATCGAGTTCGGCATGCAGATGCGACTGGAGTCCCACGGCGTGCAGCGGAACGCCCTGGTCGAGCAAGTCCATGATCAGGTTGCGGAAGGCGGCGCGCTTGGCGATGAACGAGCCCTTGGCCTGTTCGATGTCGTATTCGTTGATCGCGAGCTTCACGAATGGATCGGCCGCGGCCGCCGTTCGGAAGGCCAGAGGGATCCAGCGGTTGCCCAGATTCTGTGACCAGAACGAATCCCGCCTGTCGGTGATACCGTTCGGATTGTCCGGGATCGGCTCGTTGACGACGTCCCACGACGTCAGCTTGTCCTTGTAATAGGAGACCACGGTCGCGATGTGATCGACGAACGCACGCTCGACGCCTTTCGCGTCCTTGATCTGCTTGGTCCAGTCCGGAATGTCATGATACCACGCGAGCGCATGCCCGCGCATCGCCAGGTCGTTCTGCCGGGCAAAATCCAGGATCGCGTCGGCGCGTTCGAAGGCGAAGGTGTGCGCGTCCGGCCGCAGCATGGGCCATTTCAGCTCGACCTCCGGCACCACCTGAGTGCAATAGGTGCTGATGGCTTCGCCGAACCTTGGATCGGCTTGCAGGTTCCAGAGGTTGGTCGCGGCACCGTAGCCGGGACGGCGCTGAGCAAGGCGTGAGGCTGGCGTTGCGGACGCAGGTGCAGCTGCCGCGAGCATCGCGGCGCTGCCAAGGAGAAATTCGCGTCTGTCGAGCCTGGTCACGTGGCGGCATTTCCTTCAGGAACCAACGCGTCACCGTACCAAGCGGTGCCTCGCGACGCCGGGCTTTCCACTTGTTGGGTTAACCTCTGCCGGACCGCTTCGTCAGTGTAGGGCAAATTTAACGCTAACGCGTAAAACCGGCTTCTCCGCGCCATTCGCCGTCCGATCTGCAGACTTATGTGACTATCTTCGGGGATGCTGCGCGCAGTCCGATCGCCACGCTATGACCCACTGATTAACGGCCAATCGATTAACGGCCGTCAAAATCGCAAGACCGCCACCGGTCCCGTGCTCGCATGCTGAACCGCCATTTCTCGATCTACCTCGTGGCCTACATCCTGCCCGCGGCGGTGGGATTCTTCGCAGTCACGGCCTACACGAGGCTGCTGACCCCGGCGGAATATGGCATCTATGTCGTCGGCCTCAGCCTTGCCGGCATCCTGGGCGCGGTCTTCTTCGCCTGGATCAAACTGTCTGTGTCGCGCTATCAGGCGATGTCGGCGGAAGTGGACTTTCGCGGCACGGCGATGGTCGCCTTCGCGCTCACGGTCGCCGTCCTCTGCGCGACGGCCCCGCTCGTTGCCCTGTTCCGCAACGATGTCAGCGTCGAACTTCTGCTTGCCAGCATGTTCGTCGCGATCATGGCCAATGCGGTCGATGTCGGCCAGGAGTTCGAACGCGCCAAGCTGCGACCCTATCGCTTCGCGGCCATCGCGATCGTGCGCAGTGTGTCGAGCGTTGGCTTCGGCCTGCTCGGCATATGGCTCGGCTGGGGCGGCATGGGTCTGCTCGCGGCGTTCGGTCTGGGTTCGCTGACCGGCATCATCCTCAATCTGGTCGGTGACCGCACCAGGATCGCGCGCTTTCAGCGCAGCCAGTTCGTGCAACTGGCGCGCTATGGCCTCCCGCTGACGCTGGCTGGACTTTCCGTCGCGCTCTACTCGGCTTGCGATCGGCTTATCGTCGCCTGGCTCCTCGGCAAGGACGCGGCCGGCATCTTCGGCGTCGTCGCCGATCTGCCGCGCCAGTTCATGGTCATGATCGCCGCGAGCGTTGCGTCTGCGACCGTGCCGCTTGTATTCCGGACGCTGCCGGAGAAGAACACGGCATTGACGCGGGAGCGGTTGACCGAAAGCCTCGAACTACTGCTCGTCACCGTAGCGCCCGTCGCGGTCTGGCTTGCGCTTGCAGCGGACCAGGTCGCAGGCACCCTGGTCGGTGTCGACTTTCGCGCCGGCGTGTCGGCGCTGCTGCCGACCCTGGTGGTCGCCCGCTTTTTCGGCATCGCCAACCAGTTCTATGTACAACTCAGCTTTCAGCTGGCCGAGCGGCCCTTCATGCTGGCCGCGCAGTCGTTCCTCACGCTCGTCCTGAGCGTGGCGCTGATGTTCGCGCTGGTCGCAAGCCACGGCCTTTACGGTGCGGCGCTGGCGACGGTCGCGACCGAGGCGATCGGCTTCGTCGTTGCAGTCGTCCTGATGCACCGCGCCCATCCCGTGCCGTTCGACTTCAACCGCCTCGCCGGTGTTGCCGCCTCCGCCGCGGCGATGGCGGCTGCGATCCTCGTTGCGCGATCGCAAGTCGACGGCACCGGCCTCAAAGCGCTCATCATCGTCAGCCTCGCAGGCGGCGCTGCCTACGCCGCCGCGGCGTGGCTCCTCAACGTCGCGAATGTGCGGACGTTGTCGCTGCGCTTCCTGCGGACGTTCAACCGGAAGGCACTGGGCGTATAAGGCCGGGCTGACGAAGCGCCGCCGCGCCGCCCCTACCATCGTAGTCCAGAAGCGGTTCCCGCTTGCGTTCTATTTCGCGCTGCGGAAAGTTGTGCGGAACAGACAGGCCTCCGCCTTCACATTTCATAGCGGCAGCCCGAGCCATGTCCTGTTGAGCTTGAAAATCAAAGTTCGTTCTGCTCATTGGGAGTCTGAAATTGCGCTGCAACATGCGCAAAAAGCCCATCGACTAAAGTCGATAGTCAGCGAGGAAACGAAATAATGCGCAAGCTTACTTTGGCCATTGCCGTGATCGCCCCGATGCTCGGTCATGCAGCGTCGGCCGAGGACACCCTCAAGATCGGCTACATCGATCCGCTCTCCGGCGGCGGCGCGAGTGTCGGCGAGGGCGGTCTGAAGACGTTCCAGTATCTGGCCGACGAGCTCAATGCCAAGGGCGGCATCCTCGGTCACAAGGTCGAGATCGTTCCCCTCGACAACAAGACCAATCCGCAGGAGAGCCTGGTGCAGGCCCAGAAGGCGATCGACGCCGGGGTCCACTACATCACGCAGGGCAACGGCTCGTCCGTCGGCGCGGCGCTCTCGGACTTCGTCACCAAGAACAACACGCGCAATCCCGGCAAGGAAGTCCTGTACTTCAACTACGCCGCCGTCGATCCGAGCCTGACCAACGAGAAGTGCAGCTACTGGCATTTCCGCTGGGACGCCAGCTCCGACATCAAGATGGAAGCGCTCACCAACTACGTGAAGGACACGCCTTCGGTCAAAAAGGTGTACCTGATCAACCAGGACTATTCGTTCGGCCAATCGGTGCGCACCGATGCGCGCAAGATGCTGGGTGCGAAGCGTCCTGACGTCCAGATCGTCGGCGACGAGCTGCATCCGCTGCTGAAGGTCACCGACTTCTCGCCCTACGTCGCCAAGATCAAGGCGTCCGGCGCCGATAGCGTCATCACCGGCAATTGGGGCCAGGACATCGCGCTGCTGCTCAAGGCCGCCGCCGATGCCGGCCTGAAGGTCAACTGGTACACCTATTATGCCGGCGGTGCCGGCGGTCCGACCGCGATCAAGCAGACCGGTCTCGACCACCAGGTCTTCCAGATCACCGAAGGCTTCGCCAATTCGGGCAACCAGGCTGCGATGGACTTCGAGAAGACGTTCCGTGCCAAGGCGGGCTTGTCGCTCTGGTATCCGCGCGCGGTCAACGAGATGCGCATGTTCAAGGCTGCGGCCGAGAAGGCCAACTCGATCGATCCCGTGAAGGTCGCGGCGGCGCTCGAGGACCTGAAGTTCGAAGTTCTCGACGGCGGCCAGGGCATCATGCGCAAGGACGACCACCAGTTCTTCCAGCCGATCTATATTTCCTCCTTCGGCAAGCTCGCCGCGAACGAGCCGTTCGACGAGGAAAACACCGGTTGGGGCTGGCATCTGGTTTCCAAGGTTGATACGCCGCAGGCCATGGTCTCCACGACCTGCAAGATGGTGCGGCCGTAATCACGAAGCACGTCGTCCTCCCGCGGCCGCCATCGGTCGCGGGAGGACGGCGGCCGGAATGCGTTTGATTGGGCGATGTTCGCCGGGGCCATCAGGACCCGGATAGAGATGAGTGCGCTGTGCTTGAACTCATTGTCATTTCGACCCTGAACGGCGTGCTGTTCGGCATGCTGCTCTTCCTGCTGTCGAGCGGGCTCACCGTCATCTTCAGCATGATGGGCGTGCTCAACTTCGCCCATGCCAGCTTCTACATGCTCGGCGCCTTCTTTGGCTTTCAGCTCACGAAGTGGATCGGCTTCTGGCCGGCGCTGGTGCTCGCGCCGCTGCTGGTGGGCGCCATCGGCATGGCGGTGGAGCGCTACGGTCTGCGCAACACCCACAAGCACGGCCATGTCGCTGAGTTGCTGCTGACCTTTGGTTTGGCTTTTGCGATCGAAGAAATCGTGTCGATGATCTGGGGCAAGAGCCCGGTCGATTACCGTGTGCCGACGCTGCTCGACTTCCCGGCCTTCACCGTCTTCTCGACCAACTATCCCGCCTACAAGATCTTTATGCTGGTCGTGTCGGTCGTGATCTTCATTGCGCTCCTGCTCGTGCTCAAGCGCACCCGCGTCGGCCTCATCGTGCAGGCGGCGCTGACGCATCCCCACATGGTCGGGCATCTCGGCCACAACGTCGGCCGCGTGTTCATGGTGGTGTTCGGTGTCGGCAGCGCGCTCGCGGGCCTTGCCGGCGTCATTGCCGGTCCTGCCCTGGTAACGCAGTCCGATATGGCTGCGGCGCTAGGACCGATCCTGTTCGTGGTCATCGTGTTCGGCGGCCTCGGCTCCTTGCCCGGCGCTTTCATCGCTTCGCTTGTCATTGGCCTGGTACAGACCTTTGCGGTGGCGCTGAACGGTTCGCTGGCGAGTGCCTTCGGACCGCTTGATCCGTCGACGGGGCCGTCCGTCCTCACCGACATCTGGAACGTCACGATCGCCCAGGTCGCGCCGATCGTTCCCTATATGCTGCTGGTGCTCATTCTGATCGTTCGCCCCATGGGCCTGATGGGGACGCGCGAGTCATGAATACGGCTACCACTTCGACCTCGAAAGCCGCGGCAAAGCCTGCCGGCGGCAGCCTGCGCTTCTACGGCGTCTGGCTGATCGGCATCGCCGCTCTGATCGTCCTGCCGATGATCTTCTCCTCCGGCGGTTCGCTGACCTCCTTCAGCCTGATCGGCATCGCGATCGTCTTCGCGCTGTCCTACAACATTCTGCTCGGCCAGACCGGCCTGCTGTCGTTCGGCCACGCCGTTCACTACGGCCTTGGCGGCTTTGCGGCCTGCCACATGATGAACGCGGTGGTGTCGCATGGTTGGCCGATCCCGCTTCCGCTCATCCCGTTGTTCGGCGGGCTGGGCGGCCTCGTCTTCGCAATCATCATCGGCTGGGTGATGACCAAGCGCGCCGGCACCGTGTTCGCGATGATCTCGCTCGGCATCGGCGAGCTGGTAGCGTCGTCCTCGCTGATCCTGCGTTCGGTGTTCGGCGGCGAGGCCGGCATCACCACGGACCGCACGGCCTTGCCAAAGATGCTCGGCTGGTCGTTCGGCCCGCAGCTCCAGGTCTATTACCTCATCGCGTTCTGGCTGGTGCTGTCGGCGATCGCGATGTACGCATTGACGCGAACCCCGCTGGGGCGGATCTGCAATGCAGTCCGCGACAATCCCGAACGTGTTCAGTTCATCGGCTACGATCCTCACGTCGTTCGCTACCTGGCCTTTTGCTTTGCCGGGTTCTTTGCCGGCATCGCCGGCGGATTGGCCGCGATCAATTTCGAGATCGCGAACTCCGCGTATCTCGGCGCAATCCAGTCCGGTCTCGTACTGTTCTCCACCTTCATTGGTGGCACCGCCTATTTCTTCGGGCCGATGCTCGGCGCGATCCTGGTGACCTATCTCCAGCTCGGGCTGACCAACGTCACCAGTGTTTGGCAGCTCTATTTCGGCATCATCTTCATCGGCATCGTGATGTTCTCGCCCGGCGGCATCGCCGGCCTGTTGATGATGCACCGCCCGTTGATTCGGGCCGGAACGCTGTGGACGGTGATCCCGTCCTATCTCGTCGCGATCGTGCCAACCGTGGCGCTCGCTTGCGGCGTCATCCTGACGATCGAGACGGTTGCGCGCTATTCGAGCGGGGAGGCCATCAACCTGTTCGGCATTGCCTTCAGGCCGACATCGCCGGTGACTTGGATCGCCGCTGCGGTTCTCGTTGTCGGCGGTTCGTTCGTCGCTCGGCTGACCTGGCGACGGATCGCAGATGCATGGGACAGGGCTGCAACGGTTGCTCGTGACCGGGGGTATCTGGCATGACCGCAGCCATCGAAGTCCGCGCCGTCGAAAAGCGCTTTGGCAATGTCGGCATCATCCGTGACCTCAACCTCAGCGTCGCGAAAGGCGAGCGGCACGCCATCATCGGTCCGAACGGCGCCGGCAAGTCCACGACGTTCAATCTGATCAGTGGCCACATCAAGCCGACTTCGGGCGAGGTAAAACTGAACGGCGATTTGATCTCCGGCCTGCGGCCGTTCGAGATCAACCGCCGCGGTCTGTCGCGCTCGTTCCAGGTCACCAACGTGTTTGCCCGCATGACGGTCTGGGAGAATGTCCGCTGCGCCGTGCTGTGGGCCACGGGTCACCGCTATGCGTTCTGGAAGAACGTCGACAGTCTGCCTGAAGTTCGCGAACGGACCGCCCAGATCCTGGATGATATCCATCTCATGCACCGGCGCGACGTCCCGGCCGGCCTGCTCACCTACGCCGAGCAGCGCGAGCTGGAGATCGGCATCACCATCGCGAGCGGCGCCACGGTCGTCATGCTCGACGAGCCGACTGCAGGCATGAGCCACGCCGAAACCGAACGCGCGGTGTCGTTGATCCGGCGATTGACGGAAGGAAAGACCCTGGTGATCGTCGAGCATGACATGAGCGTCGTGTTCGGCCTTGCCGACCGCATCTCGGTGCTGGTCTACGGCCACATCATCGCGTCGGGCACGCCGGAAGAAATCCGACGCGATCCGAAGGTCAAGGAAGCCTATCTCGGCGAGGAAGCGCACTGATGCTCGAGGTCAGGGATCTCCACGCCTATTATGGCAAGAGCCACATTCTCCAGGGCGTCGACCTCGATGTCGCCGCAGGCGAGGTCGTGAGCCTGCTCGGCCGCAATGGCGTCGGCCGCTCCACCACGGTCAAGGCGATCATGGGCGAGGTCGCCCCGCAAGGCACGATCCGCTTCAAGGGCAAGAACATCGCCGGTCTTCCCAGCTACAAGATCGCGCGCCTCGGCCTCGGCTATGTTCCCGAGCATCGCGACATCTTCCCGAGCCTGACGGTTCGTCAGAATCTCGTGCTCGGCATCAAGGACACGCGCCGTCCCGGCAAATGGCGGCTCCAGGACATGCTCGACATGTTCCCCAACCTCGCTGCGCGCGCCGACACGCCCGCGGGCGTGCTGTCCGGCGGCGAGAAGCAGATGCTCACGACGTGCCGGACGCTGATGGGCGATCCGGACCTCATCATGATCGACGAGCCGACCGAAGGTCTCGCGCCGCTGATCGTGCAGCAGGTCGGCGATCTCATCGCGCGTATCGCAGAGGCCGGCGTCGCCATTCTGCTCGTCGAGCAGAAGCTGTCGATCGCGATGCGGATCTCGAAGCGCGTCTACATCATGGGCCACGGCCGCGTCGTGTTCGAAGGCACCCCGGACGAGCTCAAGGCGAATGCCGCCGTACGGCAGGAGTGGCTCGAGGTGTGACGCTCGCACGGTTGTGTGAGCGCTGAAAATAGAACGGCTGCAAGACGCGCATACGCATCTGAATTCTCCGCTACATCTCACGCTTCATAATCGGAGTATCGTCTTGGCCGCCGACATCGCGATCGATGCGGCTGACGATAACCAATAAGAAAGTTGAGGGCGCCGACGGCGGCCTGTGAGCCGGCGCGTCGCGCTTTGCACGTGAAGGAGATGCCGAGCATGCCGGGAAATAAATACGGACTGGTTCGTGGAGCTGTCGCTCTGTTCGCAGTCCTGGGGGCTGCTTCGGCCGCCATCGCCGGAAACTACGATATTGGCGCGACCGACACGTCGATCAAGCTCGGGCAGACCATGCCCTACTCGGGACCGGCCTCCGCCTATTCCGCGATCGGCCGCGCTGAAATCGCCTATTTCAAGATGCTCAACGACAAAGGTGGCATCAACGGCCGCAAGGTCGAGCTACTCAGCATGGACGATGGCTATTCGCCGTCGAAGACGGTCGAGCAGGTTCGCCGTCTGGCCGAAAGCGACGAGGTGCTGGCGATGTTCTCGATGCTCGGCACCGGGCCGAACATCGCGGCGCAGAAGTACCTCAACGCCAAGAAGATCCCGCAGCTGTTCCCGTCGAGCGGCGCCAGCCGCTGGAATGATCCGCAGCATTTCCCATGGACCACCGGCTCGCAGCCGACCTACAGGACCGAGGGCCGCATCTACGCCAAGTGGATTTTGGCGAACAAGCCCAACGCCAAGATCGCCGTCATCACGCCGAACGAGGATCCTGGCCGCGATTATCTCGCGGGCTTCAAGGAAGGCCTCGGCGAGCACGTCAACCAGATCGTGTCGGAAGCCGTCTACGAGACGACGGACCCGACCGTCGATTCCCAGATCGTCAAGTTCAAGGCCGCCGGCGCCGACGTTGTCTTCAACGAGTGCACGCCGAAATTCGCGGCTCAAGCGATCAAGAAAATCGCCGAGCTCGGCTGGAAGCCGCAGATCATCCTTCCCGCCGTTTCCAATTCCGTCGGCTCCGTGCTGGTGCCGGCCGGGCTCGACAATTCCGTCGGCATCGTCACCGGTGCCTTCCAGAAGGATCCCGGCGATCCGCGCTGGGAGAATGATCCCGGCATGAAGGCTTGGCGTGAATGGATGAAGACCTACAATGCCGGTGCCGATCCAGCCGACATCTTCAACGTCACCGGCTACACCATGGCGCAGATCATGGAGCTGGTGTTGCAGCGCGCCGGCAATGACCTCACGCGCGCGAACCTGATGAAGCAGACGCAGTCCTTCAAGGACGTCGAGCTGCCGATGCTGCTGCCGGGCATCAAGCTCAACACCTCGGCCGAGCAGGTGACGCCGATCCGGCAGCTGCAGATGGCGCGCTTCAACGGAAAGTCCTGGGAGCTGTTCGGCGACGTCATCGGCGAATAGTATCGACGCATCGTGACGGGCGGGCAGGCACCAGCCTTGCCCGCTTGTCCTGTCTACCTCTCTTGCCGACTTCCCTTGCTGACTTCCCTTGCTGACTTGCCTTGCCCCGCCGTGATCGCTTCCTCCAGCCCCAGTGAAGAGATGATGACACCGACCGGTCCCCTCAGCGGCATTCGTGTTCTTGATCTGACGAGCGTGCTGTTCGGTCCCTACGCCGCGCAAATGCTCGGCGACTGGGGCGCTGATGTCATCAAGATCGAGCCGCCCTCAGGTGACACCTGGCGCTACACCGGCGTGTTCCGAAACCGTGGCATGAGCGGCCAGTTCATGGCGGTCAATCGCAACAAGCGCAGTCTCGCGCTCGATCTGAAGCACCCGGACGGCAAAGCCGCGCTGGCGCGATTGATCCCGACGGTCGATGCGCTCGTCACCAATGTGCGCCCCGCGGCGATGACGCGGCTCGGCTTCGGCTATGACGCCTGTGCGAAGCTCAACCCGCGTTTGGTCTACGCCGCGGCGACCGGTTTCGGCCAGGACGGCCCGTGGGCGGCGCGGCCCGCATTCGACGAGATCATCCAGGCGGCGTCGGGCCTCGCGTCGTCGATTGGATCGGACGAGGAGCCGGAATTCATCCCGAGCCTCGTCGGCGACAAGATCTGCGCGCTGGCAATGGTCGGCGCGGTATCCGCGGCCTTGTTCCGGCGCGAGCGCACCGGGCAGGGCCAGATGGTCGAAGTGCCGATGCTGGAAACGATCGCCGGCTTCAACAGCATCGAGATGCTGGGCGGGCACGCATTCGATCCGCCGATCGGCCCGACCGGCTACAAGCGGATGAAAGAGCGGCGACCGGTGCAGACGAAAGACGGCTGGCTGACGATGCTGCCTTATTCCGGGGACAATTGGTGCGCCTTCTTCGAGGCGGTCGGCCGCCCCGAGTTGATCGAAGAACTCGGCGTGCGCGATCCCGTGCTGCGCTCGCAGAACATCGACCGGATCTACGACCGCATGAGCGAGATCGGGCCGACCCGCACCACGGCGGAGTGGGAGGAGTTGTTGCTGCGGCTGGACGTGCCGCACACCGCTTTCGCCCGGCTCACCGAGATCGGCGAGCAGCCGCATCTTGCCGCTGTCGGATTGTTTGCGGATATCGATCATCCCTCGGAAGGACGTATCAGGCAGGCGCGTCCCGCGACGAAATTCTCCGAAAGCCCGGCGGGCATCCACCGCATGGCGCCGCGCCTCGGCGAGCATTCGCGCGAGGTGCTGCGCGAGGCCGGCCTGAGCGAGGCGGAAATCCAGGCGGCTGTGGACAGCAAGGCGGTGGGTGTCGCGTCGTAGCGTCGCTCAGGAACCGAAATTGCCGACCGCGCTTATTCAGGCAATGCGCAACATGACGGGCGCGTGAGATCATCCTCTGTGATGCCGGTCACATTCTGCTGCGCCGGGCGGCCCTAGCATGGGCCCGCTCGTCAACGCCCGGATCAGATCATGACCACGGCCGATCTTGCCTTCGTGTTGCGCAAGCTGGGTGTCGCTGCAGCCCTTATCTGCGTGCTTCTCAGCCTCGCGGTGTTCCTTGTGCTGGTGGTCAGGGAGCATGAACCGGTCGGGGAGGCCGCCTCGCGCGCCTTGCCCCTCATGGTCTTTGCGCTGTTCGGCGCCTTCGGCGCTGCAATGACGCGCCTGATCGGGCGCCAGACCGACTAATCGGACATTCTGCCGCAGCTATGCGCCGCCAGCCTCGGACCAGCCCCGGCCCTGGGCCACCTTCCGCCTGCGCGAGCCGTCGTATATGAGAGATTTGTCTGCCGGAACGTGCCGAAAATCGCCCAATAGGGAACGTAAGGTGGCTGCGATTTCTTAATCCTAAGATCGCAATCTGACCGACTGAAGGCGCGGACTGGTACTGGACCGGGGTATGGCATGAAAGACCTGATGACGACGGCGCAATCCACCACGGCGATGCGGCGTTGGCGGCCCGGAGTTGTCGCGCTCGCGGCGGTGGTCGCCCTGACGGCGCTGACCGCAAGCGCCGAAGCGGCCAAGCAGGCACGCCAGCCGGCCGAGGCGATGGCGCCGCGTGAGGCTGGTGAGCCGATCATGGCGATCGTGTCGATCAAGAGCCAGCGGGTCACCTTCTACGACGCCGACGGCTGGATTCTCCGCGCGCCGGTGTCGACCGGCACCACAGGGCGCGAGACGCCGGCCGGCGTCTTCGCCATCGTCGAGAAGGACAAGGACCACCATTCGACCATGTATGACGATGCCTGGATGCCGAACATGCAGCGCATCACCTGGAACGGCATCGCGCTGCATGGCGGGCCGCTGCCCGGCTATGCCGCCTCGCACGGCTGCGTGCGGATGCCTTTCGGCTTTGCAGAGGGCCTGTTCGACAAGACGCAGATCGGCATGCGCGTGATCATCTCGCCGAACGATGCAGCCCCGGTCGATTTCTCCCACCCCTCGCTGTTCGTGCCGAAGCGCGAAGCCATTGCGGCGGCGCCGGCCCGTGCCGACAAGCTTTCCGCCGAGGCCGAGGAGGCGACCCAGGCCGCCGACGAAGCCAAGAAGGCCGCCGCGGTGGCCGCGAAGGAGGCCGCCTCGCTCCCGGCCTCGCTGCGCAAGCTGGAGCAGCAGAAAACCCGCGCCGACGCCGAACTCGCTTTTGCCGACAAGACGCTCGCGGCCGCAAAGACCGATGAGGCTCGGGCCAAGGCCGAGGAGCTGAAGCAGAAGGCCGCCACCAAGGCCGCCGATGCCGCAACGCAGCTCGATGCCGCCAAGGCCGCCGCACAGCCGAAGCGCGACGCCGTCGCCGCCACCAAGGAGGCCGCCAAGGTAGCTGTGGCCAAGAAGACCGATGCCGTGAAGGCCGCGACCGACGCAAAACTCGCGCTCGAGCCGGTCTCGGTCTACATCAGCCGCGCGACGCAGAAGCTTTACGTGCGGCGGAACACGCACAAGCCGGCGCCGGACGGCGGCGGCGAGGTGTTCGACACCAGCATCGAGGTCCCCGTCACCATCCGTAATCCCGACCAGCCGCTCGGCACGCACATTTTCACGGCGATGGCGAGGAACGATGCAGGCCTGCGCTGGAGCGTGGTCACGATCGACGACGGCGACGACGCCAAGGACGCGCTCGACCGCATTACCATCCCGCAGGAGGTTCTCGACCGCATCGCGCAGACTGCGTTGCCGCGCTCGTCGATCATCATCTCGGACGAGCCGCTGAGCAGCGAGACCAACTACCGTACCGAGTTCGTCGCCGTGCTGAGCAATCATCCTCAGGGCGGCTTCATCACCCGCAAGCCGACTGCGCCGCCGATGGCGGTTGCGAGCGACGACAGCTGGGACAATGGCGGCAACGGTTTCTTCTTCTTCCAGCAGCAGCGCAATCCGTACCCGCAGCCGGTCAATCCGCGCCAGCGCGGCCAGTATCAGTATTATCAGCCGGCACAGCCGATGCAGCGGGGCTTCTGGCAGTAGGGTGCGGGTCGCGCGCAAGGTCGAGGCCCGTAACTACGGGCGCGCCGTGATCACCAGGGCCTGAATCCTGGCTTCGACCGGTCCGGAGCCGTGGCGCGTCCGGATCGCCTCGGCGACGGCGTCCGTCGCAGCCTGAAGCTTGCTCGCATCCCTGGCCTCGATCTCGCCGCGCAGCGGCGTTCCCTGGCAGTACGCGATCGCCACGTATTCGGCTGACGGCGCGCGGCTCATTGTGGACCGCGTTTCGATTGATATGTCGGTGAAGCCTGCGCGTTCGAGATCTGCCTTGATGACGGCTTTGTCGTGATAGCCGTGCGGCGTCCGCGCCATGAAGAGGGGCGGATCGTTGGGAAACATCTTGCCGAGCGTGATCGTCGCGTCATCCGCGAACACATTGTCTTCGATACGGTCCCAGACACTGAACAGATACGTGCCATTCGGCTTCAAGACCCGCTTCGCCTCCGCGTAGCCTTTGGTCCGATCCGGAAAGAACATGGCGCCGAACTGGCAGCAGACGACGTCGAACACGGCGTCGTCGAAGGGCAAGGCCAACGCATCCGCCTGACGCCAGGAAATACGGGGATCTTCACCCTGGCGCTGCATCGCGACGGCGAGCATCGGTTCGTTGAGGTCGGTCGCAACATAGCGGACGCGTGGTGGCAGCAACGCCGCCACGGCTCGCGTGACGGCGCCGGTGCCTGCCGCGATCTCGAGCAGCACCGAGGGAGACAGCGCTGCCACGCGCCTGGCGATGTCGTCGGCATAGACGGAGAAGATCAGCGGGACGAGATACTCGTCGTAGAGTTTCGGAACCGAACCGGCGAAGACCTTGTCAGTCTCGGACATGCTTGCCTCGCTGAACCCCGGGGCGGACGGAGCATGTTACCACGGATCGGCCGTCCCGGAACGGCGTTACTGTCCAGGCGAAACGACTGCCCCTACGATTTCCCGCCCCCGACCTCGCGGATCGGTCGCGTGCCGTCCCAGTTCATCGCCGCTTGTCTGACACGCTCGAAGAATGGCCCCTTGGTGCCGCTGATATCGGAGATCTCGATCACAGTGCCCGGATGCGCCTGCGTGTCGAAATAGGCAAAGTGTCCCTTGTCGCCGCCGATCTGGCCCTCGTGACCCACCTTGTAGCCAAGCCCGAGTGCCTTGTCGTAGAGCGACTGGTAGTCGTGGCTCCAGTAGGACATGTGCTGCAGCCCCTCATGGCCGGGGTCGAGGAATTCCTTGTACAGCGAGGGCGCGTCGTTGCGTTGCTGGATCAACTCGATCTGGAGATCGCTGGAATTGGCGCGCAATGCTCATCTCGACGGCGGAGTTTTGGCCGCGATGGCCCCTTCGGCCGCCAGGCGACCGCGTGGGAGATCGCCTACGCCGTGTTGTTCTTCCTGTCGGAGGAGAGCGTCTATGTCACCGCGCAGACTCTCGCGGTCGACAGCGGCCTGAGCGGGATGTAGGGCGCGAGCGCAATCCGGCACCGCGGAATTCGGGCTGCGGCTAAGCAGAAGTGACTCTTCATTGTGGCGAAGGCGCAATCGTCGAAGCTTGCAACGCGTTCATCTGCTCGAATGTTTCCAGAAGAGCCTCGCACGCCGCCTTCGCCTCAGCGAAGGTGTTGAAAGGGGAGCCGCCAAGTTTGACTGCGGACTTGTTGACATGGACGGGCCGCCATGAGGCAATCAAGCCGGGCTTCCCGTGAAGGCCGGGACCCGTGCGACTTTCGTTGCTGATCACAAACGAGAATCCGCCGCTGCTCGCCATCCAGATTTCGAGCGCATTCACCGAAGTATCGACGCGTCTAAAGTGCAGGGCCATCCGGCTCTCCAGAGTATGCTCCGCAGAATTGACCGCGGGCGCTAGCCAGTCAGTGCTTACCCGTGCGAATCCCGGGCGGCCGCAAAGCTCGAGATCTTTGATCCCTCGGCTTTCCATGCCGCCAGGTCGCCCGGAAGCGGGATGGGATCGCTCTCAACTTGCTTGTTTCGGCTCATTCCTAGGCCAATGAGCCCGCCCAATACCAACGCGGAGCCTGCAATCATCAACCAATGCGGCGTGTCGAATAGGGGCATTGCAATTCTCCCACCGAAAGGAGCGCGTTACGCAATTGCCTGGCCGAAGCGAATTACCTTTGAAACGGATTATCTTTGAATAAGCGTGAGTATTATTGCGGTAATCCGAACGTCGGGCAAGATATGCAAAAAGGGCAGATTTTATGACCTAATTTCCCGCCGCCGAAAGCAAGGGGGAGGAACGTCCGGCATGCGACTGTGCACGTGGCGGCCAGGTCGAAGGTAAATATCGCGGCATGCCGCAGGTTGGTTTGGCAGCATGCGCCCGTTAGTGATAGAGCGCATGGCATCCGCGGCATCTATCGCCGCTCGCGGTCAGGCCGGAGCGGCTCGCGGGTGCGCTCGACGGGCTCATCGCGCTCGGCTTCCGCGGCCGCAACGTCACTATGCCGCACAAGCAGACGGCGATGCCGATGCTCGACCGCGTCAACGAGACAGCGAGGCGCATTGGCTCCGTCGACACCGTCGTTGTCGAACAGGACGGCACGCTCTCTGGCTTCAACAATGACGGCGACGGCTTTGTGCAGAGCCTGCATGATGCGAAGGCCGATTGAGTGGGGCGGTCGACGGCAAGCAGAAGATCGTCGAGACGCTACCGAAGCTGAAGGGCGGCAAGGACGACTGAGGGAGCTACAGAAATATTGGCGCCGAATCAGCCGCGAGAGCGCCGATGCGCCTTCTTGCCATTGCGCTACTCCCAAGCGATAATGCTGCTCATACTGAAGCCTTAAGTTGAGGCTGCGCCGATTGTCCGGCGCTTCATTTCGTCAGAACCATTTGTTTTCCGGAGCCCTCATGCGCGTGATTTGGGTGGACGGAGAGTCGCACAACGTGGATGTCGAGGACGACATGCCACTGTTGTGGGTGCTGCGCGACGAGCTTGGTTGCACCGGTCCGAAGTATGGCTGCGGCATCGCGATGTGCGGCGCCTGCACGGTGCATGTCGATGACCGGCCGGTGCGGTCGTGCTCGCTCAGGATCGGCGACCTCAAGGACGATGCCAAAGTCATCACGATCGCGGGGTTGGGAACGCCGCAGGCGATGCATGCGGTGCAGGAGGCGTGGATCGAGCATCAGGTGGCGCAATGCGGCTATTGCCAGCCGGGGCAGATCATGGCCGCCACCGCGTTGCTGTATGCCAGGGTCAAAGGCAAGCCGCCTTTGTCTGACAAGGAGCTCGACGATCAAATCGATCACGTGATGTCGGCAAATCTCTGCCGCTGCGGTACCTACACCCGCATTCGGGCCGCCATCAAGACTGCAGCCCAGAAGCTGCAAGGACCAGCGCCGTGAGCCGCCTCGGCACGTTCTCGCGTCGTGCTGTGCTCGTCGGTGCGGGCGCGGCCGCTGGCGGCCTCGTGGTCGGCTTTTATTTTTCCCAGCGGTTTCGCGTGAACGCGCGGCTGAAAGATAGCCTGGACAAGGGGCAGCATATGCTGACGCCCTATGTGCGGATCGGTCAGGACGGTGTCACGATCATCACGCCGCGCGCCGATCTCGGCCAGGGCGCCTATTCCGTGCAGGCGGCGCTGATCGCCGAGGAACTGGACATCGCGTGGAGCGACATCAAGGTCGATCCGGGGGCGCCGAGCTCGCTCTATTACAACGGCAGGGTTCTCAGCGAAGGGCTTCCGATTGCGGCCACCAACGCGCGTCTTCGTCCGGTGGCGGAGGCGATCAGCCAGATCGGCGGCAAGTTCCTCAGCCTTCAATGGACCGGCGGCTCGTCCACCGTAGCCGATGCCTATCATCGGCTGCGCATTGCCGGCGCGACCGCGCGCGAACTGCTGCTCCGCGCGGCGGAGAAACAGACCGGTATTGCCAGGGCTGATCTCAAAACGCGGGATGGCGCGGTGATCGCGCCGGACGGTCGCGCGTTCAGCTATGCATCTCTTGCCGATCTTGCGGCCACGCTGGATGTCCCGCTCAACGTCAAGCCCAGGGATCCCAAAAATTGGCGCTATCTGGGCAAGCCGATGCCACGGATCGACATGGTCGCCAAGTGTACGGGCACGGCCACCTTCGGCATAGACATCCGGCTGCCCGGCATGGTTTACGCCACGGTTTGTGCTAATCCGCATCTTGGCGGCGTCCTGCGGGGCTATGACGATTCGAGGGCCGCGAAGGCGAGGGGCGTCCTCAAGATCGTGCCGGTCAAGGGCGGCGTCGGTGTCATCGCCGACAACACCTGGCGCGCCTTCCAGGCCGCGAAGCTCATCGCGTTCGATTGGGGCGAGGCGGCCTATCCGGCGAGCACCGCGGCGATGTTTGAGGAGGTGAAGGCCTCCTTCATCCCGAAGCGCCGCGACAGTCACTGCAAGAACGACGGCGACGTCGATGCCGCGCTCGCCGGCGCGAAGGTGATCGAAGCCGAGTACAGCGTGCCTTATCTCGCACATGCACCGCTCGAGCCGATGAACGTCGTGGTCCAGCTCAAGGACGGTCGCCTGGACATCTGGACCGCGACTCAGATTCCCGTGTTCCTGGTGAAGGCGGCGCGGGAGATGAGCGGCCTCGCTACCGAAGACATCCATGTTCACGCCCAGCTCAGCGGCGGCAGCTTCGGCCGGCGCCTGGAAGACGACTATGTGCGTCAGGGCATCGAGCTCGCGATGGCGTATCCGGGCCGGCCGATCAAGATGACGTGGACGCGCGAAGAGGACATGACGCATGACTTCCCGCGTCCACTCGCCGTCGCTCGCATGCGCGGAGCGGTGAAGGACGGCGAGGTCGACGCCTACGACCTCAGCATAGCTGCCCCATCGGTGACCGCGTCGCAATTCGGCCGGCTGGGCCTGTCCATACCGGGCCCCGACATGGCGATCGTCGCCGGCGCCTGGGATCAGCCGTTCAGGATTCCGAACTACCGGGTGACCGGCTATCGCGTGCCCGAGTTGGTGCCGGTCAGTTCCTGGCGCTCGGTCGGCGCATCCGGCAACGCCTTCCTGCACGAATGCTGTCTCGATGAGCTGATCCACGCGGCCGGCGCCGACCCGCTCCATGAGCGGCTTCGGCTGTGCTCGCACGAGCCGTCGCGGAAGGTGCTCGATGAGGTTCGCGGGATGTCGGGCTGGGACAGCAAGCCGGAGCCTGACCATGCGCGGGGTCTCGCCTTCACGCTGTCATTCGGCGTGCCCGTCGCCGAAGTGGTCGAGGTCGAGAAGATCGGTGACGCAATCAAGATCAAGCGCGTCTTCGTTGCAGCCGAGGTCGGCCTGGTGCTTGATCCCGGCAATTTGAAGAACCAGGTCGAAGGTGCCGTGGTCTGGGCGCTCGGACACGCGATGAACGCCGAACTCACCTTTGCGAACGGCCGGGCGGTCCAGACCAACTATCATCAATACGAGGGTATGCGCCTCTACCAGGTTCCGGAGATCAAGGTTACGGCGCTGGAGACCACAGGAGAAAAGGGCATCCACGGCATCGGCGAACCTGCCGTTCCTCCGGCCGCGCCCGCGCTCGCCAACGCCATCTTTGCTGCAACCGGCATACGTGCTCGCCAACTGCCGCTGATCAAGACCGAGGGCATCAAGTTCGTTTGAGCGAGCCTATCGCCACATGATAGCTCGACGCGAAGGTATAAGCAGAGACGCGCGAAGCCTGTTCGCGCGTCCATCGGTCAAATCGGTTGGCAAAGCCGGCCCATCGCGCGCATGATGCGCGGGCGATATCGGCCCTCTTGCTTTTCCGGACGACGTCAAGACATGAAAACCACGCTGCTCAAATCGGAAGACTACACCCGCTCGCCGTGGAAGAACGGCGGCGGTATCTTCACCGATATCGCGGATGCCCATCGTCCCGGTGCGCCGACAAAGGACTGGGATAGCCTGCTGTGGCGCTTCGCGTCCACGCCGATCGTGGCGCCCGGCCCGTTCTCCTATATGCCGGGCATCGATCGCTTGCAGATGGTCGTCGGCGGGCGCGGGCTGGTGCTGAGAGCACCCACGCAGGAATTCGACGAGCGTGAACCTTTTACGACCGTACGCTTCACCGGTGAGCTCGAGATCGTGACCGAGCTCGAGGCCGGGCCGGTCGAGGTCGTGAATCTGATGGCGCGGCGCGGTGCGGCGGAGATCGAGCTTTTGGCGCTTAGGGAACCCGGCGATCGGCGGCTCGCCGCCGGCACGCATCTGGTTTACGCGGCTCGGGGTAATTGCAGCATCCGTTTCGGCGGCGCGGACCATACGATCCCTGACGGCGGCACGCTGAAGGTCGAGCTCACCGAGGCATCGACGCTCGCGCTCGTCTCGGGGCTGGCGGTGCTGGCGTCGATCCGGCTCGCCGGCTAGAGGGCTCGTTCCGATAGGGCGATGCGCACAATCCGTGCAGTTGGCTAGGTTGACGCCGCGAAGCCGGAGCACGATATCTCGCTCGATGCAAACCGCCGCCAGAGGCTAGGATATGAACGCGCCTGACAAAAATCCCCCCGTCATGCTTTCCGATGGCGTCGTCGACTGGCTGACCAACGGCACGCGCGACGAGCGCTTCATCGACAACATCTTTGCCGAGATGTGCATCCGCCTTCAGCAGGCCGGCATTCCTCTCAAGCGGGCGACGCTCCACGTCCTGATCCACCATCCGCAATGGCTTGGCGCCCGGTTCATGTGGGCCGACGGCATGCGAGAGGCGGAGCTGGCGCGGGTCGACTACGATGTGAGGGAGCGCTCCGAATTCATCGGCAGTCCCGCCAATGAACTGCAGGACGGTGCGGCCGAGGTGCGTGAGAATCTCGAGCGGGACGCCTCGCTTGGCCGCAAGCACGCGCTCTATGACGAGATGCGGGCGAAGGGCCTCACCGACTATGTGGCCTGGCCGCTCTATCACACGCTCGGCAAGCGGCATCTCATCACTTTCGCGACCGACCGCCCCGGCGGTTTCGACGATGCACATGTCGCCGCCCTCAAGAAGTTGTTGCCGGTGCTGGCGCTGGTCAGCGAAATCCGCATCAAGAATCGCCTGGCGCGAACCCTGCTCGAGACCTATGTCGGCTCCCATGCTGGTCAGCTCATCCTGGCCGGCGCGACCCGGCGTGGCAGCGGCACGACCGTGCGGGCTGCGATCATGATCTGCGACCTGCGCGACTTCACAAAAATCTCCGACAATTGGCCGCGCGACGATGTCATCGATCTCCTCAACGACTATTTCGACGCGATGTCGGAGCCGATCGCGCGGCATGGCGGCGAGATCCTCAAATTCATCGGCGATGGCCTGCTCGCCATCTTTCCGCTCAGCGAACCCAATGCCTGCGCAAATCTGCTGCACGCCGTAACCGAGGCCCGGCAGGCTATGGTCGCGCTGAACGAGCGGAACAACGGAACCGGCCGAGCGCCGCTGAACTACGGCATCGGCGTCCATGTCGGCGACGTCATGTACGGCAATATCGGATCATCCAGCCGGCTCGACTTCACCGTCATCGGCCCCGCCGTCAACATGGCATCGCGCCTCGAGGCCCTCACCAAGAAACTGGGACGAAACGTGCTGCTATCGCGTGCGTTCGCCGAACTGGTGGAGCGGGAGTTCGAGCTAGAGCATGTCGGCAAGTACGAGGTGCGCGGCTTCAGCGATCCGATCGAGCTGTTTGCGTATTAGTCGGGCTCCAAGGCCTGAAAGGCTGCACTGCTGACATCGTAGACCAGAGGTGCGTCCCTTCTCGACCGCAGTTGTTCGATGATGGTATCGTGCGGGGTGATCTTGAGCTGACATGAGAGGCGTTGGCAGATCTTCGTTGCCAATACAGGAATGTAAAACTACGCTTCACCTTGAAGTCCGCCCAAACGATCGATCGATTGGCCGCACGTTCATGCCAAAATTTCTTCGCATCGGAGTCCACCAGTCGAACGTCTCTGGATACACCTCAAAGGCGTGGTGTCTCAGGCGCGTTGGCTCGGCGATCTTCCTGAAGTGGGGCGCCGTGGAGGTCCATGGCGCCGGAGACGGGCGAAAGGTTTACTGGGCGCTTCCACCGAGGGAGAAAACAGTTCGTTGCGGCTCGGCGCAGCGTGCCCAGGACTATGCAAAGGCCGCAATCGCGCGGCGCCGCAACCATCGCTACGAACCGCTGGCCGGACCAATTGCGATCGCGCGCCGATCCGCCGATCGGAGCGCCGAGCTCAAACAAGCGCTCGCCACGATCCTGATCGTCGATATCGTCCGTTCCACCGAAAAAGCGGCAAAACTCGGCGATGCCCGTTGGACGAAGGTGATGGGCCACTATTACGCGGCCGTCCGCAAAGAGCTGAAGGCTTCACGCGGAAAGGAAGTCGTGACGACGGGGGACGGTATACTGGCGACGTTCAAGGCACCGGCCGCCGGTATCGGCTGCGCGACCGCGATCCGCAAAGCCGTGCGCACGCTGGGGCTCGAGATCAGGGTGGGACTGCATGCGGGGGAGTACAAAATGAGCGGGACCGAGGTGGTCGGTCTCGCGTTTCACATCGGCGCGCGCGTTGCTGCGAAAGCACGCGCCGGCGAGGTCCTCGTCTCGAGCGCGGTCAAGGACCTGATGTCGCAGTCCCAAGTCCGCTTCAGGGATCACGGTGTTCATCAGCTCAAGGGCGTGCCGGAGCGCTGGCGCCTGTATCGGGTCGAGGATTGAGCTGCCAGGAGGCACCGGATTTGGCTGCTCGGTGTGGCGTGGCTGCGCCACGCGTAGCCCGAAGGACGGAGCGTGGCGGAGGATAACGTCGGCTTGCGAGGTCGAGCCAAAGGTCGGCTGCTCACCAGGGGGAACATCGCATTTTGATCCGGAGCGGGAAGAGCAGCGGGCGCTTCTAACGATACGAAGTTGATCAGTTGCGATATACTGCTCGTGAAACGTATCTGTGCCACCCCCGTTTGCCCGGCAAGGAAGAGCCACGCCAAGCCAGCCGTACTTGGTTGGAAAAATGACCAGTATTGGTGTCCATTCCGGCAACAGGAGTCTTTGTCGGGCACCGAAAGATAATCGTGAGCGCTCGATGAAGCGGCAGACGGTTCTGGGGAGTCTTCCTGTTTTGCTGATGCTGAGCGGTTGCGGCGGGGCCGGGCCTGAGTGCGATTCTCTGGATACGCGCAACTCGGTGGTTAGGATCGTTTCGGGCGACGGTAGCAATGCGCTTGTCAACTTCGCTGTCAGGAATTCGAGCGTGGTTGAAGCAAGAGTAAATCGTGCGAGCACAGAAGCTGAAAGATTAGCAGTTTGGGAAAAGGCGAGACAGGGGGCGTCCTACAGGTTGGGTGATGAAATAAGCACGAATTCAATAAGCCAAGACAGGCGAGCAGTGACTTGCAGCGGGGTATTGTCGGCGACGGTGGAGGACGTGACTGCGCAAAAGCAGGTGGAGTTTGAGGTAGAACAAGCACCGGATGGAACGGTGTCGGTTTCGGTTAGTCCATTCCAATTCTAGGCGCTCGCATGTCGTATCGCTCGTCGGCGTCTCGTAGCTAAGAATAGTTGAGCCTTCGGATCACCCCGATGCACCGAAGGAGCAAAGCGGAGCCGACGAAAGTCCTCGATCTCAGTGAGCGGACGATTTGGCCCGGGTTCATCAACACTCACGTTCATCTCTGCGTTCGGCTTACCGGCAGCTGTTATTGTCTGCGCCCTCGATTGCAAGAAAGGTTAGGCTCGCGGGCGCAAATCCGAGCTGACCGGGCGCGACCTGCTGACCGCGCAGTGCAGGGAGCTCGTCACCGGGGCCAAGCTCGAGCTCCAGTTCGTTCAGCCGAACCCGTGTGGCCTGGAGATCGTCGGCGGTGAGCGTGTAGCGTTCGGCCGCCTTCGAGAGCTGGATCGAGCTTTGGTCGGTCTTGCTCGTGTTGATCGCGAGGAGCGTCACCCCGCCCGAATGGCCGGGAAGGCATTGGGCATAGAGATGAAAGCCCGGCCGGGAAGAGCCGGGATCGAGCACGTTCGGTCCCATCAATCTGCTCCAGAGCAGCGCGGCCCAGTAGTTCGGGCGCGGCATGAATGTGTCCTGATCGAGCAGACCGTAGTCGCTCGCGGCGAGCGTGTTGTGGAAGACGACGTTCACGCCGTCCCGGGCGAGACGCCCGTGCTGATCGAGGTAGCGGAAGGTATCGAGAAACGTCTTGGCCCATGGATTGCCGCCGCAGGCGGCATCGGCGATCTCGGTGATCCATATCGGCTTGCCCGGCTCGAAGCGGTCACGAAGCCCCCCATTGAACTCGTGACTTCGGTGGGCGCGCGAGAGCCATTCCTCCGACAGCGCCGCCTCGGCGGTCGTCTGCGCTCCCGCGCCCATCGAAGCGCAGCGGATCGAGAGCGCGCCGTAGAAGTGGTAGGAGAAGACGTCGGAGACCGGTCGGGGGCTTGCCGATAGAAGACCGGCGGTCGTGAGGATCGAGGGTGCTTTGCCGGACGTGGCAGGCGCCGGACCGTCTTCCCCGGCGTCGGCAGGCCCGACGATCTTCATGCTCGGGGCCGCATTCCCGGCGAATGCTCGGAACGCGGCGAAGTCGCGCGCGTAGGCGGTCGCATCGTAGCCGGCGGGAGCGCCACCGTATTCCGGCATGCTCGGCTCGTTGAAGAACTCCGCCGCGGCGATCTCGCCGCCGGCCGTCTTCGTGTAGGCGAGGAGCTTTCGGGCCTGGTCCGCTGTCCACACCGAAGCGGCATCGCGCACCCCGGCGCCGACCGCGAAGGAAGTGACGAGGCGAGCATTCACCGCCTGGGCGAAATCGATGACGCCCTTCCACTGGGGGCGGGTCAGCACGCCCTGAAAGCCCTGGGGCGGACTCGCCGGCGCAGGCGTGTCCGCGTCGTGAAAATAGACGGTGTTGGCCCAGGTTCCGCTCACGCGCATATAAGCTGGCCCGAGCGCTGCCGTCAGCTTGCGCAGTCGTGCGTTGGTCAGGTCGATCGGACGCCGCGCCGCGAACACGGTTGGATCTTGGCCGGCCTGCAGGCCGCCGCCCGACGTTGCGGCTGTGGCCGGGTGCCCTCCGTTCTGGGAGGGCTGGCCGTAAGGTTTCCAGAAATTACCACCGATCACCTCGGCCATTTCAACGTTGTAGGATTGAAACCGCGGGTCCGTTGTCGCGACCTGCGGCATCGTGGCAGGCGAGACCGTGATGGGGTCGGCCATGGCGCCTCCGCAAGCCAGGCCCATCGCCAGAGCGGCGAGCCGGATGGTACGGCAGTCATAGCGGCCGGTGCCCATGCGCTGCCTCCGCAGTCGACTATGTCGGATACGGCAATTTACAAAATCTGCCAAAGCGATTCCGTTCCAATCGAAAAGCGCCGAAGCCCCCCGACCTATCACTCGTCCGCGCGTGGCTGCGTCCAGACCGCAATCGGCTGCTCGAGCCCGCGGATGGTCTGCGGGGCCTGGGCCATCAGGGGACGAAACACCGCTTCTGCACTTTCGAGTTCGGTCCTGGCCTGCCTGACGAGATCGTCGCTCGCGACCAGCGCGCAGTCGAGCGCGCGGGTCAGGGCCTCGAGCCGGCTTGCGGCGTTCACGGTCGAACCGATCACCGCAAATTCGAGACAGGTCAGCCCGATGTCGCCGAGCACCACCGGCCCATAATGCAAGCCAAAGCTGACGCGGATCGGAGTCTCGCCGGCTATCTTGCGCCGGTCGTTCCATCGATCCGCCGCCGCCATCATCGCCTGGGCACAGCGTAGCGCGTTTATGGCGTCGGCCTCTCCGACGAATGGGGTGCCGAATGTCGCCATCAGACCGTCGCCGAGATATTTGTCCAGCGTGCCGCTGTGACGGAAGACCTCCTGCTCCATCAATGCGTGGAATTCGCGCAGGGTGTGCACGACCTCATCCGGCGTGCGCGCATCGGCAAAGGCAGTGAAGCCGACGATGTCGACGAACAGCACAGCGACGTTTTGTGTACGCACCTGCTTCAGTGGCTCGTCATGCCCTGACAATTCCTCGACCACGTTCGGCGAGAAGTAGCGGGCGAGATTGCCGCGTTCGCGCTCCACCACGGCATGGCGGATCAGGAGATCATTGCTGCGGCGCACCGCCACGGCGAGCGTCACTGCGACGATCATGAACACGACGATCTCCTGAATGCGCTCGCCGAATACGATCGAGTTGGGCGAGACCAGTTGAAACAGCCTGTGATCGCTGCCGATCGCCGCCGCGATGCGCGCGGTCAGAGCGGCATCGCGATCGGGCTGCCACCACACCCAGGCAATGCCGATGATCCAGAGGGCGGAGGTCCACGTTCCGACCGCGATGACCGTGCGCCAGGAATAGGCCAGCGTCGCGCCCGACAGGATCACGAAAAAATAGATGAAGTTGCCAAAATGGAGTTGCATCGCCGCCGGCCAGTGCCCGGAGCCGAAGGGATTTGGCCCTACGATGACGAACGTCAGCAACGCGAGGTCGCAGAACAGCAGCGCAAGCTCCGGCCTCGACACGCCGACCCGCCCAACCTTGGTCTGAGCCCAGCCGATCAGCGCGAACAGGCCCAGCAGCGCCACATAATATAGCTGCTCCCATGCCGGGTTGATAATCGGCAACAGGCAGGCGATTACGGCGAGCGCAATATAGCGCGCTCGCACCGCCAGCTGCAGGCCCTCCTGCTTGGCCGCTCCGAGCGCGGCCTGCGCAAACTCAACGGTGTCAGTTTCAGTGTCGCGCCGACTGCGCGTGCGCAGCAACGCGGCGGGCAAGTCAAGGCGCTCGACAAGCGTGGTCACGGGCGGCCTCCTCGAGTGAGTGGTGCGCAGCAGGGTAACGGTCATCAGCGGCCGTAATCAGCAATCAGTTTAGTGATAGATGAGTTTCGGGTCATCAACCGGGTTGAGGACTCCGACCTGCGAACGCTGGTGTTCCACACGCCAGGCCGGGCGCCGGCCGCTGGCGCGTGCACGAAATCTGACGTCAGGAAGAGGGCGGTCTCCTGAATGCGCCATCGGACGCTTCTTCAAAGCAGGACGACGAGATCGTCGAGGCCTGTTGAGCCTGCCGTTGCGGGACCTGGCGAGGGCGGGTCGGTTCGATGTTTACTCGGCGGGCAGAAACGAAGACTGCTCTTGCCCTGGCCGCCATGCGGAAACCAAGCCTTCCAGTTCGAGGCGAAGGCAGTCCACGACGCTGGCCCAGTCGCCTCTCTCTGGTTGTCTGAACAGCCTCATGGACCGATACCAAGGGCTGTCGTTGCGGTTGAGCAGCCAGCGCCAATCCGGGTTGAAGGGCAACATCGTCCAGACCGGAGCGCCCAGCGCGCCGGCGAGGTGAACGACGCTGGTGTCGACCGAGATCACCAGATCGAGACAGAAAACCAGCGCCGCTGTTTCGCTGAAATCCGTGAGATGTTCTGTCAGGTCGACAATATCGGGACGTTCGCCGAGGAAGGCCCGGTCCTGATCCCGGACGCCTTTTTGCAGGCTGACGAACTGGACGTCGCAGTCCAGGAGAGGCGCAAGCGTGCGCAGGGCCATCGATCGATTGTGATCGTTATTGTGATCCGGATTCCCCGACCAGACAAGACCGACGCGGAAGCGATTGCGGGGGCCAAGCCGGTCTTCCCACGCTTTCACGCGTGCCGCCGGGGGCGCGGGAAGATAGGCCTCCGCAAACGGGATCGTATCGGGCCGTGTCCCGAACGCCAGCGGCAGGCTTCCAAGAGGACAGTGTAGGTCGAACGCTAGCGACGTCGAAGACGATCGGCCGACACACGTTGAAACGCCGGACACCCCAGCCAGGAGCTGCTGGATCGGAGGCTGGACCTCAAGGATGACTTGAGCCCCGAGCGCAGCCACCATGGGCACATAGCGCGCAAACTGAATTGAGTCGCCCAGTCCCTCGTCAGCATGAAGCAATATGGTCTTGCCTTCGATCGGCTGGTCGCCGAGCCAAAGGGGCTGGGAAAAACCGCGATCGACCAGGCCGAGAGACGGCGCTCTCCAGCGGGCCTCGCGTCCCAACCAGCCCCGCTCAAAGTCTCCGGTCAGCATCTGAAGCAGCGCGAGATTCCAGATCGTGTCCGCATTACCCGGGTCGACCGCCAGCGATTTGTGTAGGGCCGCGAAAGCCTCATCCAGCAATCGCAGACTCCACAACGCCCGTGCCTTCTCGTTGAGCGCTGCGGAAAAATTCGGACGGAGTTCGAGCGCGCGATCGATGCTCGCAAATGCTTGCTCCATCCGGCCAAGTCTTGAATGAAGCGTGCCAAGGTTCTTGTGCGTCTCCGCCTCGCCAGGGTTCAGCGCAATGGAGCGCTCGAAATCGGCCTGCGCTTCCTCGAACCGGCCCAACCGTTGGAGGCAAAGGCCGCGCGTCTGATACAGAGCTGCGATATTTGGATTGAGCCTGTCGAATGCGTTGAAGCATTCCAGGGCTTCGGCATACCGGCCGAGATCAAACAGCAATTTGCCCTGTTTCGCGGCCTCCAGACTTTGTTTCGCCGCCTCCAGATTTTGCGGCGCGACCTTTTGGGATTGTTTGGCCGCGGCCCTGCGCTCTTGGCGGTTCATTAGCTGACCAGAAGAGGAGACAATGTTAAATTCCCAGCCGATTCTCAGTCACGCGAAGGAGGCGTCCGTCGCACTTGCCTTCTCGTTCCGTCCATTCGCGTTCAGCTGTGCTTGCGGGGGCGCGCCGAGCGCGGCCGTAGCGTCCCGTTAAGGTAGTTTCTGGTGCGAAGCTGGTGCGAAGCTGGCGCGGCGGTGCTCCAGCTGTCGATCGCTAGCCAGCAATTGGTCAGCTGTCAAAACGTCTCGGTGATCTTGCTCAGGCGAGGGGGGCGGTCCGGGTCAAATCCGCAGGCACGCGCCGCCTGCTCGATCATCCGGTAGGCTGGGACGAGCATGGTGATGGGATCGGTGACCGGGTCATCCTCGGCCAGCCAGGGCAGCGAGCCATGTGGTCCGCCGCATAGATGTAGTGTGATCCCTTGCTCGAGCAATTCTTCTGCCAGCGCGTCCACCGTAGCCGCCGTTTCATCCATGAGGCGCATCATGACAACCGGTGTGCGCGATGATAACGCGGCCCGCGGCCCGTGCTGCAGCTCGGCCGAGCTCAGACCGATGGAAGGCAGGCGCAGGATTTCCGAAAATTTGAGCGCGACTTCCCGCGCCGATCCCAGGCCCAGGCCGCGAGCCGCCACGAACACGGCTGATGCCTTGACGAGGTCGCCGGAAATCCCGGACCAGTCGAGCGCCAGCGCGTGGGTAAGGCGCTCAGGCAGCCTGTCGAGCGCCGACCGCAGCGCATGATCGTCCGCCAGCTCGGCGACAAGTCCGGCGCTCGCGGCCATTGAGCCGATCACGGTCTTGGTCGCCGCTACGGAGTGCTCTTCGCCGGCTTCGATTGGAACGACGAACTCCGCTTCGTCAGCCACCGGCGACGACGTCGCATTGACGATGGCGACAGTGCGGGCGCCCGCAGCGCGGGCCGACCTGGTCGCGGCGACGAGATCCGGGCTGCGCCCGGATTGCGAGATCACGATGAACAGCGCATGGCGCAGCATCAAGGGCGTACGAAATGCCGTGATCACTGACGGAGCACTGGCTGAGACGGGCAGGCGAAGCCGCGTCTCGACGAGGTATCTCAAGAAAACTCCGGCATGCCCGGAGCTTCCCCGGCCGCACACGACGCACAGGGGGACGGAGCCAATCCCAATTCGCTGTGCGATGTCGCGCGTGGCGGGGCGATTGCGAACAATGTTGGCGACGACATCCGCGCTCTCCCCGATCTCACTCGCCATCGCGGATGTCGTCACGGCCCGACCGCTCCGCCTCGATTGTGCGCGGCCGTTCCCTTTGGGTGCCGTTCGCGATGCAATTCACGATTCTTGGCGAGCTCGGCAAACACGCGCCGAAGGTTGCCGTCACAATTTTTCAAAACGGTCTCGGCATCAATCCTGTCGACGCCCAATGCCAGAAGGGCTGCCGTCTTGATGTCTCCCTCGGCCTGCTCGAGCGAGCGGGCCGCGTGCGAGGGATCACAGTGCGCGATTTGCGCCACCATGGCCTCTGCACGCCGCTTCAGCTTGGCATTGGTCGGCGGCATGTTCACCATCATGCCGCGATACACCCGGCCAAGGCGCAGCATGATCCCTGTGGAGATCAGGTTGAGCACGACCTTCTGCGCGGTACCCGCCTTCATCCGCGTCGACCCGGCGATCAGCTCGCGGCCGGTCTCGATCAGGATCGGAAACTTTGCCGAAGCCAAGAGTGCGGTGCCGGGATTGTTCGCGACACCGATCGTCACGGCACCGAAGGAGCCGGCGTGCTGCAGCGCCGCGACGGTGAATGGCGTTGTCCCGCTGGCGGCAACGGCGATCACCACGTCCTGCGGCGTGAGCCGCGCCGCATTGATCTGCGCGACCGCATCGTCGATATCGTCCTCCGCGCCCTCGATGCTGGTGACGAACGCGCTGTCTCC
The DNA here is from genome assembly GCA_023435725.1 of Pseudomonadota bacterium. GTDB lineage: Bacteria > Pseudomonadota > Alphaproteobacteria > Rhizobiales > Xanthobacteraceae > Bradyrhizobium. The sequence continues at coordinate 4,816 of JAEYRD010000143.1, read as the reverse complement.
ACCGGCGACGATAAAGCGGACGCGCTCTTTGGGCCAGGCGAAGGTCGGTGTCAGCTCGGCGCCGTCCTGGACTGCCACGCGGCCCGAGGTGCCGGCACCGACATACACGATGCGTCCGCGATCGCCCAGCTCCGCCTTGGCCGCTTCGGTCGCCGCAGTGATCGCTGGAAGGGCATGGCCGATCGCCGCGACTGCCGCAAGCTGGCTCTCCCACATCGCTTCCATCGCTGAGGTCAGCGACCACGCATCAAGATCGGCAAAGCGGGGATCGACGTCTTCGGTGGCCATCTGGTTGATCCATTCGCCCTCAACCGCGGGACTTCGAAGCCTGTTCATGGTCGGTCTCTCTCTCGGGCAAATCAAGCTTGGGCAAATCCGGCTCGGGCAGATCCGGCTTGGGCAGATCAAGCCGCCCTCGCGCCACCAGCAACGCGCCGGCCACCGCGTCGGCGTCAGGAGGCCTCAGGCGGGCGCGCAGATCGGGCGTCAGCCAGGGCGTAATGGCATCCGCGAGCCCGCCCACCAGCGCGAGCCGATCAATTCCTCTCGCCAGGAACAGATCGAGCAGATCGCCAATGGCATCGGCGGCGCGTTCGACAATGCGACGGCCGATCGGGTCGCCCTCATTGGCGTGCCGCATCACCATTGGCGCGAACGCTGCGTAGTCGGTGGCCCTGGCGTCTTCAGACCAGGCCACCGCCTGATAAGGATCATGATCGAATGCGCCCAGCACCTCCGAAAGCAACGGGGTCAGCTCGCCGCGGCGATCCGCAGCCCGCAGCGCCAGTCGAACGACCTGGAGGCCGATGTCGGCGCCGCTGCCTTCGTCCGACACGGGAAAGCCGTAACCGGCGAGCCGGATTTCGCGGCCGTCGATCAGGCCGACGCCAACCGAGCCCGTGCCGGCGACCACGATCGCCCCGTCCGCGCCGCTGTGGGCGCCGAGACAGGCAGCCATGCCGTCGCTGACGAAGATGGCGGATGCAAAGGGATGGGCGATGTTCTTGAGCGCCGCTTCCGCGCCCCGCCGACCAAGCCCGGCGAGGCCAATTCCGGCATGCATCCGCGAAAAATCCTCGCGCGCCAAACCCGCCTGCGCGGCAGCGGCTTCCGTCGCCTCCATGATGGAACGCCACGCCTTTTCGACGCCAATGCGGGTCGTCGCAGGTCCCGAGCTTGCTCCGCCGAGCAGCCTGCCGTTTTCGTCTTCAATCCGGGCGCGGCAGCGAGTTCCACCACCATCAATGCCAAGATACGTGGTACCTTTTGTTCCCATCGGATGTTAACGCCAGGGTCTCGGTCCGGGTCCCCCAATGCCTAGATGGGGACCATTTGAGATTGCGACGCTCGTCTCACGGGTCTGTGACTGCCACTCTCGGATGAATCCTGATGGGCGCCAGCTCCTCTTCCGACACTCTCACGATCGCTGCGCCGAAAATCTTTGACGGCACCGCCATGTGTGGGCCTGGGTCGGTCAGGATTTCGCAAGGCCGGATTGAGGGCATCACCTTCGGAGAGTCAGAGTCGCGCGCGTCGATCCAACTCCCCCGGGACGCAATCCTTGCACCCGGATTCATCGATACTCAGGTGAACGGAGGCGGGGGCGTTCTTCTCAACGACGAGCCGACCGAGGCTGGCGTTCGGCGCATCGTCGCCGCGCATCGCGAGGCGGGAACCACGGGCTGCCTGCCGACCCTGATTACCGACCGCAGCGAGGTCATCGAGCGACTGGCTGCAGCAGCCGAGGCGTGCCTCAATATTCCCGGCGTGCACGGCTTTCATCTGGAAGGTCCCGCCCTCAACAAGTCTCGCAAGGGCATCCATCCGGAAGCCGAGATACGCGTGCCCAACGGCCGAGATCTCGCCGTCATCAAGAGTTTTGGGAACTGCGGCCACTCCGTTGTGACCCTGGCTCCGGAATGCGTGCCCGCGTTCATGATCGATGAATTGATCAGCGCCGGATTGCGTATCGCGGCCGGCCACAGCGATGCCACGGCGTCCGAAATCGGGCAGGCGGTCGATCGCGGGGTCTCGGGGGTGACCCATCTGTTCAATGCCATGTCGCAGTTGAGCGCCCGGGAGCCGGGCCTGGTGGGCGCCGCGCTGGGGGATGACCGGCTGTTCGCAGGGATCATCTGCGACGGTATCCACGTTGACCCCACTGGTTTGCGTGTTGCCTTCCGTTGCAAGGGACGCGATCGATTGATGCTGGTCAGCGATGCCATGCCTTTGGCGGGCACGAACGACCGGCAATTCATGCTGCAGGGACGGCAGATTACCCTGCACGAAAATCGCCTGACTGGTCCCGATGGTACACTCGCGGGCGCTTACCTCACCATGATCGAGGCAGTGCGCAACGCTGTTGCGCTGGCCGGAATCTCGCTAGTCGATGCCCTCGTGATGGCGTCTCGGACGCCCGCGGCGTTTCTGGGTCTGGAGTCCGAGCTTGGGCGGATCGCGCCCGGATACCGCGCGGACCTCGTCGCCTTCCGTCCGAACTTCGAAGTCGTCGGCACATGGATAGGCGGTGTCGCTTCGATGGGCTGACGCAGATCCGGAAGCGAGCGAGGCTTCTCACGGAGGTTAGATGAGCAACCATCCGGTCATCGTGCAGAAATATGGCGGTGTCTGTCTCGAAACGCCGGCGAAAATCCGCGCGGTTGCGCGCAGTCTCGCCGACCTGCATGACCAGGGGCATCGTGTCGTGGCGATCGTCTCCGCCATGGGCACGACCACCGACCAATTGATCCAGATGGCTTATCAGGTAAGCCCGGCTCCCAATCGCCGCGAACTCGACATGCTGCTAACGACCGGTGAGCGCATCAGCATGTCCCTGATGAGCATGGCGCTTGCCGATCTCGGCGTTCCCGCAATCAGTTTCACCGGCAGCCAGGCCGGCGTGATGACCGACGACTCCCATTCCTCCGCACGCATTCTGGATGTGCGGCCCATTCGGGTGCGCGAAGAACTCGATCGTGGGCGCGTCGTGGTGCTGGCTGGATTTCAGGGCGTGAACCCGGCGACCAGGGAAATCACCACGCTTGGCCGCGGTGGCAGCGATACCACAGCCGTCGCGATGGCCGCGGCGCTGAAAGCCGAGCGGTGTGAAATCATCAAGGAGGTCGACGGCATCTGTTCGGCCGATCCGCGTATCGTGCCGGATGCAAAGCCCCTGCGCCGAGTGGACTTCGCATCGCTGTCCGAAATGTGCTTCTGGGGCGCAAAGATCCTGCATTTTCGTAGCGTGGAACTCGCGCAGAGTCAGGATGTACCTCTGGTACTCAAGCAGTGGGGCAGCGTTGAATACGGCACGCAGGTGCTGAAGGAGGTTGCGGGCATGGAAAATGGAAGGGTTCTGGCCGTCAACTCGATGGCCCGCGTTGAGTACGTGGAAATCGATTCCACTGATCTCAATCACGGTTTCGAGAAATTCGCGCAGCATCTCAAGCAAAACAGCCTGTCCTGGCCGCAACTCCTCGCATCACAATTCACGACGGGAAAAACCAGCATGACCGTGGCCTGTGATACGGAGTGGCTGGACGCTCTGTTGCGCACGCTGGAGCACGCCATGGATCTGCGGAAGCAGCGCGAGGCCTCGAGCACGGTGAGTCTCACCTGCTTCGGCGGCGTCTCGTCGGAGTTGCCGTTCAGGGCGTTGCAGGTTCTTGGACATCACGGCATCGTCCCCGACAGTTACGTGTTGTCGCCGCATTCGGTCAGTCTGTTCGTCCCCGTAGAGAGCCGCCAGGCCGCGGTTCAGGCGTTGCATTCGCTTGTTCAACAAGCATAGCTTCGAGAAGTGGCAGGGATCGCTTCGCTGACGTCTTGGTCCGGCGCGTGATCGACGAGCATGTCGTGGCGCGCGAACGCCGCGCGATCAAGTGGATCTCGCGTTATGTCTGCCAGACGCGCGGCTATCCGTTTACGACGCGCTATCCACCCGCTTTCCCGAATACTTGGCGGCACGGCTGCCGGTGCTACTGAAGTGGAGCTCGGCTCGCCGACCCTCGAGCAGGCGGCTCGCCGACGCCGCCAGCGGTGACGCCGGCCCTGGCCAGCGCCTCGCGACGGTTGCGCCCAACCGCTCGCGCGCGGGCGTTCTTCGGCTGTTACATCGACACGCGGCCGCTGACGGTTGGAACGGTCGTTTGCGCTGCAATAACTGATTCGCTGGCACGGAAAATGCTGAGCCGCCTCGGCGATGGCGAGCGCGAAGTTCGCTGGGCAGACGGAGGACAACATGAAAGCCCAAGTATTGAGAGCGTATGACGAAAAGCTGTCCAACGACCATTGGGTCAGCGAGGAAAAAGTGCCGGACCCCAAGCTGACCAAATCGACGGACGTCATCGTCCGTATCGGCGGCGCAGGCGTATGCAGGACCGATCTTCATATCATCGAAGGCGTCTGGAAGCCGCATATGGATCCGACCGGCGACAAACTGCTGCCCATCATCATGGGACACGAAAATGCAGGCTGGATCGAAGAGGTTGGCAAGGAAGTCGAGGGCGTGAAGAAAGGCGACCCGGTCATCGTTCATCCGAAGATCACGGGCGGCACGTGTCTCGCCTGTCGCCGTGGCTTCGACATGCACGGTCCCGGCACTTTTCCGGGGCTCGATTGCAACGGCGGCTACGCAGAATTCCTTTGCACCTCGGAACGCAATATCGTGCCGCTGCCGCGGACGCTTGCGCCAAAGGATGTGGCGCCCTACGCGGATGCGGGCCTTACGGCCTATCGCGCAATCAAGAAGGCCACGCGTCACCTTCTGCCGGGCGAATCCTGCGTCGTTATCGGAGCGGGTGGGTTGGGCCACATC
>JAEYRD010000134.1 GCA_023435725.1 Pseudomonadota bacterium | reverse complement strand
ATCCTGATCGTCACCCACGATCGCTACTTCCTCGACAATGTCACCGGCTGGATTCTCGAGCTCGATCGCGGCCGCGGCATTCCCTACGAGGGCAACTATTCCTCGTGGCTGGTGCAGAAGCAGAAGCGGCTCGAGCAGGAAGGCCGCGAGGACGCCGCGCATCAGAAGACGCTGGCGCGCGAGCAGGAGTGGATCGCGTCCTCGCCGAAGGCGCGTCAGGCCAAGTCCAAGGCGCGTTATCAACGCTATGACGAGTTGCTCAAGCAGGCGAGCGAGAAGCAGACCCAGACTGCGCAGATCATCATTCCGGTGGCCGAGCGTCTCGGCAACAACGTGGTCGACTTCGAAGGCCTTACCAAGGGATTTGGCGATCGCCTGCTGATCGACAATCTCACCTTCAAGCTGCCGCCGGGCGGCATCGTCGGCGTGATCGGCGCCAACGGCGCCGGCAAGACTACGCTGTTCAAGATGATCACCAAGCAGGAACAGCCGGACAAGGGCACGATCACGGTCGGTGAGACCGTGCATCTCGGCTATGTCGACCAGTCACGCGACGCGCTCGACGGCAAGAAGACCGTGTGGGAGGAAATCTCCGGCGGCAACGAGCTGATCCTGCTCGGCAAGAAGGAAGTCAATTCGCGCGGCTATTGCTCGGCGTTCAACTTCAAGGGCGCCGACCAGCAGAAGAAGGTCGGCGCGCTCTCGGGCGGTGAACGCAACCGCGTTCATCTCGCCAAGATGCTGAAGTCCGGCGCCAACGTGCTTCTGCTCGACGAACCGACCAACGATCTCGACGTCGACACGCTGCGCGCGCTCGAAGAGGCGCTGGAGGATTTCGCCGGCTGCGCCGTCATCATCAGCCACGATCGCTGGTTCCTCGACCGTATCGCGACCCACATCCTGGCCTTCGAAGGCGACAGCCATGTCGAATGGTTCGAAGGCAACTTCCAGGACTACGAGAAGGACAAGATGCGCCGGCTTGGCCAGGACAGCATCATCCCGCATCGTATGAAGTACAAGAAGCTGACGCGGTGAGACCGGCATGATGCGGCGGACGCTCATCGCTGCGGTGATCGTGGTCACCTGCGGCTGGTCGTCCGCTCGCGCCGCCGACGCCGCATTCACCCAGTTCATCGCCTCGCTCTGGCCGGAGGCGCAGGCGGCGGGCGTCTCGCGCGCGACGTTCGATGAGCAGACGCGCGGGCTCGAGCCGGACTACAAGTTGCCCGACCTGATCCTGCCTGGACGACCTGCGACCGGCGCGCCGTCGCAGGCGGAGTTCGTGCAGGTGCCCGCGGACTACGTCAAGGAGGCCTCGATCGCGCGGCTTGCAGGCGAGGGGCAGCGGCTGCTGCAAAAATACCGTCCGGCGCTGACGGAGATCGAGAAGAAATCCGGCGTGCCCGCTACCGTCATGCTCGCGATCTGGGGGCGCGAAACCGACTACGGTCGCTATACGCTGCCTTACGATCTCGTCCGCGTACTGGCGATGCAGGCCTATGTCGGACGTCGCAAGGACACCTATCGCAACGAGTTCATCCTGTCGCTGAAGATCCTCGGCGAGGGCGTGGTGACGCGCAAGGACATGCGCTCGTCCTGGGCCGGCGCTACCGGGCTCACGCAATTTCTGCCGTCCGAATATTACAAGCATGGCGTGGACTTCGACGGCGACGGTCGCATCGACATCTGGCATTCGGTGCCGGATGCGCTGGCCTCGGCTGCGCAGCAGCTCGTGAACAAGGGCTGGCAGAGCGGCGTGCGCTGGGCCTACGAGGTGCAGGCGCCGGAGAAGGTCGATTGCACCAGTGGCGTACCCGAGGTGACGAAGCCGATCAGCCAGTGGCTACGCGAAGGTTTTGTGCCAGTGCGTGGCCAGAAGCTGAGTGCGCCAGAGCAGGCGCAGCCGGCCTCGCTGTTACAGCCGGAAGGGATTTACGGCCCGTCGTTCCTGACCACGAAGAACTACTTCGTCATCAAGGAATACAATTTCTCAGACCTATACGTGTTGTTCGTCGGCCATCTCAGCGACCGCATGACGAGCCCGCTGCCATTCGCAACGCCGTGGTCGGCCTCGAAGCAGTTGCGCACGAAGGACGTCGAGACCATGCAGCGCGGTCTCACACGCGTCGGGCTCTACAAGGACAAGATCGACGGCAAGGCCGGCATGCAGACGCGCGCTGCGCTCGGCGCCTATCAGAAGTCGGCAGGCCTGAAGGTCGATTGCTGGCCGAGCGAAGAGGTGCTGCGCTCGATTCAGGCGGCGCGATAGCGCAGGAGCAAAAGAAAAAGCCCGGCCGATGCTCTCGGCCGGGCTTCGATCGCGGCGCGGACGCGCCTTGCGATCAGATCAGTAGCAAACCCGAACCGGGCGAACGACCCAGCCGTAACCGTCCCAATAGCGCTGGCGCTGCCAGTAGCAGGGCGGGGGCGGCGGGCCGGGCTCGGCGACGTAAACCGGACCACCATAGGCCGGACGGCTCGCCGCGATGGCGCCGCCGACGATGGCGCCGCCGAGCAGGCCGGCTGCGATGCCCGCGCCGACGCCGTCATGGGCCTGGGCGGCCGGAGTGGCGGTTACCAGCGAACCGGCGACCGTCGCAACCGTGAGGGCGGCAACTAAAGTCTTCTTCATGCTCTTGGCTCTCCTGGGAGATAGATGGACGTTCCCTTGTTAGAGGCGTCCGGGTTTCAAAGGTTCACGCACACTCTGATGAAATCGACCGTGCGGCTAGGAAGCGCGCAAATGGTCAATCCACAGTAAACGCACACGGAGCTGTGACGAGAAAAAGCGGTCTTTTTCAGGCCCCGAGATGAACGGCGCATCCGCAGTGAACCGGTTCAAGCAAGTGGTTCAAGGCGCCTCAGCCACAGACCCTGACGCGCCTGACGCGCCAGGCATAGCCGTCCCAGAAGCGCTGCCTCTGCCAGACGCAACCACCGCCATAGTAGTCGTCGGCGACATAGCCCGGACCCGGTGCATAATAGCGGGGCGGGTAGTAGCCGGGGCCATAACCCGGACCATATGCGTAGCCAGGTCCGTAGTAATACGGAGACGCCAGTGCGCCACCGACAATGGCGCCGCCGATGATCCCGGCAGCCACGCCGGCTGCGACGCCGCGCTGCGCATGGGCCGGTGTTCCGGCCGTGATGGCCAGGGTGGCGACGGCAGCGACTGCCAGGAGCAATTTCTTCATTGGCTTGACCTCTCAAACTCGGAACTCTTTGGGGCGTAGAGTTCCATACTTCGTTTGAACGATCAATGAACGGCACCTTTGCCGGGGGCGACCAATTGGTAGGAATCGCCGGTCCGCAGGAGATGATGAATGGGCAACGCGATGGTGAATACTTTGATCGCTGCCGGGATCATCTCCGCGATCGGCTATGGCTGGTTCACCCATATCCAGAACCGCGGCCGGCGCTCCCGCGCAGCCGCCGCGAGTGATGGGGGTATCGGCAGCGGCGACAGCTATTCGGGGACGAGTGACAGTTTCTCGCTGGGGAGCTGGTTTTCCAGCGACAGCTCGGGAAGCTCAACCGACGATGGCAGCTGTTCCAGCAGCGATAGCGGCAGCAGCGGCGGGGATTGCGGGGGCGGTGGAGATGGTGGTGGAGGTGGTGGTGGCGACTAGGTCCGCCGCAATCTTGATCCGCCGCAATGCCCTATTTTAGAGCCGTTCTAGGCTTCTTCTCGGCCAGTTTGGAATAGCTTCAAATACCGGTTTTTCCCTTTGCATCCGGACGGCCCCTTAAATATCGATGATGGCGCATCACCGAAGGGCGTGTCGCTTCCATGATCGTTTGTTCCTGTAACGTGCTGAGCGATGACGATATCCGCGCCGCTGTCGCCGAGTCCGACGACGCCGTGCGTCATGCCAAGCAGGTCTATGGATGCCTCGGCTGCAGCGCCGAATGCGGCCGCTGCGCCCGCACAATCAAGACCATCATCGACGAAGCACTTGGTCCCTGCGCCAAATCCTGCTGCTCCGGCTGCCCTCACGGCCAAACCATGGCAGCCAATGACGAGACGTCCGAGCTCGCCCAGTTCGCCCTCGCGGCCTGCTGAAAGCTTCCTCGAGATCGGCTGAGCTTTCCCCCGGCTGCGTCCCCGTAGCCGGTTGCCCTCATCCGCAAACTGACTTAGAAAGATTCTAAATTCGGTTAAGGCCGATTTGGACTGCAAGAGCTGGAGTGAACCATGCAGGGCGACGCAAAAGTCATCGACTATCTCAACAAGGCGCTGCGTCACGAGCTAACTGCGATCAACCAGTACTGGCTGCACTATCGCTTCCTCGACAATTGGGGCCTCTTGGACATGGCCAAGGTCTGGCGCAAGGAGTCCATCGAGGAGATGGAGCACGCCGACAAGCTCACCGCGCGCATCCTGTTCTTTGACGGTTTCCCGAACATGCAGGTGCTCGATCCCCTGCGCATCGGCCAGAACGTCAAGGAGATCATCGAGTGCGATCTCGCCGCCGAGATGAGCGCGCGGGCGCTCTACCAGGAAGCGGCGACCTACTGCCACGGCGTCAAGGACTACGTCACGCGCGACCTGTTCGAGAAGCTGATGAGCGACGAGGAGCACCACATCGACTTCCTCGAAACCCAGCTGGACCTGATCGGCCGCATCGGCCTCGAGCTCTACACCCAGAAGCACGTCGGCGGGCTCGAGGGCGAGGGGCATTAAGCTCGGCTCGGCTGCTCTCCACTCGTCATGGCCGGGACAAGCCAGCCCGGGCATGACGGTCTGGCTGAGCAGCGAAGGGCGCGCTACAGCTGCGTCCTGTACCGCGCTTCCACGACGTCCTGACTCTCCGGCTCGCCGAGGCTGGTCTGATCGTGGATGACCTGGCTGATGCTCGGCATGACCGAGCGCTGCACCTTCTCCGGCGCCCAGAGCTTTGAGCGCATCAGCGCCTTGCCGCAATGGAAATAGACTTCGCTGACGGCGACGTTCAGCACCGCGCGCGGCGGCTTGCCGAATTCCTCCATGGACGCGAGCAGGTCCGGATCGGCTGACAGCGTGCCGCGGCCACCGACACGCAGCGTCTCGTCGATGCCGGGCACGAAGAACAACAGATGCACGAAGCCCGAGCCTTCGACGACGTTCCGAAAACTGTCGATCCGGTTGTTGCCGGAGCGGTCGGGCATCAGCAGCTGGTTGGGCCCGGCGACGTGGACGAAGCCAATGCTTCCACCGCGCGGCGATGCGTCGACGCTACCATTGGTGCCCGATGTCGCGAGCACGCAGAACGGCGACATCTCGATGAATTTCTTCGCGTGCGCGTCGATTGCGGGACGCGCTTTCGCGATCACGCGCGGGGTTGGCTTCGGATAGATGGTGGCGAGGTCTTCGGCGCAAAGGTCGGTCAAGGGTATTCCTCCGCATCAGCTTTGTGTCGAAGTTACTTGATCGTGCTGGAGCCAGCCAACGAAATCGGCATGCCGCCTTGTCCTAGACGGCGTCCGCCGGCACGAAGCAACTGATGATGATGGTGCCGCGGTGGTGGACGTACCACACCACGGCCTGGCCGACCGGATTGCCGCGGTCACGGATGATGGCGCGCTCGGGCACCGCCATCCACTGTCCCTCGATCGGCACCCAATAGGCGCCGTTGCGCACATCGTAGTCTGTGCGATGGCCGTCGGAAATGTCGCAACATGGCACGCCGTTCGGCGCGATCACGCTCTTGAACCAGGCGCGGATGTCGGGCGGGACGTTGTCATATTGCCCGTTGTCGAACGCGAACGCGGTGCCCGTCAATGCGGCCAGCCAAACGCACAGCGCGAACCTGTGCATGCGATCCTCCTCATCGCGTCTCGATTCGTATCGTTGACGCGATTAAGCCCGAGCTGCCGGAGCATTGCATGCTCAAATAATATGCGGGCGAGTGCGCAGCGTATGATGCGTTGCGATATGAGTGTGAGCTGCGGCGATCCTTACATCGTCCGCTGCGGCGCGATTTGCAGCAATTGCCGGACCTGCTCGCTGTAGAACTTTGCATTGCCGGTGGTGCCGTGGCCGCGCGTCTCGGTACTCGCGGGGATCAGGTACAGGCGGCCGTTCTTGACTCGCTTCATCGCGGCTTCCGTGACTCCGGTCTCCGGCGGATTGCGCTCGTCGTCAGCGGAATTGATCAGCAGCAGCGAGGCCTCGATTTGCTCCAGCTTCTCGGCGGCATTGTAATCGTGCGAGGAGTCCCACTGGTAGACGAAGTCGTTGGCATCCGCCGCGATCGGCGTCGCGAGCCGTTCATCGACGATCTTGTCGGCCTTCGCCGCAGTCGGTGCCTGTTGCTGATAGGCCAGCGTGCCGCCGATGCTGGCGATGCCGTAGGCGGTGATGGCATATTTCATCATGCGCGGCTGGTTGGTGTAGTTGCCGCCATTGTAGTCGGGATCGTTGCGGATGGTGTCGAGCATGATCCGCCGCATCATCCAGTTGCGCGACGCCATCTCGGTCGGTTGCGAGGCCATCGGTACCAACGCGTCCATCTCCTTCGGATATTTCTCGCCCCATATCCAGGTTTGCATGCCGCCCATCGAGTTGCCGATGACGAGCCGCAGATGCTTGACGCCGAGGCCTTCCTTCACGAGGCGATGCTGCGCCTCGACCATGTCGTCGTAATTGTACTTTGGGAAACTCGTCTTCATGCCGTCGGACGGCTTGGACGATTTGCCGTGGCCGATCGCGTCGGGGATGATGATGTAATATTTGGCAGCGTCGAGCGGTTGCCCGGCGCCGAACAGCTCGCCAGCGAAGGCGGGCGACAGCATGCTCGCGCCCGAGCCGCCCGTTCCGTGCAGCACCAGCACGGGCTGGCCGCTGGGCTCACCGATGGTGGTGTAGTGCAGCTTCAACTCCGGCATGGTCTCGCCGGTGTGGAACTTGAAATCCTTGGCGACCCAGTCGCCCTGTTTCGGCGACGGATAGTCGGCGGCCAATACCGATGTCGAGATGGCCAACGCCGAGATCGACAGCAGGATGGCCGGCAGCACCGCGCAAGACGCCCTCATGTTTCTCTCCCCATGCGGCTCGTATTGGCGGCCGCGTTGCGCGCGATCTTATCAGCTGGCCTCCACGGATCGAGAGCAGACCCCCGCTCATCCCTAGAAACATTTCCTCGATGTTGCGGCGCGCAAGTGGATACATCAGCCATGGTCAGCTCCGCCTGTGACATGTCGTTGCATGAGATGTAGGATTTCGGCTTCTCCATTCGTCCTCGGATCGCATCGGGCGTGTCACGGGAGAGACTGCATGTGCCGCAACATCAAGACGCTGTTCAACTTCGAGCCGCCGGCGACGGAGGACGAGATCCACGCCAGCGCCCTCCAGTTCGTGCGCAAGCTGTCCGGTTTCAACAAGCCGTCGCAGGCCAATGAGGAGGCCTTCGAGCGCGCGGTGGCGGAGGTGTCGGAGGCGGCGCGCCGGCTGCTGACCTCGCTGCACACCCATGCGCCTGCGCGGGATCGTGAGGTCGAGGCGGAGAAGGCCAGGGAGCGCTCGCGACAGCGCTTCGGTTAGTCGGTCTCGAACGTCCGTACCGTGACCTGGCTCACGGTCGCGACGATCTCAACGGGCGATGGTGTCTGCCGGGGTTTTGACAGCCCGGAGCACGACCATGAGCCGTCCCCTTCTTCCCCTCAAAGCAGGTGCCGTCGTCTTCACGGTGCTGTGGACCGCCTGGATGATGTGGTGGAGCGGCTCCTACAGCAACATCAACCTCGTCATCCTGACGCTGCTCGGCTCCGTGGTCGGCTATCTCTGGTATCGCACCATGCGCTGGCAGTTCGAGCGCATGGGCATGCTGCCGCACAAGGATGATTCCTCCGGGCTATCTTGAATAAGGCTCGTGTCCCGGACGCGGCACGGCACCAAAAGCGCGACCACGCGCGTCTTCGACGTGCTATGGTGCCGCTCCGCAGAGCCGGGACCTAGGAATTGCGCGCACATCGCTCGGGCAACATGGGCCCCGGCTCAGCAGCGCAGCATCGCATGCCGCGCTGCGTCCGGGGCACGAGCACGCCTCTAGTCCTTGTGGCCGTGCTTCTTCTTTTTCTTCTTTTTCTTGTGATCGTCGCCTTCGCCGTCGTCGCTTTCGTCCTCGACGAACACCTCGTCTGACTCATGCACCGCGGCCTCGAGTGCCTCGCGCTCGGCGGCTTCCTGCTCGCGCTGGCGGCGGCGCTCGTCCCAGGCGTCGAAGAGCTGCTCGAGCCACGGCAGCACCTGCTCGATCGAGGGCAGCTGGCCGGGCGGTCCAGCCTCGCCACGCGGGCCGGCCTCGCCACGCGGGCCTTGCGGTCCCGTCGACCCCTGCGGTCCCGCAGGTCCCTGCGCTCCGGCTGCTCCACGCGGACCGGTCTCGCCCAGCTTGCCTTGCGGGCCGGGTTTGCCCAGTGGTCCGGCCTTTCCGACCGCCCCCGGCTTGCCCTGGGGGCCCGGCTTGCCGCGCGCGCCGTCCGGCCCGCGCCGGCCCGGATGACCCTGCGGGCCCGGCCGTCCCGGTTCGCCCTGCCGCCCGCGCGGCCCCTGCGGTCCCTGCCGTTTCTGTTCGTCTGCCACGCGACTGCTCCCTCTGCGCAAGCAAGCTACTTAGCGGCGTTTGACGACAGCAGCAATTCCGCCCGGGGATCGCAACGGGCTTGATCAACATCAATCGAGGCCAGGGGGCGTCGTGTCATTGATGATGCACGGCCACAACCTTGCGAGGAGCGACCGATGCGTGCAGCGTGGAAGATCTTTTGCCTGTCTGCAATCATCCTCGCGGCGGCGGTCGGCCTCGCGCATCTGCTCGTGCCCGATGTCGTGCCGGTCGGCTACGCCGAGGAGCCGCAAGCCTCATGGGCGATTCTGACCGCCTTCGTATTACGCGCCATCGCGCTGACCGCGGCCTGGGTCGCGATCATCGCGTTGTCGCTGCTGGTCGGCACCATGCTGTATCAGACGTTTTGCCGGGCGGCACCGCGCGCAGAATGATCGCGGCGTCACACGCTAGTCATGATACGCCGGCACCTCGATGCCGGAGGCAGCATAGATCCTGATCTTGTTGCGCAGCGTCCGTACCGACAGGCCGAGCACGCGCGATGCACGCGTGCGGTTGCCGTCGCAGCGCGCGAGCGTCTGAAGTACGAGCTCGCGTTCGACCTCGTCGACGGTCGAGCCGATCAAGAGCGGAACGATCTGGTTGGGGGTCAGAAATTGCGCGCCCGGCTCGGACCCGGCGACATGAACAGTGGTCATCAACACACCTCCCGATCAACGCCCGCTTCCATCTTGGAAGCGGATCGAGAACAAACGACCCCCAAGCCGTAGATCTACGGTGGGCGCGTTTGGTTAATGAAAGGTTAATCGCGGGCCAACCCACCAATTGACCTTGGGAATGCCGCGAAGCAGCCGCGATTGGCACGGGATGCATAGCGATGCGGGCATATCGCGCGCCTTGCTCACACCGTCCGGTATCCGCCGTCGACCATCACGATCGTTCCCGTGACGTAAGCCGACAGGTCCGACGCGAGGAAGATTGCCGGGCCCACGATGTCCTCGGGCTTGCCAGTGCGCGCCAGCGGGGTGTGATCGACGAAGGCCTGCACCAGCGCCGGATTGGTGGCGCGCACATTGGCGTTGATGTTGGTCTCGATGAAGCCCGGCCCGATCGCGTTGACGCGCACGCCTTCCTTGCCGAGTTCGACTGCCAGCGCCTTGGTGAAGCCGAGCACGCCGTGCTTCGAGGTGGTGTAGGCCGCCGAGCTCGGCGTGCGCAGATGTACGAAGGACTGGATCGAGCCGATATTGACGATCCGGCCCTTGGCTGCGCGCAACGGCGCGAGGAACGCCTGCGTCGTGTTGAAGACGCCGTTGAGGTTGAGCGAGATGATGTCGTTCCAGTCCTTCGCCACCGTCTCCGTCTCCGCGGTGAAGGCGTTGCGGCGGGTGATGCCGGCATTGTTGACGAGGATCGAGACCTGTCCGACCTTGTCGGCGACTTGCTTTGCGAGAGCGAAGCAGTCGTCACGCCTGGTTACGTCGAGCGCAAAGCTCTCGGCCTTGCCGCCGGCCTTGCGGATCTCCTGGGCGGCTTCCGCGACCGTGTCGGCGTTGACGTCGAGCAGTACGACCTGCGCGCCCTCGCGGGCGTAACCGGTCGCAATCGCCCGGCCGATGCCGGAGCCGGCACCCGTGACGACGGCGATATGGTTTGCAAGCAATGCCATGACAATTTCCTCCCGGATTCGTTTCGAAGTTTCATGAAAGGCTAACTCGAAATTAAGGGGCCGGAAACGGCGGCCTTGGCATACTGATCGTCATTGCTAAACGTTGCGCGCATGATGGAACGGCTTGAATCCTGGAAACTGGCTCTCGAACGCCTGCGGTCGGCGGACGCCGCCGATTGGGCTGAGGCGGTCCGGCTCGTGGCCGAGATCGTGCGGATGAGCCTTGATGCCACGCTGCGGCAGGCGGCCGAGCAGGCGCTTCCGGTATTGCGCCAGGCCGTCGAGAACGACGATCACAGCGTCGCGCTGGCGGCACAGCGCCGTATCGGCGTGATCCTCGAGGTCGTTCACGACCTGACGGCGCCGCGCTTCGGCCGCCGCAACGCGATGCCGAAGAAACTCTCAAGTGAGGACCGGGCCCGCAAGGTGCTCGGCCTGCCGCTCGCGGTGCAGCTCACCTGCGAGGACATCAACCAGGCCTATCGCCGCGCCGCCAAGGGCATGCATCCCGACCAGGGCGGCAGCGCCGAAGCGTTCATCGACCTCGCTGCTGCGCGCGACATCCTGATCCACCCCGGCGCGCACAAGGACGCGTGAGAGCGCCTCAGCTCTTGTCGACGCAGCTCGGATAGGGTGCGGCTTCGCCCGGTACGATCGGACAGAGGTCGATCGGGCTCAGATCGCGCAGCCGCGCCTGCCAGCGTTCGTCATTGACCGGCGGCTCGTCGAGTTCGGGGCCGCGCTCGGCCCACTGGATGGTGTAATAGTCGGTCGT
Source organism: Pseudomonadota bacterium (assembly GCA_023435725.1). GTDB lineage: Bacteria > Pseudomonadota > Alphaproteobacteria > Rhizobiales > Xanthobacteraceae > Bradyrhizobium. The sequence goes on along the minus strand of JAEYRD010000134.1, from coordinate 7,842 downwards.
GCCCTTGAGCGTGATCAGGAGCGCAGTCTCGCTGTGCCGCGTCGGGCCGCTGTCGATGCGGCCGCAGCCGATCACCGCGACAAAGCCCTCGAAGCGGCCAAATCTCGTGGCGCCCAGCGGCTTCGCCGCAAAGCTGTCGGGACAGGCCGATTTGAAGCCACCCGCGATCGTGCCTGCGAACTTCTCGGGTGATGCACCTGATGTCAGCGTCATGCCCTTCTCGCCGGTCACCGTGATCATCTGCGTCCAGAGCTCGGCCGTCTCGTCCTTGAGCACGGCCTCGCGGATGTAGTGGCTGTCCTCGGTGTTCTCGAACACGGCGGTGAAATGCGTCGGCATCGCGAAGCTGACGAGCTGGCCGAAGATCGGCGAGATCACGCGGAAGGATTGCGGGGCCTCCGCCTGCGCCGTTGCAGCGAGCAGAAGCGGTACGGCTAGAACTGTTGCTGTCGTCGTCGGCGTGCGCATCGATCTGCTCCAAAGCCGCGAGGTAGAAAACAATCGGGCAAGGACGCTAGCATCGCATCCTTGCCCGACCCTTGTCGTCCGCCGATCGAATTCTCACCAGCTACAGTGGCCGTCCCTCAACGCATGATCCTTCAACATGAGGGCGTCGCCGAAAGTCGGGACGGTCGCGCTGATGCGAAGGAAATCGGCGGGCCACGGAGTGGTCGGGATGCTCTCGTCCCAGATCTGGCAGAAGCCGGTGTCCTGCCAGCGGATCAGGTGATAGCTGGCTTCGGCAGGGCTCGCAGCGACGAAGGCCGTAACAGCAAGACCCGCGGCAGCGCACAGCACGGAAATACGACGCATGATCAGCTCCTTAAAATGAAAGATGTGATGCGCCTCCCGACAATGACTGGGAGGGGTGGTGCAGGACGCTTGGGGAATGCGCCCCGGACAAGATGTGAGTAGTTCCGCCGGCTGGCCAGGTTCAATGAGCGTGCGAAGGAAATGCGTGATCTGGACCGGAAAACGAAGGGCCGCCCGCAAAAGGAAGAAGGCGGATCGCTCGCGCGACCCGCCTCTCGAATTCCAAATGTCGCGTGACGCCTAGAGAGTGCAGCGACGCTCTGCGCGCATCTTGATCTGCAGGTCGGAGGCGGCCGTGAAGGTCGGCTGCGGCTTGCTGACGACCTTATAGGTCGAGGCGCCCCACTCGAACGGCTTGTACTTGAGGTCCTCGTTCCAGACCTGGCAGATGCCGGTGTTGTCCCAGCGGATCACGTAATAGCCGACCTTCGCCGAGGCCGGCGCGGCGAACAGGGACGAGGCGATTCCGGCAACGGCACAAAGCGCAAGAGCGCGACGCATGAAATATCTCCTGATAACGGCGTGAGAAGAAAACTCGTGCGGCAAAATTGCGTGTCTGGCAAGCCGCCGGGGCGCCGTTCACGGATATATCAGGTGAGAGGTACTTGCCGAATTGCGCCTTCCGCGCGTCCTGTTTTTCCGGTCCGAGCAACGCACACGGCGTCTGGAAGCGCCGTGATCTCGCCAATCTCGGTCATTGCGAGCGCCAGCGTAGCAATCCAGACTGTCATTGCGGAAAGATTCCGGATTGCTTCGCTGCGCTCGCAATGACGATGCGGAAACGCCGGTGCGCTGAACTGCGGCTTACTTCGCCAGCGACGCCACCGCCTCGATCTCGATCAGCATCGCCGGGTTCGGCAGGGCCTGCACCACACAGGTGGTGCGGGCCGGATAGGGCGGCGGGCCGAACGCGCCGGCATAGAGCGCGTTCATCGTCGCGACGTCGGAGGCGCGGGTCAGGAGCACGTTGACCTTGACGAGATCGTGCAACGTCGCGCCGGCTTCCCCCAGCACGCGCTTGATGTTGACGACGACGTTGGCGAACTGCGCCTCGAAGCCGTCAGGCAGCGCGCCATTGGCGTCGAAGCCGGGAATGCCGGAGATGAACAGGAGGTCGCCGACACGCGTGGCGAAGGAGAGCGGTGGCGCCTTCACATGCGGTGGGGGCGCGAAATGCTGGATCGACATGGGATCACCTCGGGTGAAGGGCTGGGCGGCACGAGCCTAGCGACAGCTCGGGCCCGCTCCAACAAAAATGCGAAAACAACCCCATGCAAAGTAGAATTGACTAGTCTTTTCAGAATTCGGCAAGACCGAAAATCGCTTGACCCGTCGGGCAAAACACCGGCACAATGGCATGGTGGCGGCGTGCGTGTCGTGTGGCATCAAACTCCGCCGTCATGCCCCGGCTTGACCGGGGCATCCAGTACGCCGCGGCTTTGCGGTTCAATCGTTGATGCCTCTGGAATACTGGATCGCCCGGTCAAGCCGGGCGATGACAGTTGAATGCGCTGCTGCACCTCTCGCCACGCGCCGCCCCATCATTTTGCCGCCGCGATGCATCGGGTAGATTCGCCTCGTCTGATTCGATTCCATCCTTGAAGAATAGCTTCCGGAGACGCCCATGAAGATCGCTTCCACCTTTCGCGCTGCGCTCGTCGCCATCGCCGCCCTTGCCGGCCTCTCGACTGCGGCGCAGGCCGACAGCGGCACCGTGGTGCTGACGATCTACAAGGCGGGCTGGATCATCGGTGGTTCGGGCGGCTCCGGCGTGCTCAACTTCCGCGGCCGCTCCTATTCGCTCTCGACCGGCGGGCTCGACTACGGTCTCGTCTTCGGCGGCTCCAAGACCGTGCTGCGCGGCCGCGTCTCCAACATCAACCGTCCCTCCGATGTTGCCGGCGTCTACGGCGCCGCCGGTGCCGGCCTCGCCATCGGCGCCGGCGCGCGCGCCATCGTGCTCACCAACCAGAAGGGCGCCGTGCTGGAGCTCTCCGGCACTCAGGTTGGCCTGATGGCGAATGCTGATCTGAGCGGGCTTGCGATCACGATGCGGTAACGGGCGGCCGAACGGGTCGGCGCGTTACCGCATCGACACTTGCTAGAGCCCCGTTCCGATGGAATCGGAACGGGGCTCTAGACTCTTATTCTGACGCGTTTTCTTGACGCGAACCGGTATCCACTTCGCGCGAAAACGCTCTACCGTAACTCCGGCCGCAATTGCATTGGCGGTTGCCGCTGCACTCTGGCCTGCGTCACCGGTGGCGGCGTCGGCGTGCGCGCGGGGGCGGCCACTGGCCGTGGCAGGGGTGCCGGCGTCGCGGCACGCTGGTTCTGCTCCGCGGTGGCGGCAACGAGACGCGCCACCTGTTCCTGGCTGGCCTTGACCTGTTCGGCAGTATTCGCCTGGTCGCGGGCCAGTTGGTCCTGGCTGGCTTTGAGCTCGTCGATCTTCTGCACCAAATTGGCGAGATCGTGCGACATCGTCTCGAGCAACTGTGTCAGTTCGGTGGGTATCGCGGCCGCGGTCGGCGCCACCTCTTGCGGTGCCGTCTGAGCTGCAGGTGGGGCTTGCGAAAGGGTTGCATCAGCCGCAGCCAAACGAACGGGAGGTGCGTCCGGCTGGACGGAGGCCAGCGTTTTTTCGTTCGGCAGCACCGAAGCTGAAGCCGATTGCGGCGCCCAGCGGGAGATCATCTGCCGCGTCGCTTCGCCGGCGAACTGCGAGACAAAGGCCGCGCTGAAGATGCCCGCCGCCAACAGGAGGCCGATCAAGCCGCGCAGGGCCGACCCGTGTCGGGCGGGCCTGCGGCCGGGCTGCTGGCCGGCCTCGGGCGCCAACCTGGACATCTGCTGGTTCATACGCGCGAGTTGTTCATCGGCGAGCGCGATCTGCTCGTAGGCATGCGCGAGCCTTTCATCAGCGCGCGCAACCAGTTCCTTGTCCGGCGCGGACAGTCCCGATCTCTGCGTGGAGGGGCCCGGATCGACAGCGGGTGGATCAGCTGGCTTGATGTCCGGGGTGGACTGCATTTCCGGCGTCGACTGCATTTGCGCCTCCTGCCCGGGTTGACGCTGAATGAGGTGGGTCGTCCGACTTCCGCGTTGCATACTCCCCAGTGCAGCTTTGACCAAAGCAAGACTGAGTCATGGAAACTCTGGGGCCGATTTTGGGCGATAGCCTGTCAGGCGCAGACGGAGGCGGGATGCGACGTGAGCTTGAAGAAGCATCAGCCAGCGTTGAGGTCGTTCACTCCCAAGCAGCAACGAAAGCGCATCACGAAGAGCGCGGTCGCAAATGATGGTTGTTGTTATCCACCGACCGCCGCGTGGATTGCCTCGCAATACGCGACGAGATTTGTGTGCGCATCGACGAAGGCCTTCAGCGGCGTCGGGATCGGAAAGAAGTAGATGTTGGCGAGAAAGCCGTAGATGCCGGCATCGATGCTGGTCGGCGCTTCGCCGTGCACGAAGCCCTTCACGGGTACGATCTCGGCCAGCACCTTCAGATCGGCAAGGCCCCGCGCGTAAGCCTGTTCGGGCGTGTAGCGGCCGATGCCCTGGAAATGATAGCGCTGCGCGTTGTACGCCTTCGCCTTCTCCAGCCCCTCGGCATCGAGCTGCGGATGCTGCGCGATGAAGGCGTCGCGGAACGCCGGATAGTAGCGGTCGTCCTTCCAGCGCGAATACGACATCACCCAGTAGAGATCATCCAGCATGCGCGTGACGAGATGATTGGTCAGCCGCTGCTCCGGGACGAGTGCGGCATCGATGCTCAGCCGATATTTCGCAATCACATGCGCGATGATCGTCTCGCTGTCGCCGATGGTCTCGCCGTCGTCGACGACGTAAGGAAGCTGCCCGCGCGGTGCGGCGGAGGCATCGAACACGTGTTCGTGCACGAACGGCACGCCCGTGAGTTTCAGGAAGGCGTAGACCTTGAGGCCGTAGCCGTTGTTGTCGGCGACGCCGAACAGCTCCGGGTAGGAATAGAGAGTCAGCATGCCGGCGGGCTCCTCGACCGGGTAGTTCCGGGCCCATCATACAGGATGGCCGAAAAAATTGCCCGGGCCTGTCGGATGCCAGCCTCGTTCTTCGTCCTCCGGACGATCCCGCGCCTTACGCGCCTCCTTCCAACACCAAGGGCATCCGCATATGACCTCCATCACGCCGTTTCTGTGGTTCGACAACAACGTCCCGCAGGCCGTCGCCTTCTACAAATCGGTATTCCCCAACGCCAAGGTTGAGACCGTCAGCGACTTCATGGCGGTGTTCGAGCTCGAAGGGCAGCGCTTCAACGCGCTCAATGGCGGGCCGCAGCACCGCTTCAACGAGGCGGTGTCGTTCTTCATCAGCGTCGAGACGCAAGGTGAGGTCGACTATTTCTGGAGCCGGCTCACCGCCGACGGCGGCGAGGAATCCCGCTGCGGCTGGCTCAAGGACAAGTTCGGCCTGTCCTGGCAGGTGATCCCATCAGCGCTTCCCCGCTATCTCGGCGACCCCGACCGCACCAGGGCGAACCGCGTGATGCAGGCCATGATGGGGATGAGGAAGATCGTGATTGCGGATCTGGACAAGGCGTATGCGGGGTGAGGATGGTGGCGTGCCCCGGACGCAGTGCAGCGCGCCGCCGTTTGCGGCGTGATGCGCTGCAGAGCCGGGGCCCATGCCGCATCCGTGCCGGAGCTTCTGGGTCCCGGGTCTGCGCTGCGATGTGCCGGGAGCAGAGTGCCTAAGCTCGGATATTGCTTCGCCTATCCGGGCGACGCTCGTTGATGGTGAACGCAGACCCACCAAACTCACGATTATAGTGCAGAAAGTAGATTGATCCGCAGCCCTCAGCCTAAGGGCGAGCTTGCTCATTCCGTCCCAGCCGGTACGTTGGGCCACGAAACAGGGAGAGGAATCGTGGCAAGAAGGTCGAGAAAAGTGAAGCCTCGGTACGCGGTCAACGTTTCTATGCAGGCTTGGGACATAGCTAAGGCTGGTGCCGCCATGAGCCTCAGGGTGCGAGGACGCAATGGCTTGATTGGGACGATTGAAATCGGTCAGGGTACATTTGGATGGAAGAGCGCACGAGCTAAGAGTGGCTTCCGACGCATTCCGTGGAAAGAGCTTGCGAACATTTTGGACAATCATTCTAGAGATGCGTGAGGCGGGATGTAGGTCCGACGGACCTGGAAGCATTGATGGCAACGCGGGGAATTGATGAGCGTGCGAATTGAACGGGTCCTACCTCGTCCAGGTGTCGTCGAGGTCCCAATCGAGACTGACCGGGGTTTCGAGTTGGTAGACCGAAGAATCAAGGGACAGAAGAACAAGGTCGAGAACTCGACTTTTGTCCGCTCGCTTGATGAGGCTGCGTATCTCGTGGAGCAGGGTTTTGCGATTCGTATGGGAGCACCAGGAAAACGGCCTTCCCTAATTTCTCCGCAAAGCCTCCGAATCGTCCGGGCTTAGAGCCAGCGCCGTTCATCCGAGTTACGTGGCGCTGCTCACCGACGCTACGCCGCAATCCACGCCGCCAACTCCCGCCACGGCTCCAGCGTCCAATGCCCGGATGCAGCGCCGGACGGCGAGGGGAGCACGAATATCTCCGGCAGGCTCCCATCCGATTGCTGCCGTCCCAGCGAAATCAAACTCGACGGCCTGCCATAAAACAAACTCGCCGCCTTCTTGCTCGTGAACGCAATCGTCCGCGGCCGATACTTTTCGATCTTGGCCCTGAACCCCGGCACATCGATTGATGCCGCCTCGATCTGATGATCCATCCCGGCGCCCGACTTGGAGAGATCGGTGAAGCCGATCCCGAGCTCCAGCAAACTTGCGAACTCGCCCGGCTGATAGCGCCGCGGCGTGATGCCGGCCTCATGGATCGCGCGCCAGAAGCGGTTGCCGGGATGGGCGTAGTAGTGCCCGAGCTCGGCCGAGCGCGTGCTGGCGGCGGTGCCGACGAAGACGAGGCGGAGGTTGGGACGGAGCTGGTCGGGGAGGCGGTGGGGGGCTTCGGGCACGTCAATCATTCGCGGCTGTAGCCCGCATGAGCGGAGCGATACACGGGACGACAAAGACACCAGATATCGCTACGTTTATCCGGTCTGCCCGCTAGCGGTAAATCGGGAAGAAAATTGAGATGGCAATTGGTTTTACTCAACGCTTCGATTTTGGCCCCATCATAGGATGGGAGCTCTATCAAGTGACGATCGACAAGTACCACATAGTGTTTTGGTTTGAGGACGAGCATGCCCTGTTGAATGTAGCGGATCGCTTCTCATTCAGATCCTCCGATGGCGCGGTCAATTTCCTTTACGAGATCTACGGCAATCACAAATCCTTGAATGTTGATCGCATTTTACGAACTAGAATCGCCGAGACGAGGATTGTCAGTAAGGACCGGCTCGATCTTGTGTTTGAAAATGGGGACGTGCTGTCGATCTACGATAATCCGGAATTCAGATCCTGGTGGTTCCTCGGGGGGGCGCCAAAACGACCCGATTACCCAGAGAACGAGCTGGTCATTTGCAATCGGCGATCAGGATCTGGAGGACCTCACTGAACAAGAGTACCAGGATCGACGTAGCTTGTGAGTCCGAAGCAATCCAATGCTAATCACCTGACACCTGCTTTCCAGCGTCTTGTTGGATCGAGGCTGTGCCAAATGAAAGAGGCCAGGCTGTCGCCCGGCCTCTACACGTCCTAGGATGCGGTCATGGAGGCACGGTCGTGTGGCTCACAGCGCCCGATTGCTCTCCTTCACCTTCTCAGCATCCAGATACACGCTGCTTCCCATCTCCTTGAACTTCGCGCTCATTTGCTTCATGCCGTCCTCGACGGTGCCCTGCATCGACATGCCCACAGAGTTCGGATCGTTCAGCGTCGCGGCGTAGTCGCGCACGTCCTGGGTGATCTTCATCGAGCAGAACTTTGGGCCGCACATCGAGCAGAAATGCGCGACCTTGTGGGCTTCCTTCGGCAGGGTCTCGTCGTGGAAGCTCTTTGCGGTGTCCGGATCGAGGCCGAGGTTGAACT